>NZ_FNDQ01000020.1 GCF_900099675.1 Myroides phaeus
TGCTCACTCCAAATTATGTGCATAAAAAAATCCAGAGAGAAAATCCCTCTGGATGTATTGTTTAAAAACTTGTCAATCTATTTTAGGACTAGTCACCTAAATTTCCCCCTTAACAGCTCCTTTATTGTTTATAAATTATTTTTTTACCTTTCTACAAAATATCTTCTAATTAGGTTGCTAATAAAATTTGTTTATATTTGCTGACAACTTTAGGGGTGTCTACATCGTTATGTAGGCTGAGACTTCACCCTTTGAACCTGATCTGGTTAATACTAGCGTAGGGAAAAGTAAGATGACTATCATAAATAGGTACGTCCGTACCTTATTGTAGCCATTCCTAAAGTTATATCTCAAAATTAACAAAGGAATGGAATTACAAATTAACAATCAAAAAGTACAATTCGACTCTGATATCCTAAGCATCAAAAATATGCTTGATATTCATAAGCCAACGCATCAAAAAGGCATTGCTGTTGCTGTTAACCAAACAGTGATTACAAGAGATAATTGGGCTACTTATTATCTAAACCCTTCTGATAATATCTTGATTATTACAGCCACTCAAGGCGGTTGATTCCATTTGAAAAAATAACATAACTAAAAATAAACACATGGAACAACACGAAAAAATCTCACAAACGCCTTTTCCAAATTCTAAAAAGGTATACATCAAAGGAAAACTATTTCCTATTGAAGTAGCAATGCGTGAAATCACTTTAAGCGATACAAAACTGGCAAGTGGTGGAACAGAAAAAAATCCACCTGTAACTGTTTACGATACATCTGGACCTTATACTGACCCTAACATCACAATTGATATTAGAAAAGGTATTCCAAGAATTAGGGAACAATGGATTCTCGATAGAAATGATGTTACTATTTTAGATAATATCACTTCTGCTTACGGACAAGCGAGATTGCAAGACGAAAAACTTGATCATCTTAGATTTGAATTTAGACACAAACCAAAAGTAGCTAAGGATAATGCGAATGTAACGCAGTTATACTATGCTAAAAAAGGTATTATTACTCCTGAAATGGAATATGTAGCTATTCGCGAAAATCAAAAGATTGAGCAATTAAATGAAGCTACTAAGGCAATGAAACACCAACATCCTGGTAATAGTTTCAATGCTAATACTCCTAAAAACTATATTACTCCAGAATTTGTTAGAGACGAAATTGCCGCTGGTCGTGCTATTATTCCTAACAATATTAACCACCCTGAAAGTGAGCCAATGATTATTGGTAGAAACTTCTTGGTTAAAATCAACGCAAACATTGGTAATAGTGCTGTTACTTCATCGATTGAAGAGGAAGTAGAAAAAGCAGTATGGGCTTGTCGCTGGGGAGCTGATACAATAATGGACCTGTCAACTGGTAAAAATATACACGAAACAAGAGAGTGGATTATTCGTAACTCTCCTGTGCCTATTGGTACTGTACCTATTTACCAAGCGTTAGAAAAGGTGAAGGGAATTGCAGAAGATTTAACGTGGGAAATATTTAGAGATACACTTATAGAACAAGCTGAACAAGGGGTTTCATATTTTACTATACACGCTGGTGTACTTCTAAGATATATTCACTTAACGGCAGAACGCGTTACGGGTATCGTATCTCGTGGTGGGTCAATTATGGCTAAGTGGTGCTTATTTCATCACAAAGAAAACTTCTTGTACACTCATTTTGAAGATATCTGTGAGATCATGAAGAAATATGACATCGCCTTTTCTCTTGGTGATGGACTACGCCCTGGTTCTATTGCTGATGCAAATGACAAAGCACAGTTTTCTGAATTAGAAACATTAGGCGAGTTAACGAAAATCGCTTGGAAACACGATGTGCAAGTTATGATTGAAGGTCCTGGTCACGTACCAATGCACCTCATCAAAGAAAATATGGAGAAACAACTTCGCGATTGTGGTGAAGCTCCCTTCTACACTTTAGGTCCGTTGACAACTGATATTGCTCCTGGATATGACCATATCACATCTGCTATTGGTGCAGCAATGATTGGTTGGTACGGAACGGCAATGCTATGTTATGTAACGCCTAAAGAACACTTAGGTTTGCCAAACAAAAAGGATGTAAAGGATGGTGTTATCACATACAAGCTTGCTGCTCACGCTGCTGACTTAGCTAAAGGACATCCAGGTTCGCAATACAGAGACAATGCCTTGAGTAAAGCCCGCTTTGAGTTTAGATGGGAAGACCAATTCAACCTTTCGCTTGACCCTGATACTGCAAGAGAGTTTCACGATGAAACACTTCCTGCGGATGGTGCTAAAGTAGCTCACTTCTGTTCAATGTGTGGACCTAAATTCTGTTCGATGAAAATATCTCAAGAGATTAGAGATTCGGCAGAACAAGGAATGAAAGAAAAATCTGAAGAGTTTATTGAGGCAGGTAAAGAAATATACCTATAACAATGGTTCTAATTACGATGCCAAATGAGGTAAAACAAGAAGCAACTCTTATCAACAAAATGTTTGATAAGGGTTTGCCCCTTGCTCACGTTAGAAAACCTGATTGGGATATTGAATACCTAAAGCTTTGGCTCAAAAAGATAGATAAACAGCATCACAGAAAGTTAGTTATACACATTTCAAGTAAGGTTATTAACAACAATGAACGCCTTTTTCAACAGTATTTAAGAGTTATCAACAATTTAGACAGCTATTATACGCACTTATCAACAATTAATGAAGCACTTGTTAACAACTATATCAGTTACTTACCAAAGTTATCAACATCTGTTCATTGTATAAGTGAGTATAATAAGTTATCAACAATCTATCATAGAGCGTTCATAAGTCCTATTTACCCAAGTATATCTAAACCTGGCTATGCATCAACAATGAATTGGACAGAGGAGTTAGCTAAAAAAGACAATGCTTATACAACATTAGTAGCATTAGGAGGTATTAAGCCAACCGATATACCGGCTATTAAACAAATGGGATTGGATGACTATGCCTTACTTGGTTGTATATGGCTATCTGAAAACCCTTTAAAAACATTTGAACTATGTCAACATTACGACCAATTGTCTTAACTATTGCAGGTCTTGACCCCACAGGGGGTGCAGGAACACTGGCGGATATTAAAACAATTGAAAACCACAGCGTTTTGGGCTTAGCTGTAATTACGGCCAACACAATACAAACGGAAGAGAATGTATTGACTGTCTCTTGGGAGAAACAAGCGTTTGTAGTACAACAATTGACTACTTTACTAAATCGCTATAAACCTGATGCGGTTAAAATAGGGGTTATTCCAAATTCACAAGACTTACTTCTTTATATCAACCTCATCAAAGACAAATATCCTACGACAAAAATCGTGTGGGATCCCGTATTTAAAGCTACTGGGGCTTTTGAGTTTACAGATAATATAGAGAAAAAGACATTATTTCAGATTTTAAACCAAATAGATATCATCACTCCTAATTACTTAGAGATACACGATTTGGTACAAACAAATGAAGATGCCATAGAAAAAGCACGTCAACTCAGTCAGCATTGTACGGTCATTCTAAAAGGTGGTCATAATGAGAATGCTTTAGGTTTTGATTACCTCATCCACAAACAAAACATACAAACCTTTGCTCCCAAAAAACTATCTGACTACCCTAAACACGGTTCTGGTTGTGTACTTTCTTCAGCTATTGCTGCCAACTTAGCTTTAGGAGAACCAATAGAATATGCTATGTATAACGCCAAGCGATACATGGAAAAATACTTAGAGTCTAACCATACATTATTAGGATATCATGCTATCTAAAATTCAATATATCAGTCACGGTGATTCTCCACAAGAACAATTGTACCACATTGAAAAAGTACTTGATGCTGGACAAGATTGGATACAATACCGCTTTAAAAACACTTTATCTTCTATTCGATGGAGTACTGCCGAAAAGGTAAAAAAACTTTGTGAAACGTATAAGGCTACACTTATTATCAATGACCACGTAGATTTAGCAAAAGCAATAGATGCGGATGGTGTACACTTAGGATTAACCGACTTGTCTGTTGTCCAAGCAAAACTACTCTTACCTAACAAAATAATTGGAGGAACGGCTAATACGTATGAACATATCTTACAACGTGCATACGAACAATGTACCTACATTGGTCTGGGGCCTTACCGATTTACAACAACCAAAGCCAAACTTAGTCCTGTTCTTGGTTTAGAGGGTTATCAACAATTATTAACACAGATGAAACAGGATCATATCAACATTCCAATTATCGCTATTGGCGGAATTGAAATCAGCGATATTCATTCGATAATCCAATCTGGCGTACACGGTATAGCTTTGTCAGGCCTGCTATACAATGCGCAAGACAAAACAGAAATACTCACACAACTTAACGATATTTTAAAATGAAACCACTCCACATAGCAGATAAACAATTTAACTCTCGCCTATTCTTGGGAACAGGTAAGTTTGGTTCTCCCTCACAGATGGAGGCCGCAACGCTTGCCTCTGAAACAGAGTTAGTAACTGTTGCTTTAAAAAGAATTGATGCAGAAACAGAAACTGATTTACTCTTAAATCATCTACAGCATCCTCATATTAATTTATTGCCTAATACCTCTGGTGCACGAAATGCAAAAGAAGCTATATTTGCGGCACAATTAGCGCGTGAGGCTTTAGAAACTAATTGGCTAAAATTAGAAATACACCCTGACCCTAAATATTTATTACCCGACCCTATTGAAACGCTAAAGGCTACAGAGGAGTTGGCTAAATTAGGCTTCATTATTTTGCCTTATATTCACGCCGACCCTGTTTTATGTAAACGCTTAGAAGATGCGGGTACTGCAGCTGTAATGCCGTTAGGAGCACCAATTGGTACTAACAAAGGCTTGCGAACTATCGACTTCTTAGAAATTATTATCGAAAATAGCAATGTCCCTGTTATTGTTGATGCGGGAATAGGTGCTCCTTCTGATGCTGCTAAAGCAATGGAATTAGGAGCTGATGCTGTTCTTGTTAATACAGCTATTGCCGTAGCAGGTAATCCTGAATTAATGGCTACAGCTTTTAAAAATGCTGTTATCTCAGGCAGACAAGCTTTTGAAGCCAAACTGGGAGGTATTCGTTCTCACGCACAAGCATCAAGTCCACTCACTACTTTTTTACAAGAATAACTATGGCTTTCTTAGATACTTTTAACCAATATAACTGGGAAGACGTAAAACAAAGAATATACGCCACTACCGTACATCAGGTTGAACAGAGTTTACAACAACCTAAAAAAACGCTTGAGGATTTTATAAACCTCATCTCTCCTGCCGCTGCTCCTTATCTTGAAACAATGGCACAAATGAGTCATACCATTACTCAAAAAAGGTTTGGTAAAACCATTTCTCTTTACGCACCGATGTACTTGAGCAATGAGTGTCAAAATATTTGTACGTACTGTGGTTTTAGTCTGGACAATAAAATTAAGAGAAAAACTCTCTCTTCTTTGGAGATTAAACAGGAAGTTGATGTCATCAAGAAACAAGGGTATGACCATATTTTATTGGTAACTGGGGAAGCTAACTACACCGTGAATATCAACTATTTCAAACAAGCAGTTGAACAAATCAAAAAAGACTTTACCACTATCTCGATTGAAGTACAGCCTCTTTCTGAAGACGAGTATAGTACCTTAGCTACTTTAGGCGTTTACGCTGTTTTAGTGTATCAAGAAACTTATCACAAAGAAGTCTACAAACGGTATCATCCTAAAGGAAAAAAATCAAACTTCGAATATCGCCTTGATACGCCTGATAGAATTGGAAAAGCGGGCATACACAAAATTGGCTTAGGTGTTTTACTGGGGCTTGAAGATTGGCGTGTCGATAGCTTTTTCAATGCTTTACACATAAACTACTTGCAAAAAACGTATTGGCAAACCAAGTATTCTGTGTCTTTTCCAAGATTACGCCCTGCTGAAGGAATGATTGAACCTAACTTTATAATGGACGACAGAGACTTAGTGCAACTGATATGCGCTTATCGCTTGTGGAATGAGGATTTAGAGATATCTATCTCTACCAGAGAAAATGAGGTATTGCGAAATAACATCATCAAATTGGGAGCTACCTCTATGAGTGCAGGTTCTAAAACTAACCCTGGTGGTTACTCTGTTGATGAAGATTCCCTTGAACAATTTGAAATATGTGATAATAGGTCAACTGAGCAAATTATCGAAATGATAAAAGCACAAGGCTATGACCCTGTTTGGAAAGACTGGCATCATTCGTATCACTCATAAACAATAGAATATGATAGACACATCTGATTTTTTGAGATACAGCAGACAAATGGCTTTGGATAGTATTGGGGTGGAGGGACAACTACTTATCAAAAATGCAAAAGTATTAGTTATTGGCGCGGGCGGACTTGGTTCTCCTATCCTAACCTACTTGGCTACTTGTGGCGTTGGCAACTTGGCAGTAGTTGATTTTGACGTAATAGAAGAACACAACCTTCACCGTCAAATCTTATTCACGCCCAAAAACATAGGCATTGCAAAAACAGCAATAGCAAAACAGCAAATACACAAGCTTAACCCAAACATTGTATTTACTGCTTACAACGAGAAGCTGACAATAGAAAATATTGAAAATTTATTTCGTAATTATGACTACATAATTGATGGTTCTGACAACTTTCAAACTCGTTATTTAGTAAACGATTATTGTGTGAAGTTAAACAAAACCCTTATATATGGAACCATTTTAGGTTTTCAAGGACAATTAGCCGTCTTTAATCACAACAAGAGTAAAAACCTACGAGATTTGTTTCCTGAACCACCTAATGAAAGTGATGTCCCTAATTGTAGCCTAAACGGTGTGTTAGGAACTTTTCCAGGAGTTATAGGAACAATGATGGCACAAGAAGCCCTAAAAGTAATCATAGGTTTACCCCACTTGACCAATCAGTTGCTTATCATAGATACCTTACATTGGGAAGTACAGAAACTCAGTTTCTGATTACTTCCTATGGAGGTATTCCATAAACTCTTCTCTGTGTATCTCACGAGCACCTAAACTGTCTAAATGATCATTATACACTTGACAATCTAACAACGCATAATTCTCTTCCGCTAACTTTCTTACCAAATTAATAAACGCAACCTTACTGGCATTCGGCACAAGAGAAAACATACTCTCACCACAAAATATATGTCCTAAGTCCATACCATATAACCCACCGACCAATTGGTCTTCTTGCCATACCTCAACAGACTTTGCAATCCCCAATTCGTGTAATTTACAATATGACTCTAACATCTCATCCGTAATCCAAGTACCTAATTGACCTTCTCGTTTTACATTCTGGCAATGCGTAATTACTTCTCGAAAACACGTATTATAAGTAACCTTAAAAATATTTCTATTCAAGATATTTCGCATACTCTTAGATACGCGTAATTCATCTAAAAACAAGACCATTCTATATTCAGGCGACCACCACGTAATCGGTTCACCATCTTCAAACCAAGGAAAAATACCCGATTTATAAGCTAAAGTAATTCGTTCAACAGACAAATCACCCCCTATGGCAATAATACCAGATTCGTGTGTTTCATCAACAGAAGGAAAAAATAAAGTATTCTCGTCTAAAAATGCAATCATATAGTTATAAATAAAAAAATCCCTAAGTAAGAGAACTTAGGGATTAAATTATACTATTAATTAAAATGGTAAATCATCGTGTTCCTCTTCATTATAACTTGAAGCTGGAGGGAATTGATTACCAGAATTATTATTTTGAGCAAATTGGTTGTACTGTTGTTGACCACCTTGCTGAAAGTTCTGTTGAGGCATTCCACCACCTTGTTGTTGCGCTTGGTTGAATCCACCTTGTTGTTGCGCTTGGTTGAATCCACCTTGTTGGTTTGGTTGAGCAAACTGATTTGTTTGTCCAAACTGAGAACCTTGTTGTTGGTTTTGGTTAAAACCACCTTGTTGTCCTCCGTAAGACTGTTGTTGTTGGAATTGAGGAGCTTCTTGTCCTTGAGCAAAAGGCTCAATTCTCCATCCTTGAATTGTATTGAAGTATCTTGTTTCACCTTGTGGACTTTGCCACTCTCTTCCTCTCAAATTAATAGATACTCTTACTTCTTGTCCTACTTGATATGCATCTAATAAACCTACTCTATCTTGAGTAAACTCAATCATAATATGTTGAGGATATTGTTCACTTGTTGTTACAACAACCTCTCTTTTTCTAAAAGATGAGCTGATATCTTGTGTTTGTCCTATTAATCTGATTCTTCCTGTTACTTCCATGTTGATCTTTTTTACCTCGTTATTTAAATGTAACTATTTAGCTAAAATTGTTTTCCAAGCCAAAGGTACATTATTTTCTTCTAAATATTTTTTTGCTTTTTTAAATTTCTCGCTTTGGTTTCCCTGCTTTACTAATTCTTGTACTTCACTATTTGAAGCTACAAATTCAGCAACCTCTTCATCAGTAGGTATCTGTTCTATATTACCCAAAACACCTAAATCATTTCCAGAGAAAACGCCACTTTCTACAACTCCTTTAGGCAAGGCATCTACCCCAACTCCTAAAGTTGTCAATGGTTTTTCAACCTCAAACATTCCTTCATTTGCACGCGTGTACCAATTGCTTCCCATACGAGCAACTAAGTCAATCTTATGCTGGTCAATATTTCCATTTTCATCCAACACCTCTTCACTTATGTGCATTTTTAACACCTCACAAATTACAAGATTTCCAGCTCCTCCTTCATTTCCTAAAGGAATTATCTCCTGTACTGCACATTCAAATTGAACCGGACTCTCTTTAATTCTAAATGGTTTTACAATTTCAGAAGGAATCATTGTTAAGCCTGATTTTACAAACTCATTAACCCCATCTTTATATTCTGTACTCGACAAAGAAGTTTGTTGTACCATTTCATAATTTACAACATTTATAACAACTTGCATCGTCGCCTGTACATTAAATAATGTGTGTTTTAAACTATTATCTCTCACCCTTCTTGAAGCCGAAAAAACTAAGATCGGTGGATTTGCACTAAACAAGTTAAAGAAACTAAATGGCGATAAGTTTGGTCGTCCATCTGCATCTACTGTACTTGCCATAGCAATAGGTCTTGGTCCCACAGCAGTTTGTAAATAGCGCTGTAAGTCAACTGTTGATATGTCTTTTGGTGTAATTGTTTTCATCAATAATTAATATTAAGTGCAAAAAGTAAAGTTACAAAAGCTTTTATGAAGGTAAAAATTTTTATTAGCTACTTAACTAAGTATGCAATTCATTTATTTTATTTACTTTTAAATACTGATTACAAATCAACAAAAAATTGACTAGAAAAAAAGAAATATTTCGCTGGACTGTCATTGCAATGGCATTCGTTACCCTATTGGTTATTTTGTGGAATACCTATTCCTTCTTTCAAACTTACAAAGAAGAAGAACGAATAAAAATGAACATCTGGGCAGAAGCATCTAATACCTTAAATGATGCAACCCAATTTGATACTGACTTATCGTTACCCCTATTAATCATTACAGAAAACAGTACAATTCCTATCATACAAACAACAGATAAGGATAGTATTTTATCAATGATCAATATTGATGATAAAATTATTAACAGTTCTGAAAAAACAATACGCTTCCTCAAAAAGCTAAAATCTCAGAACCCACCCATCGAAATTAAAGTAGGGAAAAGCACACAATACCTATACTACGGAAACTCGTCTTTACTTACCAAGTTAAAGTACTACCCTATCTCCTTAGTATTAATCTTTTTGTTTTTCACTATCTTATTATTCAACTTCTATCGAAGCAATAAGATAGCCACACAAAACAGACTATGGACAGGAATGGCAAAAGAAACAGCCCATCAAATAGGCACACCACTTTCCTCTTTATTAGGCTGGTTAGAAATTATGAGGTTAGACAATGTAGACCCTCAAATAATTGAAGAAATCGAAAAAGACGTCAAGAAATTAGAAATAATTGCCGACCGTTTTTCCAAGATTGGTTCCAAACCACAATTAACCAATATTGATATTGTAGCTGAAACAGAGAAAATATTTTCTTATTTACAATTGAGAAACTCTAAGCAAATCAACTTTACCTTTGAAAGTCCGCAACACGAAATTCTTGTCCCTTTAAACAAAGAATTACACAGCTGGACAATAGAGAACTTAATTAAGAATGCAATAGATGCAATGAAAGGAAAAGGAGGCTTAGATGTGTTAATTCAAGAAAACACAAAACAAGTAAATATCTTTATTAGTGACACCGGAGGAGGTATTCCTAAAAAAATGTTCAACAAAATATTTGAACCTGGTTACACAACTAAAAAAAGAGGTTGGGGATTGGGATTATCCCTAACAAAGAGAATCGTTGAAGATTTTCAAAATGGTAAAATAAAAGTATTGCACTCAGAAATAGGAAAAGGAACTACCTTCTGTATTACCTATAAAAAATAAAAAGGCTGTCCTAATGGGGCAGCCTCTCTTCTATCTTTCTATTAGTCTTATAAATGACTATTAATAGTTTTCGCTATACTTTCAAACTCCTCAGGAGTTAATTTTTCTTTTTTCGTAAAGCGCATATCATCCATTTCTTGTAACGGGATTAAATGAACGTGTACGTGAGGTACTTCAAGACCTACCACTGCTACACCTACTCGTTTACAAGGCACTGCTTTTTCTAAGGCAATAGCGACTTTACGAGAGAACTTCATTAATTCGATATAATGATCTTCTTCCATATCAAAAATCTTATTAATTTCTTTCTTAGGGATACACAATGTATGTCCTTTAGCATTAGGATTAATATCTAAAAATGCTAAAAAATTATCATCTTCTGCTACTTTATAAGCAGGTATCTCTCCACTGATGATCTTTGTAAAAATAGAACTCATAATATCTTCTTTTAAAATTAGTCTCTTGAGATTTCCAAAACTTCAAAATTCATAATTCCATTAGGTACTTTAATTTCAGCAATATCCCCAACAGATTTACCTAACAATCCTTTTCCGATAGGTGAAGTTACAGAAATTTTTCCTGCTTTTAAATCAGCTTCACTTTCTGCTACTAACGTATAAGTTAATTGCATTCCGTTTGTTTGGTTTTTGATCTTAACTTTAGACAATACTAACACCTTAGAGTTGTCTAATTGAGATTCATCTATAAGTCTTGCATTAGATGCTACTTCTTCTAATTTAGCGATTTTAAGTTCTAATAAACCTTGTGCTTCTTTAGCTGCATCATACTCAGCATTCTCCGATAAATCCCCCTTGTCCCTTGCATCAGCAATAGCTTGTGAAGCCTTAGGACGCTCAACGCTTTTTAACTGCTCTAACTCGTCTTTCAATTTCTTTAGACCTTCTGCAGTATAATACGAAATCTTACTCATAATTATCTGGTTTATATAAATAGAAAGAATCCCATAAAACGGGATTCTTCCTATAAAATATTTATTATTTTTTTTCGTTTAATCTATATATAAAATCTTGAACTCTATTTGTCAAAGTTAAATAATTAAATTTGTTTTGCAAATACTTTATACCATGAAAAAAGCTTTTCTATTTATTTTCTCTTTCTTAATATTGGCTGCTTGTAGTAAAAGCAATAGCAAATACGCTAACCCATATTTACCAAGTCAACCTGTTAATTTTTCAGTTTATCTAAACAATCCTGATGCCTTAGAAGTACTAAACCCAGGTGGTGTTTATATAAATTATAATGAAGGAATTATGGGAGTAGCTATTTTTAATGGTGGCGGACAATTTTTCGCCTATGATTTAGCTTGTCCTAATCACGCAATTGAGCGACCGTGTTCTCGATTAATGCGCAAAGACAACAAAGGTGTATATGTAAATTGTAAATGTATCCACCAGCACAATGGACAAGAAGCGCAATTTAGCTTGATAACCGGACAATCACTTACTCCTGGTATAAACTATCAACTTAAACCCTATCCTGTGACAAAGAAAGGAGACTATTTAATTGTTAATTATTAGTATAAAAACAATCTGTAATATTGGTAACTTTGTAGTATTCTTTCACTTGATTTGAAATCAATATCAAAGACTACTTTGTTTAAGTAAAGATAACTTCATTACACCTTCACTTGGGAGTATATAACTCTTTTCTCATACAAAAAACTTCAAATAACCACCCATAAACTAAATACTTATGCTATGCATTTCAAGTGCTATAGCCGTTTTATGCGTGTTGTTTGTATACTTTTTGTACACTGTATGTAGAATGCTTGTATCTTTTTACATAGAAAGTATACATTGACTATACAAACACTATACATACACTATACATACACTATACAAACACTCTGTATAAAACCCACAAAAAAAGCCTTTTACTTTCGTAAAAGGCTTTCTGCAACAATGTAGAACCTAAGTTCTTTTTCAACCCATCACTGCTGTAATCGTAAATTATTAAATATCTTTTTTCAATTTGTCAATCAAAAGATACAAATTAAAATTTAATTGTAAGTCCTGCTAAAATATTAAATTCTGCTTGTGGATAATATCCTGCTCCATCCATCATACTCGTACCATCATATCCTGTCCAATAATATCCGTTAGAAATATATTTCACATTAAAAATATTATTAGCCAATACAGACACTCCAATACTCTTTACCCATCCTTTAATTGGAAACTCGTAAGTAGCACTTAAATCATTTACGAAATAAGAGTCTAACTTAGAATTTTCTGTTTCAATATTAGACATAAACTGTTCTCCTACAAACTTAGTCAACAATGAAACACTCATCCCTTTTACAGGTAAATAAGTCAATGCGTTTGACGCTACGAAATCAGGAGAAAAAGCAATTGCTGTTGTTCCAAAATTCTTTCTTTCGCCTTCCCAGAAGTACTCGAAATTTTTATTTTTATTAGAACTAATCGTTACACTTGGACTCCAATATAACTTATCTAACACTTTTACATTAGCATCAATTTCTATACCTAAACGGTAACTATCTTTAGAGTTTTCTCTAACCGCTGCCCCTACATCATTCAAATCACCAGTTACAACTAACTGATCTTTGTATTTCATATAGTATGCATTCACGTTAATTGTAGAACCATTTCCGTTAAATCTCCATCCCAACTCGAAGTCATCTAAACGTTCTGCTTTTGGCAACACATCCATTTTTCTTTCTTTATAATCCGTACGATTTGGCTCTCTATTAGCTCTTGCATAAGAAAAATAAACTTGGTTATTCTCATTTGCTTGATACGTTAAACCAGCTTTAGGATTTAAGAAAATAAAGTTTTCATTCAAATCTCCTACTTCAAGACTCTCTGTTTGATAAGTTACACGTCTATATTGCATATCTCCAAATAAGCTAAACTTATCTGTAAACTGCCAAGTAGCTTTTGTAAAAAAGTTCATATCCGTTTTAACAGCACTATCTCTGTAGTATTCTTGTTTGTAACTATGCGCTACTGCTTCTTTAGTCCATAGTACTTGACCAAAGTGATCTCCTTCATACTTATTAGCACCTCCACCCATTGAAAGGCTAAAATCATCTGTATGATAGTTTGTACTAAACACCGCACCATAGAAGTGATTATCTAATCCTTTTCTACGAATAAGATCTGTTCTATTCACTTCTTTACCATCAACTACAATAGGTTTGAAGCCATACTCTTTAAACTTTTGATTTTTCTTATAGTTTTCATAGTACCCGTCCCCTTTTGTATAGTGCAATGACACGTTTGAAGTCCAACTATCAGACCAACGCTCACTCCAATGTAATTGGTAATGATTTTGGATATAATTATCCGTTTCATTGTTGTAAAACTGTACATTACCCTCATCGTCTTTATATTTTCCAGCTGGATTATAACGACGACCGTATTTATCAATATCAGCCTGTTCAACACCATTCCACGCTTGGTAAGTTTTTTGTTTTCCACCGAAAACAATTGCTTTAACCAAAGACGAATTACCTACATAAACCCCTTGTAAATAGTACGATTTCATTTTTGATTCTGCACGATCTATGTATCCATCTGAATGCATATCAGATAAACGACCTGCGATTTCAAATTTGTTATTCATCAACCCAGTACTGAATTTTACAGTTGATTTTCTGGTGTTATAACTACCAAAAGAGTTTGAAATTTCTCCGTTAGCATCGTGAGAATAGTCATCTGTTTTTAAATTTAAACTCGCTCCAAAAGCAGCAGAACCATTTGTAGATGTTCCTACCCCTCTTTGCAATTGTAAACTTTGAACAGAAGATGTAAAGTCAGGCATATTAACCCAGAAAGAACCTTGAGATTCACCATCATTATACGGTATTCCGTTTAAAGTTACGTTTACCCTTGTAGCATCAGAACCACGAACTCTAAAACTTGAATATCCCACACCATTTCCTGCGTCTGTAGTAGTAACAACAGAAGGCATATATCCCATCATAGACGGAATATCTTGTCCTAAGTTACGAGCAGCTAAATTTTTCTTTGATAAATTGCTATATGCAATAGGTGTCTTGTCGTCAATTTTAACGGCAGATAAAACAATTTCATCCAACGAAGTATGGTGGATAGAATCATTAACTTGTTTTTCTTGTGCAAAAGAAGACATTTGTGCACCAACACACAAAGTAAGAGCTAATAAAGGATTAGTTAGTTTTTTTTTCATTCGTAAAAAACACTTTCACAAATAAAAGGGGCAATTATTTAATAGATTAATAATTACACTTGTTCCATAGCAACCGTTGATTTACGATTACTTTACTCCCTTGGCAGCATTACCCGCCCAGGTTCTATGGGTATGATCTCAGCCGTGTGGCACCCCTTTGAGATTTATTTTGCAAAGGTAACAATAAATCTCATATTGTAGTTATAACTGAAATAGATTTAGTTACCTATGCTTTTTACTAAAAATTCGGTCTCTTTCTAAGTGCTTTTTTCAAAGACATTTGTTGTTTGTTGTCTTTTCTCTTTAAGATAGCATGTCTTGGAACTTTTGTTTCACGCCTTGGTTTATCAATTTTTAAACCCAGTGCCAAAAGTTGAAAAAAACGTTCTATAACAATTTCTTTATTTTTAATCTGACTACGGGTACTATCAGCATCCATAACCAACAAGCCATCTTTCGATATTCTATTGCTAAAACGCTCTAAAAACAACATTTTCTCTTCTTCTGAAAGCCCTTCTGAAGCACTACAATTCCAAGAAAGCACAACCTTTGAAGACACTTTATTTACGTGTTGTCCACCAGCACCTCCACTGCGCACTGCTTTAAAGTCTAATTCCCTTTCTATAATTTCTTTATTCATTTTCTGCTTTTAAAATTTTATACCACGATATATAAGCCATAATCGCCAATATGGTAAAGATAGCGAATTGCACAGCCAATATTCCTAACCCTCTATAAGCATACAAAGGAATAGATATAATATCAGCAAAAATCCACAAAGTCCAGTTCTCTATTTTCTTTAGTGCCATATAGTACATACCAGTAAAGAAAACTCCAGATGTAAAAATATCGATATAGTTCTCTGGCATAATTTCATTTCCAGCAACTTTATAAACTCCAAAGATTACAAAAAGGGTAACTACGAATATGAGAAGTCCATTTAATTTTTCTCTATTGTTTGTTCTACTAATTTTAAGAGAATCCTCTCCCCCTTTACCACGTGACCAATTATACCACCCATAGATACTCATAATTGAATAATAACCATTAAGCACCATATCTCCTAAATACCCCGCTTTATATAATAAGTAAACAGTGATAACAGTAGCAATTAGACCAGTTGGAAACACAAGTATATTTTCTTTTCCCGCATACCAAACACTAAAAATACCGAAGAAAAAAACGATCGTCTCTAATACGATTTGCAATGTAGTGGCATCCTTATAAGCGCCAAAGAAAAATTCGAACATAAGAAAATGATTTAATAAAAAACCGCGTATCCAAAAGGAACGCGGTTCAAAAGTATAATTTATTAACTACAATTAGTTATTTCTACTCATTAATATTCTTAAGATATACCAGAATAAAAGCATTAAAGAAGCAAATAAAGACAACGCAGCTGGAACATATTGATCAGCAGCATACTCGTTTTTAATTTGCCAAGTTGAATATAAAATAGAACCTGATGCTAAAGCTACCATCGCTAAAGAGAACCATAACCCTAAGTTAAATCCAAATATCATTCCTGCAATCATAGTACCTAATGCAAGGAAGAAACCGATCGTTAAAATAGAACGCAAGAATGAGAAATTAGCATTAGAACCAAATACTACACCTGTTAATCCACCAAATAACGCTAAAGTTAAAATACCTGCTTGAACGATTAAAGAACCGTCATCAGTCATTTGCATTGCAACGTAAAGAATCGGAACAAAAATAAATGCTTCTGCCAATACATAAAGAGCAAAACCAGCATATTGTTTCGGTTTGTTCACTGTTTCATTAGCTAATTTTTGAGCATACCAAGTAACCCCCATAAAAGCTCCTAAAACAATAAGCCAAGAGAACCTTCCCATACCCATTAATTGAAACATTCCTTCTACAACAATAGGCGTATTTAATAATACTGTTTCGAAAACGATAAATGCTAAAACACCTATTGCAAGGTTTGCATACGTCTTCTTATAAAACTGTGCTTTTACAGCTTCTGACTCGTGAGCAACTGCCACGTAATTAAAGTTATTTTCCATATCCATTTATATATTTTCTCTCCAAAAATACAATTTTCGAGTTATAAACAAACTATTATTCTACTTTTCAAAAGCATAGACTAATAAAAAATCACATAGGTCAATACTTTCAAAACTAAATTGCTTATTGAACACGTTAGCATTCACCTCACATATACTCTGCCTAAAATCGACATACATATGATCTTTAAAACTTAAACTGCGAGAGTCACACATCTTAAACATTGCTTCTTTTGCACACCAAATTGTAGTTAATGCAAGAATATCATTATCGCTTTCTTCAACAACTGCTAACTCTTTTGAGCTACAAAACTTAGCTGCAATACGCTTAATTTTCTCTCTTTTCATTTCAATGTCAATACCTACATTTTCATTACTTATAATAATTGTAGCATACTGAAATGAATGTGAAATAGAAATACACTTATTGTCTGTTAAATAAGGTTTGCCATTAGTATCATATAGCAACTCACTATCGCTATATCCTGCAACTTTAAGTAACTGTCGAATACTTAAAAAACCTTGTTTATGTACCTCGGATTTCATACTGCTTAAACGAGTACTACTTGCTTCACGCAAGTTTATCCCTGTTGTTAGTTCGTCAACCGACTCTTCAATTTTCCAAAGATAGACAATAGCATTTCCTGTATCTATAACCTTTAGTAACGGCATCTTTTTTCTTTAATGAATGAAAATCAAAGATACTATAAAACAAAAAAAGAGCCGCTATCGCGGCTCTTTTAAAATTTATTTGATAATAACCTTGTTATTTCCAACTTGTGCTACATAAGTAGTTCCATCTTTAACAAATTCCGAAACTGAAGTTCCATCTTCGAATTCGATAGCTGGACTAACAACTAATCCATCTTTTCTAAACCCGATTCCAATACCACCAGTACCATTTACAGATTCTGTTTGATCAGCATTTAAAACCCAAGCCCATCTTGTATTTCTATCAAATTTAAAACTAAATGTAGTTTCTTCTCCATTTTCAATTAATACTAAGTTTCTCTTTACATTCAATGCATTCTTAGTATCGTTATGGAATTTAATATCTTCCCAATCGCTCTCTTGAGCTCTTTCGAATTTAACATCCACATTACTTCTAACTGTAATGAAATCTAAATCAAGTCCATTTTTAGCTTTAAATAAGAACTCAAAGTCTCCTTCAAAACCTTTCCCTTTTTTACCAGGTGCGATTTGATTATTTGCTAACATATGAATATGGTTAGGAGTATTAAACATTAAGCTTACAGTAGTACTCCATCCAATTTTATACTCACTCTCTATGGCTTTTAAACCATTATAACTATTTAAATCAAAATCACTAATCATTTCAACATTAGTGGCATCTTTAAATTTCATTAAGTGCGTATAACCACCATATTTTTGATCATTCGTAAAGTAGGTAGCTTTCCATCCGAACTCACTTGATAAAAGATTGTTAGTTAAATCTTTTTTTCTATTCTCAAAACGCTCAGTTGGATTTTCATCAAACTTACTTTCAAAGTTATCGCTACTACAAGAAGCAAACATAGCTATTGCTCCAAAAGCAATAAAAGCTTTTAATATATTTTTTCTCATCTCTAACTTTTATTTTTTGTTAACAGCTTTTTCTGTATTAGCAGTTGTTAAGTTACAAAGCTCATAAAAATCAATTCCAAAAGCTGATAAATAATAAGCTACAACAAAAGCTTCTTTTTTTCTGATTTTAGCTCTCCCTTCTGCAGGTGCAGCATTTACAATAGCATTATAAGCATTTATATCTTTTAACATCCACGATGCTTGCTCAGCAAAGTCTTCAGTTACATTAGAACGTGAATAAGCCGAAATAAACCCTAATTCCCACGCTTCGTCATCATCACCATTCTGCCAATCTCCCATATAATCACCAGCAGAAATACTTCCATATTCTTGCTCATTAAATGGTTTAGACTGGTTTAAAATGTGAACATATTCGTGTTGAATTGTATGAATAAACTCTTCAACTTCTTCTTTATTCTTAGTATCTAAATAATTCATTGCAAACAAAGATATCCTTACTCCTTGTTCAGCTAACCCTAAAGTTACAGTATTAGTTGTGTTAGCATTTACTGACCCAACCATTACCAATTCTCTTGGTGCAGTTTGTTTAACAAACATTTCACCAGCTATTTCTTTATAACTATCTAACCAAATAGTTTTAATAACTTCTAAAGCAGGTTGAACTCTATTTACTTCAATTGGTGTTAAATAACGTGTCTTATCAACTTTATATGGATCCCATTTATAAAAAACAGCCATATTATAAGGATAAGTATAATTATCATCAATCCAATTATCTAAATCACTTTTCTGTTCAGGAGTAGTAACTAATCTCGATTCCCCTAAACTATCTTCTTGAGAACATGCTGTTAAACCAAACATTGCAGTTAAACAACATAAACTTACAAATCTTACAATTTTCTTCATAATAAAATTAGTTTCTTGGGTTATCAGGTAAACCTGCAGCTGTTACGTGCAGAGGTAAAGGTAATTGACGTCTTGCATCATCTTTAGTTAAAATCAATTCTTCACCAGTATTGAACTTATGCTTAACCTCAATATTATAACGCTTAATATCAAACCATCTTAAACCTTCATGAATAAACTCTCTACGTTTAGTCTCCAAAATTAATTCGATAAGTAAAGCTTGTTCTTCAGTTAAATTGTAAAATGGAGTTAACTTCTCTGTAACATTTGGATACATTGTTCTAAGCTTAGCTAAAGTAATTTTATCAGTACCTGCTTTATAAGAAGGTGTACGATTACCAGCAAAAAGCTCCATACCAGCAATAGCTTCATCTATACGATTAGACATAACCAAAGCTTCCATACGATTTAAATATACTTCATCGTTACTTAAAAGAACATAATTAGTAAATGGAAGACCAGTACCTGCAGATGGATCATCTAATCTGAAATACTCACCCATCTTAGGATAAACATAAGTAGTTTGTCCATTAAAAGAACCTCCACTATATGTCCAAGCTTTTCCAAAAGGATTTGTTGCAGTTCCAAAAATTAAATCTTTCTCTTTTCCTGTAATCCAGTAACGAGATTGATAATTATATCTGTAATACGTAGAAACTGCAGTAACTAATAATAGATTAGTTTTCATCTCAGGTCTAGTATACTTTTGGAACCTTTCCATTAATCCAAACTTTTTAAACGAAGTATAATCTCTAATCATACCAATAGGATCACCCATTAAGTAATCTGAATTAGAAATAACTTGATCCCATTTACCAACAGTTAAATAGTAACGAGTAGCAAATGCTCTAGCTGCTTGTTTGTTAAAGTGGAACTTAGGTTGTTTATAATTATCAGTAATTAAAGGCATTCCTTCTACGATGTCTTTTTCGATTTTTGCATAAACTTCTTCTACAGTACCTCTTGAATACTCTTGAATTAATTTACGCTCTGGTTTATCCACATAAGGAATCCCCATATCTGAACCAGCTGTATTAGGATTATAAGCTTTAGACCACAATTGAACTAACATATAGTGAGCATAAGCTCTCGCCATTAATGCTTCACCTTTTAAAGGGTTTAATTTACCATCTCCTTTATCAACTTTTTGAATAGCCTCTAAAGCTTCGTTTGCAGCAGCAATAGCTTCATAACAACCATCCCAATAAGCAGAAGGTGAATCTTGAGAAATTCTCTCCTCTAATTCCCATTTAAATTGAGATCTATGATAATCTATAACTCCGATTGATTCACCACTATCCCACACGTTATCAGACATAATTTCAGTAAACGGTGCATACGCATAAATAGGATATGCAGTAACTAAAAGCTCTCCAATTTTAACAGCTGAATCTAACTGAGTTCTGTTATCAGGTACCTCAGATAAGAAATCACTACATGATGTAAAACTTGCAGCTAATATTAAGCTTGCAATTAATATTTTAACTCTTTTCATAATCAAAAATTTAGAATCCTACATTTAAAGTTAAAGTGTATTGCGTAGTTACTGGCATTGCAACACCACCACTTCTAAAGAACTCAGGATCTTGTCCATTTAATTTCTTGTCAGCATAAATCAACCAAGGGTTACTTGCTGTAGCTCTTAATGAGAAATTAGATAATTTCAATTGTTTCTTTAACAAGTCAGGGAACTCATAGCTTAAAGAAACATCTTTTAATCTTACGAAACCACCATCAACAATACGTGCATCAGAATAGTTATACGTATTATAAGCTTTACTAATATTTGAGCTACCGTAGTTAGCAATCTGCCAAGCAGAAGCAATAGTAGGAATATCAGTTATATGCTCATCACCTGGATTAATCCATCTGTTTTGGAATGATTTAGTAAATACATCTAAATCAGTATAAGCTCCTTTGAAATCAGGATTTAATCTAATTTTGTTACCACCTGAAGCCACAATGAAAACATTTAATGACCAGTTTTTGTAACTAAAAGTATTTGTAATACCTAAAGATTTGTTAGGCTCAACAGATCCTTCATATTTTAAATATCCTGTGATATCATTTCTATCTTGGAAGTTAGCACCATACACGTTATTAGTAACACCATCAGCTAAAACGAAAGTAGGAAGACCTTCTCCGTTTAATCCTGTAAACTGGTAAGAATAAATACTGTTTCTTGCTCTTCCAACTACATTACCTCCTGTAGGACCAACTAAATCAATAACTCTCGAAATATTCTGAAGTTTTGTAATCTCTTGATCGTAGTAAGAAGCATTAATAGTAGTAGTCCAGTTGAAATCAGGAGTACTAATATTTCTTGTAGTTAAAGCTACCTCAATACCTTTAGTAGTCATATCTGCATTATTACCTAATTTAGATTTTTGACCTCCAATACCACTTGTTGTTACAACATCAATTAAGTCAAAAGCCTTTCTTTCGTAAGCATCAACTACTAATTGAACTCTGTTATTCCATAAACCTAAGTCAAACCCAACGTTTAATTCGTGTTGTTTTTCCCAAGTTAAATCACCATTTTGTAATTCTTTAATTTCCAATCCTGGCTCTCTTTCTCCAGTAAATTGTCTATCAGTAATCATACTTTTGTAAATAGCTAAAGCGTTAGTAGCAGGACCTGCAGTAGCAGTTAATCCGTAAGAACCTCTGAAGCTTAAGTTACTGATTGTTTCATTATCCAATAAGAATTTCTCTTGTTTAGCATTCCACTTTCCAGAAACAGTCCAAGTTGGTAACCAACGAGAAGCATTACTATCTCCTTGTCTGTTAGAACCATCATAACGTCCAGTTAAAGACAAGATATATCTGTTATCATAGATATAAGAAGCTTTACCAAAGAAACCTACAGTTCTTTCACGCTCTTCATCAAACTCATAATATGATCCACCATCAGAAATAATTTTTTCTAATAAACGAGGGTCAGTATAAGGAACATATCCTTTATTAAATTGTAATCCGAAAGCACTTAAATAGTCATAATTTCTATCTACTGAACGCATTTCAGTACCAACAAATGCTTCTAATTCGTGTTTATCAGCGAAAACATCTTTATAGCTAATACTGTTTCTTACGTTATAAGCTAATAAGTTATTGTTATGACGGTATCTGATACCACCTTCTGGTAAAACAGGAACTTTAATTCCATCAGGATCGTTTGGATCTTGATATAAGAAAATATTTTGTTTGTTAACGATAGTTGTTTCGTTTGCATTATAAGCACCAACCACGTTAGATCCTTCATAAATATTGTGGTCACGTTTAGACATTGCATAACGCACAGACGCACTACCATTATAAGTTAACTTAGGTAAAATTTTATATTCAGCATCAATTTGAGCTTTAATATCTTTAACGTTCATATCGATTTCGTTATTTTCTAACTCATTCAATACGTTAAAAGGAGCCCAGTTCATACGGTAATACTCGTAGTTACCATTAGCATCATAAGCACGTAAAGTTCTTGATGTATTTAAAGCATAGCTAAATGGGTTAATATCAAAATCTCTTGAAGAACCACCATTAACTACGTCAGTTTTACTACTGTAACTTCCTGGCGCTTTTTGATCACGATTAGAGAAGTTAACACCAAATGATAAATTAAATTTATCTGTAACGAAGAAAGTATTTTTTGTATTAATAGTTAATCTACGTACTTGGTCAGCAATAGTCCATCCTGGATCAGTATAGTATCCAATAGATGTAAAGTATGCATTGTTTTTACCACCTCCAGAGAAGCTTAACGTATGATTTTGAGTAATACTTGGTCTAAATAATTCTTTAAACCAGTTTGTATTAGCCATTTCATATGGTTGTAAAAACTTATTTTTATCAGAATTAAAGTTATTTACAACAAATGATCCATCAGGATTAACTTGTCCCATAGAACGAGCTAATAAGTTGTAAACTCCTCCATATCTATTTTGAACAACATCAGGATACTCTAACAATCCTTTTCCTGACATCTCTTGTAAAATAGACATATTTTCTTGAGAATTTAAAATATCATATTGTGCATAACTTGGCACTGTACGAATAGCATTTTCCATAGTATAGTTAATTCTCATTGGAGAATCTTTGATACCAGATTTAGTTGTAATAACAACAACACCATTCATTGCACGAGAACCATAGATAGAAGTAGCAGAAGCATCTTTTAAGATTTCGATACTAACAACATCATTACTGTTTAATCCTGCAATAGCAGAACTTAATAAAGTTTCAGAGTTTCCAGAAGCTAAGTCTTGGAAAGAAACGTTTACGATATCCTCTTGAACAACACCATCAATAACCCATAATGGTTTAGTGTCTCCAAGAATTGATGATGAACCACGAACAGTAATTTTAGGAGCAGAACCAAAAGTACCAGTAACGTTTTGTACTGAAACCCCAGCTGCTTTTCCTTCAATCATTCTACTTACGTCAGCTACACCATCTACTTTCAATTCTTTTTCAGAAATAGTACTTACTGCTCCTGTGAAAGTTCTTTTAGATAATTTCTCATACCCTGTAGTAATAACAACTTCATCAATCATTTCAGTAGCCTCAGCTAAAGATACGTTAACAACAGATTGTGTTCCTACCTTTTTCTCAACAGTGTTGAATCCCATAAATTCAAAAACCAATACAGTTTCATTACCCTTTACTTTAATAGAGTAATTACCGTCTAAATCAGTTTGAACTCCTTCTTTTGTGCCTTTAATAAACACAGTTGCACCTGGTAATGACATACCGTCATCTGCAGCTACAACTTTACCTTTAATTTCTTTATTTTGAGCATATACGCTACCACTTATAGTAAGCGTCATAAACATCAAAAAGAAATGAAGTAGAAATTTCCTCATACTTATTAACTATTTATTATTTTATCGTTAACAAATAACTAACAAAAATTCCATAAAGTCAACATCAATTTAAGTTTTTATAAAATTTTATTTAACAAAGAAATAACTATTGTTTTATTTATATTTTAGGCTTTTTTACCGAAAAAATCGCATTAAAATATATAAAAATAACATAATCAATAATTAGCATAAAAAAAGCCACGTTTGAACAAACGTGGCTTTAACAACATATATTGTTTTATTTAACCTAATAGAAGTTAACTTTTATTTTTGATTTCTTAACAAATCACGAATCTCAGATAATAACTCTTCTTGTGTTGGTCCTTTTGGTTCTTCAACAGCTGGAGCAGCCTCTTCTTCTTTCTTTTTAGTTAATTTTTCTTCTGCTTCTCTTAATTTATTTACACCTTTAACAAGCATAAATACAACTAAAGCTAATAATAAGAAACTGATCACTTCAGTAATGAAATTACCATAAGCAAAAACTACAGCTCCTTCTACTGCTTTAGCATCTGCTAATGCTGCTCCTTCTGTAACAGTTCCTTTTAATACTGTATACATATTTGAAAAATCTGGTGTACCAATTACAGCAGATACAAGTGGCATAATTACATCGTTTACAGCACTAGTAACAATTTTACCAAATGCACCACCGATGATTACCCCAACAGCAAGGTCCATTACATTACCCTTGACAGCAAATTCTTTAAATTCTTTTACAAATCCCATAGTCTTCTTTTTTTAATATTGAGTTTAAGTGAGCAAAAATAGTACAAATTTACTCTTCATAAAAAATTCTTTTCACACGTTGTGCTACACTTGTTAATATTTCATACGGAATAGTCTTAATTCTATTCGCAATTAGTGTAACTGGTAAATCTTGTCCAAAAATAATTACCTCATCCTCTTCTACACAATCAATTGCAGTAACATCAACCATTAACATATCCATACATATAGAACCGACAATTGGTGCTTGTTGCCCATTAATTAACACATATCCTACTCCATTCCCCCAAGAACGATGTACGCCGTCTGCATAGCCAATAGGCACTGTTGCGATCTTCGTTTTTCCAACTGCTCTAAAACGACGTCCATATCCAACACTCTCCAAATCTTCAATTTCTTTAATCTGCATAATACGCGTTTTCAATGTGCTTACATTATGTAATTGTTTCATCTCCTCTTCATCATTCCCTACACCATATAAACCAATTCCAACGCGAACCATTTCCATTTGATAGGCTGAAAAATTATAAACTCCAGACGTATTTAAAATATGACGTATAGGTTGTATATCCAAACTACTCATTAAGTAATCTGCATTTTTGGTAAACATATTAATCTGATCCAAAGTAAAATCACGATACTCTGGCATATCACTTGACGATAAATGTGAAAAAATAGATTTAACCTCGACAACATTTGTAGTCTTTAGCAATTCTACTAACTCTTGAAGTTCATTGGTTAAGAAACCGTGTCTATGCATCCCCGTGTCCAACTTAATGTGAATTGGATATTGATAGCAATTGCGCTCTCGAGCTACTTTCAAGAATGCATTCAATTCTCTGACAGAATAAACCTCTGGTTCTAAGTCATACGCAATCATTGCAGAAAACGCACTTATCTCTGGATTCATTACAATAATTTTAGTATTCACACCTGCTTTACGCAAATCAATACCCTCATCTGCAAATGCCACCCCTAAATAATCAACGTTCTCGTGTGCTAATAATTTTGCTATCTCAAAACTACCATTACCATATCCAAACGCCTTAACCATTACCATAATCTTAGTTTTACTTTCTAATTTAGAACGATAAAAATTCAAATTATGACGTATAGCATTTAAGTTCACCTCTAAAACTGTCTCGTGTGTCTTTGTTTCTAAAGCAGTTACTATTTTGTCAAAGCGATACGCTCTTGCTCCCTTGATTAAAATTGTCTCCTCTGAAAAATCTTCAACAGACATTTTTTGAAGAAACTCTTCTGTTGTTTTAAATAAGTAGGTATTCGGAATACCATATAAATACTCTGTAATATGGTTACCTATTCCGATCAAACGTGTAATATTATTATTAAGAAGTAATGAACGAACTAAACCATACAATTCAGCTTCTTCAAAACCACTTCTAAACACATCTGATAAAATAACCGTTTTAGACTTATTTATCTTGTGTTTCTCTAAAAAGTCAAGGGCAATTACTAACGACTGATAATCGGCATTATAAGCATCATCAATTAAAGTACAATTATTCAAACCGTCTTTTAACTGTAATCGCAATTCAACTGGATATAACAATTCTATACGATGCTTAATTATTTCAGTAGAATAATTAAGCAATAGCATCGTAGTAATACAGGTAAGAATATTTCGAACAGAAGCATTGTCTGAAAAAGGTAAAATTACTTCAAAAGAAGGTTTAGCATTTGGAGTAATTATTAAAGTATCGTTCTGCAAAGACGCAAAAACTTGTGCTTCTCTATTTTCAAAACTCCAACTATACAACTTGTCTTTCGATAAGAAAGAGGTAATACGAATATCGTCTTCACAAACTATTTTATCAACATTTGTGAACAACTTAATCTTTTCTTGAATTTTTTGTTCTACACTTTCAAAGCCTTCACTGTGCTCTTCTGTAATTGCAGTAAAAACACCTATTGTAGGTTTAACTATTGGTTCTAATCGTTCCATCTCACCGATAGTCGAAATACCAACTTCAAATATTCCAAGATTATGCTTTTCCTCAATTCCAAAAACAGAAAGAGGAACTCCCGTTTGAGAATTATAACTCTTTGGACTCTTTATAACGGAGAACTCTTCATTTAGTAAAAAGTTCAACCATTCTTTTACTACCGTCTTTCCCTTACTTCCTGTTATTCCAATAACAGGTAAATTAAAATGACTGCGATGAAAATTAGCTGCTTTTTGGAAAGCAGCTAAGGTATTCTTTACTTTAAAATAAACGACTCCAGAAGTTTCTTTTGGTAGATTATCTTCTGATACCACAAAATATTTAACTCCTTTTGTAATTAACTCATTTATATATATGTGCCCATTGTGGTTCTTTCCTTGCAAAGCAAAAAATAACGTATGCTCATCATTTAACAAAGACCTACTATCAACAGAGATATTTGTAATTGTCAAATTATCTTGGGCATTCTCTCCCAAAACCTCTGCTTCTAAAAACGTACAAAAAGCATTCGTATCAATATTCATTACTATTTTTTATTTCAAAAAATTCTACGTGCAAAAGTAAAGAGAGTTTCATTTAAACGACTTTAAAAGGCGTAATATTTACAACTAAAGGTTACACTTAATATAAGCCCACCCTTGTTCTTGCTTTTCAATTATATCGACTAATCCTGAAGGTACAAAAGCTACTCCTTCTATAATATCATCCTCAGATATCATTCTTGCATTCATCGTATTTTGACACGCATAAAACTTTATCCCCTTCTGCATAACTATTCTTAACCCTTCTCCAACCATCGTTTTACTTTTTCGCACCATACCAATTCCAGGTCCGTGTACAACAACGTGAATTACGACATCTTCTTCCCAATGTTTTTTCACATTTGTGACATACGTAATCAAAGCATTTTGCTCAATTATATTATCCGTATTTAATTGAAAAACTACTTTGTGATTAGCTTCTTTCATAATCTTCTTTTTTTAATTTATGATTTAATTTTTGGTTTTATAAAGCTATGAAAAACCTCACAAATAGTACCACTTATTAGCAAATATCTTTTTTGCAGTAGTGTATCCTAAGTTACATTCTGTGTCATTTTTAATAGAGACCTTTGTACTATTATTAATTCTTTAAACAATAAGAAAATGAGTTGGATATTTGAGCCTTGGCCGTGGTATCTTGGTGGATTATTTATCGCAATCACCTTAATATTATTATTACTTCTTGGTAAATCTTTTGGGTTTTCATCAAACTTGCGAACTATGTGTTCGATGATGGGAGCTGGTAAATCGTGTGATTTCTTTTGCTTTAATTGGAAAGCACAAACGTGGAATTTATTGTTCTTAGTAGGTACAATTGCAGGAGGTTTTATTGCATATCATTTTTTAAGTATTGACGCAGCAGCTATTCCTTTAGGAGAAAACACAATTCAAAAATTAAACGAATTAGGAATTGAAAGTGCTGGTAAAGCTTATGTTCCAACTGAACTTTACAGTAACCAGACCTTCTCTTCTTTAAAAAATATTGGAATTCTAATCTTAGCTGGTTTCTTTGTAGGTTTTGGTTCTCGCTATGCTGGTGGTTGTACATCAGGACACGCTATCAGTGGATTGAGTAATCTACAATTGCCTTCATTAATTGCTGTAATTGGTTTCTTCATCGGAGGACTAATTATGGTTCATTTATTATTCCCTTTCATCTTTTAAATTATATTCGAAATGAAAAAATTAGCATATTTATTTGTAGGAATGATATTCGGAATTGGAATGTTTAAATCAGGAGCCGCTTCTTGGTTTAGAATTTATGAGATGTTCCAATTTGATAGTTTCCATATGTACGGTATTATGGGAACAGCATTAACTATAGCAGTTATAGCTACACAAATTATCAAAAAGAAAAATATTAAAGACTTCTCTGGCAACCCAATCATATTTACTCCTAAAGATATGAGTATCCCAAGATACTTATTTGGAGGTATTATCTTTGGATTAGGATGGGCACTTGGAGGAGCTTGTCCAGGACCTATGTTTGCAAACTTTGGAGCAGGATTTTACTCTATTATCTTCGCTATCATTGGTGCACTTCTTGGTACTTGGGTTTATGGATTAGTGAGAAAATACTTACCTCATTAATTTAGAATACTTAGCTTTTGAAATGCTGCACGCAAAAAATATTGCATAATATTCACTAACACTAAGTGATAAAACTTAAATTTAATTTTGGCACTTTATCAGATAAAACAGCTGTTTACAAGATTAAAAGTGCCTGAATTTTATCAATACTATCCAATTACGCGCCCCTTTTTCTATAATCTTTTTTATTCTATATAATTCACTAACACAGAATTACGCCTATTATTATTTTATATATTCTCTTTTAAGATTGTAATAAAATTGATAAGTTGCTTTAAATAAAGTAATTTTAAAACCTAAAACCATCTTATTCAATCTTTATGGAACATATTATCAAAACGAAATACCGCTACATCTTTGAAGAAGAATTGTTAGAAGAGATTATCAAAGTTTCTACTATCAAAGATTTTAAAGAAGGAGAAAGACTGATGGAAATTGGAGAGTATATAAAAAAAATACCTCTTCTATTAGCTGGTGCTATCAAGATAATTAGAGAAGATCAAAAAGAGGGGGAGATTGTCTTATATTACATTGAACAAGGAGACACCTGTGCAATGACATTAACTTGTTGTTTGGGTGAAACTAAAAGTCAAGTGCGCTCTATTGCTGAACGCGATGGTAGTGTTATATTAGTTCCTGTTAGTAAAATGGATGAATGGTTAGTGAAATACAAAAGTTGGAGAAACTTTGTACTTAATAGCTATAACAACAGAATGAATGAATTACTTTCTGCAGTAGATAGTTTAGCGTTTATGAATATGGAAGAACGCTTGTGCAAATTACTTCAAGACAAAGCTAAGGTTTACAATAGTAGGTTTATAAACAACACACATCAAGAGTTAGCCGAAGAGCTCAATACATCGAGAGTCGTTATTTCTCGTATTTTAAAAACTCTTGAGAACAAAGGAATTATACAACTCAATCGAAAATATATTGAGTTACTTAAATCTCAGTAAAACACTATGGATTACACATCATTAATAGGTTATTCTTTAGCCTTACTAATTGGTATTTCATTAGGACTTATAGGAAGTGGAGGATCAATACTTACCGTTCCTATTTTAGTTTATATAATGAAAATAGAGCCTTTTGTTGCAACAGCTTACTCCCTATTTATTGTAGGTTCAACCTCATTAGTCGGTGGTTTCAAAAACCTTGTTGATAAAAAAGTTGATACAAAAGCAGTTGTCTTATTTGGTATTCCTTCTTTAATATCAGTTTATATTACAAGAGCATTTTTATTACCCTTAGTTCCTGATATTATTGCTATAGGAAGTTTACAATTAGACAAGAACATTGCACTTATGGTGCTATTTGCAATTGTTATGCTTACATCAGCAATTAAAATGATTCGTCCTCGAAAAGATCAAATAGTTGAAGAAAACAATCCTAATTTAGGAGGACTAGTTATACAAGGAATATTAATTGGGTTATTAGCTGGTACAGTTGGTGCTGGAGGAGGTTTCCTTATTATACCAGCTTTGGTATTATTCTCAAACTTACCAATGCGAAAAGCTGTAGGTACATCACTATGTATCGTAGCCATACAATCGCTAATCGGTTTCTTAGGGGATATTGGACACACAACGATGGATTGGGCATTATTACTAACTTTTAGTGGAATTTCAATCATCGGAATATTTATAGGGATTTACTTAACTAAATTTGTCCCAGATAACAACTTAAAAAAAGGCTTTGGTTATTTTGTTTTAATTATGGCCATCTATATTTTAATAAAAGAAGTGTTTCTTTAGTTTGTAACTCTTGTTACTGTACAATTCAAAACATCTTCCTAATTTTACTTTATAATAACAACAGAAATACACTACGATATGAAAATAGAACAAATTTATACCGGCTGTCTTGCTCAAGGAGCATACTACATTGAAAGCGAAGGAGAAGTAGCAATAATTGACCCTTTGAGAGAAGTTCAACCTTATTTGGACAAAGCAACTAAAGATAATGCTACGATCAAGTATATTTTTGAAACTCACTTTCACGCTGACTTCGTAAGTGGACACGTTACTTTAGCTGAAAAAACTGGAGCTCCAATCGTTTATGGACCGAATGCTAACCCTTCATTTAAAGCACACATTGCTAAAGATGGTGAAGTATTTAAACTTGGAAAAGTTACTATTACAACTTTACATACTCCTGGTCATACAATGGAGAGTACAACTTACTTATTAAAAGATGAAAATGGTAAAGACCACGCTATTTTTAGTGGAGATACGCTTTTCTTAGGTGATGTAGGACGTCCTGATTTAGCACAAAAAGCTGCTAATTTAACGCAAGAACAATTAGCTGCTACTTTATACAATAGCTTACGTACGAAAATTATGCCGCTAGCAGATGACGTAATTGTTTATCCTGCACACGGAGCTGGTTCTGCTTGTGGTAAGAACTTAAGTAAAGAAACAGTAGGTACTCTTGGAGAACAAAAGCAAACAAACTATGCGTTACGCGCGGATATGACAGAAGCTGAGTTCGTAAAAGAAGTTACTGATGGACTTTTACCTCCTCCTGCTTACTTCCCATTAAATGTGAAGTTGAACAAAGAAGGATACGAGAACGTTGAAACGATTATCACTAATAATAAAAAATTATCTCCTAAAGATTTCCAAGCTTTAGCTGATGATTCTGGTGCATTAATTTTAGATGTTAGACCTGGTGCAGAATTTGCAGCGGGACATATTCCTGGATCTATCTTTATTGGATTAGATGGGCAGTTTGCGCCTTGGGTTGGTGCTTTAATTACAGATATTAAACAACCTATCTTAATCGTTTGTCCAGAAGGAAGAGAAGAAGAGGCTATTATTAGACTTTCTCGTGTTGGTTATGACAATACATTAGGTTACTTAGAAGGTGGATTTGCAAACTGGAAGAACGAAGGAATGGAATATGACACTGTTCAACAAGTTACTGCTGATGAGTTAGCTAATAAAGTTAAAAATGAAGATATCAACATCTTTGACGTTCGTAAAGTAGGAGAATATAATTCTGCTCATATCGACTATAAGAATGTTAACCATACGCCATTAGATTACTTAAACGATCATTTAGCTGAATTCCCAACAGATGAAACTTTCTTTATCCACTGTGCTGGAGGATATAGATCACTTATTGCTTCATCTATCTTAAAAGCAAGAGGATTCCACAATATGATTGATGTAATTGGAGGTTTCGGAGCAATTAAAAACACAGGTATTGCTTTAAAAGAAAGTGCTTGTACTGCTACTTGTCCAACAACAGGAAAATAATACAGAAATGAATAAATTTGAAGAACTAATCAATAGTGATCAGTTAGTCTTAGTGGACTTCTTTGCCACTTGGTGTGGTCCTTGTCAGATGCTTGCACCTGTCTTGGAAGAAGTAAAACAAACACTACAAGACAATATCACAATTATTAAGATTGACGTTGATAAAAACCAAGCATTAACAACACAATATAGCACACAGTATCAAATGAGAGGTGTTCCTACTTTAATGTTGTTTAGAAAAGGTAAGTTACTATGGCGTCAATCCGGATATATGGATAAACAAACTTTACTTGCTAACATAGAGCAATACAAGAATAATTACTAATGAAAAAAGGTCTCAATTGAGACCTTTTTTTTACTTAACAACTAAAATCATATCCTCCACTTCCTGCAAGGTATAAATAGTGTTTAGCTTCCTTAGATAAATATATTTGTATTTCTTTTTGTTCATAATCTGCTGATGTATCAAATACAAAATCAAGTTTGCCATCTCCATCTAAATCTCCAACAAAAAGTAATTCGACAAAAGTATCACTGAAAACAGGAATATCTAAAACCATCTGTTGTTGTGCTCCATTTACACTGATATACAATTTGTAATTTTCAATCTCTCTAAACTCTTTCCCTTTCGGATCTGTATCATCCGTATAGATATATGTATTTTTTACTGTTCCTTCTGCTTCTAAAGCATATGTATCTCCTTTATACTTGTATTCATATACCTCACCTGGCCACAATGGCTTCTTTTTAATAGGTAAAGAGACAACATCTCCTTTAACAAGCAACTTATTAGGCGCACAGAAAAAAAGTGGCTCTTCTTCCTCTGGAGAGAATACTCCAATTTGATTTACTTCAGTACATTCGTTCAAAACCGGATCTGTCAAATTATAATCTGCTTTTTTCACAATAAAATGTGTTTTATCAACCTTTCTAAACTCTAACCAATTTTCATTAATTGCAGAGTAAGTATCTGTCAAATCTTCATCATAATATGCTGGTAATAAAACAGTCATTACCTCCTTTACCTCTTTACCATAAGCATCTGCAAATCGGTGAACATCTTTTTTCTCTTCTTGTTCAACGCTATTTTCTTCTGTAAGTTCTTGTGTACCCTCAGACTTTGTTTCTGTAGTTTCTTTACAGCCGATTAGCATTAGCAACCCCAAGATAATCAATACTTTTTTCATCAGTTAATTTGTATTTAAGTGATTTTTGAGCAAAAAAAAACTATCGTTTTACTGATAGTTTTTTTCATTATTTATATAACTAATTGTTAGTCATTCAATTTTAATACAGCCATAAAAGCTTCTTGTGGAATCTCAACGTTACCTACTTGACGCATACGTTTTTTACCTGCTTTTTGTTTTTCAAGTAATTTACGTTTACGTGAAATATCCCCTCCATAACATTTAGCTGTTACGTCTTTACGAAGTGCTTTTACAGTTTCACGAGCAATTACTTTCACTCCAATAGCCGCTTGAATAGGAATATCGAACTGCTGGCGTGGGATAAGCTCTTTTAACTTCTCACACATCTTCTTACCAATATGGTAAGCGTTATCAGCGTGCATTAAAGCAGATAAAGCATCTACTACGTTTGCGTTCAACATAACGTCAACTTTCACTAAGTTTGATGTACGCATACCTATAGGAGAATAGTCAAATGAAGCATATCCTTTAGAAACTGTTTTTAATCTATCATAAAAGTCAAATACAATCTCTGCTAATGGCATATCAAACGTCAACTCTACACGGTCTTCCGTTAAATAAGTTTGATTTGTAATAATACCACGTTTATCAATACACAAACTCATTACTTGACCAACGAAGTCAGCTTTAGTAATAATTGTCGCTTTAATATATGGTTCTTCTACTCTTTCTAATTTAGAAGGCTCTGGTAAGTCTGATGGATTATTTACTACAATTGCTGTATCTGGTTCTTTCTTTGTATAAGCTAAATAAGAAACGTTAGGTACAGTAGTAATTACAGTCATATTAAACTCACGTTCTAAACGTTCCTGAATAATCTCCATGTGTAACATTCCTAAGAATCCACAACGGAAACCAAACCCTAAAGCTGCAGAACTTTCAGCAGCAAATACTAAAGAAGCATCATTCAATTGCAATTTCTCCATTGAGTTACGCAATTCTTCATAATCCTCAGTATCTACTGGATAAATACCTGCGAATACCATTGGCTTAACGTTCTCAAAACCTTCAATCATATTTTGAGTTGGTTCTTTTGCATCTGTTAACGTATCCCCTACTTTAACCTCCTTAGCTTCTTTAATACCAGAAATTAAGTAACCTACGTCACCTGTTCTAATCTCTTGTTTAGGAACTTGGTTTAGTTTAAGAGTACCAATCTCATCTGCAAAATACTCTTTCCCTGTAGCCATAAATTTAATCTTCTGACCTTTTTTAATCGTACCATTAACAACACGGAAGATAACTTCAATACCACGGAATGGGTTGTAAACAGAGTCAAAAACTAAAGCTTGTAATGGCTCTTCAGGATTACCTTTTGGAGCAGGAACTCTCTCGATAATTGCCTTTAAAATATCTTCTACTCCTAAACCTGTTTTACCAGATGCAGGAATAATTTCTTCATAATCACATCCTAATAAATCAACGATATCATCACTTACCTCTTCAGGGTTAGCACTTGGTAAGTCAACTTTATTTAATACAGGAATAATTGTCAAATCATTCTCTAACGCTAAATACAAGTTAGAGATAGTTTGTGCTTGGATACTTTGTGCTGCATCTACAATCAACAAAGCCCCTTCACACGCAGCAATAGACCTAGAAACTTCATAAGAAAAGTCTACGTGCCCTGGAGTATCAATTAAGTTTAAAATATATTTCTCGCCTTCGTGTACATACTCCATTTGAATCGCATGAGATTTAATTGTAATCCCTCTTTCGCGTTCCAAATCCATACTATCTAAAAGCTGATTTTGTTGCTCACGTGCAGTTACCGTTTGTGTAGCATCCAATAAACGGTCTGCTAACGTACTCTTTCCGTGGTCAATGTGAGCAATAATACAAAAGTTTCTAATGTTCTTCATCTTCGTTATATCAAAGTTTTAATTAGATTATACGCCCATTAGAAGTATTGAAACAACTTTCAATAATCATATAATCAAGATTCTAAGACTTTTATTCTCTTCTATTTAAAACAATATAAGCCTATATTTTGCAAATATACTTTAAAGTTTGAATTTTTAATCATTTTTTTCGTTATACAAAAAGTTATCAGCACTTTTCATCCTTTATAGTCCACGTATTTTAACCACTAATATTAAACTGTCAAATGCCTCATTTTTTATTAACACTTTTACTAACTTTATACTTTCTAAAAATTCGCGCAATGAAAACATTCATATCTATCGCAACACTATCTTTTTTCACATTGATTAGTTGTGGTCAAAAAAAAGAAATTACAGAAGATTTTATTACACTGCCTAATCATCTACAAGAAGTTTCTGGTTTACATTACGACACAACTTCTAAAACATTTTGGACTGTTCAAGACAGTGGAAACAGCAATGAACTTTACCAAATAGATTCGACGGGAAATATAGTACATACTGTTAAAATTAAAAACCAAAAAAATAAGGATTGGGAAGAACTTACAAGTGATTCTGAAGGAAACTTATATATCGGTGATTTTGGAAATAACAAAAACACAAGAAAAGACTTGAAAATTATTAAAGTTGAAAAGAATAACTTAGTTAAAGAAGAAGTTGACGCTTCTGCTATTATCTCTTTTGAATATCCTGAGCAAAAACAATTTCCTCCTAAAGACACAGAGTTGATTTATGATGCTGAGGCATTCTTTTTATATAATGACAATTTTTACATCTTTACCAAAAACAGAAGTAAGGGCTTTGATGGTAGATCAAATGTTTATAAAATTCCCAATGTAGCAGGACACCACAAAGCTCAATTAGTACAAACATTCAAAGGGTGTAATGTTTATAAACACTGCGCTATAACAGGAGCTGCTATTAGTCCTGACCAAAAGACTTTTGTTTTATTATCTCATTCTAAATTGTGGATTATTGACGGATTCAATCCTAATGCAATCTTAGATGGTAAAATATCTGAACACAAATTAAACCACGTTTCTCAAAAAGAATCTGTTTCTTTCGATGGAAACAATACTGTTTACATCGCTGATGAAGTAAAAAAGCAAACAGGTGGTAAAATTTATAAAGTGGATTTGGGTGCTTTAAAACCCAAACCCTAATCCAAATACAAAGCGACCGCCATCTACACTGTTGAAATAAGAACAGTGTAGGGTTGCTTGTTCAATGGCATTGATCCAAAAACCTGCTCCGTAAGCATTGTGCCATTTATTGGAACTTTCTAACGGAGTCCATACTCTTCCATAATCAAAACCAGCATAGAAACCGTAACTCATTGGTATAAATCCTGCCGTAAACTGACCTGCATTAAAGCGAATGTCTGTTGTTTGTACAAAGGATGTCTTTCCTGTAAATCGCTCTGGTCTAAATCCTCTTAAATTTGCGTTACCACCAACTGTTGCTGCGTGATAAAAATCGTAATTGTCATTAAACCTTGTTTGATAAGTGAAATTTGTAGCAAATACAAAACGCTCTCCTCTGTCTATAAAATGTATAAAGTTTATTCGCATATCTAAGTAAGCGAAGTTCTGTTTAGTATCTTCTAAATTCATACGCCATCCCGCTTTAGAATTAAAACCAAATCCAACAGTTGGATTAGCAGGATAGTTATACTGTTCATAATTATATTCTACATTAAACGAACCATATTGTTGAAAATCAAAAACTTTCTGATTTACCACTTCTGGTGAACTGGTAATGAATCGATTAGACTTATTTTGTACTTTTAGTGCGTCATATCCAAGATTTACTTCAAAAGAGCCTCCTTGTTTTCCTTCATAACGGTATCCAGGAGCTATTGAATAACTTTCGATACGCACTCGTTTGTAATCATCTCCTTCTTCTTTGTCAAAATAATAAGTTTCGTTTCCAATACCATAGTAGTTTTTAGCAAAGTTTGGACTCGTAGCTCTTGCTCCTAAAGTAAACATCCAATTATTTTTGGTATTCGGAAAGTACCCTTTATATTCAGCTTCTAAGCCTTTTGTATTAAATGAATAAAAACCTTTCAATTCGTGCTTACTGGTAAAAGGATCTTGTAAAAACTTCATACGAGTTGAACTATACATAAAACCTAACTTAATACCGTCTTCTGGGTTAAAACCAATATTTGGCAATAACATATTAATGTTTACAGGAACTTTTTCATAGTTAAAATTATTCAAATCATATTTATTCGTGCTGTATTTTCTTACAACACCATTCTTTTCAACTATTTCATTTTTCTTATCTGCATAATCATAAACAATTGTTTTACCCGGGTTTTCAATCACGTATGTATCTTGATTTTTACCTCCTATTAAACGCAACTTTATCTTTGCTTTCCCTTCTCCTCTAACTATATATTCATCTTCATCATTCAAACCGTAAATCCAAATCTCTTTAGTTTGCTTTGCCGAATATACTTTTTCAAACTCAAGTTCTTTACCCAACTTCTTATCACGATATTGTGTCAGTTTCACATCCCCATTTGGCAAGCGTTCTATGTCAAAAAAGTCTTTTTTATCTGTACCTGCTACAATAACATACTCTCTCAATTTAGCATAGTACTTTGGCAAATAGGCGACAATATTACTCTTTCTAACCGTCAATATTCTTTTGATTTCATCAATTTCTTTATCTTGTACTTCTTTAGGCAATTTAGCAAATACCTCTTCGATGACTTCATCACTTAGTGTTGTCACAATATCTTTTGCCTCTGTAATCCAATCTTCTTCAGAAGTTGATTTTAATAAATACTGATCCAATGGAAAGGCTGTCTTATTCAGCCAACGTGGATTAGCAAAATCCTCTTTATAACTTTGCATATGTCTCAAAGGAGGAAGCTTCTTTATCAATGACAACAAAGCGCCATCTATCTTAGCAAAAGCTTGATCTCTATCTCGGGGTACAGGTTTATAAATTACCTTACCTTCTTCTTTAAACTCAGACCATCTCCACTGATCTCCATGTCTATCCCAGTCGCCAATTAGCATATCAAAAATACGTGCACGCAAAAATGCTTTTTGGTCAATAGCATACTTTTCGTCTTTTCTCAAATTAGCAATAACATCTGTAGTGCTAACTATCTTTGTCGCATTTCCAAAACTATCCTCATCTTCAAAACCGCTGGTAGGGCGCTCTTCAATCATATACAACTCATCTCCGTAGTTTTCATTAAATCTTCCCAATGTTTTTTGTTTTGGAATATAGTACAACTCGGGATTCGTATGAAACATACCTATTGCTTCAGAAAGGTCACTAATTATAAACGGAGTATATGGATGTGATGTCGTATAAAAATCATAAATAAATCTTTCCGCCCAAGTATCCTGAAACGAATTCATCACATATTGATCTTTAAAAACAGCTGTTTGAACAAAACGAGAAACACTCTTACGCACCCCTCTCATCACGTATTCTTTTCCTTCTTTATCAACAACACGAAGCGACATAGATTGGTTACCGCCTCCTGAAATAGTTGGTGTCAATCCCCCTTTAATCTTTGTTAAATCTGCTATTTCTACTTCAACTGGTCTACTGTATATATCTCTATAATGTTTTCCCCATAAAAAGCGATACCAAGCAGTTTTTTTTGTCCATTCTGCGGGATATACGCTTGCTTTCGTTAATCCTTCTTTTACTTCATCATCTCCTTTATAAACATAAGAACTCGGTTCAAATATCTTTTTCTGTGTTACTAACTGAACACCTTTTTCGTCAAAACCATAGAAATTCAACACAACACTGCGATCTTTCATAATCTCAAGTGTTGTAAATCCAGCTTGTGCTATTGAAATATCATCTGGTAAAATAGCTCTTGAAGGTGTCGTTTCAGCCATACCTCCACTAATTACTTGTTTTACCCCATCTTGTGCTATGTATTGTAAATTTTGTTCATGTGCAGAAGCAATTACAACATTGTCATACATCTGCGCCATTGTTCTAATACGCTTATTAAACTCATTGTAATTCTTACTCTGTAAATCTTGTGTATTAATGCCAGAAAGTGCTCTTGTATAATTTATAATCGAACCGATAATTGGCAACGGTACATTGGAATTTAAAGGGTAAATATGGTCTTTAAAAGAAAAATGACCTCCATAATTTCCATTGCTGTAAACTGGGTGATGCATAGCCAACACCACTATTCTATTCTGATTTTTGTTAATCTCTCCTCTTAGTTCATCAAAGAAATCTTCTCTTGTCTTGATATCACAATCCTCATTAATATTGGGTTGCTTATCCCAATCTTGTAGATACCATTCGCTATCAACTGCAATTAATACAGTTTCATCATTGATTTTTAATCGCTCAAAACCACAAACTTTCCTCGGTAATACTGCTTTCTTGTCTTCTAAATTTAATGCCATATAATCTGAAAAACGCTTAACTCCTTCATACCCTCTTGCCCATTCAGCGTTTCCATTTATAAAAACAGTATTCCCTTTAAAATCTTTTGCCAATCCCAATTGAGGAGCCAATATTTCTTCTACTTTTCCTCTACTTTTCGCGCCTTCTTTAGCCATTCCCCGATCAATACTATTACCTAAGAAAACTAACGTTGACTCTTTTTCTCCTTTATCGATAAAAGAAGATAACTTATCGAAGTGTTTTTTTCTCGACTTATTTTTGTCAAATCCCGTATTCCCTAACAAGTAATAAGTATGTGATATATCTGCTTTATAAACAGTCTCCTTAGCAACAATTGTCTCTTTACTTTTCTTTCCATATTGTATACTATACGTTGCACAAGAACTCAAAACAACAAATGAAAATAACGTTGCTAAACCTATTTTTAAAGCATTTATAGATATGTGAGGAAATAATTTCATAATTTAGAGGTTATAAAGGTTTTGAATATGACAATTCTACAAAAGGTTGAAGAACATATCTTTCAGATACACAAAGATACACTATCACATCAATATACGTACCACAACTTTAACCATACATTACGTGTTGTTAATGGTTTAGAAGAAATTCTAAAAACTGTTAACGTAACTGATAAAGAAGCTAATATTCTTCGTTACGCTGCTTGGTTTCACGATATTGGATATATCAACTCTTGGGAAGAACACGAAGAACGTGGTGCGCAAATGGCGCAAACTTTCTTACTTGAGAATGGTGTTGATGTAGACGACGTACATATTGTTATGCAATTAATTAGGGCTACAAAGTTGGACTATGTTCCTGAAAACAATCTTGAATGCATTTTAAAAGATGCTGATTTTGCACACTTTTCGGATGAGAATTATGTAGATGTAAGTGACTTACTAAGAAAAGAAGTTGAACATTTCTGTAACAAAACCTTTACTGATTTAGAATGGTTAGAACAAAATAGAGATATTATGCTCTATAAACACAGATATTATACTGTGTATGCCCAACAGCAATGGCAACCTTATAAACAGAAAAACTTATTGGCTATTCTTGCCAAAATAGAAAAAATAGAAACCAGAAAGGCGCGTAAGAAAAAAGCAGAATCAAGTAGAACTATTGATACTTTGTTCAGAACAACCTTAAGAAATCACACTTCTTTAAGTGCTATAGCAGATAGAAAAGCGAATATATTGCTTTCTGTAAATGCTATTATTATCTCTATTTGTCTTTCTACTTTAATTCCAAAATTAGACAGTCCAAGCAATGCTCACTTAATTTACCCAACTTTTATTTTATTGTTTTTTAGCGTGGCTACAATTATTTTCGCCATACAATCTACAAGACCAAAAGTAACCTCTGGCACATTTACAAAAGAAGAAATTGACAACAATGAGGTTAATTTACTTTTCTTTGGTACATTTCACCAAATGCCTTTTGATGAATATGAAAAGACTTTAATGACTATATTAAAAAACAATAAGTACCTACACCATGCACTGACAAAAGACTTGTACAACTTAGGTGTAGTACTTGATAAAAAATATAAACTATTACGCATTACTTATACCATCTTTACAGTTGGAATTATTGCCTCTGTTTTAGCTTTTGTATTCGCTTTTAGAGGTATTGGCTTTTAAGGTAATCATGCATTAAATTACTATAATCTAATTGTTCTATATCAAAGTCTAGATTAACATTTACTCTCAGTCCAAGTAGGCCTGAAACACTTTGCATATCTTCTATTTCAAATTGTTCAATATCACCAAGTAATACACCTATTTGTTGCCCATACGTTAGATATTGTCTGTATTCCTCTAAATCTTCGGTAGAAGCAAACGCAATTGTCAATTTCTGTGGTTGAACAATTCGCTCTTCTGTTCCTTTAATACACGCCTTGTCTAAACGCTTTTTAATAACTTCATAACGGGTATTATATGAACCATCTATATCAAAGCGTTTTTCATCCATTCTAAACTGTATTCCTAAAGACGTATCGTACACAAAAATCAGTACCGTAACATCCATTTTAATCATATCCTGAATATTATTGCGGTAGTGAACACACATCAACTCAGTCATTACTTGCAATTGCCACAAACGCAGGTTTTGTAAATAGGTAAAATCAAAAGACATCGTTGGACATATCGATTCTCCAATATAAATATTATGCTCTATTCCGTCCGTTTTAAATCTCTCGTAATAATGGGGGAAAACTTTTTGAACTATTTGTTGACGCTCGTCTAAGATATCTGAAAAGCATTTATTCATACGACCTACTTGATTGTCAAAAACTTTGCGTTGCTTATAATAAATATCAAACTGAACGTCTATATGAGATAGGTATACTTTTAATATTTCTTCATCAAAAAGATGCCCCTCTTTTCTTAAAAACGGGTGTATTTCTTCTTTAATATAATTTTGTATCAACTGTTCTAAACCTGAATAGAAACGAGTTTCTAATTGACGTAAAAACGCATTTAAACGCAAACAGTGCTTCTCAAAAACAAGTGCTCCATTACGACAAGCACTCTTATCAAACATATTAATTAAATAAGTCAATTGCGATTTCAAATCGGCAACAATTGCCTCATTTCTCAACTTACTCGATCCTTTTATGTCTATTTCTCCAAACAAGGGAAATACTTTTGGAAATGATATTGGATTAATAATATAATCTTTATCAATAACACTTTCTATATAGTTTCGCTTAGCTTCTTCAATAAACTTCCAATAAACACTTGGGTGAATAGTTGTAAACTCTCGTTGTATAATAGCCTCTACTTGGTTAAGTAAATCTGCTTTTACACGTTCAAAGGTTTCTGAAATAATAGGCATCATTGCTTCTAACTTCTGTGCGTTTACAGTATGTAAATCACGAGGAACTTCAGAAACAACCTCTAAAATACCCTCCAAACCACTTGATATAACAACAGGTCTAAACAAACAGCTCCTAACGCCTTGTTTTCGCAAATGCAGACACATTTTCTCTTCTTTTTTATCTAACATCATTTCATCAATATCAGAAATACAGAAATATTTTTTATCTGAAATAAGCTCCTCATAAGCCTTTTTAGACAAAACAATATCTGTACTTTCATCATTCAACAAATGACTTTTCAGCCCCATTATATCGCGGGTTTCTTTCTGAACTAATGTCTCTAATTCAATCGGCGTATAACCAATTTTCAAATTAGGTACTCTAAAAATAGAACTAAATATTTGTCCTAATGTATCACCAATAGGTGTTCGCTGTAATTGCGACTTTAAAAAGTTTTCTTTCAACAATGATAAAGCACTTTCAACCGTTACATCTACCAAACTAACAATACCAAATCCACGTATAATCCAACTTTCTTGAGGAAATTTCTCTTTCCACAAATCTAAGTTGTCAAAATTATCTTGCAATAATTCTATATCAGCCTTTGTCAGCATAATAGCCTTATTAGTTGGAATTACTTCAACAAAGTCAGCATTATACAACACGCGATAGTGATGTATAATCCCCTTTGCATCTGGCAAGTCGATAAACAGTGGGCGAGTTAAATCAAAATCAGCGTTGAAATAATGATTCATAATAATACAACAGCAAGCAATATAATATTGGTGCTGATCAAAATCACGAATTTCTATATCATAACTTATCCCACTCTCGGCAATTATTTTTTTAAAACGATTAGTGTAGTTAAACATCAATTGTTGAAAGGGCATAGAAACTGCCTTTATCTCATTATCCTTTAAAGCAACTGGAAATAAAATCTCTAACAACTCTTGAATTAAAGCCTCATTCTCTTGAAGAACTTCTGTAGCTGTTATGTTTGTACATAAATCAGGGACAACATTTATTCTCTCTAATAAATCTTTTAGATAGTTTTTTTTAATCTCATTCCTATTCGGATCTACTATAAATTCATTCATCGCTTTTATCAATCGATGAAAAGAAAATTCAATGTGAAAAGGCGTAAATTCAAAAGTTGTTAATCGCATAAATTATGGGGTTCTTTAGAGCCTTAAAGATAACAAATAACTACTTGTCCGACTATGGATTAACTCAGTATAATACAGAATTGACAAGTTTCTTACTTACAAAAATTTGAAAAACTAAAATTATTGTACTTTTGCATCAAATTTCGAAAACGAATATGATTAAAATTGGCAATATAGAACTTCCTGACCATCCGCTTCTTTTAGCTCCTATGGAAGACGTAAGTGATCCCCCATTCCGTCGTTTGTGTAAAAAACACGGAGCAGATCTTATGTATTCAGAATTTATCTCTTCAGAAGGACTGATTAGAGATGCGATGAAAAGTAAGATGAAGTTAGATATTTTTGATTACGAAAGACCTGTAGGTATTCAAATCTTCGGTGGAGATGAAGAAGCTATGGCAATGTCTGCTCGTATTGTGGAAACAGTTCAACCAGATTTAGTTGATATCAACTTTGGTTGTCCTGTAAAAAAAGTAGTTTCTAAAGGTGCTGGTGCTGGTGTTTTAAAAGACATTGATTTAATGGTACGCTTAACAAAAGCAGTTATCAACAGTACAAACCTACCTGTAACGGTTAAAACTCGTTTAGGATGGGATGATGACTCGATCAACATTGATGAAGTAGCTGAAAGGTTACAAGACATTGGAGTACAAGCTTTAACTATTCACGCGCGTACTCGTGCTCAAATGTATAAAGGGCATTCTGACTGGACACATATTGAACGCATTAAAAACAATCCACGTATTACAATGCCTATTTTTGGTAATGGTGATATTGATAGTCCACAAAAAGCATTAGAATACAAAGAGAAATTCGGTCTAGATGGTATGATGATTGGTCGTGCAGCTATTGGATATCCTTGGATTTTTGATGAAATCAAACACTATTTTAAAACAGGTGAATTACTTCCTCCTCCAACGATTAAAGATCGCTTAGAGGCTGCTAAAAACCACTTAATATGGTCTATGGAATGGAAAGGTGAACGTGTTGGTATCGTTGAAATGAGACGTCATTACACTAACTATTTCAAAGGTATTCACGGTTTTAAACCACATCGTTTAAAATTAGTTACAACTGATGATCCTATTGAATTATTAAGTTTATTTGATCGCATTGCGGAAGAATACAAAGATTACGTTATTGACTAGTCCTAAAATAGATTGACAAGTTTTTAAACAATACATCCAGAGGGATTTTCTCTCTGGATTTTTTTATGCACATAATTTGGAGTGAGCA
>NZ_FNDQ01000025.1 GCF_900099675.1 Myroides phaeus
AAAGTATAATCTCGTTGACTACGCTTTTCCCTTGTGTTTTCTGTCTCTTTCATAAATAAGTCTATTTTGTGTAAACCTATTTTAGGACGGGACACCTTCTAAATTAAAAGCTGATAAAGCTGATGTAGGTAAAGTGTTGATGGTTGATAAGGATGGAGATGTATACTATGCAGTAATTTTACAAGAGAATGCTAAAAATGAGAGTATTGCTGTTGAAAGTAAAGATGGAAAATTAGATGCCTCAAGTGTATTATTTATAACAGATTCAGATGGTGATAGAATCGATATCGCTTTATCTGAATTAAATATTGTTTCAACATTAAAGGATATTGGTGAAGGCAAATTTGAATATGTTGATGAAAAAGGAGATGTAGTTGTTGTTGATATTCCAGAGTCAGTTGTAAACAATATTGATACTATTTTAAAGGTAACAGAAGTACAAGATAGTATTTATAATACTATAGCTACTAAAGGTCAAAAGATTAATACAGATAGTATTATAGCGGTTAAAAATGGAGATAAAGCTGTACTATCTGAAATAACTTTATCTATAAACGACCACAGTATTACAAAAGATAAATTAATTGCTACTGTAGCTGATGCTGGAAAAGCATTAGTAGTTAATGATGAAGGGAAATTACACTATGCCATTTTAGATGGTAAAAATACAGTAATTAGCACTTTTGTTGTTGACGGTGATAATTTAACGATAACGGATTCGGAAGATGATTCGTTCCCAGTGCCTTTAAGTGATATTAATATAGATACATATATTGATAATAATGGCAAAGGAAATTATACTTATTATAATGAAGCAAAGACTCCATATGTAATTGAAGTTGTAACAGATGTTGTTAATAATATCCAAACAATCTTAGGAGATAAAACTGTACAAGAAAACATCTATAATACAGTTGCTTCTCAAGGTAGAAAGTTATCGAGTAATAACAATATTATTGAGGTGTCTGGAGGAGAAAATGCTGTATTAAATAATGTGATTTTATCCGTAAAAGACAAGAGTATTACAAAGGATAAACTGATTGCAACTATTGCTGATGCAGGAAAAGTATTAATGGTTGATGATAAGGGAGAGTTTTACTACGCTAAAATAGCAGATGAGAATACTAAAAACAAGGCATTTGCTGTAACTAAAATAGGAGGAGAACTAAATAAGAATAGCGAATTTTCATTAGAAGATACAGATAAACACAAAGTAAACATTAAGCTATCTGAATTAAATATTGTTACTACGCTTGTTAAAGGTGGTGATGGGAAATATACATATACAGACGAACAAGGTGTTACTTCAACTATTGATATTCCAGCTGATGTTATTGAAAATATAACAACTATTTTAGGTAATGAAATAGTTCAGAATAGTATTTATAATACGGTCGCTAACCAAGGAAAAGAGCTTAAAACAGATGCTTCTTTAAAAGTAGAAGGTGTTGCAAATAAGGCTTTGTTGTCAGAACTTACTATTAAAGTTGATACAGGAGGAATAAAGAACGAACATATTGCAAATAGAGCTGTAACTCAGGACAAAATCAGTGCTATTGGAGCAGTAAATGGAGCAATATTAGTTTCTGAAGGAGGAATAGACAACGCAATGGCTAAGTTTGAAAGTGCAGAAACAGTGGTTAGTAGAGTGGCTAAAGGTGATATAGTTGAGAGTGAAAGTATTGCTGTTGAAGGAGGTAAAGATGTTCTTTTTGGACAGGCATCCAAAGATGCTAAGTTGAGCTTGAAATCAGGAGGAGTTAAGAATGAACACCTTGCTGATAAAAGTGTGACGAAAGAAAAAATAGATTCTAAAGATGCTGGGAAAAATACTGTTCTTACAGCAGATGGTAATGGAAATGTTACGTATCAAGCTGTTACGAGTGATATGATTTCTACTGCTGAAAAACTTTCAACAACGGGACCTATTAAGGTTAGTAATGAAGATAACAAAGCAACTTTACAACCAATTACTGTTTCTTTAGAAAAAGGAGGAATAACAAATGAATATATTGGTAATAAATCTGTTACCGCAGATAAGATTAGCTCTAAAGTAGTTACAGGAAATGCTAAAAAAGGAGAGGTACTTTCGGCAGATGGAGATGGAAATGTAATTTATTCTCCAATTGAAAAAATAATTGCACCGAAAGCGGGTAATTTACAATCAGACGGAATTATTAGCATATCTGGGAAAACTGAGGCGCTTGGTGATTCTAATGGAGAGAAAGCTGTTTTAAAAGATATTTATTTAGCAATTACAGACAAGGGTATTACTACTGAAAAGTTAGCTGATAAAGCTGTTACAACAGTACAATTAAATGCAGAGGGAGCTAGTAAAAACAGTGTTTTGACAGTTGTAGAGGGTGATAAAGTAGCTTATCAAGCAATTACGGGAGATATGATTACAACAGCTGGAGAAATCAAAACAGATGGTATCGTAAGTGTTGATAACGGTGCTAATAAAGTACTTTCTGATGTTACATTAGGTATTACTGATAAAACTGTTACAGCTACTAAATTAGTTGGACCAACAGGAACAGCTAATCTTGTAGCAACGACTGACGCGACAGGTACTGTAACTTATAAAGCAGTAACAAGTGATATGGTTACTGGAGCAGGAAATATTACAACAGATAATGTTGTTACTGTTGTAAATGGTATAGGGAAAGTACTTTCTGATGTAGAGTTAGGTTTAGCTGATACATCTATTACCACTGCAAAATTGGTTGATAAGGCTGTTACTACTGATAAAATTAGTTCGGTAGTTGCTGGGAAAACGGTTGCTGGTAATCAAGTGTTAACTGCTGATGGACAAGGAGGAACTTATTACAAAGCAGTTGATACAATCTTTAACGAAAAGTCAGCAAAACTTTCTACTACAGGTCCTATTGTCGTAGATAAGACAGATAATAAAGCAACTTTACAACCAGTAAATATTTCTTTAGCTGATAAAGGTGTCACTAACAAATTTATTGGTGACAATGCTGTTACTACAGATAAGATTGGCTCTGGTACTGCTGCCGATAAGACTATTCTTACAGCAGATGGGCAAGGTAATGTAGCATATAAATCATTTGGGGAACTTCAGGAAACGGGTTCTTTAAAGGCAGATAACTCAATATCGGTAAGTAGTGATACTCAAAAAGCAATCTTAGGAAAAGACATTACTCTTAAAGTAAATGAAAGAGGAATTCAAACAGACCATATTGACTTTAAAGCAGTAACTACTGATCGCATTAGTTCTAAAGACATTACCGCAACAACAGTTGCCAATTTTGCACAAGGCGATATTTTAACTGCAGATGGTAGTGGTGGTGTTGCTTTTCAGCCTGTTTCAAATGCTGTGAAATCTTCGATGAAAGGGGATATAGTAGGAAATGAAAGTATAGAAGTTGAAGGAGGAGAAAATGTTTTGTTTGGAGCTGACGATAAGAAAACGACATTAAGTTTAAAAACAGGAGGAGTTAAATCTGCTCATTTAGCAGCTGGAAGTGTTGTGGAATCAAAAATTGCAACTAGTGCAGTTACAGCTGATAAAGTAGCAAATCAAGCTGTAACCAATACAAAACTTTTTGGAGGAAACGTAGCAGGTGTAGATAATCGCGTGGCAATTAGTGATGCTGATGGAAATGTTACTTACAAGCAGATTACAACAGATGTTATCTCTTCAAAAGGAAACTTGTCAGGAGATGCGATTATAACGGTTGATAATGGAATAAATAAAACATTAGGCAATGTTAATTTAAGTGTTAAGGATAACTCAATTGAAGCATCTAAACTTAAATCAACTGGCGCTACAGTAGGAACTGTTGCTACAGCAGATGGAAATGGTAACGTTTCGTATCAGCCTATTACTTCTGCAAGTATCACAGGTAAAGGAAATATTACGACAGATGATGTTGTTACTGTTGAAAATGGCACAGGTACAGTGCTTTCTAACGTAAAGTTAGGCTTAGCTGATGCATCTATTACCTCTGCGAAATTGGCTAAGGATGCAGTTATCACTGATAAAATAGTTAATAGTGCCGTTACCACTGCTAAAATAGGAGATAAAAATGTTACTATTGATAAATTAGGATCAGAAGAAGGAGAAGGTAAAATTTTAGTAACAGATGGAAAAGGTGGCTTTGTTTATTCTACAGTAGCAGCAGAGCAAACGGAAGCTCACGATATAACGACAGATGGAATCATCGGTTTTGGAGATGGAAAAGATGGAAAAGGTGTAGTTCTTCAAGACATAAATCTTAAAATCAATGAATATTCAATTACTAAAAATAAGCTTAGTTCAAAAGAAGATAATTCTGATGATTTTATAGGCAAGGATCATGTCCTTGTAACAAATGGAGCTGGAGGGTTTGATTATGTGAGTAAGGATGCTGTATTAGATGGTGGAAAAGATTTATTGTTGTCACCAGCATTACAGTTTACTAAAGGTAATGGTTTAAATATTGTTTTAGCAGAAGCAGAAATAGATGTTGCAAATCAAGGAATTACCACTACTAAATTAGCTGATAAAGCTGTTACAACTGAGAAGATTAGCTCAGAAGGAGCTGTTGCAAATACTGTATTAACTGCAGATGGTAGCGGAAATGTTGCTTATAAAGGAGTAGGTGAATTAGTATTCGATCAAGGTGAAAACTTAACAGCTGATGGTTCTATTTCGGTTACAGCAGATAATAAAGCTTTATTAAAAGCAACCGAAATTAAGATTGCAAATCAAGGTGTAGGCAATGAACACATCAAAGTAGGTGCGATAAAAACAGCTCAATTAGCTGATAATGTGGTTACAACTGCAAAGATTAATCCAGAAGGAGCTGCTGAAAATACAGTGCTAACTGTGACAGCTGGAGATAAAGTTGCTTACAAGGGAATGGATGAATTAGTTTTCAATCAAGGAGAAGCATTATCTGGAAATGGAGCAATTGAAGTTAAAGATGGTGATAAATCATTATTAAAAACTGCATCTATTGATATTAAAAAAGAAGGAGTTCAAACAGAACACTTAAAAGATAAGGCGGTAACAGCAAGTAAAATTTCGTCTGGAGATGAAACTATCAATCACGTATTAATCTCTGATGGAGATGGAGGAGCGAAGTTTACAGCAATAAACAACCTGATAAATGTAGATGGAAAGAACTTGTCTGAAACAGCAAATGGAGCTATTGAAATTACTGGTGGTACAAAAGCTGTTTTAAAAGATGTGAGTATTGGTGTTAGAAATGGTGGTATTACAAATGCAAAAATAGCTGATAAGAATATTACTGCTACAAAGATGAATAGTGAAACATCTTCAATGGGGACGGTACTAACCGCATTAGGAGACGGAGAAGCAAAGTATTTACCATTAAATACAAATGCAAAAACATTAGGTTCTGATGCTTCAATTATAGTTACTAACGGAGATCAATCAGTATTAAATGATGTAAAGATTGAAGTTGCCACTGCCGGAATTGAGAATAAGCATATTGCAGCAAGTGCAGTAAAAACGACTCAATTAGCTGATAAGGCAGTTACTGCAGCTAAGATTAGCTCTAAGAAAGGTGCAACTACAAATGAAGTTGCTAATACTGTATTAACTGCAGATGGTAGTGGAAATGTAGCGTACAAAGCTGTAAGTGAAATAATCACTAAAGGTGACTTGGGAAGTACAGACAGTACTATTAAAGTTACTAATGGCAATGGGGCTGTATTGACGAATGTTGATTTAGCAATTAATGATAGTTCTATTTTAGGGAAGCATATTGTTAATCAACAAGTAGATGCTACTAAATTAGGAGCACCTAAAACAGCAAATTTAATCCCTGTTTCTAATGTAGATGGAACAGTTGAATACAAGGCAATTAAGGCAGTTGTAGATAACAATGCTGAAGATTTAGTATTAGGAAATGCTTTAGAGTTTAATGACAATACAACGGGTAAAAAAGCTGTAAATAGCGCAGTCAATATCCAAGTTAAAGCAGAAGGAATAACAACAGATTTATTGGCAGGAAATGCGGTTACAAATGGAAAATTAGCTGATAATGCTGTTTCAACGAGTAAGATTGTAACAAATGCAATTACTACAGATAAACTTGGAAATGCAGCTGTTACAAGTGAAAAACTTGGTGAAAGTGCTGTATCAGAATCTAAGTTAGCGAATGGAGCAGTTACAAATACAAAACTTGCAACAAGAGCAGTAACGGTAGATAAGGTAAGTACTGTTTTACCAACTGGTAATGCAGCTACAGATGCTGTATTAAGTGCAGATGGGAAAGGTGGGGCAGTTTATAAAAGTTTGGGTACTCTTGTTGGAGATCACGGCCAAGATTTGAAAGCAGATGGTTCTATTGAAGTAGCTTCTGGTAATAAAGCTTTAATAAAAGAAACGGAAATTAAGATTGCTACAGAAGGAGTGGCAACAAAGCATTTGCAAAATAATTCTGTTACAAAAGAGAAAATTAGTTCTAAAGTAGGTGATGGTAATGCAGTTGCAAATACGGTACTTACTGCTAAAGGTGATGGCACTGTTAGTTATAAGGGAATGGATGAGTTGGTGTTTGATAATGGAAAAGCAGTTACAAGTACAGAAAACTCTATTAAAATAGAGAGTGGTGATAAAGCGGTATTAAAACCAATGAGACTTGATATTGCAAATAGTGGAATACAAGCAAAACACTTAGCTGAAAAATCTGTTACACCAGATAAAATTAATTCTACAGGCAAGCCAGAAAATCATTTTTTAGTGTCTGATGGAAATGGGGCTACTACTTTTAAAGATATTAATTCTATGTTAGAGTTGGGTGGAGCTGAATTATCTGGATCTGGTGCTATTGAAGTAACAGACGGAGATCACGCTTTGTTAAATGCTGCTTCTATTGATGTTAGAGATGGGGGAATTACAACAGAAAAGATTGCTGATGGTGCTATAGTAAATGAAAAGATTGCGTATAAGACAATAGATCCTGATAAGATTCGTAGTGTAGAAAATGATTCTTTAGGGGTAATAAGAGCTGATGGAAAAGGTGGGGCAGTTTTTAAGAAAGGAAAAAAATTAAGTCTTGCACATCCTTTACAATTTGGAGAACTGGAAAGTAATCAGCATGTTTTACTTTCTCCTTTATCTATAAAATTAGCACCATTGGGAATTACTTCTAATTTTATTGGATATAGAGCTGTTACATACGATAAAATTTCTTCAGGTGAATTTGCAAAAGGTACTTTCTTAATAGCCGATGGAAAAGGAGGCGCAGAATATGGGATACCAAAAGATTATGGTAAAGCATTAACATCATCTGATAATTCTATAGTAGTTGATAATGGAATTTATGCATTAGTCGATCCAGCGTCAATTAAAATAGCAGACGGAGGGGTAAAAGAAAAACATATCGGAGAAAAAGAGATTCCTGACAGTAAAATTAGTTCAGTAAATAAAAATCAAGGTACTGTATTAGTAGCAGATGGAAAAGGTGGTGCATCATTTCAGGAATTAAAAGCAGCAATGCCTAAATTTTTCTATATGCCCTCAATTGTATTAGAAGTAAAAGCAAATGAGACAATCACTAAAGATATCTATGCTGATTATTTTAGACAATTCTCGGCACCAATGTTTTCAAGTGTTGGAATAGATGGAAAATTACCAGTATTGCCTGCTAATGAATTAAATTACCATATTACTTATTACGATACTTCTGTATTTGAAATAGTATCATTAAGTAAAGAAGGTATATTGGTTTATAAAGTAAAAGGAGATGGAGTTGTAACAGGAAAAACATTTATGAATATTGTTTTAGAAGTGAAATAGGAATTTATTAATAAGTGAATTTTAAAAGGACAGGTAGAAATGCTTGTCCTTTTTTTTATAAAATAATGAGCAGTTTGTATTTTTTGTCAATTAAAGCGTTTTGTAAGAATTGGAACCAAGTGTCTTTTGTTACTTGTTTCGGTAAAGTAGTATAGTTGTTCGGGACTTGTTCGGAAAAAGGCCCATTTTTCCGAACAAGTCCCGAATAGTTCCCGAATAATTATCAATTAATTATTTTATAAAGTATGAATAGCTATTTCAAAGGTTAAGAATTGTGAAAATAACCCAATAAAGAATATTTAAAGATTACCCTTGATTTTTTGTGCTTTAAAGAAGATTTATTTCTGCTGTAAAATTATAATTTTATTTTTGTTTTAGAAATGAGATAGAAAAATATCACATAAGTTATTAGAACAAAAAAGGAGTCGATGAATATTGTCTTGTGGATTATAGTTAGTATAGCGTTTTTAGGAAGTATATTAATGTTTATTCCTTCCATTATGAGCATAGGAGCTCCTGTATTTAAAGCATCAAATAATAAACAGAAGGTACAATTTTTTGTATCCAGAACTTTTCTGTATTTAGTTTTAGCTTATCCGGTTGTTTTCTTTTTTAGCATCATCAGTTACCGCTTTTTTGACGTAAGTGTATTGCCTTTTTTACTTGTTTATTTATCTATTGCATTACTCTTGTTTTTAGCTTGGCGTAAGTCCTCTTAGAATATAAAGGATGTTTGAAAATAAAATAGAGAATCTTTTATGTCAAATTGGAGGTAAAAAGAAGGTGGTAATGTTTTTTAATACGCAAATATTCTTATTTTAGTTTCTTTAAAACCAACCATGAAACAAATAAACTATAACCGAAAAAAATTATCAGATCAAGTATTACTTGATCTTTACCAGAGGCTACTTAAACCTCGTATGGTAGAAGAAAAAATGCTTATTCTTATTAGGCAGGGCAAGGTAACCAAATGGTTCTCTGGTATTGGGCAAGAGGCAATTTCTGTTGGAATTGTTGCTGCTTTAGAGCCAGATGAATATGTTTTACCAATGCATAGAAACTTGGGAGTTTTTACTTCTCGAGATATTCCACTACACCGATTATTCTCTCAATGGCAAGGAAAAGCAAATGGTTTTACAAAAGGAAGAGAACGCTCTTTTCATTTTGGAACTCAGGAATACCACATTGTTGGAATGATATCACACCTTGGTCCTCAGTTGGGAGTAGCTGATGGAATTGCCTTGGCACATAAATTGCGTAAACAAAAGAAGATAACTGCGGTGTTTACTGGTGAAGGGGGAACGTCGGAAGGAGACTTTCACGAAGCGTTGAATATTGCTTCTGTGTGGGATTTACCAGTACTCTTTGTTATTGAAAATAATGGTTACGGATTGTCAACGCCTACTAATGAGCAATACCGATGTAAACACTTGGCTGATAGAGCGCAAGGATATGGAATGGAAAGTCATATTATAGACGGAAATAATATCTTAGAAGTCTATACGCAAATTAGTGAGATTGCAGCGTCAATGCGAGAAAATCCACGCCCTGTATTGATTGAGTTTTTAACGTTTAGACGTAGAGGACATGAAGAAGCAAGTGGTACAAAGTATGTACCGCAAGAGTTAATGGATGAATGGGAACGCAAAGACCCATTGGAAAATTATCGTTCTTATCTATTAGCAGAAGGTGTGTTAACACCAGAAGTAGATGAGGTAATGCGTCAAGCATTTAAAGAAGAGATAGATAGAGATTGGAAAGTAGTACAAGAAGAAGCACCAATTGTAGCTAATCTACAAGAGGAGTTATCAGATATGTACGCGCCTTTTGTGTATGAAGAGGTAACGCCAACAGGAGAAAAGGAAAATATCCGTTTTATAGACGCTATTTCACAAGCGTTGAAAGAGTCATTTGAAAGACATCCTGAATTAGTTATAATGGGGCAAGATATTGCTGAGTACGGAGGAGCATTTAAAGTAACTGATGGTTTTGTAGATCTATTTGGCAAAGAACGCATTAGAAATACACCAATTTGTGAAAGTGCTGTTGTCTCTGCAGCTATGGGGTACTCAATTAATGGCGGAAAGGCGATTATGGAAATGCAGTTTGGTGATTTTGTGTCAACAGGCTTTAACCCAATTGTCAATTACTTGGCAAAAATTCATTACAGGTGGAATGAAAAAGCGGATGTAGTAGTGCGTATGCCTTGTGGTGGAGGTACCCAAGCAGGACCATTTCACTCTCAAACAAATGAAGCGTGGTTTACCAAAACACCAGGACTTAAAGTTGTTTATCCTGCATTTCCTGTAGATGCAAAAGGATTGATGAATACAGCGATAAATGATCCAAATCCTGTTATATTCTTTGAACATAAGCAATTGTATCGCAGTGTGTACCAGGATGTACCAAAAGATTATTACACAATTCCGTTTGGCAAGGCAACAATGTTGAGGGAAGGAGAAGATGTAACAATCATATCATTTGGAGCAGGAGTACATTGGGCATTAGAAACTTTAGATAAAAACCCAAAAATAAAAGCAGATTTAATAGATTTGCGTACCTTACAACCATTGGATGCCGAAACTATATTTAATTCCGTTAAGAAAACAAATAAAGTTATAATTTTGCAAGAGGATTCAATGTTTGGAGGAGTTGCAAGTGATATATCAGCAATGATTATGGAAAACTGTTTTGAACATTTAGACGCACCAGTAAAGCGTGTGGCAAGTTTGGAAACAGCTATCCCATTTGTGAAAGCTTTGGAAGATCAATATCTACCTAAAAGTAGATTTGAACAAGCGTTAATAGAATTATTAGCGTATTAAGTAAGAAAGAACTACACAACTAAATAAAAATATGAATAACACAATCACAAAAACGAGTTTTGAGTTTCCAAATCAAAAGTCAGTTTATCACGGAAAAGTAAGAGAGGTTTACAATATCAACGACAACCTATTGGTTATGGTTGCTACGGATAGATTATCTGCATTTGACGTGATTATGCCAAAAGGGATTCCTTTTAAAGGGCAAATCTTGAACCAAATTGCAACGAAGTTTATGGAGATGACCAGTGATATTGTACCAAATTGGTTAGTCGCTACACCTGATCCTAATGTTGCTGTGGGACACGTTTGTGAGCCTTTTAAAGTAGAGATGGTCATTAGAGGATATCTTGCAGGGCATGCTGCTCGCGAATATGCTGCCGGAAAAAGAGTTTTATGTGGTGTTACACTTGCAGAAGGTCTTAAAGAAAATGATAAACTTACATCACCAATTATTACGCCTTCTACTAAAGAGGAAATTGGGTTACACGATGTAGATATTTCAAGAGAGGATATCTTGGCAAGGGGAATTGTTTCTGAAGAAGATTATTTGGTTTTAGAACAATATACACAGGCGCTTTATAAAAGAGGTAGCGAAATTGCTGCGGCAAGAGGACTTATCTTAGTAGATACAAAGTATGAGTTTGGAAAGACAAAAGAAGGAAAGATTGTGTTAATAGACGAAATCCATACACCAGATTCATCGCGTTATTTTTACGCGGATGGTTATGAGGAACGTCAAGCAAAAGGGGAGGCTCAAAAGCAATTGTCTAAAGAGTTTGTTAGACAATGGTTGATTGGTAACGGTTTTCAAGGGCAAGAAGGTCAACAAGTACCTGAAATGACAGATGAATATATTACATCAGTTTCAGAACGCTATATTGAATTGTATGAAAAAATTATAGGTGAACCTTTTGTAAAAGCCGATGTATCAAATATTAATGAGAGAATAGAAAAGAATGTTTTAGCTTTTTTAGCTAAATAATTAATGTTGAAAATGGAATTATTAAATAGTTTACAGTGGCGATATGCTACTAAACGTTACAATAGTGAGGTTAAATTAAGTGATGAGGTAGTGATGCAGATTGTAGAAACAGCACGCATGGCACCAACATCATCAGGATTACAACCTTTTGAAATGATTTTAATTAAAAATCAAGAGTTAAAAGAGAAGTTGGTTCCTGTAGCAATGAATCAGGTGCAAGTAAAAGAGTGTTCACATTTATTGGTATTTGCTGCTTGGGATACGTATACTGAAGCGCGTATAGATAGTGTTTTTGACAATATGGAAACTATTCGCGAGATGGCAAAAGGAGAAATGAACGATTATAAAAACTCGCTTAAAACTCATTTCGGTTCATTAACAGAGGAACAACAATTTCAACACGCAGCAAGACAAGCATATATTGCATTTGGTTTAGCTATTGGAGCAGCGGCAGAGTTAAAAGTTGACGCTTCGCCAATGGAAGGGTTTCACAATGATCAAATGGATGAGGTGTTAGGACTTACTGCAAAAGGATTAAAAAGCGTAACTATTTTAGCATTGGGAGAAAGAGATCATGAAAATGATTGGTTAGCTCCGATGAAAAAAGTGCGATTCTCATTAGAGTCAATTTTAACTGTTATAGAGTAAAAAAAGCAGTGTCTAATATAAGCTTAAAACCCGTCTGATGACGGGTTTTTTTGTTGAAATACGATTATCATATTAATAATCTATAAATAGTGAATTAACAAAATATTTTGTTTTTAATAATTAAATGCAGGGTTGATTATTAAAATAATAATTGAGATGTGCATTAATTGGTAATAATGTAGTGTTATAAATTAGCTTTTTTATCGATATTATTCTATATTCGTAACCGGTAAATTAGTACATTTTTACGATGAGTCAAAAAGAAACAAATATGGCTCTTTCTTACGAAGATTTTAAGAAAGAGGTAATTCAAGATTATAAAATTGCTAAGTTAAGTAGAGAATGTAGTTTACTTGGTAGACGTGAAGTTCTTACTGGAAAAGCGAAGTTTGGAATTTTTGGTGATGGAAAAGAAGTGCCACAATTGGCATTAGCTAAAGCTTTTCAAAACGGTGATTTTAGATCAGGTTACTATCGCGATCAAACATTTATGATGGCGATTGGAGAGTTAACAGTTGAGCAGTTTTTTGCAGGACTTTTTGGACATGCTGATTTAGCGTATGATCCAATGTCTGGAGGACGTCAAATGGGTGGACACTTTGCTACGCATAGTGTTGATGAAAATGGAAACTGGAATAAATTAGTAAATCAAAAGAACTCAAGTGCGGATATTTCTCCTACAGCTGGGCAAATGCCAAGATTGTTAGGTTTAGCACAAGCTTCAAAGTATTATAGAGAATTTGCTGAAGCAGATGCAGAAGGTAATTTTTCTGTTAATGGTAATGAAGTAGCTTGGGGAACAATTGGTAATGCTTCTACGTCAGAAGGATTGTTTTTTGAAACAATTAATGCAGCTGGTGTATTACAAGTGCCAATGGTTATGAGTGTTTGGGATGACAATTACGGAATCTCTGTTCACGCAAAATATCAAACTACAAAAGAAAACATCTCTGAAATCTTAAAAGGATTTCAACGTGATGATAAAGGAAACGGTTACGAAATCTTAAGAGTAAACGGATGGGATTATGTTTCTTTAATTGAAACGTATGCAAAAGCTTCAAAAATTGCAAGAGAAGAACATATACCAGTTTTAATTCACGTACAAGAGCTTACACAACCACAAGGACACTCAACTTCAGGGTCTCATGAGAGATATAAAAGTAAAGAGCGTTTAGAGTGGGAAGCAGAGAAAGATTGTGTTTTACAATTTAGAAATTGGATTATTAGTTCAGACATCGCTACAACAGAAGAGTTAGATGAATTAGATAAACAATTGAAAAAAGAGGTTCTTGATGGTAAAAAATCTGCTTGGAAAGCATATTTAGATCCAATTGTAGCAGAAAGAGACCAATTAGTAGCAGTGTTAAATACTGTTGCTGCTTCAAGTCCAAACCGCGTTTTCTTAGAGAAATTTGCAAGTGATTTAGCAGGAATAAAAGAGCCAATCCGCAAAGATGTAATTACTGTAGCGCGTAAAGCGTTGCGCATGGTAGTGAAAGAAGCTGGGAAAGGAACTTTAGTTCAGTTTATTGAAAACTACTTTGAACAAAATCAAGGTAGATATAGTTCTCATTTAATGTCTGAAACAGCTCACAAAGCTACATTGGTTAATGAGGTATTACCTACTTATGATGAAACATCAGAGGTAGTAGATGCACGTTTAATTTTGAAAGATAACTTTGATTTTATCTTGGAGAAACATAAAAACGTGATGATTTTTGGAGAAGACGCTGGTAATATCGGTGACGTAAACCAAGGATTAGAAGGATTACAAGAAAAACACGGATTAAATAGAGTATCAGATACAGGTATTCGTGAGGCTACAATTTTAGGACAAGGAATTGGAATGGCAATGAGAGGATTACGTCCGATTGCAGAAATTCAGTACTTAGATTATTTATTGTACGCTATTCAAATTATGAGTGATGACTTGGCTACATTACAATATAGAACTGTCGGTCGTCAAAAAGCACCATTGATTGTAAGAACACGTGGACACCGTTTAGAGGGAATTTGGCATTCAGGTTCTCCTATGGGAATGATTATTAATGCAATAAGAGGGATGCACGTTTTAGTACCTCGTAATATGACTAAAGCAGCTGGTTTCTATAATACATTAATGGAAAGTGATGAGCCAGCGTTGTTAATCGAATGTTTGAATGGATACCGTTTGAAAGAAACGATGCCAACAAATTTAGGAGAGTTTAAAACACCGATTGGAGTAGTAGAAACAATCAAAGAAGGTAAAGATATTACTGTGGTTTCTTACGGATCTACTTTGAGAATTGTAGAGCAAGCTGCACAAGAATTATTGGAGTTAGGTATTGAAGTGGAAATTATTGATGCACAGTCTTTATTGCCATTTGATGTTAATCATGATATCGTTAAGAGTTTAGCTAAAACAAATCGTTTGTTAGTAATCGACGAAGACGTACCAGGAGGAGCATCAGCGTATATCTTACAAAAAGTATTAGAAGAACAAAAAGGTTACCGTCATTTAGACAGTGAACCACAAACTTTGACAGCTAAAGCGCACAGACCAGCTTATGGAACAGATGGAGATTACTTCTCAAAACCATCAGCTGAAGATGTATTTGAAAAAATTTATGCGATTATGAATGAGGTAAATCCAAGTTTATATCCAGCATTATACTAGTATAGTTATATAAGAAAACCTTTCATATTGAAAGGTTTTCTTTTTTTAATTCACTTTTTATCGAATAAAATACATCATAGAATAGGTAATATTCTCAATTTATGATTGTATTTTTATATTAAAATCATTTTTATTGTTAGTAAAGTTAAAGGTGTTTGGTATTAAATAGTTTTGTATTTATTATGAAAGCATATAAAATATCATTAATTTTGCATTTGTTTTTTTAAACATAGTTATATTATGGTAAACGATTTATTTGACAGAATACAGAAAAATAAAGGGCCTTTAGGAAAATGGGCATCTCAAGCAGAAGGATATTATGTTTTCCCTAAGTTAGAGGGGCCTTTGTCAAATCGTATGATGTTTCATGGAAAAGAAGTTATTAACTGGAGTATCAATGATTATTTAGGTTTATCTAATCACCCAGAAGTAAGAAAAGTAGATGCAGAAGCAGCAGCAGAATATGGAGCAGCATATCCAATGGGAGCTCGTATGATGTCAGGACATACTTCTATGCACGAACAATTACAAAATGAGTTAGCTGCGTTCGTAAAGAAAGAAGCTGCTTATTTATTAAACTTTGGTTACCAAGGAATGGTGTCTATTATTGATGCATTGGTTACTAAAAACGACGTTATTGTATATGACGTAGATTCTCACGCATGTATTATCGACGGTGTTCGTTTACATATGGGAAAACGTTTTACGTATAAACATAACGACATTGAGAGTTTAGAAAAAAACTTAGATAGAGCTACTAAAATGGCTGAAACAACTGGAGGTGGTATTTTAGTTATTACTGAAGGTGTATTCGGAATGAGAGGTCAGCAAGGTAAATTGAAAGAGATTGTTGCTTTAAAAGATAAATACAATTTCCGTTTATTAGTTGATGATGCTCACGGATTTGGTACTTTAGGTGCAACAGGAGCTGGAGCAGGTGAAGAGCAAGGATGTCAAGATGGTATTGATGTTTATTTCTCTACTTTTGCTAAGTCAATGGCATCAATTGGAGCTTTTGTAGCTGCAGATAAAGATATTATTGATTACTTAAAATACAATTTACGTTCTCAAATGTTTGCTAAATCATTGCCAATGATTTTTACATTAGGAGCGTTAAAACGTTTAGATTTATTACGTTCTAATCCAGGATTGAAAGATAAATTATGGGAGAATGTGAACTTACTTCAAAACGGATTAAAAGAAAGAGGATTTAATATTGGTGATACGAATACTTGTGTTACTCCTGTTTACTTAGAAGGAAGTATTCCAGAGGCAATGGTTATGGTAAATGACTTACGTGAAAACTACAGCATTTTCTTATCTATTGTTGTGTATCCAGTTATTCCAAAAGGAATTATTTTATTGAGAATGATCCCAACTGCTACTCACACTAAAGAAGATATTGCTGAGACTTTATCTGCTTATGAAGCAATTCGTGAGAAGTTAGAAAACGGTACTTATAAGCAAATTGCTGAACAAACTACTGTTGACGTTTCTAATGAATAGTTAGAATATTACACTATATATGAAAGGGAATCCATTATTATGGGTTCCCTTTTTTTGTTATTAAATAGCTATAATTATTGTCTTATTTATGAGAATATAGAGCTTTTAATAAATTTAGGTTACCTTGCAGTAATGATTGTTTTATAATGCTTACTTGTAATATGAAGTGTTTAGTTGTTTTACTTAGTGTTGGTTTTATGTTTAGCTCTTGTAATAATTTGCGACCAGATTGTGAAGCATTGACTAAGAGTGAATTGCAAATGGAGTGTGTTATTATAGCAAGTGAATTGCCTACACAAAAATCAAGTAACTATTTTGTTTTAAAAGGGACAAATATTTATACGAATAGTGCCAAAACAATTATAGATCCGGGAAGAAGATGGAGTCAATATAAAAAGTATATTGAAGTAGGAGATACGCTTATTAAAAGAAAGGGGGAATTGACAGCGTATATTCACAAAAAAGGAGAGGTACTTGTATTTCCTTGGAAATGTGGAGGAGAAGTTTACAATGATTTGATAAAGGAGTAAGTTTGAAGATATAAAAAAGGAAGCCCAAAAGCTTCCTTTTTAATTTGTATTATTTTCTACTTAATCTAAAACCTAAATACATAAAGGGAACAGTACATCCCATTACGATTGTGGTTGTAAGTAAAGCATCTTGTGTAAATATCGATACGATAGCACTTGTTATAAAACATACACCAAGTTGAATAGTGTTTTGCAATGCGGCAGCCTTTCCTGTATTGTTAGGAAAAGATTTTAAGGCCTCTGCTACTACTATTGGATAGTTAGCACCATTTGTTAAAGCCATTAAACAGAACGGTATTAAAAGCGTTGTTAGTGATGGTTCTGTAAACACAGATAACAAGTATAATGTAGTTGCACCAATGGAATACAAAGCAATTGTAAACGGCATAATTTTATAGCTCTCTACTTTATGAGAGATAAAGCGATAACCGTAACCACCGATTAGGAAAGAAATTGTTTGTGGAACAAAGCTCAGTCCGATTTGACTTTCTGTATATCCCATTTCTTTTAAGAAGAAAGTTGAACCTGTAAGCCAAGCGAAGAATGCACCAGAGCAAATAGCGTAAATAAGTACATTACCTACATATTTTTTTGACTTTAAAAGCGAGAAGTAACTTTTGTTTTCAGTTGCCTCAATCTCTTTGTGTTCGTCTTTTTTCTCTTCTGTTATTGTAAATGTATAAGCTATTAATAAGATAGCAATCACAGCAAGGCTTATGAAGATAGATCTCCATCCGAATTGGTTAAGTAAATAAACACCTAAAAGAGGCGCAAGAGCAGGAGATAAAGCAACTAATGGCATAATAGAAGCAAATACTTTATTAGTTTCTTCTGCTGGGTATTTTTCAATCACTAATGTTTGCCAAGTAACTGCAGCGGCACAAACACCAATAGCTTGTATTAAACGCAAAGCTAAAAGTAAGGCAACACTATCTGTGAAATATATGATAAGAGAAGAAATAGTAAATATTCCCAAGCCTGTTAGGATTGTTTTTGGTTTGCCAAACTTTTCAGAGATTGGTCCCCATATTAATTGGGCGATTGCGTATCCTCCTAAGAATAAACTAAGGCTTAAGCTGATATTGCTTTTTGTAGTGCCTAAGTCTATACGCATTTTATCAAATGCAGGTAAGTACATATCTGTGGCTAAAAAGCCGATTATGCTTAGTCCTGCTAAGTAAACAAGGAATAGAAAGCTATTCGGTTTGTTGTTTGACATTCTTTATTTTTAAAAACGAATTTGCGAAAGTAGTCTAAAAATATAGGGTGGTGATTTTAGGTAATAGTTATTCTTTATGGTGCTAATGTTTTTGATTATATGTTAATTTTTGTTGTTTTTAAATAATTGTAATTTACTTGTTTGTGTTTTATTGTTGTGATAAACAGGTTTGTGTATTTAACTTTTTGTTTGCTAAAAAGACTGTGTTTTTAGTAGAAATAAGAACAAAAAAAAGATGCTTATTCAAGCATCTTTTATATTTTTTAGACTGTAACGTGTAATTGCGCTCCAGGACCTATAGGTAAACCGATTAAAATCCATATTATTAAGAGGATAGACCAACCGATAAAGAATATTATTGTATAAGGTAACATTGTAGATACAATTGTACCTATTCCTGCTTTTTTATCATAGCGCTGCATAAAGGCAACAATTAAGGCGAAGTAACTCATCATTGGAGAAATGATGTTGGTAACGCTATCTCCAATTCTGTATGCAACCTGAACAAATTCAGGAGAGTAGCCTAATAACATAAACATAGGGATAAATACAGGGGCCATAATTGCCCATTTAGCAGAAGCACTACCCATAATTAAGTTAATTAAAGCTGATACGATTACAAATGATAACATTAGTGGAATAGGACCTAATCCTGATTTTTGTAATGTACCCGCACCTTCAATAGCGAAAATAATACCAAGATTAGTCCAGTTGAAATAAGCAACGAACTGAGCTGCAAAGAACACCAATACAATATAAGAGCCTAAGGTTTCCATTGCTTTAGACATTCCCTTCATTACATCACTATCATTTTTTATTGTTTTAGCTCCAATACCATAAGCGATACCTGCAACTGCAGAACCAATGAATAACAAAGCTACAATACCAGACATAAAAGGCGATTTAAGTATGGCTCCGCCTTCTCCTCTTAAATACCCTTGTTCAGGAATAAGTCCTCCTAAAACAAAAGCTGTGAAAGCTAATGCAGCTAAGCCTGCATATAATAATCCTTTTTTCTCTTCTTTCGTTAAAGGATCAATAGATATTGCTTTTTCTTCTCCCTCATATGTACCTAATCTTGGAATAACTATTCTCTCTGTTACCCAAGTACCTAAACCTGCAATTATAAATGTAGAAACAAACATAAAATAGTAGTTTGCAGCAGGATTAACAACATAGTCAGGAATCATAATACGAGCTGCTTCTTCTGATAAACCAGCTAACAATGGGTCAATTGTTCCTAATAATAAGTTGGCACTATATCCACCAGAAACCCCTGCAAAAGCTGCTGCAAGTCCGGCTATTGGATGACGTCCTGCGGCTAAGAATATAACTGCGGCTAAAGGGACTAATAAAACATAACCTACTTCACTTGCTGTATTTGATAAAATACCAGCAAAAACAATAACAAAGGTTAATAGTTTTTTAGGAGATGATAAGACAATTTTTTTAAGTACAGTTCCAATTAGACCAGAACCTTCTGCGATACCTATTCCAAGTAAAGATACAAGTACAGTTCCCAAAGGAGCAAAGTTTGTAAAGTTAGTTACCATTTTGGTAAGTATCATTTGCAACCCTTCAGCACTTACAAGATTAAAAGATTTAATCTCTTCTTGTGTACCAGGGTGAATAACGGATAAATCAAAAAAACTTGCTATCCAAGAAGCTATAATAACTAATAATGCAAAACTTGCAAATAGGGTAGCTGGATGTGGTAACATATTACCAATTCGTTCAACCGAAGATAGGAACTTATCTACTAAGCTCTTTTTTGTTTTTGTACTCATTGCTATTTCTAAAAGTGAAATCGCAAGATAGTATTTTTTTGTTGTGTTAAAAATAGTGGTTTAAAACTTAATTTTTTTAGGAAAGAAAGGTGTTATTCTTTTTGTTTTCAGATTGTTGCGTGTGTTTTTGAGTGTTAATTTGCTAAAGGTGGTAAAAAATAAAAGTGCTCGAAAGCACTTTTATTTCATCCATTCTGCTACGTTGGTAGCTATATTTTGTATGTCATTTAATAACATTGAAGTGTGATATCCATCTGCAATTGCGTGATTTACAAATATTGACAAGGGGATTTTAACCCTGTCTTTTTCTGTGTAAAACTTTCCAAATCGGATAATAGGTTGTAGAAAGTCAAAATCAACTGTTGTATCTTGACTAATGCTTTCAAAACTGATCCATGGTACACAAGAAATAGGGACAAAGTTAGGCGGAGTGTTTGGTCTTGCCTTAATTTGTTTTACATCTTTGTAAGTATTTATGTCTTTTGTAATTACTTGGTGGAAAATTGCAAAATCATTATGGTATTCACTCCATAAATCAGAGAAGGTTTTATCGTCTTCATGAAATATGGTAAATGCAGGTTGTAAGAAGTTCCATTGCCCTAATTGTCCGTTGTGAATTGCGGTTCGGAAAGCGTCACTATTGTTTAATGCTTTCATGATCACATACATAAAAGTAGGGTAAAACTTATAACCTTTAATTTTATAACAAGCGTGAAGTTCTGTAATATCGACTTTAATACTAACCGTATATTTTGTTTTTAACTTATTGCGATAGTAATCGTAGTAAGGTTTACGGCTCCAGGTATCCAGATCGATAGGAGTGAACTTAGCTTGTTGCATCATAGTTTATTGTTTTTTATAGAACGGCTCAGCATACTTGTAGAAGTAATCACTAAAATTGCCATTCTGTTCTAATTTAATAATGTCTATAAACTCTTCTTTCTTCAAGTGAGGTACACATGTATTTGAAATCATATCAGCTATTTCTTTAAACTGTCTCTTTTCAGCGATAGTTTCAATAGCAAAGATGTAATGAGGTTTCTTGTCTATCATAGGATTGAATGTCCACCCAATATATGCATTATCAATCACCTCGTGTGTTGAGAAGAGTTGTGTAAGTTCTTCTAAAAGTTTAGTAGGTTCAACTTCTGGTTTACCTATTTTTACTTGCATTTGAGCTTTCAAAACAGGGTTTGACAAAGTGTTGAAAATACTACCATTAAGCATTTGAGAAATTTCTTCAGGAACTAAGTTTTTATATATCTTAGAAAAAGGATTTACTATAATAGTAGAACCAAACGTCATCTCTAAGAAAGAGCGACCTCTTACTTTCATATACGAGATATCGTCTGTTACTTCACCATTTTCAGAAATACTATCAAGACTTGTAAATACAGGGATGCGTTGGTCATCCAGAACTAAAATAGGTGCATCAGCTGCAAGGCTTTCATTAGAATTAGAGTTATTAGGTGTTTTTTCAACTAATACATAGATATAATCTTTTAGAAAACGATCATAAAAAATAGCGCGGTATTCAGGTTTGCTTCCGGCTTGTTCTATTAACTGAGCTAATGTAAGATTAGCGTTGATTTTAGTTGTACTTTTTTTATTTCTATTGTAAAAAGACATTGTATATTCAATTTTAAATCAAAGATAAGTGATTTAATTAGAAGAGCCCTGTAAATACGTGACAAATTGAAGTGTAAATAGCTGTTTTGTCTGCAAAAAAAAAGCCTTATAAAGTTAGTTACTTTATAAGGCTAATTTGAATTGTTATCTTTTAAATCTTATTTGAAATAAGAAAAGGTTTCGTTATTCTGGATTTTAAGAAGCGTTTCATAAATTAAACGGATAGTATTTTCAACGTCTGTTCTATGAACCATTTCTACTGTAGTGTGCATATAACGAAGAGGTAATGAAATTAAAGCAGAAGCTACACCACCATTGCTGTATGCAAAAGCGTCTGTATCTGTACCAGTTACGCGGGACATAGCGTTGCGTTGAAAAGGAATTTTGTTGTTCTCTGCTGTTTCTTCAATTAATTCTCTTAGATTGTTTTGAATAGCAGGAGCATACCCTACAACAGGACCTCTACCAATCTTATTATCACCTTCAATATTTTTGTCAACCATAGGGGTATTTGAATCATGGCAAACATCAGTTACAATAGCAACATTAGGTTTAATTGTTTGCGTTATCATTTCAGCTCCTCTCAAACCAACTTCTTCTTGTACTGCGTTTACGATGTATAGACCAAAAGGTAGTTCTTTTTTATTTTCTTTTAATAAACGAGCAACTTCAGCAATCATAAAACCTCCCATTCTATTGTCAATTGCGCGACAAACAAATCTGTTGTTATTTAAAATTGTGAAAGTATCAGGATAAGTGATTACACAACCAACGTGAATTCCTAAAGCTTCAACTTCTGCTTTAGAATCACAACCAACATCGATGAAGTTTGTTTCGATTTTAGGAGACTCTTCTTTTCCAGCTCTATTTCTTATGTGGATAGCAGGCCAACCAAAAACACCTTCTACAGTTCCTTTTTTAGTGTGGATTAGTACTCTTTTAGAAGGAGCGATCATGTGGTCACTACCTCCGTTTCTTACAACGTGAATAAACCCTTCATCAGTAATGTATTTTACATACCAAGAAATTTCGTCTGCGTGTCCTTCAATAACAACTTTATAAGGAGCGTTTGGATTGATAACTCCAACTGCAGTACCATATGTATCAGTAAAAAAAGTGTCAACATAAGGTTTTAGATAGTCCATCCATATCTTTTGTCCTTGTGACTCATGACCTGTGGGAGATGGATTATTAAGATATTCTTTTAAAAAATTTAAAGAATCTTCATTCAAAATTGTTTCAGTATTCATGATTTTATTTTTTGCTAATTTACCCAATCTGTTATTATAACTCAACAAAAAGCGATATTTTTGATTAACAATTTGGGTTATGAGAAAGTTAATAGTTATCGTGCTATTTTTAATGCCATTCTTGAGCATGGCGCAAGAACAAGAGCTTAGGCAAGTGCCAGATATTCCTCACGAGATAATAGTGAATGGAGATACAATTCAGGAATATTCGATACCAGAGATATTCATTGGTGTGGATGCTCGTGAAGAAAAGTATCGACGAGATATGATTATACTGCGCAATCGCCTTAGACGCGTATATCCTTATGCAGAAGCTACAGCTGCAAATTTGGTTATACTGAATAAGAATTTAGAGCTGATGGAGACGAATAGAGAAAAACGCCAATATATAAAGCGTTCACAAAAGTATTTAGAAAGTCAGTTTAAAGAGAGGTTAAAGAAATTATCTCGTAATGACGGAAAGATATTGTTGAAGTTGATAGATCGTCAGACAGGGAATACGGCATTTTCATTGATAAAAGAATTTAAAAGTGGATGGACTGCTTTCTGGTCTAATACTACAGCAAGAACATTTAGTTTGAATTTGAAATCAGAATATCATCCTGAAAGTGATATAAATGATTTTTATATAGAAACACAGTTGCAGTATTTGTTTTTTAGAAATGAATTAGAATATTCAACAGGTTCTCCTGGAATTAATTTTAATGAATTAAGAAAGAAGTGGGTGTTAGAACAGAAAGAAGAAGAGTTTTTTCCTTTGGAGTTAAGAGAATAGTTTTCACATTCTAAAAAATAAACTACCTTTGCGTTAATATTATATCTATGGAACAATTCATCGTATCTGCCCGTAAATACAGACCTCAAACCTTTAACGACGTTGTAGGACAACAAGCTATCACGAGTACATTAGTGAATGCAATTGAAAGCAATCACTTAGCTCAAGCTTTGTTATTCACTGGTCCGAGAGGAGTGGGGAAGACGACATGTGCGCGTATTTTGGCGAGAAAGATTAACCAAGAAGGGTATGATAATCCAAATGAAGACTTTGCTTTTAATGTATTTGAGTTAGATGCTGCTTCAAATAACTCTGTGGATGATATTCGTAATTTGATAGATCAAGTTCGTATACCACCACAAACAGGAAAGTATAAGGTATATATCATCGATGAGGTACATATGCTATCATCAGCAGCTTTTAATGCGTTTTTAAAGACATTAGAAGAGCCGCCACGTCATGCTATATTTATCTTAGCAACTACAGAAAAACACAAGATTATTCCGACGATATTATCGCGATGTCAAATATTTGATTTCAAGAGAATTACTATTGCTGATGCTGCTAATCATTTGGCACTTGTAGCGAGAAGTCAAGGAATTACTTATGAAGATGATGCACTTCGTATCATTGCACAGAAGGCTGACGGGGCTATGCGTGATGCACTATCTATTTTTGACAGAGTAGTGTCTTATTGCGGTAGAAACTTAACTCGTCAAGCAGTAGCTGAGAATTTGAATGTATTAGACTTTGAATATTACATTAGAATTACAGATTATATTTTGCAAAATAATATTCCTGCGTTATTATTAGCGTTTGACGATATTTTGGCAAAAGGTTTTGACGGACATCATTTTGTGTCTGGATTAGCATCTCATTTCAGAGATTTAATGGTATGTAAAACACCAGAAACGATTAATTTGTTAGAGATTGGTGATCACGGAAAGCAATTGTTTTATAACCAGTCGCAACAGACATCAATGCCTTTATTGTTAAATGCTATTGAAATAGCAAATGACTGTGATTTGAAATATAAATCAAGTCAAAATCAGCGATTATTGGTAGAATTGTGTTTAATGCAGTTAGCGTCTTTAACTTTTGAAGGCGAAAAAAAAAAGATAAACAATATATAATACCTGCAGATTTATTGAAGCAATTGCTTGGCAATGTTGCTCCGATAGAGAATACTACTGTTGCTAATCAGCCTGTTTTAGGAGGAGGAGGACAGATAAATGCAATATATAACCAAACCTCAGATTTAGTAAGTCACAATACAAATCCTGTTGCTCAAGTGCAACAGCATACGGCACAGCAGCCAATTCAGGGAAATGTAGAGCAAGAACAGCCATCATTACACCCTAATCATAATCAACAAAGTGCACGTGCTAATGGTGGGACACGAAAAGTGTCTGCTTTGTCCTTGTCAAGTATTCGTGCAAGGAAAGAGATGGCTTTTTCTTTAGAAAAGCAAGTAGTTAATCCAGAAGACTTACCTAAAGATCATTTTCATTATGATCGTATGATGATGGAATGGAATAGCTTTTCAGAGCGTTTGGCTCGTTCCGGTTTAATGTTGATGTCTTCATTAATGGGAATGACTAAACCACGTTTGAATGGTTATATTATAGAATTGGAATTACCAAACCACGGTTCTAAAATAAGTTTTGACGAGAATAAATACGAGTTAGTAAATTATTTAAGAAAAAGACTAAACAACTACGGAATCGAGATTAATATTACAGTTAACGAAGAGATTAAATTAGCTAAGAAAGTATTTCATTCAAAAGATAAGTATCAACATCTGAGTGAGATTAATCCAGAAATAGAATTATTAAGAGAAATATTTGATTTAGAGTTGAAATAAACTCATTTAGATATTACAAATACATTATAAGATGATAAAAATTGGTGATGATAATACGTTAAAGATTGCACGTGAAACAAGTGTAGGTCTTTATTTGACAGATGGTGAAAAGGATGTCTTGTTACCTAATAAGTACGTACCCAAGAAATATGAAATAGGGGACGAACTTATTGTTTTTGTTTATTTAGATCAAGAAGAACGACCAGTAGCTACAACTTTAGAGCCCTATATATATTTGAATGAGTTTGCTTTATTAAAAGTAAACTATATCAACGATTTTGGAGCTTTTATGGATATGGGATTAGAGAAAGATCTTTTTGTTCCATTTAGAGAGCAAGCTCGTCCAATGAAAGAAGGTAATAGATATTTAATTTATATGTACTTAGACGAGAAAACAAATCGTTTAGTAGGGTCAAGTAAATTAAGACAGTTTGTAGATAACAAAGAAATTACTGTCCAGGAAGGAGAAGAAGTAGAATTAGTTGTATCTCACATTACAGATTTAGGAATTAATGTAATCATTAACGAGAAGCATGCAGGACTAATGTACAAGAATGAGGTTTTTGAAGAAATGAGAACCGGAGATCGTATTATTGGTTATATTAAATCTATTCGCCCTGATGGAAAAATAGATGTAACGAGAACAAAAGTAGGGTTTGAGGGAGTACTTGATAGTGCAACACAAATTCTAAAAGAATTAGAAAGTAATAATGGCTTTTTAGGACTGACAGATGCAAGTCACCCAGAAGATATTAAAACTGTTTTAAACATGAGTAAAAAGACATTTAAAAAAGCTGTAGGTACTTTATATAAACAACAACAAATTGAAATAAAGGAAAACGGTATTTTTTTAAAATAATGCATGAATAAATAAATTATATTTGAATGGAGGCTCGGAGTAATCTGGGCCTTTTTTTATGGGATAAAATATTTAAAGAAATAGAATAGTTTGGGAATTTATACATTTTGTTGGTATAGAGTAGATTTCTATTTAAAATCAAGTGTTGATGTGATTATAAAAGTTTATATAACGATTTTTAAAAATAAGATAGCGTCTGTTTTTTAGATTTTTATAGCCTTTATCTAAAACTATAAAATGAAAAATTAGTTAGCTTGAATATATAATAGTTCTGATGGTTAAAGAACAAGAATAAGTTGTTTATAAAAAATACAACTAAAGTTATAGGTTGAATATATATACTCACTCAATAAATACCTTTGTTCACCCAAAAAAAAGATTAATTATTAGTTGACTATAATATCTTTGTGTCCCAATTATAAGTGCGTTAATTATAATATTTATTTGGTAATAATATTTTATGTGATAAAAAACGCAATGAATAAAAGTATAATAATTGGATAAGCAATGAAAAAGCTCCGCTACTATTTTTTAGTATTAAACTATTTAAAACAAAACCAGTTTCCTTCACGTGAATTATTATTAGATTATCTAAAAGAATTTGATATTGATATTAGTGAGCGAACTTTATACAGAGCTTTAAAAGAGCTAAAATCAGAGTTTGGTATTTTTATTAAGTTAGATACAAAGAAAAAAGGTTATTATATTGCAGAGGATGCAGAAGATAATGCTAATACTGTTCTTACTTATTTGAAAGGAATAGTAACAGCAGATATACTAAATTCAGCAAATAAATCTAAGTTTGAACTATCTCATTTTATAGATCGTGAAACTAAAGGTAGTTTAGTGTCAATTGATTGCTTTCGTATTTTCTTTAAAGCCATGACTTCTTTTCGTAAGATATCATTCAAATATGATAATCAAGTTAAAGTTATCACATTATCTCCTCTTTTTTTTAAACAATATAGAGGTCACTGGTATGTTATTGGGTATGAAGGGAAAGACTTAATTTCATTTGAATTAAATAAAACATCTGAGGCAATAATCTTGAAAGATAAGTTTAAGGCAAATGGAGGCTTGATTAAGGATACGTACAAAGAGATAGTAGGATTTGATTATACGGATTCTGATTTAGAGCAAGTTGTATTGTCATTGTGTACTAGTCAAGAAAGTAGTATTCGTAAATCACCCTTACACTGCTCTCAAACTTTAAATAATTGTGCAGAAGATGGGCGATTATTAGTAACTTTACGCGTTCGACCAAATAATGAATTGAAAAAAGAAATTTTAAAGTATGGTAAATTCGTGAAAGTTGTTCATCCAGAGCATTTAAAACACGATATAATAAGTGAATTACGTTCTGCATTAGAATTAAATGCATAAGATATAAAGACACATTGATTGGGGAATTAATGTATGTTGTATTTGTAGGTATATATAAGGCGTTAGTCTAAATATAAAACAAGTATAGCGGTTAGTTTGTTTCTAAAAAAAATAGCAGGTGGGGGCCTGCTATTTTTATTTTATATCTAAGTGAAAATTATTAGTTATGCCTTGGTATATTAATGTAGACTGTTGTTCCAGAGTGTAATTCAGATATAATTTGAAGTTTACCAATATGAAGTTTGATAATCTTAAATGCGAGTGATAGTCCTAGTCCTGTTCCTTCTATAGCAAAAGCATTGTTCGACCTAAAGAATGGGATAGTTAGTTTTTCAATATCTTCTTTTTTAACCCCAATACCTCTATCTTTTACAATAATTAAAATATCGTTCTTTTCTATTTTAAGAGTGATATCAATTAATTGGTTATGAGAAAACTTTTTTGCATTAAATATTATATTAGATAGTGCTAATTCAAGTAGTGTCGCATTACCTTTAAAGTATAATTTTTGTAGATCTTCTTTGTTTTCTATTATTAGATTAAAATTTAAACTTGGTTTTAATGATAAAAATTGATCTAACATAGACCACCAAAACTCTTCAAATTTAGTTATTTCCAAAGGATATGCTGTGCTATCAAGTTTTGATAAAGTTAATAGGTTGTTTATCATTTGGTCCATATGTAGTGCTTCATTAATAACTTGATGTAAAACTTTGATATATTCTTCATTTGTACGGGTATTCATCAAGGCTATTTCAGCATTACCTAATAAGGATGCAATAGGTGTTTTAAGTTCGTGTGAAGCATGGGCAATAAATGCTTGTTGATTATCAAATGATTCTTGTAAATGATGAAATAAGTTATTTATAGTCTCACTTAATATTTGTATTTCATCTTTTGGCATTCCTGCTAATGAAATAGGTTTAAATAAATTAGGCAATTTTTTTTGTTGTATATGTTTGTTGATTCGTATAATTGGACGAAGGAAATAGCCAGCAAAATACCTTGATAACCAGAATGTAATAAGTAAAGCGATTAGCAATGAAGTAAACATTACTGTTCGTAATTGGCTTAAGGCTGCTATTCCTGTTTCGTTAGTAGCTTTAGCCATAACTATGAAGTCTCCTGAGTTGTCATTGTAAAATATTCCTACAACCTGTTGTTCATTTTTTTTAAAGTAAACTTTATTTTTTTCAATAACTTGATTTAATATTTCTTTGTCCCATTTTACGTTACCTTCATCAATAAACATAGGTTCAAATTCTGTGGTATAAATTCGGATAGTTTCGTGTGGTAATGTGCGTGGAAAATTGCGAAGTACTTCTGCAAATTCTGTTGGTGTAAAATTGTCTTCAGCTAAGTAGTTATCCCCAACAGTAAAAGCTCTATTTTCTAATTGCTTATAAAACTCATTTTTCCAATGTGAATTCACTAAGATATATACAGTAACAAGAACACAAGACAATAAGATGGTGAATAGTCCTGAAAATTGAAGAGAGAGTCTATCGCGTATTTTCATTTTTTATAGAATAAGTTTCTATTTTATTAAGTAATACTTGGTTTAATTACTTGTTTTGTAATTCTTTGAAGTGATAAGTCAATATCAATCTATCTTTATTGAGTAATCCAAAACTAAGCCAGCTATGTATGTAAAATAGAATATTAGAGTAATTTAATCTATAGTTAGAGAATGATAAGAAGTGACAGGGGGTACAATAAATAATTGTTTTAGGTTTCCGTATAGAGTGAAAATAGACTCTAATATTATTAAATTGTTATGTTTTATGTATTTATAGTTTAATGGCTCATAATTCATTAAATTTATTATAATCAAATCATAGAAATTATGGATGTTTTATGTCGAAGTCAATTTTTTATAGATTTAGGAATTGATGTTTTAAACAGTAAGCATATAGTACAATTGCAGAGAGAGTATAACTTTTCAGAAGATTGCTATAGGTACTTGTTGGCAAATGAAAGCTTAAGTAATGTATTGGATTTATGTGATATAGGTTCACATAGAGAACAAGTAGTATTTTGTAATTCTACTATTATAGAAATAAATGAAGAAAGTATATTTTCACCATATGTTTTTTTCTTTGCAAGAGAAGGAATGTTGTTAATTGGTGAAGTTTTAGTTGGGGAACATAAAGGAGAGATAGTGTCTATTGTAGAGGATCTTTATTGTGATATAGATAGTCTTGAGGAATTATTAGAAGATTTAAATATAAGTATTACGTATGCTTTTAACGATGAAAATAGAATTATAAAAGAATTAATGAAGCCTTCTTTACAAGTCTTTACATTGTTAGAAAAGTCGTTTGAAAAATTTATAAAATAAAAAATAAAGCTTGTTGTTTTTTTGTTTGCTAGAGGATTAGTTCGCTATAACTAATCCTCGTTTTTTATACATAGCTATTTAAAAGAAGATACTTTAGATGGCAGTAGAATATATTGGTATATCATTGGTTTTTTTGTAATTTTCGGCCAACATATTTAACAATGTTAAAAGTCGTTTTTAATTAAAGAAAGTAAAGCTGTATTATCGGCTAAATTGACAGATGAAGAAAAATAAAATAAGAATTCAACAATCAGTAATGACTTTTTTAAGCATACTTTTCTTGGTGTGGGTAGGCTATTACGGTATGAATAAAGGCGAAACGACTACTGAAATTGTAGAAAAAAAAGAGATAGATAAAGTTGTTGATAAAGAAGATGTAGCTACTGCTGATCAATTAGAAGGAGAGATGATGGAAATAGTAGAAGAGGTTTCTTTAGATGCTGTTTCAACCACTAAATTGACAACAAAGTATCATACTTATGCAAAAGAGTATGATGCAAAAGTAAAAATTACTGAGTCAAGAATTGAGAAATTGGCTAAAAAAGGACGTATTGTTACAGTATTTGTTAGAGATGGACAAGTAGTAACTGCAGGTCAACCAATTGTAGGAATAGAGGTTGAAAATACAGCAGTTTTAAGTGAGTCAGAATTAAAAAAAGAACTGAGAAAATTTGAATCATTAAAGTCTAAATTAGAAAGTGCTCAGACCAAAATTACTAAGGCAGAAAATAAGGATTCGAGCGCACAAGCAAAACAGCAAAATAAATATGATGATATATTAAAAGAATATCAAGAAGTTGAGAGTAAAATTGCTTCAGGTCAAAATAAATTTGAACGGATTGTAATACGAGCAGCAAAATCAGGTGTTGTTAAGAACTTATCTTTGAAAATGGGAGATGATATTACAAGTAATAGTTCTTTATTTAAAATAGTCTCTTATGATGTTTATTTTGATTTAAATGCAACTGATTTAGAGCAATGGAAGTTAGCCGCGGATAATGCGATAGTAAAAGGCTCTTTTGTAGGAAAAGATGGACAAAGTATTCCATTTGATTTGCAAAAAAATAGTATCCAAGAAAGAGTGTATATTAAACATTATATGCCTATTTGGGAAAGTTTAAAATTCTTTACTGACGATACAATTGATAATAAAGTGTCATTGGTTGCTGTTTATAAGGATATAATTGAGGTTTCAAGTAATGCCCTAGGTATTGAATCAGATGGAAGATCATTTGTTTGGGTAGTCAATACTGATAACCATATTAGTAAAAGGTATGTTTCTCCAATAAAAAAATATGGTTCTGTTGTTTTATTGGCAGATACTTCTTTAAATGGGGTAACAATTGTCGTTAATAATATAGATAGACTGTCAGAAGGAAAAGAGATTAATTATTAATCTCTTTTTTTATTTTTAAATTAACCCTAAAGATTAGTCGTAAATAGTGACTTTACTTAGAGGTAAAAAGGAAAAAACAATAGTTTAACTATGTATTAGTTTTTTTTTGTTAGATTAAAAGCACTTATAAGTTTAAAAATCAAGATGTTTAAAAGGGGGGTAATGACTTTTGTTAGGAATTTTTGAAACTAAAACGCGTAGTTTTGTGGTAATATAATCAATAATTCTTGAAAAAATGATAATAGACGACTTGTTAAATAGATTGGACTTAAAAGATATTAATTTAACTGTTGGAGACAGATTATTGTTTGAGGGATATTTCAAATCAGTTAAAGTCAAGAAAGGAGATTTTCTTGTAAAGGAGGGAGAAATAGAACACAATATATATTTTGTAAATGAAGGAATACTTCGTTGTTGGATAAATGACAAGCATGAACGTGAGAAAACATTCTGGTTTTGTATGCCACATACTTTTTCATTATCTAATTTATCGTTTACATTGCAAAAGCCATGTGATTTTAATGTTCAAGCAGTAACAGACTGTGAATTATTTATGATTACACAGCACGATGTAAATGAACTATATGAGATTTCTCCACAAATGCATCGTGTTATGAATATATTTACGGGAGAGTTGTTGAACTTTATGTTGCAACGAAAAGTTGACTTACTTAAGTTAACGTCTAAAGAATATTATGATGCTTTACTGGAACGTTACCAAGATTGTATGAAAGATATATCACCTGAAGATTTAGCATCATATTTATGTATTTCGGAAGAAGAAATGAGTAAGATTCACAAATAATCGCTTAGTGAATTAATGTTATTAAAAAGATGTAAGACAGGAAAAAGGACCAAATTATTAAGGTAGTTTGGTTCTTTTTTGTTGGTGTAATGTTGATTTTATAAAACTTATTCTTCATTATAAAATAGTGTTTTTTATAACTTTAAAATTTAGAATGATTAAATAATAGTCTAAAATAACCTGTAAACCACTGTAAACCCTATATATTTTGGGGTATTAGGTGTTGTTTTTTTCTTGTAAAGACGTTGTTTTTAATATTAAATTCTATTTTTGCACCTTTAACTATTAAAAGTAAAAATTACCATGAAAGAATTAATGGAGAAAATCAGCGCAGAGTTTGAAGCATTCACACAAGATGCTAACTTACAAATGGAAAATGGAAACAAAGCAGCTGGAACAAGAGCTCGTAAAGCTTCTTTATCTATTGAGAAACTTTTAAAAGAGTTTAGAAAAGCTTCTTTAGAGGCTTCTAAATAATAAAACAGAAAAACTCCTACTGAAAAGTAGGAGTTTTTGTTTTTATAAAAAGCTTCTAAAAAAATAAGGGCTGTAACATAACGTAACAGCCCTTATTTTTTTGGGTTACTCTTTAGCAAGAGCAATCTTCACTTTTTTATTTTTTAGCTTAGTATTTTCTAATTTAGCTAATAAAGGTTTTATTTTATGAGTGCTTACAGCTACAAAAGCCTGCTTATCTCTCACGTCAATTAAACCAATATTCTCTTTGTTTAGACCACCTGTTTTAATTAAAAAACCAACGATGTCTACCTTGTTTACCTTATCTTTTTTACCAGCACTGATATAAATAGTTTTAAAGTCAGTTTGGTTGTCTATTTTATACTTACCTTCTAAGTTTTCAATAGGTAATTCAGGATCGATAAAACTAAACTTTTCATCATTTGTAACCATAACGTATGCTTTACCAGAAGCTTTCATACGAGCAGTACGACCATTTCTGTGGATAAACGCATCTTCTTTTTCTGGAATTTGGTAGTGAATTACGTGTCCTATTTCCGGAATATCTAATCCGCGCGCAGCTAAATCTGTGGCAATTAGAATATGACAACTACCATTTCTAAACATCATTAAAGCGCGCTCGCGTTCTTCTTGTAACAAACCACCGTGAAAAGCACCATTAGCAACACCTTTTTTTGTCAATGTTTCACTAATTCTTGCTACTGCATCTCTATGGTTACAGAAAATAAGAATAGTGTCTTTTCCAATTTTACCAACTAATTTAATTACAGTTTCTAATTTCTCTTCAGCAGAAGAAATAACCTGACTAAAAGTTAAGTCTGGTTTTGCTTCTTCAGATTTCAAAAAGTGAATACGCTCAGGATCTTCGATACCTGTGAAATCAGGAATTTTCTTCAAAGCCGTAGCAGAAGTCAGCATTCTAAAGTTAATATTGTCAAAAGAGTTTATGATGTAGTCCATATCATCTTGGAATCCCATCTCTAAAGCCTTATCAAATTCGTCGATTACGTAACTTTTAACCGTTTCAGTATTAAAAGAACCTTCTTCAACGTGAAATGCCACACGACCAGGTGTACCAACTAATACAGCAGGAGGTGTACTAAAATTGTTTAGTTCAGTTCTTGTAGAATGTCCACCGTAACAAGCGTTGATTTTAAACGCTGTTCCCATTTTCTTGAAAACAGTTTCTATCTGTAAAGCTAATTCGCGTGAAGGAACAAGAATAACTGCTTGAACACCTTTTATATTAGGGTCTAAACGGTTGATAAGAGGCATAAGAAAAGCCACTGTTTTACCTGACCCAGTAGGTGACAATAAGATAATGTTATTCTTTTTTTGAGCAGCGTTAAATGCCTTTGTTTGCATTTCGTTTAACGCTGTAATATTTAAGTTTTGAAGTATTTCTGCTTTATTCATAGCCGCAAAGGTATGTTTATTATTTTTTTGTTTTACATCACCAAGACGGAATTAGCAAAAAATAAATTCAACTTATTTTAGCTGTTATAAATACATTATAAAAACAAAGTTTAGTTGTATTGTTTTGATGTTTAGTTAACTACGCGTTAATTTGGCTTGTAGTGGGGGATAGGGCTAATAAATGTTGTACTAAGGCAAGGGAAATAAGTATATTTGCAAACAATGTGAAAATACGTGGGGACTATGATTTATATTTCAGTAAAAGAATTTGCACAAAAGCAGGGAGTATCAGAAACGACAGTTAGAAATCACTGTACAGCTGGTAAAATAGAAGGCGCTTTTAAAGAAGGAAGAGCTTGGAGTATTCCTGTTGATGCAGTATTATTGAAAAGTAGTAGAGCGGAAGCCATTAAGAAATCCCTACTTGAAGTACTACAAGAGCAGAAGGGAAAGGGATTGAAAAAGGGAATTTACCACCGTACTCAGGTGGAGTTTACTTATAATTCTAATCGTATTAAAGGAACTGAATTAACTCGAGATCAAACGCGTCATATTTTTGAAACTAATACTGTTGGAACTACTCGTGGATGTGTAAATGTTGATGATGTTATTGAAACAGCGAATCACTTTCGTTGTATTGATATGATAATTGAAAATGCAGAACAGGTACTGACAGAAGAGTCAACTAAGAAGTTACACGCTCGTTTAAAAGTAGGAACATCTGACAATGGAAAACCTTGGTTTAACGTAGGAAAGTACAAACAGGTGTCAAATGATACCGATACTTACATTGCTTGTTCACCAGAAGAGGTTGAAGAACGTATGCGTAGCGTGTTTGCACATTATCAGAATATAGAGGTTAAGACAATAGAAGATGTTGTAGAGCTTCTTTATCAGTTTGAAAGCATACGACCTTTTCAGGATTGTAATGGGCGAATAGCGCGTTTGATTCTTTATAAGGAATGCTTAGCTAATCAACTTGTACCGTTTTTCATAGAAGAAGAAATGAGAGACGAATACTTTAAAGGAATAGGAGAGTGGCCTATATCGAGAGAACGTTTGTTAAAAGTGTGCTTAAAGGCTCAGAGCGATTACCAAAAAGTACTTAAACGACATAAATTGTATTAAAAATATCAAATGCCTCATAAGTGTAAACTGTGAGGCTTTTTTATGCCTGCTTGTTTAGGGGAGTTTTATTAGAGTTACTTTCACTTATAAGTACAGGTAAGCAAATTGCTACAAAATAAAAAAGGAGAATTGATATTCTCTCAATTCTCCTTTTTGTACCCCCGAGGGGACAAATATCGAACAATTTTCTTGAAGATGTTGAACGTTTTCAGGAATTGTTTTCAGGAATAATTTCTAAGTGAATTCACGCTTTTAAATGTTAATATATAATTTAACAAAACCTAATACGTTAAATTTATGCATAGTTTTTTTGGAAGATTATAAAATCTTTGTGTTTTGTAAATATTATATAGAAAATAATATTAGATAGTTAAAATGAACTATACTACGGGATATAGTTCTAGTCGTATTATACGAATACTAAATGACTCAGATAATAATAAGCTAAAGTAAAAATATTTTGTAAATACTATGCATAAATTAGATTATAGATGACATTTTTAGTCGTTTTTGTATGTAATTTAATATTTTTTTTATAAGTTAATGTTGTGTAAATGTTAATAAAACTATTTTTTTAGGTTAATTTATTGTGTATCTCCGTTTTTAGTCATAAGCTGTAATATTGGCGATAACTAGCCTATCAAAGAGCTTTTCACCAAAGTACCTTCTATTAAGTTTATAGATG
>NZ_FNDQ01000046.1 GCF_900099675.1 Myroides phaeus
CTGATATAAAAATGAACTATATCACAAATTATGCTCAGATAAATATTAGTCGTGATGATTTGAAAAAATCAATCTACAGCAAAGTTGCTGACTTAATAAGAAATGAAATTGACTTTGTTACAAAAGAATTAAAATAACAATGACACTTTATGATTAGTCCTTGCATTAACATAGCAATTGGAAAAGATGGGACAATTTGTGTTCAAAACCTTGCGAGTATTTTCCATACTCGTGAGGATTTGTTTCCACAACTTATGTCTTTCTACTCCATTGATATAGAAAACGAAATACAATTTGATGTATTTGATAAAACTACACATCAATTTATAAATTATAGACTACCTAATAAAGAAGATGACAAGCTAACAAATAACCATATTTTTATTGCAAATGCATATAATGACTTAATTTCTATCATTAATGTATTGTTTAAAGATTTGCAATACACTTATATTAATGTAAATCTTGTTTACTCTGCATTAGAAGTAGACCTGAGTATTATTGAAACCATAAGTAATATAATCAAGCAATACACACTTGATGGTACTTTTGGTACAGTGATAGTTAAAAATTACGTAATACTATCTGATGGTACAGGTATATTATCTACTAAACAAGAAGAACTAATTACATCTAACTTATCATTTTTAGAGAATGTCAGAGAAACTAACCCGATTGTAGATAGTATTTTTCTGCTTGATGATAAAAACATCAATGCTGTTTTCTTGGGATATAAACACGAGTATTTGTCTTTTGCATTATATGAGTTTCTCATTGCTATAATGACTAATCAGTATAAACTAATTAGCAACTTACCTGGAAAAAATAAATTAATGTCATTTGGAATAGGTTCTGTCTTTTTTGATAAGTTTTATTTCAATGCTTTTTTTGATAACAGAATATTTAATGCTTTCCTTGAAAAAGAAAGTATTGCTACTAACAAAAGAAATTATTATAACATATCCGTCTTTGATAGTATAAATGGAATTTTTAACAATTTTTATAGCGATTGTACTACTGACATTTCAATGCTTTTAAAAATAGTTACTGCAGATTCTAAAGAATCTGAAAACTTAAACATTGGTTCATATTTACATATATTGCAATTATTACTTGGCAAAACACAAGACCAAGTTATCAATGAAGAAAAGTTCACCCTACAATACAATATTAAAGAACTAATTTTCAATATTGTTCATGAATATATCCTAGAAAACAAAAAAGAATATATTTCAGTCAATGAAGCAAAAAGAAAGTACGTTGAACATATGTACAACGAAAAGGAACTTTACGAATTAAAGACTTTAGAAGAAGATTATAGCGAAGAGATTATTACTTTAGAAAAAACGATTAAAGACAGTAATACAATATTAGCTGCATATAATAAACAGTTAGAAAAAAGCTTTTTAAAATACAAGAAACCTTTAGAACGAAAGTACTTACAATTAAATCAACTAACTGATTTAAACAAACGTTTAGAGGAACTAAACAAGAAAAAGCAAATTACTAAAGAGCTTCACAAACAAAAGAACTTCTTTTCAAGACTTTTTACAAATAGAGCTTTTAAACGTGAGATTATAGAAATTAACCATGATATTACAGCTTTAAAGCAGGAAATAAATTCTAAAAGTAAAAATATTGAGCAAATTCAAAATGCTCTAAACGAATTATATAAGCTATATGAGATTTGTAATGATCTAAACAATAAAATTAGTTTAATTGTTGATGATCTACACCAACATCAATCATTCCTTTACCAAGAATGGAAGGGAACTCCATATATCGACTATTCTTTCGTGCAGAATATCTTAGATATCGAACTTTTAGAAGATTATTTTATAAAACATAAATCTCAATTAACTAGAAATACAACTATACCAATAATTGAATTAATAGACGAGAAAAGCGATATAATAGACATTGTAGGTGACTATATAACAAAGAACCTAAATAATAGATATGAAATAATTGATTTCTATATTTCTGATTACATGCTTGGTGAATACGATCATTTAAAATTGTTCACACCATTTGATTTTAACACGGATATTCAAAAGTTAAAAGAAAGAAGTAGACCTTTTGTAAATGTTATTCCTACTTATATAGTGCAAACACACGAATTATTTTCAATTTGTAATTGTAAAAAGAAAGACCAAGTATTACAACAAATGACTAAATATTATAGTAGCTCAATTCCACAAACAATGGAGAACCCTAATAAAGATCGCTTTATAGCAATTAATATTGAGAGTATAGTTTCTACTAAAAAAATTGCAAAATCAACTAAAAAAGATAAAGAATGAAATTCAAAACATTTTTAATATTAATATGTTTTCTCTTTTTAAGCTTTCCTATGTTTTCACAGCATAGTTTGAAAGAAAAAAAATACATATTTGAGCTTGATATCACCAAATCAATGTGGGGAATTGGTGAGCCTGGATCAATCAATATTTTCGATCAAGTAAGAACTCAATTAATTAAAGCAATTGAAAATATAGATGATCCTTCTGCTGAAATTGTTCTTGTGACTTGGCAAGACCAAATTATTAGTACGTGGAAAGAATCTGCTAACTCTGTTGGTAAAGAACGTTTAGTAGAACAACTAAAAAAAATCACTGTTAAATCTGTACCTGGTCAAAATACCAATATCTATAATGCCTGGATTGAAGCTAAAAAACACGTAAACCCTTCTAAAATTAATATTGTATATCTATTAACTGATGGTAGGCATAGTGTTCCCAATCCTCCTATTTCTAAATTGTATAATGAAATTCCTAAATGGGCTTCATTCTCTGCTGAAAAGGATGCCTATATGTTTTTAGTTGAACTTACTTCACAAGCTATTGACAATAAAATGCGTTCTCTTGTTGAGGCAACTGATAAAGTGGAGTTTATCCATGGTATTGAGTTCTATACACTGTTTGTCAATAATACCTCCCCTATTATAAATATTGATGAGAAGCTTGAGTTCACACTTAATATTAATAAACAAAATTTACCTGAAAAGTATAATGATACTAAAATAGGCTTACAGTTAAATAGTGATTTATTTGAAATCGTAAATCCATCTATTACATTAGAGCAAACGCCTACTGCTATAAAACTACGTTTAAAAAAATCGTTAGAGGAAGTTAAAGCTTCTTTATCAGAGTCTTCTATTCTACCAATTACTATTATTTTTGATGACTCTAAATACAAACATATTAAGCTTATCAATAAAGAAATCAATTGTAAAATTATAAATAAGAAAGAAAAGGTATTCTATTTCAATGAACTTTAATTATCTTTTAAAAAAATATAATCCTCAAAGAGTTCCACTTTTTGAGGATTTTTTTTAGGTTTTTTGAAATACATTGGCTAATGATGTGTGGGCTTTTCTCCAAATGTAAAAAGAAAGTTCGTGTACGAAAAGAAAGGGAATATAATATGAAAGTATTCGTAATAACTCTTGTAAAATTGGGAAACTATAGGCTTACTAATGACATCACTAACGAATAAAAACTACTGTATAATTATAGACTATGGCACATACTTTAAAAAGAAGTTTATTCATTGGATTAGGAGGAACTGGAGCACAAGCATTATTACATACTAAAAAGAGATTTTTAGATACTTATGGTGAAGTACCACCTATGATTGGCTTTTTAGCAATTGACACAGATATAAGCACAGGAGAAAAAACAATTATGAGAGATAATATATTAGATGTTCACTCTAATAAAGATAATAAAGTCTCTTTTACTCTCTCCGAAATTATTCACATTGGTGTAGAAGATGCTGCTTCCGCATATCAAACAAACAAAGACACCATTTTTGATTGGATGCCTCAAGAAAATGAATACGCTTTAAAAAATTTATCACAAGGAGCTAATCAGGTAAGAACAAATGGTCGTTTTTGTTTCTATTTCCACCAAAACAACATTACAAATGCTGTCCAAAATAAAATTAATGCTATTCAAAATATTGATAAAGCAAACCAAAATAAGTTCATTCCTAAAGACGCTGGAATTGAAATTAACTTTGTCTTTTCTATTGCAGGTGGTACTGGTAGTGGAACTTTTATTGATACGGTTTATTTAGTTAAGCACGCTTTAAGAGGTAATGATAATATTAAGTCAATCGGATTTGCAGTGTTGCCAGATGTATTTAATGCAATGCAACAAGGTATTTCTATGGCAAATACAAGACCTAATAGTTATGCAGCTTTAATGGACTTAGATTATTTAATGAGTAAAGATGTACATAACTTCGGGTTATCAATCAATCTAAATCAACAAATAATTCCTGTTACAGAAA
>NZ_FNDQ01000007.1:0-115267 GCF_900099675.1 Myroides phaeus
TTAGCTGAAAGAATTAATGGAATATTAAAACAAGAATTTTTACTCTTTAAAACAAATACTAAACAAGAATTAGAACAACTAATAAAACAAAGTATTTATATTTATAATAACTTTAGACCTCATTTAGGATTAAATATGCTCACTCCAAATTATGTGCATAAAAAAATCCAGAGAGAAAATCCCTCTGGATGTATTGTTTAAAAACTTGTCAATCTATTTTAGGACTAGTCAAAATAAATGGTCTTATTCTTTTGTGTATTTATTTTTTAGCACAAAGTCTGGATGTTCTTGAAAGAAGTTGTCCCAGAAAACTTTATCGTAGGTCGCTCTATCAAATCGGGTCAGGTCTTTTACTCTATGCTCATAAGGGATTACATCTATATTCTCATTTGTAAAATCGTATGCATAAGAGTCGGTCAAATAAACATTGCTTCCTTTTTTATTCTCCTTATTAGTATATTCATTGAAGGCACGATTAAAGTAGCTATTAGCATAATATTTATTGTCATCTAACACTTTGGCAAAAGAAGTGATATTCTCCTCTTTAGAGACAAATTGTATGACATCTGCAAACCGAGGATAGCCTTTAAATCTTTTAGCTATTTCAACTTCGTTTAGCGTTATTTCCCAATTCTCGATAACTTTTATAATAGCAAAACTCTCTTTGTCGATGTATAGAACACCTGAATATTTCGTTGGATAAGTTCTATTGGTGTAATTCCATTTGTTGCGATCTGTTTCAAAAGCAATGATGTATAAATTGTCTTCGTTTGCATCTTTAGATTCCATAAAGTTTAGTTTGAATTTCTTGTATTTTCGCTTGTGTAAGATATTTGCATAGCGAATTGGGTTTTCTCTAAATTGTAATAATTGAGAAACGTATTTTAAGTTTTTATCTTTTTTATTGTTCCAATTAATTTGTTCAAGGCGTTGAGTCGTAATAAAAGAAGATAAATACCCTTGGTCGTAATCTTTGGTGATAAGCTCTAAATCTAAGGTGTTTTTATCGTTTACATTTTCTATCGTTCTGCTATATCTCATAAAGTTATACGGACTATCAGGGTGGTTTTTACCTTTATTTGCAATTGCCGCTTTGACAATCTCCTTGGCACTGAGTTGTTTTTTGATAACAATTTCAGCTAACTCCTCGTAGTTTGGCTCTACCAATTCTGTTTTTTGTAGCTTGTGGAGTGACACAAGAAGTGGGTTATAGCCCATAGCTTGTACTTCAAAAGTAGCATTAGCTTGAGTACTTGGTACGAACGGTAATTCATAATACCCATTTTCATCGGTTACTCTATATAACTCGAGATCCTTCAGAATTATCGTAGCATAAGCAATCGGTTGATTTGTGTATTTGTCAATCAATTGCCCAATGAACTTTTCTGTGGCTATAGTAACTTGTTCTATCGTAGTATTTTCAGTTTTTTTTGCTGCGCTTTTTCTTTTGTTAAAGTCTATGTATGGGCTACTTACCTTGTGTATAAATAAGTAACCATCGTGAAATAAATCAAGCCTTTCTGCAGAGAAATCAACATAATGCAACAATCGAGTCGATTTAGGTTGGTGCATTGCCTCTTGATTAGAGGAGATAAACAGGTTAGGAGTACCAAGCTGAACTAATTCCCCTTCAAAAGAATTTGCAGCAATAGGTGCTTCATGCCATATTTTTGTAGAAGAGTCAAATATGGAGTCGTTAGCGTGTAATGTTGCCAAACTATACACCTTGTCTTGTAACGCATCTTGAATGTGTTTACCCATTGATACAAACTCGCGTGCATACACATTACCACTATTAGGGTTGCTGTACATTACGTGGATGTTATCACCCCAAACCGCAATCTTTTCAGTAGGATGTCTTTTGTTATAGCTCAATAAGTTGTCGGCCATTTGTTTATCTCTAATATTGAGGTCTTTAGTTGCGAAATCACTTGTTAGTATTGGTTCTTTAGTAGTAATAGCGTCTTCTGCTACCGCTAAAACTCCTTTGGTAAACTGTTGCCAATGATAAGTCGTATCAGAATCAGGTAGAAGCTCTATTTGTTTGATAATGCGGTTCATTTCTTTCAAAAAAGCAGTTGCTTTAATATCCGAGTTGTCGTATTTCGCATTTTCAAGTAGTCCTTCTAATACAATGCCTAAGTCGTCTTGGTCCAGTTTAATCGCTATTTTGTGTTGGTCACAAAAGTCAAAGAAGTCCTCTATAAAATTAGCCGAATTTTGAACCTGAGAGTCGAAACCAATTACCTTTATGTTATTTGTTTCAATATACTGTACAAGTTCTTGAAATGCATCATCTTGGCTCCAAATACCCCAGATAGCATTGTTAAACACATCAGCATCAAATCCTTGTTGATTCATTTTATAAATGTCATACATCGGAGATTCGATAGCAAAGGTGTTAAATCCTAACTCTTGGTGTAAATATTGAAATACTCTGATTTTAGCTTCAAAAATAGTAGTATACGCGTGGGTAAGTTCACCTAACATAACCATTTGCTTGTTTTGCAATTCTTCTTTTAAAAAAGACAAATCAGAAAGGTCTTTAGAATTAGGGGGAAATAAAGGCTTTGTTTGTAGCTCTTGTGCGTTTGCTAAGGTCAGCATAAAACAAGAGATAAAGGTCATAAGTAATCTCATTATATGTATTTTGTTAGTTGGTAATCATATATATAACAAGTAAAAATATTTTTTATTGCATACTTGATTAAATGCAATAGTCGTTTTACAGATAGAAAAGACAATAATTGCAAGGAGACTTTTGTATTATTGTTTAGAACAATCGTTAAGATAAGAGAGGGGGTAGGCAATATAATTGTTTGCTTTTTAAACTTTATAACTAAGAAAATACAACAAAGAAAATTAGATTTTAAATATAAGTTTTATTTGTTTTAGTTCTATTGCTAAAAAGAAAGATGTTTTTGTTTTGTTTCTTTTTAACCTTAAACAACATTTTAATACACTATATTTGTTCAAGCTCATTTGAGTCAATTATAGCCAAAAAAAGAAATCATCTAATGGAGATTTATAGCAAAAGAAAAAAAGTTTTTGAAGAGAAATACAACTCAATTCGAAGTAAGTATAAGATAGTTGGAGCGATTAGATTAATTGTTTTTTTAATGATTATTTATTTCTTCTATCTATCAGTTTCTAATGCAGACTATTTTTATCTTTATATAGCAGGGGGTATTGTAGTCTTGTTTTTAGCACTGCTTAGATTACACGCATCATATTCTTGGCGTATGCGATATATGCAGGCGTTGATGGATATTAATAAAGATGAATTAGCCTTTTTAGATGAAGATGCGAGACCATTTGAAGGAGGAGATGAGTTTAAAACAACAGACCATCCTTACGCATTTGACTTAGATATTTTTGGAGCAAAATCGCTTTTTCAATATTTGAATAGAACAGCCTCTTTTATTGGGAAACAGAAATTAGCAGACTTGCTAAAAGGGCATTTAGACACTAAGACTATTTTATTAAATCAAGAAGCAATCAAAGAGTTGTCTCAAAAAGTAGAATGGCGTCAGGAGATTAATGCGTATAGTAAAATCTCTAATTTAGATGAAGCTGCTTTCAAGCGATTAAAAGCTTGGAGTGAGTCAGAGGTAGTTAAGATGAGTAAAATGACTCGTGTGTTGAGTTATGTAGTACCGGCTATTTTACTTGTTTCATCAATCCTATACTTGATTACAGATAGTACTGTTTACGGTTATATTGTATCTACTTCCTTTACGTTTAACTTAATCTTTGCAATGTCTAAAATACGCTATATACAAGCAGAGTTAGGCGGAGCTGATAAGGTACACGAAACGATAGATAGTTACAGTGCCATTATTAAGAGAATTGAAAAAGAGCCTTTCGCAACAGAAAAGATGAAAGGATATATCAAGCAATTGAGAAAAGACTCGTTTCAGGCCAGTAAGGAGTTAAAGGTATTATCTCGTTTGTTTGAGCAAATGGAAACAGTAGCCAATTTATTTGTGATGGTTATTTTTAACGGATTGGGGCAGTTTCACGTTCACGTGTTACACCGTTTTTTGGAGTGGAAACGCGAGAAAGCGCAGTTGGTTCCAATTGCAATTGAGGTAATCGGAGAAGTAGAAGCTTTAAATTCGCTGGCAAACTTTTCATATAACAACAGAACGTATAGTTTTCCAACCTTAAATGAAGATGGAGAAATGAGTTTTGCAGAACTTGGACATCCGCTGTTAAATGAAAAGAAAAGAGTTTGTAACGACATTAGTTTTAGTGACCAACGCTTTGTAATCTTAACGGGGTCTAATATGTCAGGTAAGAGTACTTTTTTACGTACCGTAGGAGTAAACTTAGTATTGGCAGGAGTAGGAGCTCCAGTTTGTGCTTCACAAGCGTCTTTCTTCCCATTGCCATTATTTGTTTCTATGCGTTTAACGGACTCGTTAGAAGACAGTGAGTCTTATTTCTATGCAGAGGTGAAGCGATTGAAGATGATTATAGAAAAGGTACAGCAAGAGCCTTGTTTTGTGTTGTTAGATGAGATTTTAAGAGGAACAAACTCAGATGACAAACAAAGTGGTACAATTGGAGTTATTATGAAGTTAATTCGCGAGAAAACGTATGGTGTAATTGCTACACACGATTTAGAGGTTTGTAATACGACAGATGAGTATCCAGAGATATTGATTAATAAGTGTTTTGAAGTAGAGATTAAACAAGACGATTTGTACTTTGACTACAAAATAAGAGATGGTGTGTGTCAGAATAAGAACGCTACATTCATTATGAAGAAAATGCAGATTATTGATTAACTGCATTCTTAAAAAACAGAACACCCTTTATAGGGTGTTTTTTTATGTCCTAATGTGTGTGAAAGTACTCTTTTGAAAGTAGAAATAGGTAAGCTGTTTAAAAAATGAAGCTTGAATTGCTGATATAAGATGCTCAAAAGTATATAAAAGCAGAAAATGTGGGTTGTTTTTAAATAAAGGCGAATTAGCAGGAAGGTAGCAAATACGGGGCTTTCCAGAGTTTTAAACGGAGGTTAATCGTAAATGAGTCGTAGATAAGTCGTATTTTGTTCGCGAAAAAGGCCTTTAGGTGAGGTATCTACGACTTATCTCCGAGTTATCTCCGACTAATGTACATATGAGGTTATGTCAATCCCTTTGTTTATAAGGGATTGCGGAGGTTGGAGTAAAAAAGTGGTACGGAGTTAATAGTGCATTTGATAGCAAATGATGTCAAAATAACCACTTGTCGGTTTTTGCTAAAATTAAATTCATTATAAGTAAAAGAAAAAGGGCTATCCTCTGGTAGAATAGCCCTTTAACAATATAAAAAAGTACAATTAAATTTGTGCAATTAACTCGTTGATTAATCCACGAGCGATAGGTTCTGCAGCTTGCACAGCTTTAAGAACTTCTTCGTGATGTGCTTCAACAATTCCTTCTTCGTTACCCATATCAGAGATAACAGAGATACCGAATACTTCCATATCCATATGGCGAGCAACGATTACTTCTGGTACAGTAGACATACCAACACAGTCAGCACCTACAACGCGAACCATTCTGTATTCAGCTAATGTTTCAAATGTAGGTCCTTGTAATCCGTAATAAACACCTTGTTTGATATCGTATTGTTTATCTTTAGCAATCACTAAAGCTTTGTCGATTAACGTTCTTGTGTAAGCATCGTTCATATTTACGAAACGAGGCCCGAAACGCTCATCATTTGCTCCACGTAATGGGTGGTCTGGGAAAGCGTTAATATGGTCAGTGATAATCATAATATCTCCAACTTTGAAAGAAGGGTTAACACCTCCTGAAGCGTTAGAAACGATTAATGTTTCAACTCCCATATATTTCATAACGCGGATAGGGAAAACAGTTTTAGCCATTTCATACCCTTCGTAGTAATGGAAACGCCCTTGCATAGCCACTACTTTTTTACCTCCAATAGTACCAAAGATTAAAGCTCCTTTATGTCCTTTAACAGTAGACACAGGAAAGTTAGGAATTTCAGAATATGGAATTTCATATTCAATAGTAATATCTGCTGTTAGATTCCCTAATCCTGAACCTAAAACAATTCCGATTTCTGGTTTAAAATTTGTTTTTTCAGATAGATACTTAACCGTTTCTTGTACTTGATCCCACATAGTTTAAAATTGTTTTGTCAAATTCCTCGTTGTTATTAATAAAGGAAGTTTGAATTGGTAAATAATATAATTTCTCAGAAGGGATTACATCTTTTAATCGAACATAGTCCTTTTCTGTTGTAATAATTTTATGCTCTTTTGCAGTATTCAAAATTAACTCAATATCTGCTTTAGAAAAATGATGATGGTCAGGGTAAGTTAAACAAGTTGTTTGTTCACTTTTTAAGTGGTCAAAGAAACTTTGTGGTTTAGCAATACCAGCTACCATTATAAATTCTTCTTTTTTCAAGTCATCAACAGAGATTGTATCTGTCTTTGAATATGCAAGTTTACTGAATTCAATATACGTAAAAAAAGACAATTGTCCTGATTTTAAATTTAATTCTTTTCTGATGATATTCTGATTATCAATACTTAAATCTTTCGGACACTTAGTTACAATAACTACATTAGCTCTCTTAGCTCCTTTGCGTGATTCTCTAAGATTACCTGTTGGCAACATATAATCTTTAAAGTATGGTTCGTCATAGGTAGTTAGTAAAATATAAAATCCCCCTTGAACAGCCAAGTGTTGAAAAGCATCATCAAGTACAATCGCTTGTGTTTGTGGTTTTAGTTTTAGTATATTTTGGATTCCGTTTACCCTTTTTGCATCTACAGCTACATTGATGCTTTCAAATTTATGGTGGTATTGAAAAGGTTCGTCACCAATTTGTTCCATTGTAGTGTTTTCATCTGCTAAAAAGAAACCTTCACTTTTGCGTTTGTATCCTCTACTCAAGGTAGCTACCTTAAAGTCGTTTTGCAATAAGCGAATAATATATTCTACCATTGGAGTTTTTCCTGTACCACCTACACTAAGATTTCCGACTACAATAGTGGGAATAGAAAAAGAGGTACGTTTAAATAGCCCAATTGTATAAAACCAATTGCGTATAGATGTGATTATGCCATATAAGATGGCAAAGGGAAATAGTAAGTTTCGAAGTAGATTCATAGGTACGAAATTACCAAATTTTTTATCTTTGAGAAAATATAATAACTTCAAGGAAAATTATACTTAGTAAGATGAAGATAAAAGAGATTATTCCGGTGTTAGAAGAGTTGGCACCGTTGGCCTATGCAGAGGATTTTGACAACGTAGGATTGTTAGTTGGCGATTATGATAGTGAGGTAACAGGTATATTAGTTTGTCACGATGCCTTAGAAGCTGTGGTTGACGAGGCAATTGAAAACAAGTGTAATATGATTGTTTGTTTTCATCCGATTCTATTTTCTGGTTTAAAGAAAATAACGGGTAAGAATTATGTAGAGCGTGCAGTGATTAAAGCGATAAAGAACGATATAGCTATTTACGCAATTCACACTGCTTTGGATAATCACCAAGAAGGGGTAAACAAGATATTTTGTGATACATTAGGTGTTACAAACTGCAAGATATTGATTCCGAAAAGTAATTATATTCAAAAGTTAGTTACTTATGCACCTCTTAATAAATTAGAAGAAATTAGAACAGCCTTGTTTGATGCAGGGGCAGGGGCACTTGGTAATTATGACAATTGCAGTTTTGTTTCTACAGGAGAGGGGAGTTTTAAAGGAAACGAAAAGAGTAATCCTACTATTGGAGAAAAGCACGTATTGGAGAAAGTACAGGAAAATAAGATTGAAGTTACATTTGAAAGACACTTACAAGGAAAGATTTTAAACGCTTTGTTTAATGCACACGATTATGAAGAGGTGGCTTATGAGATTTACAATCTTGAGAATAAGTTGCAGAACGTGGGAATGGGGATGATAGGAGAGTTAGAAGAGGCGATGGATGAAATAGCGTTCTTGAAAATGGTGAAAGAAAAAACAGGAACAGGGGGAATTCGCCACAGTGCATTACTTGGTAAGAAGATTAAGCGAGTTGCTGTTTTAGGAGGTTCAGGAAGTTTTGCTATAAAAGCAGCATTAAGCCAAAAAGCAGATGCATTTATTACGGCAGATTTAAAATATCATCAGTTTTATGAGGCTGAAAATCAAATGGTTTTAGCCGATATAGGCCACTTTGAAAGTGAAAGGTATATAAAAAATTATATAGTTAGACAACTTTCGGAAAAATTGACTACTTTTGCAGTTATTTTATCAACAGTAAATACGAATCCAGTTAACTACTTATAAAGATGACAAAGAAAAAAGAATTAACCGTTGAAGAGAAGTTAAGAGCATTATACGACTTGCAATTAATCGACTCAAGAATTGACGAAATTAGAAACATGCGAGGAGAATTACCTCTGGAAGTTGAAGACTTACAAGATGAGGTTGCTGGACTGAACAAACGCTTAGAAAAGTTAAATGTAGACTTAAGTGATATCGAAGCGAGTATTAAAGATAAAAAATCTTCAATCGAAGAGTTTAAAGCTGCTATTGCAAGATATACTGAGCAACAAAACGAGGTTAAAAACAATAGAGAGTACACTTCTTTAGAGAAAGAGATTGAGTTTCAAAAATTAGAAATCGAACTTGCTGAAAAGAACATTAAGGAAATGAAAGCAAGTATTGAACATAAAAAATCTTCTATCACTGAAACTGATTCAAAATTAACAGCAAGAAAAGAGCACTTAGCTCACAAAGAAGCTGAATTGAACAGTATCATGGCTGAAACTGAACGTGAAGAAAAAGTTCTTTTAGAGAAATCAGAAGAATTTAAAGCTGATATTGAAGAGCGTTTAATGGTTGCTTACAACAGAATTAGAAATGGAGTTCGCAATGGTTTAGCAGTTGTTTCTATTGAGCGTGGTGCTTCAGGAGGTTCTTACTTCACTATTCCGCCTCAAACACAGGTAGAAATTGCAGCTCGTAAGAAAATTATTACAGATGAGCACAGTGGACGTATCTTAGTTGATAGTGCATTAGCAGAAGAAGAAAGAGAAAAAATTGACGCTATTATAGCTAAATTATAATCTAAGGCCTCTTAATTTATTAAGAGGCTTTTTTTATTTATTAAGATGAAGAAGTTTGTAGGATTTATTGTGAATGTAATTTCCCTGTTTTCAGTGGAACGCGCTGTTGCTATATCCTACAAGTTTCTTACTTCTCCCCGTAAGGGACAGATTAAACTTGATGAGGTATTTCCTTTTTTAAATTCTGCTGCACAAACGCAGTTGCCTTATAAGGATTCTTATATACAAACGTATCAGTGGAATGCTGAGCGTACTGATTTACCTATTATTCTTTTTTTTCACGGTTGGGAAAGTAATTCTAATCGATGGGAAGCAATGGTTACGTATTTTGGAAACAATTATCGTTATATTGCTGTTGACGCTATAGGCCTTGGGCTATCGCCAGGTAAGAAGATTACCATTGTTGGTTATGCTGATATGATTGACTTCTGTTTAAATGCTTTTCAGCCAACGTATGTTATTTCACATTCTTTAGGGTCGTTTTCATTATTAAATCGATTAGCAGTTGATCAATACCCTTCTGTTGAGAAAGCGGTTTTGTTAGGGTGTTTAGATGAGTATAGTAGTGTTGTAAAGAACTATGTGGCTATGATGGGGTATCGATCAGTGATTCACAAAAGGTTAATTCAGAAAGTAGAACAGATAATTAAAATGCCAATACAAGCTTATGCAAGTTATTTGTTGGTAGAAAAGTGTACAGTTCCCTTATTACTTGTACACGATAGAGGTGATGATGTCATTTACGAAAGCGACTGTGTGAAGTTTCATCAAAAGATGGTTGATTTAAACCAAAATATCGTTGCTACAGAAGGATTAGGACATTCCTTACAAGACAAAGTTGTCTATCAATCAATCTTAGATTTTATAGAAGGCAATTAGTTTGCAACCAATTGTTTTATCGTTGAGAAAAATACTTATTTTTGCGCTATGGAAAAAGTACAAACACGTTTAAATAAATATCTATCTGAAGTTGGATATTGCTCAAGAAGAGAGGCTGATCGTCTAATAGAAGAGGGTCGTATTACTGTAAATGGTGTTGTTCCAGAAATGGGATTAAAAGTCAGTGAAGATGATGTTATTAGAGTAAACGGTCAATTGATTAAGAATAATGATGAGGAGAATGTTTATTTAGCATTCTACAAACCTGTTGGTATTGAGTGTACAACAAATTCTACTGTTAGAGATAATATCGTTGATTATATAAACTATCCAAAAAGAATATTTCCGGTAGGACGTTTGGATAAGGATAGTGAGGGGTTAATTATTATGACGAATGATGGAGACATCGTTAATAAGATTTTACGTCAGAAAAACAACCACGAGAAAGAATATATCGTTACGGTAAATAAACCTGTTACAGAGCGTTTTTTACAACGTATGGGGGCTGGTGTGCCTATCTTAGACACAATTACAAAAAAGTGTAGAGTAGAGCCTATTAGTAAAACTGTATTTAGAATATTTTTAACGCAGGGGTTAAACCGTCAAATTCGCCGTATGTGTGAGTTTTTTGGTTATGACGTTGTAGCGTTAAAGCGTATTCGAATTATCAATATCTCATTAGATATTCCGGTTGGAACGTATAGAGATTTGACAAAAGAAGAACTTGCAGAATTGAATCGATTGATTGAGCCGTCAGTTATGACTGAAGAGGCAAGTTTAAATCAAGATGAAGAGAGTCAGCAAAGTATTAGAAAGAGAATGACTTCTGAGAGTTCTGGACAAAGAGATGAGAGACGCCCACGTAGGAACTTTGATCGTGAAAAGACAAGCAGTAAGCCAAGAGAAATAAAGCTTAAAAATGAGCGTTTAAGTAAAAGAAGAAGAGAGAATTAAACTAATTCTCTCTTTTTTTGTTTTAGAGGGATGTGTTCACGAGAAACACTTAAATGTTTTTCAATAACTAAGAGATACTAAACTATACTGCAAAGAAAGGAGCCACTAAATAGTGATTCCTTTTTGTCGGGGGTATGAGTATTTGAACTAATCCTTGTAAATGTTTTTAAAACACTTACTTGTCTTATTTGTAAAAACTAACAATCTAATATCTCTCCTTAGTAAATTAGGTTAAAATCAAGTATACCTATTTTAAATGATGTTTTATTCTCTATGTGTGGCATTTTTGTAGATTAAGTCTTATTGTTTTTTACTTATCAATGGCAGGTATTTATCATATCCTTCTGCTTTCATTTCTGCTTTTGGGATAAAGCGGAGAGAGGCTCCATTAATGCAATAACGCAAACCTCCCAATTCTTCAGGACCGTCGTTAAAAACGTGTCCTAAATGTGCATCTCCTGTTGTACTTCTCACTTCTGTTCGATGCATACCCAAGGTGTTGTCTTGTTTTTCTTTAATTAATTTTTTGTCAATAGGTTTTGAGAAGCTAGGCCAGCCACAACCAGCATCAAATTTATCTGTAGAAATAAATAAGGGTTCTCCCGTAGTAATGTCTACGTATATTCCCTCTCGAAATTCGTTCCATAATTCATTGCTAAAGGCTCTTTCTGTCGCATTGTTTTGTGTTACCTCATATTGTAATGCGGTTAATTTGCTTTTAAGCATTTCTTTGTCTTTACGTGTGTACTCTTTTGGCTTTTCAGGGTTAGCTTTTCGCGCCAATTCAAATAAATCTGGTCCAATGTGACAATAACCTCCTGGATTCTTATCTAAGTATTCTTGGTGATAAGTTTCCGCATCATAGAAGTTGCGTAAGGGCTCCACTTCAACCACAATTTTTTGGGTATATTGTTTTGCTAAGGCTTGTATTTTCTTATCAATAATGGCTTTATCTTCTGCATTTACATAGTATATTCCAGAACGATATTGTGTTCCAATGTCATTAGCTTGACGATTTAAACTTGTTGGATCGATGGTTTTAAAGAATAAATCAATAAGTAAATCAAAATCTACAATAGTAGGATCGTACGTTACTTTAACTGTTTCTGTGAAACCAGTGTCTCCAGTTGAAACTTCTCGATATGAAGGGTTTACTGTATTTCCATTGGCATAGCCTACTTCTGTTGCGGTAACACCTCTTACTTGCTTAAAGAAGTGCTCTGTTCCCCAAAAGCATCCTCCTGCAAAGTAGATATCTTTCATTTCTTTACTTTGTTTTATATTCATTTGTGGCGTATTGATTTTCGTTGTTTTCTCTTTATCAGTTAGGATATTATTATTTGCCAGTAGTAAACCACTACAAGCTATTATGATTAAGGCTATTCGTTTTTTCATACTGTTTGTTTTTGGGTTGATTCTAATAAGGATATTCCAAAACCTAAATACATTAAGTCTTTTAGAATGAAGAAATCAGTTAATGGAAATCCGTCTACTGTTTTCCAAACACCTGGTGTAGTAAATAAATAACTAATAGTCATTAAGAATATGATACATAATCCGATACCTGCATACTTTTTAAAAGCATCATATTTTAATGTTAACACGAGGGTTAAAGCAACAAGTAGTTCTACTATACCAACGACAATGGAAACTGCCTGTACACTTAAGACGTTGTACATCCAGTATGACAAGGGGTGATTTTCAATTAATGGCACAATTGCTTTAGCTTCGGTAGGTGTAAATTTATATGCCCCTACCCATATTAGGATTAATACAGTGCCCCATAGGGAAATATAATATCCAAATGTGTGTTTTTTCGTTGAAAATGATTTTAGCTTCATTTTTTAGATTTTAAATAGTTAAACTTGTTTTTCTATTTGGTCGTTTTACTTTTAAAATCCTGACAAAATAAAAACTAAATCTTCAATTTATTTTTTATTTTGTTTTTAAAGTCTTGTATATCAGTATCATTTAGTTCATTTGAAGAACTGTTTTGTGTCATTTTTTTTAGGATATTATCTAAGAAAGTTACTTTTTGATAGTAATTTTCACAGCATTTACATAGCCATAAATGTTTTTTTAATCTTTGTTTTTGCCACCAAGATAACTCTTGACTATTTTGTTTTTCGATATATAAAGTAGCTTGACAGCAAGGCATAATCAGCCAATGTATAATTTTATTTATCATAATTACAATTGGATTAATTAGTTTGTTTTAAACCAGTTTGACTCTAGACACGCTCTAAGTTGCAAGCGACTTCGTTGGAGTATTTTCCATAAGTTAGTCGTACTAATACCTGTTTCCTGACAAACAGTAGTTGCTTTTTTTTCTTCTAAATAGTATAGTTTTACAGGTATTAACCACTTAGCAGGTAAATTATCTAAGCAATGTGTTAAGGTAGTTCTGAATGTTGCATCGTCAAGTAAAAGTTCTTGGTCATCTTGCCACTCGCCAATAACACTGTCGTCTTTCCATTGACCTGAGGCATCAAAAAAATGGTCTAATTTGATTTTTCCTGTGCTTTTGTATTTTTTTCGATAATAATCAGCTACCTTATACTTAAGGATATTCATTAACCAAGTTTTAGGATGACTTTCGCCTCTGAAAGAGTCGTAATATTCAAAGGCCGCAATAAAGACATCTTGTACCATATCTTCCGCATCTTCGCGGTTAGATAGCAAGTAGATGGCTCTATTTAATAAAGATAGACTATAATTATCAATCCAAGATTGTAAGTCTTCAGATTTCTTATTCATAAGGCATTCAAAATTTTAAAGGTTTTAGAAAACTAGTGTAGAATATATTGATAGCGTTTTTAAACTGTATATTTCTTGATGTATGAATAAGTACCATTACTTTTTTTCTTTGTAAGAAAATTGATACTAATAGCTAATTTAGTTTATTGTATTTAATTATTATGCATACTTTTTTGTAAAATATCCATAAATAATTGCAGAGATGGACTAATCTACTTCTGATGATGATGTGTTGCAATTATAGCAATAGTAGAGGTAAAGATTTTAATTGGTATTTCAATAATTAGCCTTTTTCTAATTCATCTTTTACAACAAAATGAGGTAAACACGCAATATTTATTTGGGTTATAATACTTCCTTTGATGATTTGAATGCTTCAACTTTCAATGTTTTGACTCAGTAGAATATATACACTTTGAAGTATATTTGATATCCTTCACCCTGGATTATTGTTTATTACAGAGTAGTTTTTCATTTGATTTTTTGTTGGACTAATTGATGATAGGCATCTGTAATGGGTGCAGCGTACAGGCTCAATATGTGTACTGATTCGAACCGTGTCCTCATTTTTTCCTTTTCCTTTAATGTTATCCCAAGAAATAGGGGATATTTTTAGTTTTAAAGAAATTTCTGTACGTTGGCCATTTACCGCTATCCTTGCGTATATAAGGGATGGAACTGTTTTGTTTGAATTAGAAACACGTATAATGACGTGTATTTCAAATGTGTTCTTTGTGTTTATATCAATTTATTATAATATATAACAAAAAAAAAACCGTAAATACCAAGTATTTACGGTTTTATGAGCATTTTATGCTCTTAAAGTCGGGGTGGCAGGATTCGAACCTGCGACCTCCTGGTCCCAAACCAGGCGCGATGACCGGGCTACGCTACACCCCGCTTTAGACTTATTTTGTCCTTGCGAGTGCAAATATAAAACATAATTTTAATTAATCAGTGCTATTTGCTTGTTTTTTTTAATTAAAAATAACTTAACCGGTAACTTTTTGAATATTAGACGGAAAGGTTGTGCAATAAGTAAGGGAAGTGAAAAATTTTATATACGTAGTCAGTGTTTTGGGAAACTTATAAGCTATATACAATTAGATGTTGCGTTGTACGAACTTGATGTTTTTTAATTTTTCGGTTTATAATGACAAAAAAAAGATAGGGGAGAATACTTTAAAATGTAAAGGATTGCTTATTTCTAAGTAGAAACTTTTACTTCCTATTAATAATTACATTGCTTAAGTAAAGTGTATAAAAAAAGGAACCACTAAATAGTGATTCCTTTCTGTCGGGGTGGCAGGATTCGAACCTGCGACCTCCTGGTCCCAAACCAGGCGCGATGACCGGGCTACGCTACACCCCGCTTAGACTTATTTTGTCCTTGCGAGTGCAAATTTAGAATATTTTTTTTATTGAAAAGCATATTTTGTAAAAAAATATTGATTTTTTTTGAAGGATTATTTTATTCCTCTTATACACAGTGTAATAAATTGTTTTATGATAACTCTTTCACCATAAAACGACCTCTTATATGCTTTACGTAATACATAAATGCAATAATAGTTTGTACCTTTTATGTAAATGAACTGCAATTTACTGATATACTAACTCACAAAGATTATCTCTGTACAGTTAAAATGACCATTTTATCACAATACAATAAATAAAAATGATTCGGCTATTTGTTATTTCTTTCATAACCTATTTTGAAAAGGCAATAAAAAAGGTATTTTTGTTTATATAATATAAAACTGATTGATTATGTCTAATATAGAAAGAGTAAAGTGTTTGATTATTGGTTCTGGACCTGCAGGTTATACTGCTGCTATTTATGCGGCTCGTGCTAATATGAACCCGGTATTATACCAAGGGATGCAACCTGGAGGACAATTAACTACTACAAATGAAGTAGAAAACTTCCCTGGATATCCAGAAGGAGTAACAGGTCCTGAAATGATGATGCAATTACAAGCTCAAGCACAACGTTTTGGAGCAGATATCCGCGACGGTTGGGCTACTAAAGTAGATTTAAGTGGTGATGTAAAGAAAGTGTGGATTAATGAAACTACTGAAGTACACGCTGATACAGTGATTATTTCTACAGGTGCTACTGCTAAATATTTAAACTTACCATCAGAGCAACACTACCTATCATTAGGAGGTGGAGTTTCTGCTTGTGCAGTATGTGACGGATTTTTCTACAGAAATCAAGAGGTAGTGATTGTTGGAGCAGGTGATTCTGCTTGTGAGGAAGCTCACTATCTATCTCAATTGTGTAAAAAAGTTACTATGCTTGTGCGTAGTGAAAAATTCCGTGCTTCTGTTATTATGGAAGAGCGTGTTCGCAACACTGAGAATATCGAAATATTAATGAACACAGTTACAGAAGAAGTTTTAGGAGACGGAAATGTAGTTACTGGTATTCGTGTTAAAAACAATGAAACAGGTGAGGTTAAAGAAATTCCTGCTACTGGATTCTTCGTTGCTATTGGTCATAAACCAAATACTGACATCTTCAAAGGTCAGTTAAATATGGATGAGACGGGTTATTTGTTAACAGAAGGAAAAACAAGTAAAACGAATATTCCAGGTGTATTTGCTTGTGGAGATGTTCAAGATAAAGACTATCGCCAAGCGATTACTGCTGCAGGTTCTGGTTGTATTGCTGCCTTAGATGCTGAGCGTTATATGGCTTCAAAATAAGCTTAATCTACATTAAATTATATTTTAAGTCCTGATAGATATTTCTTTCAGGACTTTTTTTGGTTAAAATTATTATAATAAAAAATAGTATGGTCTTGATTTAATTAGTAAGTTCGGTATTTGTAACCAAAAAAATAATCAAATTATGAAAATTAAGCGTTTATTTATGTCATTGTTGCTTGTGGGAATGATGTTTTCTTGTAGTAATGATGATGGATTGCCATTTACTGTTGCTGATAAAGTTGTTGAAACACCTGTAGATGAAGAACCAGTAGTAAAAGATGTTTTAGAAGGTAATTGGACTGTTGCAGCTTTAATTTTAAATGATATGGACTTAGGTTTAAATGAGTGTGAAACTCAGTCTACCATTTCGTTTTTACCAGAAGGTGTCTTAGAAGAAGTAGTTGTTAATTTCCGATGTGAAAGAGAAGAAGAGAAAAGAAAAGGAACATGGAAGGCTTTAGGAGATAATAAGTATCAAGTTAGAGCGGATGCTGAAAGTCCAAATGCTTTTTTTAATGATGTTGAGTATTCTACATTGATTGTAGAAGAAGAGCAAGTTGTCTTAAGACACAAAATTCAACACGAAGGCGAAAACCCTTATACTTTAGACTTGGTTTTAAAGAAAGAGCAAGTAAAAGAATAAATTATTTCTGTTTTTTAGTACATAGAGAGTTTTCTGGAGCTTATTTTATCTATTAATCTGAAAAACTTAGAGAAGTAAATCAAAAGATCACCAATTTAGGTGGTCTTTTTTTATTTTATAAAGTTAATATTTTAGAGTGCTTGTACGGATATTGTTATATTTGCGGTTCATAAAAATAAAAAATGCTTTTACTTAAAAATATATCATTCAGCTATACGGAGGGAAAACGTGTTATAAACGAATTAGACCTTGTAATTGAGAAAGGAAAACATATTGCACTTTTAGGAGAGAGTGGGTGTGGAAAGAGTACTTTATTAAAGTTGATTTATGGATTGCATGATTTAGATGAAGGTGAAATCTATTGGAATGAAAAACAAGTTTTAGGACCTGCTTATCATTTAGTGCCAGGTATGGATGAAATGAGATACTTAGCACAAGATTTTGACTTAATGCCTCATACTACGGTTGCTGAAAACGTAGGGAAGTTTTTGTCTAATTTTGATATGGAAGGCAAAAAACACAGAACAAAAGAGTTAATCGAATTGGTTGATTTAACTGATTTTGCTGATGTGAAGGTTAAACATTTAAGTGGTGGACAACAACAAAGAGTGGCTATTGCTCGTGTTTTGGCATTAGAACCTGAAGTGTTGTTATTAGATGAACCGTTTAGTCATATTGATTACTCTCGTCGTAGCTTGTTGAGAAGAAACCTTTTTGCTTATTTAAAAGAGAAAGGAATTACTTGTATTGTGGCTACTCACGATAGTGTTGATGCTTTGAGTTTTGCGGATGAAACTATTGTGCTTAGAGAGGGGATTGTTGTTGATATGGGGGAAACAAAAGAGTTATACGAGTTTCCAAATGATAAATATGTAGCTTCTTTATTTGGAGAGGTAAACGAATTGTATATTTCTGACTTTGCTCCTAAGGTTGAAATGGACGAAATGTTATTGGTTTACCCACATCAGTTAATGGTGTCTAAGCAAAAAGGACAAATAGAAGTAGAGGTAATCGACTCGTATTTTAAAGGAGATGGTTATCTAATTAAGTCTTTCTTTGGCAATGAGAGAGTGGTTTTCTTTGACCACCCGTTTGATATCGAAAAGAAAACAAAGATTAAATTAGCACTTAAAAAGTTTCAATAATATAGAAGGGATACAGTAATGTGTCCCTTTTTTTGTTTTAAATAGTTATGCGTGATAGGTTATGCGTGATAGGTTATGCGTGATGTGTGATAATTTTATAAGAGACGAAAGATAAATAGAACATAATATAATATTGTACGAAATAAAAAAGGCGCTAACTTCATAGGTTAGCGCCTTTTGTCTATTATTTTTTATTCTTTAAATGTTTTTCTAAGAACTGATCTTGTTCCCAAAGTAAGTGAAGAATATTTTCTTTTGCTACATAACTGTGGCTTTCTTTCGGTAAGATAACCATTCTAACAGGAGCACCTAAACCTTTTAAAGCTTGGAAGTAACGCTCTGTTTGTAACGTAAACGTTCCAGGGTTGTTATCTGCTTCACCGTGAACTAACAACATCGGTGTTTTCATTTTTTCAGCATTCATAAACGGAGACATTGTGTTGTATACTTCTGGTACTTCCCAATAGTTTCTCTGTTCTGTTTGGAAACCAAAAGGAGTCAATGTTCTGTTGTAAGCTCCACTACGTGCAATACCTACCGCAAATAAATCTGAATATGTCAATAAGTTTGCTGTCATAAACGCTCCGTATGAGTGTCCACCTACACCAACTCTTTTTCTATCGATAAATCCTAATTTGTCTACTGCGTCAATAGCTGCTTTACCGTTTGCAACTAATTGTTGTACATAAGTATCATTCGGTTCTTCAGTTCCTTCTCCTACAATTGGGAAAGAAGCATCGTCTAATACAGCATATCCTTTAGATACCCAGTAAACAAAAGAACCATAGTATGGGAATGTAAATTCATTCGGGTTGTTTGTAACCTGTCCAGCACTGTTTTTATCTTTAAACTCTCTTGGATAAGCCCAGATTAATAAAGGTAATTTCTCAGCTTTTTTCTTTCTGTCATATCCTTTAGGTAAGTATAAAGTACCTGAAAGTTCTAATCCATCCTCACGCTTGTAAGTGATTACTTCTTTATAAACACCATTTAAACTCTCAAATGGGTTTTTAAAATGTGTAATTGCTTTTAAGTCGTTTTTCTTTTTAATATTTCTGAAGTAATAGTTAGGGTATTCAGTTGGCGACTGAATAGACACTAATACAAGTCCTTTTTTAATATCTTCAATCGATTGGATAGATTCTTTTTTATCTGTGTAATTCGATTGATATAATCTTTTTTTGTTTTTCGTTTTGATGTCAAACTCATCAATGAATGGGAATTGTCCTTTAGAAGTATATCCATCACCGATTAAGTACATTTTGTTGTCGTTAATCGCTAAAACATATCTTCCATATTCATTGCGTTTTAATTCAAAGTTTCCTGGATCACTATAAGCATCTTGAGAGTTTCTATCTTCAATTTTAACTGGGTTCTCATTGCTTGTAGATGGATTAATCATAAAAGTACGCACATTTCTTGTGTCATACCATTGGTCAGATACAAGTGCGATATCGTCATTCCCCCAAGTAATTCCTCCATAGCGTTGCGTTAGCTTAACTATAGAAGTTGGAGCATTGTTAAATGGTGCTTCCCAGTTAAAAACTTCATCTCTATATGCTACTTCATTAGCTGGATCTCCTCCATCTAAAGCTTCTACAAAGTATAAAGTAGCTGGTTTGTCAGCTCTCCATCCCATATTTCTTTTCCCTTCGCGAACTGCCATAAATCCTTTTGGCATCACTTCGTTTAACGGAATATCGTTTACCTCTTTTACTTCTTTTCCTTCTTTAGTGTAAACTACAGATTTCATTGGGAAACGGTTTAAAGCTACTAAGTAAGAAAACGGTTTTTGTAATGTTGTAAGCATTAAATACTCTCCATCTGGTGAAAAAGAAGTACCTACATATAAATCACCTTTTTTGAAAAGCGTTTTGTTTCCGTTTAAGTCAATTTTATACAATTCAGAAGTAACTAAAGTTTCAAAGTTAGTTTCGTCTGCTTTGTTTTTCAATAAGTCTTGATATGTTCTATTTTGAGAAACAACTCCTTCACTCACAGAAACAATTGGTCCTGTTGGAATGTTCTTAGATGTATCAATTAAGTTTGGTCTATTAGCAGGAATTTGATTAATTAAGATGCTTTGTCCATCTCTAAACCAGGTAATAGGGTTACCAATATTTGCGTTTAAGTTCGCTTCAGTTAACTTTGTAGCTTGAGCAGATTTTACATCAAGTACCCAAAGTTCTACTCCATTTTCAATAGTATTTGTAAAAGCAAGTTTAGACTGATCTGGAGACCAAGTAATATTTGTAATACGTGGATTAGCCGGTAGTCCTTTTACTTGAACTTCTTGTGTGTCCTTAACTTTTCTAACTTTTAAGTTAGTGATATAAGTAACCGTACTTGAAATATTCGTGTTTACGTCAATTCGCAAACCAGCTAATCTCATTTCGTTTACGTTTAAATCCATTAATGTTTTATATGTACTTCTGTAAGTAAGTAACATATAATCAAGTTTGCTGTCCATTGAAATAGACGGAGCTCTTTCGAAGTCAGCAAGTTCTAAGATTTCTTGAGATGGTTTCTGGAACGTAATGTTTTCTTGTGCGTACATAGATGTAATCAAAAAAAGAGACAATAATGTTGTTTTGATGATTTTCATAAAGGTTAGTTTTTCGTTATGTGGGCTAATATACTTGAAAATACCGAGTGTTCAAGAAGTTATCTGTGCTTTTTGTGCCAAAAATGATATTACTATTTACTTAATAGTGTATTTTTGCACCACGTGAAACAAGAATTTAATAATATGTTTAAATCAAAAATAAGTGGGTTAGGGTATTACGTTCCTGAGAATGTGGTAACAAATGACGACCTATCAAAAGTGATGGATACGAATCACGAATGGATTGTTGAAAGAACAGGTATTCATGAAAGAAGACATAAGAAGTTAGAAGAAGACACTACTTCAGGAATGGGAGTGAAGGCCGCTCGTATTGCGATGGAAAGAGCAGGGGTAGAGGCAAAAGATATTGACTTTGTAGTATTTGCTACGTTAAGTCCTGATTACTACTTCCCAGGTCCTGGTGTTTTATTACAAAGAGAATTAGGGTTAAATACAGTAGCTGCATTAGATATTAGAGCACAGTGTTCTGGTTTTATCTACGCTTTGTCTATTGCAGATCAATACATTAAAACAGGTATGTATAAGAATGTTTTAGTTGTAGGGTCTGAGGTACATTCTGCTGGATTAGATATGACTACAAGAGGACGTGGTGTATCTGTTATTTTTGGAGATGGAGCAGGAGCGGCAGTATTGACACGATCTGAAAATGAGAATCAAGGTATTTTATCTACTCATATTCACTCACAAGGAGAGCACGCTGAAGAATTAGCGTTAATCGCTCCAGGAATGGGAGGTAGATGGGTAACGGATATTTTAGAGGACAACAATCCAGATGATATTAGTTACACACCTTATATGAACGGACAGTTTGTATTTAAAAATGCAGTAGTTCGCTTTAGTGAGGTTATTAATGAAGGATTAGAAGCAAACAACTTGGGAGTAGAAGATATTGATATGTTAATTCCACACCAAGCTAATTTGCGTATTTCACAATATATCCAACACAAATTTGGATTACCAGACGATAAAGTGTTTAACAACATTCAGAAATACGGTAATACAACAGCTGCATCAATTCCTATTGCCTTAACAGAAGCGTGGGAAGCAGGGAAAATTAAAGAAGGAGATTTAGTAGTTTTAGCAGCTTTCGGAAGTGGATTTACTTGGGGAAGTGTTATGTTAAGATGGTGAAAATTAATATATTAGCTTTAATGTAAAGTTAATATATATGAAATTTGATAAGATTCATAACAAAGGTCAAGCGCAACTTTTCAAGAATCCTTATTTAGAAATGTTGACTAAGGGACATCCTGCTATTATATGGGGGATGTATATTCCTATATTATCTTACATTGTTTATGTAGGATATAAAGACTATTCATTAAGTGTTCAAAGTATCATTCTTCTCTTTTTGGGAGGTATGTTATTTTGGACATTTTTTGAATATATAGCTCACAGATATATTTTTCACTGGATAAGTGATAAACCCAATATTCAGCGGTTTGCTTATGTGATGCATGGTAATCATCATCATTATCCGAGAGATAGACAGCGACTGTTTATGCCTCCCGTACCCAGTATTATTTTGGCGTCAGTGTTGTTTATCCTATTTTATGTTTTATTAGGACAATATACTTTTGGCTTTTATCCCGGATTTATAATCGGTTATTTGCTGTATGCTTCTATGCATTATGCTATTCACGCTTTTGCACCTCCATTTAAGTTTATGAAACCCTTATGGCGCAATCATCATTTGCATCATTATAAAGATGAGGCAATGGGCTTTGGTGTAAGTAATACGTTTTGGGATAGAGTGTTTGGAACTATGTTCGACTTAGCAAAAGAGAAAGAAGATAAGGAGAAGGTAAAGGAGCTGATGTTTGAGAAAAAGAAGAGTAAGATGTAAATAAAAAAAGGTGATCTATTGTTTTAGATCACCTTTTTTGTGTTATTTCTGGTCAGGTTTTACTTCTGTCCAAATATTTTTAGCGTTGAATTTTTTATCATTATGAGTCCCCCAAATTAAGTTTGCTAAATGTGGGTTGTCAATAAATGGGTTTCTATTTCCTTGTGAATAATAGTTGCTTGGATCACCGTGATACTCATTTCTTCTTCTTTCAATCTCAGATACAGGGTCTTCTGCATTCCATTTCATAAAAATACTGATCATTCCATCTCTTTCACCAGTTTGAGGGTTGATTATAGTATTTCCTACACCAATTCGATTAGGTATACATTGCTCTCCATAGCGAACATACATATACATCATCATACGTGCTACATCACCTTTCCATTCTTCTCCTGGGAACCATCCATTTGCAACAGGACCTGAATTACCACTTCCTTCAGCAAATTTTTTATTAGAACGTATGTAATTCCATTCTCCATTGATAGGTCTAAGGTTGTGAGCATCATGTCCTGCTATTTCTTGTATATTTTGAGGTATATGGTATTTGTTATTAATAGCAATTAGCACAGGCATAGCACGAGATTTTGCAAATACGTGCTCTCTTTCCCATTTTTTATGTCTTTCATATTCATTTGTGTACCTTTCTTTTTTAGGAAAAGATCTAAGTTTAGTGATATCTCCTTTATCTTGTCCTTCAGGCCAACCATAAATTAATAATACATTATCTGAGTTTTCAGGATCTTCATCAGTAATTACACTTGAATCCCATATTCCAGGCGTGTAAGAAAGAGGATTATGTGTTCTCTCTACAAGCTCGTGTAGATCCTTTTTTAGATCTTTCCCTCTTTTTCTAAAATCAATATCTTTATAGTACGCTTGTTGGTCTTGATCAACTGGAATATAGTTAAATCCTTTATTATTTTCAGGAGCAGGTCCTGGTACAGTAGGCTTAGACGGGTTGTCAATAATTGGTTTGTCGATAGGAGAACTATCGTCAGAAGAACTACAGCTTGCTGTTAGTGCAAGAAATGCAGCAAAAATGATAAGACTATATTTTTTCATATAGGATTATATAACTTGTATGGTGTTAATAAATAATTTCGTCTTGTAAAGATAGGGCAACTATTTCAAATACAAATAGCATTTGACACAATCAGTTGCTATTTGTATTTGAAATAAATGGCAGTTAGTTTATTGCCATTTGTTTTCTGCTTGTGGTCCTCCCCAAATAGCAGTTGCCAAATAAGGATTATCTATAAACGGATTCCTATTTCCTTGTGCGTGTCGCTTAGTTGAGTTACCGTGGTATTCATTTCTCTTTCTTTCAATATCAGACACGGGATCTTCTGCATTCCACTGTAAGAATAGCTTTAGCATTTTTTCATTTCCACCTTGCGTATTGTTTTCAAAAGCACCCGTACCCACTAAGTTAGGAGCACATTGTTTGCCGTATCTAACATACATATACATCACCATACGCGCTACATCACCTTTCCACTCATCACCAGGATACCAAGCTGGTTCACGTCCAACAGTTACCACACCTGCATTTCCACTACCTTGCGTAAAACGCTTATTTCCGCGTTCTTCATTCCACTCCCCATTAATAGCTCTAAGGTTATGAGCATCCACACCCGCAATTAGTCCTTCTGGCGTAAAAGCATAATCATCTTCTCTTGTTACTAATTTAGGTTTGGCTAACGATTTAGCAAAGATGTGTTCTCTTTCCCATTTCTTATCTCGATCAGCATTTACATTTCTGTTGTTCTGATCATATTTGCTCATAGAAGGGCGGTGCTTAGGAAGTTTAGCATCAGTTGCAGGCCAACTATACATTAGTATTAAGTTGTTTTTATTAGCCGGATCAGCATCAGTTACTTTACACGCTTCCCAAATATCCGGAGTATATTGCAACTGCTTATGTGTTTTTACTAATAAATCGTGTAAGTCATTTTTTAAGCTTTCTCCTGTTTTAGTCAAGTCGATATTACTGTAATATTCCTTTTCATATTTATCTGCAATAACAAGATTAGCCTTGTGGTTTGTGTCCACAATCGGATTAAAACCTTGGTTTGCTTCTATGATAGGAGTAGGGGCTTCTGCATTCTTTTTACAACTTGTAAATGCTACAAAAAAGGTAGCAATAGCTACAAACGTATATTTATTCATTCTATGGGATGTGATTATTATTTTAAGAAGTGTAAAGATACAAATTACTCCAAACAAGAAGAGCATCTGAAGTAATCAGATGCTCTTTAGTATTATGGATTGGAAAAGATTATTTCCATTTATTAACTCCTGGATATTCTTTCATACCCCAAATGCGGTTAGCCAACTCAGGGTTGTCAATAAATGGGTTTCTATTCCCTTGCGCTCCTGGATTTGATTTATTACCGTGGTATGTATTTCTTTTTTGTTCAAAAGGAGATACAGGATCTTCTGCATTCCATTTTAAGAACAAGTCAATCATCTCATCAGATAAGATACCTGTTTTATCATTTAAAGGCATTCCAACTTTAGTTGCTTTTGTATAGCCACCACCGTTTTCATTTTCATATCTGATATGCATATACATCATCATACGCGCTACATCACCTTTCCATTCATCACCAGGGTACCAGTATTCTTTTCCAATAGTATGTGAATTACCTTTTCCATCAACAAATTTTCTGTTTCCTCTTGAGCTATTACGAGATCTATTGATAGGTCTTAGGTTATGGGCATCGTGTCCTGCAATTGCTTCGATATTAGTTGGAGGAATTGGAGAACGTCCGTTAGCTTCTAATGCTAGTTGTTTTTTTGAATTATCAACTGCTAATGATTGAGCAAATACGTGTTCTCTTTCCCATAATTGAGTTACAGGTTTTGAAGAATTACCATTGTTTTTATCAATCTTAGGTACAGAACGTTTCTCGTGTATTTGTTTGGCATCTTTATCTGCCCATCCGTAAATCTGAAGTACGTTGTCAGGATTATCTGGATCTTCATCTGTAATCTCTGATGCGTCCCATATACCTGGGGTATAAGAAAGAGAGTTGTGGGTATTAGTAACTAACTTAGCTAATTGTTTTTTTAACGCCATTCCTTCTTGCGTAAAGTCCATTCCTTTATAATAGTCTTTATATTCAGCAGGAATAAGGTAATCACCCATATTTGGTGTAACAGGTACTTCTGGTTCCTCAGGCTTACCCGGTTCACCTGGTTCATTAGGATTAGTTGGTTTTTCAACCGGAGTTAAATCTGGTTCTGTTACAATTGGATCTTTCGTACAACTGAAAGTAATTAATGAAAGTCCAAGTAAAAAGAGTAATGATCTTTTCTTCATATTAGAGTGATTTAATGTTTATGTGATTTATTAAAGTGTGTTTGTGTGAATGTTTGATTTGTGTCAATTTCCGCTAAGGTACAGCTTAAATTAAGATAAAAAAAAGAGCTACTTTATGAAGTAGCTCTTTGTGTATAAAAAAGTAATTTTATTTATTTCCAACGGTTTTCAGCTTCCGGACCTCCCCAAATTTGAGTAGCTAAGTACGGATTGTCAATAAATGGGTTTCTATTCCCTTGTCCAGCCGGATTATTAGCATTACCAAGATATTCGTTTCTTGTTTTTTCTCTTTCAGAAACAGGCACTTCAGCATTCCATTTCAAGAATAGGTCAATCATACCATCTGGAGTACTGGTTGTAGAACCCACTCCAATTTTAGAAGGTAAACATTGCTCTCCATAACGAACATACATATACATCATCATACGCGCTACATCACCTTTCCATTCATCGCCAGGATACCATCCACCAGTAACAGGACCTGAATAACCATTACCTGGTGCAAATTTTAGATTATCCCTTTTTCCATTCCAATTTGTATCTGCAGGTCTAATGTTATGTGCATCAGTTCCAGGACCAGGAGGATTGGTGTTAAAACCACCTGCATCTTGTGTATAAACGTGTTCTCTATTCCAAGTGTCATTACTGCTTCCACCTGATGCTTGTTTGCTTATAGCTCTTGTATAAGCTTGCATTTCGGCAGAGCTTCCTTTTTCCTTATGACCATAAACTAAATATACTTCAGTAGGGTTTCCTGTTGTAACAGGAACGTAATCTGCAGCCTTAACAGCATCCCATACTTGTTTATATGTTATTTTTTTAGTGTGTGTTTTTGTAATCTTATCAGTTAAGTCAGCTTTAAGAGCAGTTCCTTTTTTTGTAAAGTCCACACCTGCGTAGTAAGCCTTTTGTGCTTCAGGTATATTTGAAAAATCACCTGGCTTCACAGGATCAGTTGTTCCCGGATCAGTTGGATCAGTAGTAGGTGGAGTAGGTTTAGACGGTTTTTCAACCGGTGTTAAATCAGGCTCCGTTATAATTGGGTCTTTGGTACAAGCATTTAATGCCAGTAAGGAAACCCCTAATAAGAGGAATAATTTATTTTTCATATAATTTTATTTTATAATATTGACTATTAATTACATAGTATTAAAGTTACGACAAAAAAAACTACTCCAAAGTAGAGTAGTTTTAAATTATATGAAAATTTATGTTATCTATTTCCAAAGGTTTTTAGCTTCCGGACCTCCCCAAATTTGAGTAGCTAAGTACGGATTGTCAATAAATGGGTTTCTATTCCCTTGCGCATACTGGTTAGCAGTATTTGCGTGGTATTTATTTCTGTTTCTTTCAATTTCTGATACTGGATCAGCTGCATTCCATTCTAATAAGATAGCAACCATATTATTATCCTCTTTAGTAGTAGAACCAACGGCAACTCCTGTAGGTAAACATCTGTTGTTGTATCTAACATACATATACATCATCATACGTGCTACATCACCTCTCCATTCATCACCAGGATACCATCCACCAGATACAGGACCAGAAAATCCTGAACCTTTTGCAAATTTCAAGTTTCCTCTTGTTGAGTTCCAATTAACATCAGCAGGACGTAAGTGGTGTCCATCAGCACCTGGACCAGATTCACCTAAATTAGGCGTACCTAACGATTTAGCATACGTATGCTCTCTATTCCATTGTCCTTGACCACCTCCATTAGATTGCTTACCTCTTGTGTAAGCTTTTGAACCCGTAGTAGTCCCTTTATGTCCATACAATAAATACACTTCATTTCCAGCAGGTGTCAAATCAGTTGCTTTAGAAGCTTCCCAAATGTCACCATAAGACAATGTTTTAGTATGTGTACTACTCACAAGCTTAGCTAACTCTTCTTTTAGCGCTATTCCTGTTTTCTTGAAATCAACTCCCTTATAGTAATTAGCCTGATCACTTGGAATATTAAATTCACCTGGTTTATTTGGTGTAGTAGGTTGTTCTGGCTCTGTAGGTTCAGTTGGCGTTGTCGGTTGGTTATTGTCAAAAACAATACTATCAATCAATAAATTGTAGTTTCCGTTTTTACCAACTTTAAAAGCAAACACAGATCCTTTACCACTTTTGTTGTAATCAACACCAGTTAAATCTAAAGTAACTTTAATCCAATTTGTAGCATTAATATTAACCCCTACATAGTTGTTAGCAAATGCTGTATTACTATCATTCATTGTGATAGCAGTTTTCTTTAAAACGATATCCTTAGATAAAATAATATCTGTTTTACTATTAATCTCTGCATCCGTTCTTAAATTGAAAACATTATAAGAACCATCCGCTTTATACACATTAAAAGAAAGCGATTGATTAGCTGTTCCTTTAAGGAAGAAAGTGATTGTTTTAGCATTTGCGTTTACAGTCTGGTTTTCAGTTGTAAATACATAATCATTTTTAGTAGTAGCTCCTTTAATGCTTAAAGCATTCTTACCATCTTTGCCTTGCCCCGCAGCTAAAGTTGCATAAGGTTGAAGTTTGAATGTATTAAGCGAATTTTTAAAGCTTTCAAAATTGTTGAAATCAGCTACCGTATTTGGTTTGTTGGTATCAACACCTGCATCCCCACTTGGTTTTGAAGGATCTGTTGGTTTACCACCATTATCTCCTGGTTTATTTTCACCTGGATTTGTTGGTTTAGGTTTTTCTACTTTCGTATTAGTAGGCTCTGTAATAATAGGATCTTTTGTACATCCTAAAACAGATAGCATAAAACCTGCAATTAAAACAAGTAATGTGTTTTTTTTCATTAGGTAAGTGTAGTGTATTATGTTTTGTAAGTATTTCTATGAAAAAAAATTACTTGTTTTTTCTTTCCAATAAAGCCATATAGAATCCGTCAAATCCAGACTCGTGCGACAATACTTTTCTATCTTCAATGAAAGTAAAGTCTTGACCAGCTTCACTGTTTAAGAATTTCTCAATTTGCTTTTCGTTTTCAGAAGGCAAGATTGAACAAGTAGCGTAAACCATTTTACCACCTGGTTTTAATATCTTAGAGTAGTCCTGTAATACTTGTTGTTGAACAGCTTTAATTTCTTCAACAAATTCAGGTCTTAATTTCCATTTGCTATCAGGGTTTCTCTTTAAAACACCTAAACCACTACAAGGAGCATCAATTAAAACACGGTCTGCTTTTTCGTGTAATTTTTTAATTGTTTTTGTTCCCTCAATGATGCGGTATTCAATGTTGAATGCCCCATTACGTTTAGCACGTAATTTCAATTGTTTTTGTTTGCTTTCGTAGATATCCATAGCAATAATCTGCCCTTTGTTTTCCATTAAAGCAGCAATGTGCAATGTTTTACCACCAGCACCAGCACAAGTATCAACAACTCTCATACCTGGTTTCACGTCAAGTAAACGCGCCACAAGTTGAGAAGAAGCATCTTGTACTTCAAACAATCCTTCTTTAAAAGCGTCTGTCATAAAAACATTAGCTCTTTCTTTTAAAACTAAAGCATCAGGATATTCCTCAGGCATAATAGTTTCAATATCTAAGTCAAACAAGATTGCGTGTAACTTCTCACGTGTCGTTTTTAACGTATTCACACGTAAAATAACGCTTGCTTGTTGGTTTTGAGCAGCGATTTCTTTCTCCCAAACTTCTTTTCCAAGTTCTTGTAATCCAAGTTCGTCAATCCAATCAGGAATAGACTCTTTGAATTTTCTTATTTTAGTAAGCTCATCAAATCTACCTTTGATTCTACGAACAGGAGTGTTTTCAAAATATTTCCAATCAGGAAGTGTATAACCTCTTAAAACAGCCCATACTGCAAAAATACGCCAAGCGTCATCTCTGGTATAAGGTTCTTTTACTTCTGCAATTTCAGCATATAATCTTTTCCATCTCGTGATTTCATAAATAGTTTCAGCAACGAATTTACGATCCGCGCTTCCCCAACGTTTGTCCTTTTTTAAGGCTCTCGCCACCATTTTATCGGCATACTCTCCGTCGTTGAAAATTGCTAAAATAGAGTCGATTACTGTAAATACAAGGTTTCTGTGTAGTCTCATTAATATAATATAATAAAATAGCCTACAAATATACGTCTTTGTAGGCTATATGTTTAACTATAGAATGTTATTTTATCTTTATTTCTTCTCTTTGTATTTTTTTAAGAGCTTTTTGTTAAAATCATCTTCTGCTTTCTTTAAAATCAAGATTTTTTTATCTCCAATGATCTTTTTAGCATCATCGATAAACTTTTTACGAGTAGAGAAATACGAGTTTTCAAACTCTACTAATTCTTTTAAGCGCTTAGAAGCATCGCTTTCACTGATTTGATTTAGGTCTTCAATACTACTTCCTTTGATGTATTTTACAATTTCATTATGTCTTAATTCACCCATCTTTTTGTCGTAAGCAGTATAAACAGGCCAAAACTTCTCAGCTTCTTTATCACTTAGATTTAACTGTGTTGTAAGGTGTGCTATTTTTAGCGATCTAATTTGTTCGTGTTTATCTTGTGCAAATGAAGAATGACAAACGAAAAGGATAAGTAGAAAAGGAATTATTTTTTTCATATTATTATTCATTTAAGTAATACTCAATGTCAATATGTGATAAAACATAATGGTCAATTTGAGTTTGGTTAATGTTTATTGAGTTTTCAATTTCTTGAATATCGTCTTCATCTAAAGCATTGATGATATCATTAGAAAGAGAATATGATTGGTTATATTCTAAGTAATTTTCTAAAGATTCTTTTTCAATCTTAGTAGATTTTTCAAATTTAAAAGTTAATGTCAAAGCAAGCAATGCCACTACGGATGCAGCAGCTACCCATATAAATCTATTGCGTTTTAGAGGAATTACTTTTGACTCTTTAGGTGCATTTTCCAACTGATCAAAAACACGTTGTTCTAAATTCTTAAAGTAGTCCTCTGGCACTTTAAAAACCTTTTTAGCATCTGTATTTTGTAACTGTTTCATATTACTCCTTTTTCTTTAGACGATATAAATGTCTAAAGGTTTAATTGCTATTAATAAAATTTTCTATTTTCTTGACTGCGTGGTGATAAGATGCTTTTAAAGCTCCGACACTGGTATCTACAATTTCTGATATTGTTTGATAGTCGAGCTCCTGAAAATACTTCATCTTAAACACCAATTGTTGTTTTTCTGGCAAGGTGGCTATGGCCTTTTGTAAGAGTATTTCAGCTTCATCTCCGTCAAACAAGCTATCGGCTTCTAATTGTTCTATTAAAAAGTCGTTTAGTTCTTCTGAATTAACCTTCATTTTATTCTTGCGCTGTTTCAAAAAATCCAGTGCTTGATTTGTCGCAATCCGATACATCCAAGAAAATAGTTTACTGTCGCCTTTAAACTTATCTATATTTTGAAATATTTTGATAAATGTTTCTTGAAGCACATCATCTGTATCGTCGTGATTAAGAACTAACGTACGAATATGCAAATACAGTCGCTCTTGATAGAGAGACATCAACTCGCGAAAAGCTTCGTGTTTGGTAACGCTATTTTTTAGTCTTTCAACTAATTCGTTTTCGTCAGTCAATTTGTATTGCTTTAGTTTAGTTCGTTTTTTTGGTAAGAGGTAAAAATATGTATTTATATCGGTTTATTGAACGAAAGCTGTTATTTTTGTGGGAAAAAATGGTAAAGACAGTAATCTTTGATATGGACGGTGTTATTGTGGACACAGAACCGGTGCACCGTTATGCATACCACAGTCACTTTGCAGAATTGGGAATTGAAATTTCTGAACACGTTTACAATTCTTTTACAGGACACTCAACTAAGAATACGTATGAGCGCATTAAAGAGTTGTATGGAGTAGAGGGAGACGTACAGGAAATGGTGCTTCGCAAGCGAGCTTTGTTTAACGATGCTTTTGATACAAAACCTGATTTGGAGCTAATTGACGGGGTGAGAGATTTGATTGAAGGGCTTTATCAAAAAGGTGTAGAATTAGTTGTGGGGTCTTCTGCTTCTAAAAGTACGATAGATCGCGTATTTAAACGCTTTAACCTATATCCTTATTTTACACATATCGTAAGTGGAGAAGACTTGCCTAAGTCTAAACCCGATCCTGCTATTTTCTTAAAAGCGGCTTCGTTGGCTAAACACAATGCAAAAGACGAATGTATTGTGATTGAGGATAGTACAAACGGAATCAAAGCAGCTAATGCAGCGGGTATTCGAGTGATCGGATATAAGAGTGCTAATTCAAAGCAACAAGATTATACGGGAGCAAATTATATAGTGCGCGATTTTACAGCGATAGACGCGGATTATATTCTTAATTTGGAGTAGTTATTTGCTACGGTTTATTTTTATAATGCTAAGTTTTTACTAACTTTGCTTTCTTTATAACAAACGTTAATTTACATAGATGTTTCATAGATATATTAAATTAGGTATAGCTGGGCTATTGTTTGCAACAGCGATTTGGCAATTTGTAGAAGGAGGAATTGGAAATGGAATTTTCTTATTGCTTTTAATGGCAATCGTAATATTGCTTTACTACAAAAATGAGTTTATCCTGTTAGCTTTCTTAAAATTGAGAAAACAAGACTTTGACGGAGCTCAAAAATGGTTGAATAAAATTAAGAATCCTGAAACAGCTTTAGTTCGCAAACAGAATGGTTACTATAACTATTTAATGGGAATTATGACATCTCAAACTAACTTAAATGCTTCTGAAAAATATATGAAGAAAGCAGTAGAGTTAGGATTGAATATGGATCAAGATTTAGCAATGGCTAAATTACAGTTAGCAGGTATTGCAATGACTAAACGCAGAAAGCTTGAGGCTCAAAAATTATTGGGTGAAGCTCAAAAATTAGACAAGCAAGGAATGCTAAAAGATCAAATCAAAATGATGAAAGAACAAATGAAGAGATTTTAATTAAATCACTCATTTTAAGATATCGAAAGCCGTACATTTTATGTGCGGCTTTTTTTTATGCCTATACTTGCTTGTTGTAATTAATAACAATAGCAAGTAGCAGTGCTATGTGAATAAACTAAAAACAAGGGATAGGCTTATATTAACTTTTGTGCTCTCGCCTTTATGACAACAAAATACTTGTTGTTTTCCACTTAAATATAGTTGTTTAGTGTACAAATGCTGTTTTCTGTATCACAGTAAACACGGGGCTTACAGGAGTTTTAATTGCACCATGTACCACACTAGTACCACACAACGCCCACATTCGCTCGGAAACAGGGGGTGTTTTCCGAACATCTCTCGAACTTGTGTGGTGTCAGTGTCGAACATGGTACGACTATGATTAAAACCACAGTTGAGTTATAATAAACGGATATTGCTGTTTTACAAGGATATCAAAGAACTTAGCAAGCTTGTATGAGGGTGATAAGCAGAACAAATGTCTGTTATATCTAATGCAAAAGTAGAATAGCCCTAACAAAGAAATTGGCAAAGCGGTTATTTTGACATCATTTGCTATCAAATGACATCATCTGCACTATAAACTATGTCCCACTTTTGTACTCAATCCTCTCTGAACCCTTATATATAAAGGGATTGAGATGGTTTTAAATGACATTTAGTCGCAAATAAGCCGTAAATAAGTCGTAATTACCTCACCTAAAGGCCTTTTTCGCGAACGAATTACGACTTAATTCCGAGGTAATTCCGACTTAATGCCGTTTGAGATAGTAACGAATACAGGTTAAGGCCAGTGGTTATAAGGGTTTGAAGCAATTTTGTTTAAAAAGTATAAACAACAAAACGCTTGAATATTATACCCAAGCGTTTTGTTGTTTTATAAAAAATGTATTATTTAATTTCTTCAGCTATAAATATTTATTTTACTGAAGGGGATTTTTTTGAAAAAGGTAACAAATGACTAGCGCATAGGAATAGCATTAAAAGCGACTGTTTCGTCTGCTGCTGTTATATACTTTAAGATGAGTTTCTTAAAGGTTTCAAGAATATAGATTTCTTGTGCTGTAAAGTTATAATTGCTGTCTTTTATTTCTGATATATACTTTTTTAGAAATTCTTTTCTATGTGCTTCTTTCAGAGAATCGAAAATAAAAGTTAACTGTGAATTATTTTCGTCAAGTGCTTCAATTTCAATACTCCATTGCAGTAGTCCGTTTTTGTAAAAGCTATCGTCGAGGTACGGTTTTATAGGATGATTGGACATTTCAGCTTTTAACTCAGCTTGCGTCAAGATTAATATATCTGCCGAATTTCTTTTCTCTTGAATGGCTTTATTATATTTTTTTCTATTGGTAACAATTTGGGCAGCTTCGTATTGTTTGTATTCAGATAAGTGTATGGTCATACCTCGTTCTTTTTGAACAATTGAATCTACAGTCGTTTTTTTTAAAGCGGGAATTAATGGATAATTAGAATGATTAGCATCGTTAAAGTATTCAAAGTAGGTTTTTAAATTATCAAGCGATATAGGAATCTTTTTAACTTGATTGTTATTGCTTACTTTTTGTCCGTAAATAAGAATTGGAAAAACTAATAGTAAAAATAAGAGTGGAGTTTTGATGTTTTTAATCATAATAAATTTCATTTCACGTGTTTTAAATATTGAAATACAGTGTTGCTTGTAGCAGAGCCTACATTGTATTTCAGATAACTGAATAGCTTGTAAAAGACTGACAAGGTAGTTATTAAAAACGATTATTGGTACTTCGTTTTTAAGAGAAATAGCAATACCTCAGAATAGCTTGCTCTTTTATGAGAATTGAAAAGAAACATATTGTTGTGTTTGCTATTTTAAGAGGAAAGAAAAATATGGAAAGTGTAAACAAAAAAACGCTTGAGTATTATACCCAAGCGTTTTGTTGTTTTATAAAAAACGTATTATTTAATCTCTTCAGATGTAAATCTTAATTTTACTGAAGGGAATTTACTTTGTGTCATTTGAATAGAGAATTCACTATCCGCTAAGAATACCAATTGCCCTGATTTATCAATCGCAAGGAATTTCTGTTTGATACGTTTGAACTCTTTAAACTCCTCGTTCTTCGGATCGTCAGGACGTACCCAACAAGCTTTATGAGCAGGGAAGTTTTCATACGTACATTTAGCACCATATTCGTGTTCTAAACGGTATTGGATAACCTCATATTGTAATGCACCAACCGTACCAATTACTTTACGGCCGTTCATTTCAAGTGTAAACAACTGTGCTACCCCTTCATCCATTAACTGGTCGATACCTTTTTCTAATTGCTTAGATTTCATCGGATCAGCATTGTTGATGTAACGGAAGTGCTCAGGAGAGAAGTTAGGAATTCCTTTGAAATTCATTAACTCACCTTCTGTCAGTGTATCTCCAATTTTGAAGTTACCTGTATCGTGTAAACCAACAATATCTCCAGCATAAGAAATATCAACAATTTCTTTCTTCTCTGCAAAGAATGCATTTGGACTTGAGAACTTCAATTTCTTACCTTGTCTTACGTGTAGGTAAGGCGTATTACGTTCAAAAGTACCAGAAACGATTTTGATAAACGCTAAACGGTCACGGTGTTTAGGGTCCATATTCGCGTGAATTTTAAATACAAATCCAGCAAATGTTTTCTCTGTTGGTTCTACAACTCTTGTGTCAGATTCTTTTGCTCTTGGAGATGGTGCGATTTGAATAAAACAATCCAATAACTCACGTACCCCAAAGTTGTTTAAAGCAGAACCGAAGAATACCGGTTGTAATTCACCTCTTACATATTCGTCTCTGTCAAAAGCAGGATAGATACCTTCAATGATTTCTAACTCTTCACGTAGCGTATCAGCAGCTTTAGCTCCAACTATTTTATCTAATTCAGGAGATTCTAAGTCAGAAATACTAATTGTTTCATCAATGTTTTTTCTACTATCCTCACTGAATAAGTTGATGTTTTTTTCCCAGATATTATAGATACCTTTAAAGTCGTATCCCATTCCAATAGGGAAACTCAAAGGAGTAACTCTTAATTGTAGTTTTTGCTCAACTTCATCCATTAATTCGAATGCATCACGACCTTCACGGTCTAATTTGTTGATGAATACAATCATTGGAATATTACGCATTCTACAAACTTCAACTAATTTTTCTGTTTGTTCCTCAACCCCTTTTGCAACGTCGATTACTACGATAACACTATCTACAGCAGTTAGTGTTCTAAACGTATCTTCAGCGAAGTCCTTGTGTCCAGGTGTATCTAAAATATTGATTTTTTTGTCTTTATAATTGAACGCAAGTACAGATGTAGCAACAGAGATACCACGTTGACGCTCAATTTCCATAAAATCGGAAGTAGCTCCTTTTTTAATTTTGTTGTTTTTTACAGCCCCAGCTTCTTGAATAGCTCCACCAAAAAGAAGTAACTTTTCTGTAAGTGTAGTTTTACCAGCATCCGGGTGAGCAATAACACCAAATGTACGTCTACGATCAATTTCTTTTAAAAAACTCATTATTAAAAATTTTAGGCTACAAAAGTACTTATTATTTGTATAAAAAAAAGCTGTTTTTTGTGTTATAGCGGTGTCTTGACTTGTTAAGTAGGTTATTTTATGCTTATTTTTAAAGCTTACTTTTATTATTCAGGTACAATTAGTTTGAATTTGTCCCCTTTTTTATGAGGAATAGCGTCGAGAAAAGCGAATAGAAACTTTTTCTAACAGCAAGACAATTATATTGCCAATATAGAGTTAAGATATAGTTCTGTTTTGTAAGAGTAGTTGTATTATTGTGTTACGGCTGTTCTTTTTTAGAAACCTTTTGTTGTAAATAGGTGATTAATAAAAGAAAGATTGCTAAGAACTAACTTTAAATAAGTATTTTTGAAAATTAGTTTGATAAAAGTCAAAATGTATTGGTATGAAAAACCGTAATATTCTAAGCTATTGTTTGATTTTACTGGCGAGTTGTACAGTTTTGACTTCTTGTGGAAACAATGGGGATGCTGGAGATAAGAAGAATGCTGTGGCAAGGGTAAACAACAATTACTTACAAAAAGAGGAATTAAATAGCATTGTTCCGTTAGGGGCAACACAAAAAGATAGTTTAGCAATTGTAACTCGATTTATTGATAAGTGGGCAAGTAAGCGACTGTTATTAGATGCGGCAGAGTTTAACTTATCAGATGATAAAGTAGAGGAAATTGATAAATTGGTAGCTCAGTTTAAAAGCGATTTGCTGATTAAAGCGTATTTAGAAAAGTTAGTGCAACAGCAAATTGATACCGTAGTCAAAGAAAAAGATTTGGAAGCGTACTATAATAAGTATAAGCAGAATTTTTTGATTGATGATATGCTGGTAAAGTTGTCTTACGTTAATGTAATGAATGACAATAGCAATTTTAAGACTATTAAAAAGTACTTTACATCGTCTAAAAAAGAAGATTTGACCAAGTTAGAAGATATGTCATTACATATGAAATCTTATGCTTTGAACGATTCGATATGGGTAGATGTAAAACAAATTTATGAGAAATTACCGTTTATAGAGCGAGGAAATAGGGATAGTTATTTAAAAAACAACTATTTTTTTGAGGAAGACGGAGAAAATAGTACTTATTTTGTGAAAGTAAAATCAGTTATAGGTAGAGGAAAAGTGATACCGTATGACTTTATGAAAAAATCATTGCGATTGATGGTAATAAACGATCGTAAAATGGAGTTATTAAAACAATTTGAAGAAGATATTTTAAAGGATGCTAAAAACAATAAGAGATATGAAGTTTTTTAATAAGAAGATGATAATGGCTTTAGGGCTGTCGTTGTCTTTTGTAGGTTTCGCACAAGCGCAGACTAAGCCAGGAAGAAAGATTGATGGTGTAGTGGGAGTAGTAGGAGATTATGTTATTTTGGAGTCTGAAATTGACAAAACGTTGATTGAGTTAAAAGCACAGCGCATTCCTGTTGGAGATTTGTCGAGATGTGACTTGTTCGAAAAATTATTAGAGGACAAACTTTTTGCGCACCAAGCAGTACAAGACAGTTTAGAGGTTACGGATGCTGAGATTACGAGTTTTATGACTGACCAGGTAAACCGAATGGTTGAAGAGGTAGGTTCAATGGATAAAATATTGAAGTTTTACAACAAAAAGAATGAAGAGGAATTCCGCGAGTACTTTTTTGATATTGTAAAGCAAAACAAATTGACACAAAATATGCAACAGCACATTGTGTCTAAGGTTACAATTACTCCTGAAGAAGTACGTTCGTTCTTTAACGAAATTCCAAAAGACGAATTGCCAATGGTAGGTGATGAGGTTGAATTGGCTGAGATTGTTATTAAACCTGTTATTTCAAAAGAGCAAAAACAATTGGTGATTGACCGTTTGAAAGAGATGAAAAAAGACGTTCTTGAAAATGGGGCAAGCTTTTTTAGTAAAGCTGTATTGTTTACAGATGACCCTGGATCTGCGCCAAATGGAGGATTCTATTCTATTACAAAGAAAACACCTTTCGTAAAAGAGTTTAAAGATGTTGCTTTCAGTACGGCAGAAGGAGATATTTCTGAGCCATTTGAAACAGAGTATGGTTATCACATTATTCAGGTTGAAAAAATTAGAGGACAATATGTGGACTTGCGCCATATTTTGTTAATTCCTAAACCAACGGATGAGGCAGTAGCTGAAGCTAAGAAAAAATTAGAGGGAATTAGAGAGAAAATTATCAATAAGGAGATCACTTTTGCAGAAGCAGCAGCAGCGTCTTCTGATGAAAAAGAAACAAGACAAAATGGGGGAATTATGAAAGACCCAATGACAATGGACCCACGTTTTGAGTTGAATAATATGGATGATAGAGAGTTATATTTCTTAGTATCTGGATTAAAAGAAGGAGAGGTTTCTCCTATTGCTACAAAAACAGATATGCAAACAAGAGGAAAGAATTTCCGTATTGTAACTGTAAATAAGAAGTTTCCTGAGCACAAAATTGACTTTGTAGAAGATTATACTAAGGTTAAGAATATGGCTTTGAACAAAAAGCAAGCTGAAGAAGTAGAAAAATGGGTGTCTGTTAAGATAAAAGACGCTTATATCAATATTCAGGGTGATTTTCGCAATTGTAAATTTCGCAATAATTGGCTGAAAAAATAAGAAAATAATAATCACAGAGATTGAAAACGACATTTTGACAATAGGTTGAAATGTCGTTTTTTTATTAATTAAAGAGTTTATTTTCTAAAATGATATTTTAAGCATTAAAAAATAATCAATTTGAGTAAAGTAGGTTTTATTCTTTAAAATTATTAGCTAATTATCATTACAATAGAATGTTTATAAATAATCTTATTTGTATTTGTAGGAAACATTAAAAACTTTTGAAAATTAATTAGTTTGCGTAAATTTGTGATGACAAAAAATTAAATACAAGTTAGACTTTTTTAAGGATAAGGTGTTTGGTTTCTAATTACTTAAAAAGCGTAGTATGCTATGGTTTATTTACACCACAAATAAGTGTAAGAGGATAGTGTTTATTCGTTAGCTATTAATATGGGATTTTAAAGGTGATTGAGTTAATAATCACAAAGGGGATTTTATCTAAAAGTGAAGTAATCTAAAGGGAGCAAGGGCTTGTGCTTTTTGAAGGCATAGCGAGTATTAAAACTAAAAACAAAATAACATTAATAGGTTGATAAGAATGTCAAAATTACTTTGTCAGCCTTAGATTTAATAGATATTAATTATGAGCCTTTATAAGGATTACTTAAACGAAATTGAAGAAAGAAAAGGGTTAGGACTTAGCCCGAAACCAATTGATGGTGCTGAACTATTAAGTGAAATTATTGAACAAGTTAAAGATGCTGCTAATGAATATCACGCAGAGTCTTTAAAACTTTTTGTTTATAATGTTTTACCTGGTACTACAAGTGCTGCTGGTGTTAAAGCAAATTTTTTAAAAGAGATTATTTTAGGAACTGCTGTAGTTAAAGAAATTACTCCAGCTTATGCTTTTGAATTATTATCTCATATGAAAGGTGGACCTTCTATTGAAGTTCTTCTTGATTTAGCTTTAGGTAATGATGTTGCAACTGCTGAGGAAGCTGCAAAAGTACTTAAAACACAAGTTTTCTTATACGACGCAGATACTGATCGTTTAAAAGAAGCTTTCTTAAAAGGAAACGTAATTGCTAAGGATATCTTAGAGAGCTACGCAAAAGCTGAGTTCTTTACTAAATTACCTGAAGTAGCTGAAAAAATTGAAGTAGTTACATTTATCGCTGGAGAAGGTGATATTTCTACCGACTTATTATCTCCAGGTAATCAAGCTCACTCTCGTTCTGACCGTGAATTACACGGACAGTGTATGATTACTCCTGAGGCACAAAAAGAAATTAAAGCGTTACAAGAATTACACCCAGGAAAAAGTGTAATGTTAATCGCTGAAAAAGGTACAATGGGAGTTGGATCTTCAAGAATGTCTGGAGTAAACAACGTTGCTCTTTGGACAGGAAAACAAGCGAGTCCTTATGTACCGTTTGTAAATATTGCTCCAATTGTTGGTGGTACTAATGGTATTTCTCCAATTTTCTTAACTACTGTTGATGTAACTGGTGGTATTGGTCTTGACCTTAAAAACTGGGTTAAAAAGACTGACGCTAACGGAGAAGTAGTTCGCAACGAAAAAGGAGAGCCAGTATTAGAAGAAGTTTACTCTGTAGCTACAGGTACTGTTCTTACAATTGATACAAAAGCGAAAAAACTTTATAATGGAGACCAAGAGTTAATTGATATTGCAAAAGCTCTTACACCTCAAAAATTAGAGTTTATCAAAGCTGGTGGTTCTTATGCTATCGTATTTGGTAAAAAAATCCAAACTTTTGCGGCTAAAACATTAGGAATTGAAGCTCCTGTAGTTTTTGCTCCGTCAAAAGAAATTTCTATCGAAGGTCAAGGGCTTACTGCTGTTGAAAAAATCTTCAATAGAAATGCAGTTGGAGTAACAGAAGGAAAAGTGTTACACGCTGGTTCTGACGTTCGTGTTGAGGTTAATATCGTTGGATCTCAAGATACAACTGGATTGATGACTTCTCAAGAGTTAGAGGCAATGGCTGCTACAGTTATTTCTCCTATCGTTGATGGTGCATACCAATCAGGATGTCACACTGCATCGGTTTGGGATAAAAAAGCGCAAGCTAACATCCCTAAATTAATGAAGTTTATGAATGACTTCGGATTGATCACTGCACGTGACCCTAAAGGAGAATACCATTCAATGACTGACGTTATCCACAAAGTATTAAACGACATTACTATTGACGATTGGGCTATCATTATCGGTGGTGACTCACACACAAGAATGTCTAAAGGTGTTGCTTTTGGAGCGGATTCAGGTACAGTAGCTCTTGCTTTAGCTACAGGTGAGGCGTCTATGCCAATTCCAGAATCTGTAAAAGTTACATTTAAAGGAGAGATGAAACCTCATATGGATTTCCGTGATGTGGTTCACGCTACTCAATCTCAAATGTTGAAACAATTTGGTGGTGAAAACGTATTCCAAGGTAGAATTATCGAGGTTCATATCGGTACTCTTCTTGCTGACCAAGCGTTTACATTTACTGACTGGACTGCTGAGATGAAAGCGAAAGCGTCTATCTGTATTTCTCAAGATGACACGTTAATCGAGTCTTTAGAGATTGCTAAAAACCGTATCCAAATCATGATTGATAAAGGTATGGATAATAAAAACCACGTATTACAAGGTTTAATTAATAAAGCGAATAAGAGAATTGAAGAGATTAAATCTGGTGATAAACCAGCTTTAGCTCCAGATGCTAACGCTAAATATTATGCTGAGGTAGTGGTTGATTTAGATATCATTGAAGAACCAATGATTGCTGACCCAGACGTTAATAATGATGATATTTCTAAACGCTATACACACGATACTATTAGAGAGCTTTCTTTCTACGGTGGAGATAAAAAAGTAGATTTAGGATTTGTAGGGTCTTGTATGGTTCACAAAGATGACTTAAAAATTGTTTCTCAAATGCTTAAAAACATTGAAAAACAAAATGGTGAAGTTAAATTCAACGCACCTTTAGTTGTTGCTGCGCCTACTTACAACATCATTGACGAGTTAAAAGCTGAAGGAGATTGGGAATATTTACAAAAATACTCTGGTTTCGAATTTAGCGACCTTTTACCTAAAAACAATGCTCGTACAGAATATGAAAATATTATGTATTTAGAGCGTCCTGGTTGTAACTTATGTATGGGTAACCAAGAGAAAGCTGCAAAAGGAGATACAGTAATGGCTACTTCAACTCGTTTGTTCCAAGGACGTGTAGTAGAAGATTCAGAACGCAAAAAAGGAGAGTCTTTATTGGCATCAACTCCAGTTGTAGTTCTTTCAGCTATTTTAGGTAGAATTCCGACAATTGAAGAGTATAAAGCTTCAGTAGAAGGTATCAACTTAACAAAATTTGCTCCTATTTCAACTAAGTAATAGAAAGTAATAAATATATAAAGCGAGGTAGTCTATATAGATTACCTCGCTTTTTTTATGGTTTATTCTTTGTTAAAGCATTGTGCGTGATGTTCTATTTCAAAATTACAGGAATTAGCAATAAAGCAAAGTTTGTTAGCTTGTAGGTGCAGTTGTAGTGCTAACGCTTTTTGTGATTTATCCCTGATGTGCACTATCGGATTTAAAACTACTTTGGTTATACGCCCGCTGCCATCAGCATTTAGTATTAATGTAGCTTCTGAATTGTCTTCATAAGCAAGTACTTCAATATTGTGTTGTTGGCATACATACAAATACGACATCATATGGCACGATGTAAGGGCACTCAACAATAAATCTTCCGGATTTAGCAATGTTGGGTCTCCTTTAAAGGCTTTAGCAGCAGAAATCGCTAAAATATCTTTTCCTTCTATTTTTATGGTGTGGCTTTTAGCATATACTTTTTCGTTTGATTTTTTTGGCTTATCGGTAGCAATCCAATTTAGTGCTGCTTTAAAAAGATGTTTGTACATAGTGGTTGTTTTTAAATAAGAGGATGAATTCACAAATAGCATTTGCTACCTAATAGGTATTAGTCGGTGAGTTTAGATAAGGGATGTGTAATACTTGCCTTTATTTTTTTCAAAATTAAACAAAATACTCGGCGAATTACCTTTAACCCTATCCTTGTTAAACTTTGTATTAATGTGTTTTTCATCAACTTTCTACATTTAAGTAGAATGGTTTTAAATTGAGGCTATTAGCATTATTTTAAAAAATTAGTACGAAAATAATTAGTAATTTGGGAAGACGTAATTAATGTAGAATCAAATAAAATTAATATGGCTTTTGATATTGAAATGATTAAAAAAGTGTACGAGAAAATGCCAGATAGAGTTGAAAAAGCTCGTCAATTGGTAGGTCGTCCGTTAACACTTTCTGAGAAAATTTTATATACGCATTTATGGGAAGGACAACCTTCACAAGCGTTTGAAAGAGGAAAAGATTATGTTGACTTTGCTCCAGATAGAGTAGCTTGTCAAGATGCAACTGCACAGATGGCTTTATTGCAATTTATGCACGCTGGAAAAGAGAAAGTAGCAGTACCGACGACAGTGCACTGTGACCACTTAATTCAAGCAAAAGTTGGCGCTGCAACAGATTTAAAAGTTGCAGAAACGCAATCTTCAGAAGTATTTAATTTCTTATCATCGGTATCAAATAAATACGGAATTGGTTTCTGGAAACCAGGAGCTGGTATTATTCACCAAATTGTCTTAGAGAATTATGCTTTCCCAGGAGGTATGATGATTGGTACTGACTCTCACACAGTAAATGCTGGTGGTTTAGGTATGTTGGCAATTGGTGTAGGTGGAGCTGATGCTGTTGACGTAATGTCTGGTATGGCTTGGGAGTTGAAATTCCCTAAATTAATTGGTGTTAAGTTGACGGGTAAATTAAACGGATGGACTGCACCTAAAGACGTTATCTTGAAAGTAGCTGATATTCTTACTGTAAAAGGTGGAACGGGAGCTATTGTTGAGTATTTCGGTGAAGGAGCTACTTCTATGTCTTGTACTGGTAAAGGTACAATTTGTAATATGGGTGCTGAAATCGGAGCTACAACTTCTACTTTCGGATATGATGATTCAATGAGAAGATATTTAGCTGCAACAGGTCGTCAGGATGTAGTTGATGCTGCTGATAAAGTAGCAGAACATTTAACTGCGGATGCTGAAGTGTATGCTAATCCATCACAATACTTTGATGAGTTAATCGAAATTAACTTGTCTGAATTAGAACCACATATTAACGGACCATTTACTCCGGATAGAGGTACTCCAGTTTCTAAAATGAAAGAGGAGGCTGATAAAAACGGATGGCCATTAAAAGTGGAATGGGGATTAATTGGATCTTGTACAAACTCTTCTTATGAGGATATGTCAAGAGCGGCTTCTATTGTTGAGCAAGCTGTTAAACACGGTATTACTCCAAAAGCTGAATTTGGTATTAACCCAGGTTCTGAGCAAATTCGCTTTACTATTGAAAGAGATGGTATCATTGATACTTTCGAGAAAATGGGAACGAAAGTGTTTACTAATGCTTGTGGACCTTGTATCGGACAATGGGATCGCGAGGGAGCTGACAAAGGAGAGAAAAACACAATTGTTCACTCGTTTAACCGTAACTTCTCTAAACGTGCGGATGGTAACCCAAATACACACGCTTTCGTAACGTCTCCAGAAATGGTGGCTGCTTTAGCCATTGCGGGTGATTTGAGCTTTAACCCAATCACAGACACGTTAATTAATGACAACGGAGAAGAGGTGAAATTACTTCCACCAACAGGTGATGAGTTACCGAAAAGAGGATTTGATGTAGATGATCCAGGTTATCAAGCGCCAGCAGAAGATGGTTCAAACGTTAAAGTTGAAGTATCTGCTGACTCTAAACGTCTTCAATTGTTAGATCCATTTACTCCTTGGGATGGTAAGAATATTACAGGAGCTAAATTGTTGATTAAGGCTTTTGGTAAATGTACTACTGACCACATTTCTATGGCTGGTCCTTGGTTGCGTTTCCGCGGTCACTTAGACAACATTTCTGATAATATGTTAATTGGTGCTGAAAATGCGTTTAACCATTTGACAAACAACGTTAAGAATACATTGACTGGAGAGTATGGTCCTGTACCTGCTGTTCAAAGAGCATATAAAGCGGCTGGTGTTCCTACTATTGTTGTGGGAGACCAAAACTACGGAGAAGGATCTTCTCGTGAGCACGCAGCTATGGAGCCACGTCATTTAGGAGTTAGAGCGGTATTAGTAAAATCATTTGCTCGTATTCACGAAACTAACTTGAAAAAACAAGGGATGTTAGCATTGACTTTTGCTAATGAAGCAGATTATGATAAAATCCAAGAAGACGATACAATCAACTTCTTAGACTTAACTGATTTTGCTCCTGGTAAACCGTTGCATATTGAGTTCGTACACGCTGACGGATCTAAAGATGTAATTGAGGCTAACCATACGTATAATGCAAGTCAAATTGAATGGTTTAAAGCTGGTTCGGCATTAAATTTAATTGCTGCTGGTAAATAGTCATTTGACAATATATAAGAATATAAAGAAGAGATCATCTATAATAGGTGGTCTCTTTTTTTTGTTTTAATGGAAGCAATGTGGCTTGGTTTATGTGTTTTCTTTACAATATGTTCTTGTTTTTTATATAAGATCAAAAGTGAATCATTTAAAAAGTTTAATTTTACGCAGTTTTAACAAAATGATAAAGAAGTATGACTAAAGAAGAGAAGGCTATTGTACTGGCCGTTGATGAAAAACCAAAATTAGGACAGTGGGTACTATTGAGTATTCAACATTTATTTGCCATGTTCGGGGCTACCGTTTTGGTTCCTGCATTAACAGGTATGAATCCTGCAATTGCCTTAATATCAAGTGGAATTGGTACTTTGGTTTTTATTTTTATTACAAAGGGAAAAGTGCCTTCTTATTTAGGTTCTTCATTCGCTTTTATTAACCCTATTATCGCTATGAAAGCATTGGAGGCTGATCCTAACTCAGGTATGCCTGTTGGTAGCTTTTTAGTGGGGAGTTTCCTTGTTGGGGTTGTTTATTCCTTAGTGTCTTTAATCATAGCAAAAGCAGGTACGAATTGGTTGATGAAACTATTACCGCCAATTGTAGTAGGTCCTGTTATTATGGTTATTGGTCTTGGTTTAGCAAGTACAGCAGTGGGAATGGTTACTAATAATCCGGCAGGAGAATACGATTTGACTTATGTGTTGATTGGATTAGTAACACTTTCAATTACGATTATTACAGCTATTTTTACAAGAGGATTTTTAAGTGTTATTCCCGTATTAGTTGGAATAATCGGAGGATATACTTTTGCTTCTATAATGGGAGTTGTACATTTTGAAGCTGTGGCAAACGCTAAGTGGATTGCAGTTCCTGAGTTCATGATGCCTTTTATAGATTATGAACCATCTGTTTCTTGGTATGTAATTCTGTTGATGTTACCTGTGGCAATTGTGCCTATTGCAGAACATATTGGACACCAATTGGTGTTGAGTAAAGTAATCGGAAAAGATTTAATCAAAGAACCAGGGTTGGATAGATCTATGTTAGGAGATGGTGTAGCGACAATGTTAGCGTCTTTAATTGGTGGACCACCTAATACGACTTATGGGGAAAATATTGGAGTATTAGCCATTACAAGAGCTTTTAGTATTTATATTTTTATTGGAGCAGCGTGTTTTGCTATTCTATTTGGATTCTGTGGCAAGGTAGCAGCCTTGTTAAGTACTATTCCGTCACCAGTAATGGGAGGAGTGTCTATTTTGTTATTCGGTATTATTGCGTCAAGTGGATTGCGTATGTTGGTAGAGAATAAGGTAGATTTCAAGATTAAGCGTAATTTGATTATTTCGTCTGTCATTTTAATTATCGGAATTGGTGGAGCTGCTATTCATATTGGAGATTTGTTTTCTTTAGAAGGAATGGCGTTAGCGTCTATCATCGGTATTGTTTTAAACTTAGTTTTACCAGGTAGGGAGGAAGTAAAGTTTGACGAGATGTTTAAGGATTCTTAAATAGTGTTAAAAAACTTATTTTTTACAATTATTATTGGTTATCCCGTTTGTTTTGTTCTATTTTTAATATTTAGAAGCTTTAGTACTATATTTGTACAAGTTTATTTTAAGCGATTACTATGAAAGAGAAGAAAAAGGGGAAAGGTTGGATATCTAATATTCTATTTATAATATTTATTGGGGTAGTATTTTTTACGCCACTTGGAACGAGTTTTAAAGTATGGATAAATAGGCTTGTGGCTATGAGTCCGTCTTTAGAGAAGCAAGAGGATGTGAAGAAGGTAAGTTTTGAAGACTGGATAGTTGTAGATGAAGAGGGGAAACCTTTTGATTTTACTACCGTAGAGGGTAAGGTTGTTATTATCAACTTTTGGGCTACGTGGTGTCCTCCTTGTATTGCGGAGAAACCGAGTTTCCAAGAGCTTTACAACGATTATAAGGATAAGGTTGTGTTTATGTTTGTAACGAATGATCCGGTGGATAAGGTGAAGGCGTTTAAAGAAAAGAATGAATATACCTTGCCTGTGTATTATGAAAAGAATAGTGCGCCAACAGAATTATATTCTACTTCACTTCCGTCATCGTATGTGATTGATAAAAAAGGAAATATAGTGGTTAAGAAATTTAGAGCAGCTGATTGGAATAGCTCTAAGTTTAGAGTTATGTTAGACGAATTGCTGAAATAGCATTTTATATAGAAAAGAAAAAACCTCTGAGCGCATTGCTTTCAGAGGTTTTTTTGTTTTAGAGAGAAATGAGGTTTTGAAAACCGGGAACTGGGAACTGGAAACTGGGAACTGGAAACTGGAAACTGGAAACTGGAAACCGTTAAACGTGATGCGTATAAGAATTATAAACAAAAAAAGCCCGTTGTAATTGTTACAACGGGCTTTATTATATTATAAAAGACTATCTACTAATAGTAAGTATAACGTCTAACTTGAGCTACATATTTAGCTAAACGGATAACTTGGTGGCTATAACCATATTCGTTATCATACCAAACGTACATAACAACGTTTTTACCGTCAGCAGAAACAATAGTTGCTTTACTATCAAAGATAGATGGAGCAGAAGTACCAACGATATCAGAAGATACTAATTCATTGTTGATTGAATATTTGATTTGCTCTACTAAATCACCATTTAAAGCAGCTTTACGCATAACTTCGTTTAATTCGTCAACTGAAGTTGTTTTTTCAACTTCTAAGTTTAATACTACTAATGAACCATTTGGAACTGGTACACGAATAGCGTTAGAAGTTAATTTACCAGCTAATGATGGTAATGCTTTAGCAACAGCACTTCCAGCACCTGTTTCAGTAATAACCATGTTTAACGCAGCAGCTCTACCACGACGGTATTTTTTGTGCATATTGTCAACCAAGTTTTGGTCATTTGTGTAAGCGTGGATAGTTTCTAAGTGTCCTTTTACTACTCCGAAATTATCTTCCATTACTTTAAGAATTGGAGTAATTGCGTTTGTTGTACAAGAAGCAGCAGACCAAATATCAACTTCCTCTGGGTTGTATTCAGTGTGGTTAACACCGTGTACGATGTTTGGAACACCTTTACCTGGAGCAGTTAATAATACTTTAGAAGCTCCTTTAGCAGTTAAGTGTCTCTTAAGGTCTTCATCAGTTTTGAAAGCTCCTGTATTGTCAATGATAAGTGCATTGTCAATATCGTAAGCAGTATAATCAATCTCTTCTGGAGAGTTAGCAGAAATCATATGAACAGTAGTTCCGTTGATGATTAAAGCATTGTTTTCTGGGTCAGCGATAACTGAACCTTCGAAATCTCCGTGTACAGAGTCATATTTTAATAAAGAAGCACGTTTTTCTAACAAAGTAGCATCGTTTTTATCACGAGTTACAATGGCTCTTAAACGCATTTGTTGTCCTTTACCGATTTTGTTCATTAACTCACGAGCTAATAATCTACCGATACGTCCAAATCCGTATAATACAACGTCTTTTGGTACTAATTCTTCAGTTTCTTTAGCATCTTTTAACTTCGCGTTTACGAAAGCTAAAGCGTTACTGTGTTGGTTATCTTCTAAGTGGTATTCGTAAGTCAAACGACCGATATCAATTCTTGACGGTGGTAAGTCTGCTTTTTGAATAGCTTCAGCGATTTCTACTGAATCGAAAATGTTGATTGGTTTTCCAACAAATTTTGCAGCGTATTCGTGTAAGTTGATGATATCGCTTACGCTACGGTCGATTAGTTGATTACGGAACATTAATAATTCGATAGACTTATCATACCATAAGTCACTAACGATTTTAATGAATTCTACACAAGCCTTTCTGCGGTCTGCTTGAAATGCTAATTCCTTTTCGTATAAGCTATTGTTCTTCATATTTAGATTGTGTTGTGATAAATTCCTGCAAAAGTCCGTTTTTTTAATGAATTAATCAAATTCAAAATGACAAATTGGACTTTTTCTTCGATATTTTGGGTGAACACCTATTTTATATTAGTAAACGCAAATGTTCTCCTTTCAAAGTGATAATATCTGCCTTTATTTTTTGAGAAAGCCCTACTTGATTTAAGATGTTTTTTGCTTGATTTATCGACATAATTTTAATTCCATTGATAGAAATAAGCAAGCTACCCTCTAATTCTCTCTTGTAATTTGACAGTTCTTTGTCGGTAATTCGCACTATTTTGATGCCGTAATTAACGTTGTTTTCCTCTCGTTCTTCATCACTTAATTCTTCGAATTCAATTCCCTTGTAGGCAAATTGCTGATTTTCTCGTTTGATTAAGGCAATTTTTGTTTCTTGTGGTTCATTATCTCTAATAAAATGAATATCAACTAAATCATTTGGTCTTTTGGTGTTGAGCACGGATTTAATATCTACAAATGTTTTGATGTCTTTGTTGTTGATTTTTGTTATGATATCTCCCGTTTTTATTCCTGCCTTTTCAGCTCCGGAATTAGGAACAATCTCTTTGACATAAAAACCGTTTTTCGTGTTTTTTAGGTTTAGTTCTGCTATGAGCTGTTGGTTTACCTCAAAACCACTTACCCCAAGTACCCCTTGTTGTACGTTTCCATACTCTAACAAATCCTCAACTATTTTACGGGTTACATTAGACGGAACTGCAAAGGCATAACCGACATAAGAACCGGTGTTGGATGAAATCATTGTGTTGATACCAATTAGTTCTCCACGCGTGTTTACCAAAGCACCTCCACTATTACCTGGGTTGATAGCTGCATCAGTTTGTATAAACGATTGAATGCCTGTTTTAGATAAGTTTCTTGCTTTAGCAGATACAATTCCCGCCGTAACTGTTGAGGTTAAGTTAAACGGATTACCAACAGCCAATACCCATTCTCCTAATTGAATATTGTCAGAATCTCCAAATACGATGTAGGGCAGTTTGTCTTTAGGTTCTATTTTTAGCAGGGCAATGTCCATTTGCTTATCTGTACCAATGAGTTTTGCTTTATAAGTTTCATCGTTATTTAAAGTAACCTCTAATTCAGACGAATTAGCAATTACGTGGTTGTTGGTTACAATATAGCCATCTTCCGTAATGATAACTCCAGAACCTGTACCGACTTGTGCTTGTGTACCTCCTTTATAACCGTAAAAAAATTCTAATAACGGATTAGAACGTGTAGTGATATAGCTTAGGTTTTTAACGTGAACTACTGCATTTACGGTGCTTTCTGCCGATTTTGTAAAGTCAAGACTGCCTGTAATAGGAGTAATGCGCGATGCCTGAGTAGTGTTTGGCAACGCATTTTCAGTAGTAATTTGCTCTTGCGCTTGTTGTTTGTTTTCAAATAAAATTTTATATCCTCCTAATGTTAGAGCACCACTAAGAAGACTGATAAAGAATATACTAAGAGTTTTCTTCATAATAGAATATTATTTAACTGTTTAAGAGTAAAAATAAGAAACTAAAATTTATAGATTAAATGCTTTAACCAACACTTAACAATGTGAACTAACCCACAATTATTTGTAAATTTACCCCTTTAATAAATAAAAGGTATATGATTAAGTTTTATAAATATCAAGGAACAGGGAACGACTTTGTGATGATTGACAATAGAAGTGGGTTCTTTCCAAAACAAGACAAAGCGTTAGTTGCTTTTTTATGTCACCGTCGTTTTGGTGTAGGAGGAGATGGATTGATATTATTAGAAAACGATGAACAGTACGACTTTAGAATGGTTTACTTTAACGCAGATGGTAGCGAGAGTACAATGTGTGGTAATGGAGGGAGATGTTTAGTTGCTTTTGCAAAGCAGTTGGGAATAATAACAAATGATAAATGCCGTTTTATTGCTATTGACGGAGAGCACAATGCTACGATAGATAAGGATAACAAAGTGTCGTTGCAGATGATTGACGTACAAGAAATCACCGTCAATAAAGAATATTGCTTTTTAAATACGGGTTCACCTCATCACGTGGAGTTGGTTAGAAATGTGAAAGAGTACGATGTTTTTAACAACGGAAAGGAGATTCGCGAAAGTGAACTATATGCACCTGGAGGTACTAATGTGAACTTTGTAGAGCAAGAAGGTCCTAATCATTTTAGAATAAGAACGTTTGAAAGAGGAGTAGAAGATGAGACTTTATCTTGTGGGACGGGAGCAACAGCAGTGGCTATCTCAATGTATTTAACAGGAAAGGCAGATGATACTACTATTAAGATTGACGTGGAAGGTGGAAACTTAAAGGTTGCTTTTGAAGTAGATGAAAACAACAAGTTTAGCAGGGTATTCTTAAGTGGTCCGGCTGAATTAGTGTTTGAAGGAACAATTGAAATTTAAAGAGATGTTGCATATTCAAGGAGAAACGATTTACCTGCGTGCTTTAGAGCCAGAAGATTTAGAGTTTATATATCAGATTGAAAACGATATGTCGCTGTGGGAGGTTAGTAATACGCAAACACCGTACAGTCGATTTTTAATTCACCAGTATTTAGAAAATGCCCATTTAGATATTTATGAGGCAAAGCAATTGCGCTTGGTAATTTGTGATAAAGACGACAAGGCGACACTTGGGTTGATAGACTTGTTTGACTTTGACCCTAAGAACAATAAAGCGGGGGTTGGAATTGTTATTCAAGACCTTAATGAACGCAATAGGGGTATTGGTTCAGAAGCATTAGAATTGGTTATAAATTACAGCCAACAGTATTTGGGATTAAACCAATTGTATGCTAATATTGCAACTGATAATACGGCAAGCACACACTTGTTTACCAAGTATGGTTTTGAACTAATTGGCGTTAAAAAACAATGGAATAAAGTTGGCTCTGTCTATAAAGATGAGGCTATGTATCAATTAATATTTTAAAGAGTAGTTATGAAATTAAAGAACATCTTAGTTTTACTTGTAGTATTAGGAGGATTCGGTTTATTAGGATATCTGTACGTTTGGTACGGAAAGGCATTTTCTCCAAACCTGCACGGATGGGATGAAAACGAATATGTGTACTTAACAGAGGGAGATAATTTTCAAACTGTGGTTAAGAAGTTAGAGCCATATTTGAATGATGTGAATGGTTTTGAGGAGATTGCAGAGCAAAGAAGCTACTCTGGAAATATTATGGGGGGAAAGTTCAAGTTGAGAAACGGAATGAACAGTTATGACCTTATTCAAGCTTTGAGAGACAATGTGCCTGTTCGTTTGACGTTTAACAATATGGAACGCGTTGAAAACTTAGCAGGACGTATGGCGGCGCAAGTTGAACCAGATAGTTTGGCTTTCTTACAATCGTTTTACGACGAGAGCTTCTTGAAAGAAACAGGGTTTACGAAAGAGAATGTATTGGCGTGTTTTTTACCTGAAACGTATGAGTTCTACTGGAATGTAAATCCGTTGAAAATTAGAAATAGAGTACATAAAGAGTATATCCGTTTTTGGAATGCTGAGCGTGAGGAGAAAGCAAAAGCATTGGGATTAACCCCTATTGAAGTGTCTATTTTAGCATCTATCGTACAAAAAGAAACTTCTAAAAATGACGAAAAGTCTAAAGTAGCTGGTGTATATCTTAATCGCTTAAGAATGGGAATGCCTTTACAAGCTGATCCAACTGTGGTGTATGCTAAGAAATTATATACAGGTGATTTTGATCAAGTAATCAAAAGAGTGTACTTAAAAGATACGGAAATACCCTCTCCGTATAATACGTATCAAAATACAGGATTGCCTCCAGGGCCTATTTTTATGGCAGATAAGAATACAATTGACGCTGTGTTAAATGCAGAGAAACACGATTATGTGTACTTCTGTGCAAGCGTTGAGAAAATGGGGTATCACGAGTTTGCTGTTACTTTAGCGCAACACAATGCTAATAGTAGAAAATACAGTACTTGGTTAAACCAAAATGGAATAAAATAAACAGTTTGTTTTTAAACGTAAAAGAGGATGTCTATATAGGCATCCTCTTTTTTTGACTTTTTGTGTAGTTTATTGTATTAGTTTTTTAATTCTTTGGGAGTAAGATTAGACTAACAATATGTAAGTAGTTTTGTTGTTTTTAGAGGGGCGAGAAAGATGTGATGGTAGAATAAGGGTACTTTAGTTTTGGTAAACACTTCTTGTTTTTAGAGAAACAAGTTTATTAGAATGAAGAGATAATAAATGGTTTTGATTTCATTGCGTTAAGAAGTTGAGTTTAAATGCAATTGTAAAAAAGGGAATGAAAGTACAAGGAGGTAGCGTAGTGTCGGTATATAAAAGAAAAGGGAGAACATCGCAATGTTCTCCCTTTTAGGTTTTTCTATTTAAAGTTTGGCTACTTTACTTGTTTTGTAAACTATTTCCAACCTCCACCAAGAGATTTGTATAGCTTAACTCTCGATAGTAATTTGTTTTGTTTAAGTTTATTCAAATTCAACTCACTATCAAGCATATTTTTTTGAGCGTTGATTACCTCAATATAAGTTGCATATCCACTATTGAATAATAAGTTAGATTGCTTAACACCTAACCTTGATGTAGAAACTTGTTCTTCTGCAATGTCAATTTGCTCTCTCACAGTTTCAGATGTAATCAAAGCATCAGTTACTTCTGTAATTGCTGTGTAAACTGTTTTCTGAAAGTCAATCTCTGACTTCGTTCTTTCAATTTTAGCTACCTCAAAGTCTGTTTTTAGTTTCTTTTTGTTGAAAATAGGTGCGGTAAGCTTACCTACTAAACCACCGAAAAGAGAACCAGGAATATTAAACCAATTAGAGCCTAACATACTGTTTACTCCTCCTGTAAGGTCTATTTGTAATGATGGATATCTACTTGTTTGCGTCACCCCTACAATAGCATTTTTAGCTTGTAACTCTAATTCTGCTGCTTGTACATCAGGTCTTTGGCTAACCATATATAACGGAATACCAGTTGTCAGGGTTTCGTCGTATTTTACATCAGCTAATTTGGTGTCCCTTTCAATATCATTAGGCAACTGACCAGTAAGTAATGACAAGGCGTTTTCTTGAATAGCAATCTGTTGTTTCAAAGAAGGAATTAACGCTTTGGCTACCAACATTTGGTTACGCGTTTGCTGAATTGCCAAGGAAGTGATTTGTCCCGCATCGCGTTGTAATTCTACAATCTTCAGGGTGTTTTTAGTCAACTCATAGTTAGTTTCAGCTACTTCCATTTGTGCGTCTAACAACAGTAAGTTGTAATATCCCTCAGCAATATTGGCAATTAAAGTAGTTTGTACTGCTTTCTTAGCCTCATTGGTCTGTAAGTACCTTGCTAATGCTTCTGTACTTTTACTTTTTATCTTTCCCCATATATCTATCTCCCAGCTCAATCCTAAACCAGAGATGTATTGTGCCGAGTTTACATACATATTATCTGGAGCCTCTTTTCCCTTGTCAGCATAGTACTTAGAAGAAGGCGAACCGTAGTAATTTTGAGATTTATATTGATAAGAAACACTTCCCATATCCATATTAATTGAAGGCAACCATTCTAATTTAGCTTGGCCAGCTTTCATATTAGCAATTTCAATGTTTTTGACTGCATTTTGCATATCAAAGTTGTGTTCTAACCCCTTTTCAATTAATTGGATTAACGTTTCATCTTCAAAGAAGGTTCTCCAATCAATATCAGCAATACCAACAGAGTCGTTTGCTGTTCTAATTGAATCACTTTGTCCTCTATAACTTTCAGGCAAGTCTAATTGAGGTGCTCTGTATTTCGATTGTGGCGCACAAGACTGTAATGCCACCAAAGCAGAAACCATAGAAGCATATAAAGTGTATGTTAATATTCTTTTTGTATTCATAGGTTTCTATTTTTAGTCGTTAGTAAATTTTGCTTTAAGTTTTTCATCCCACGTTTGGAAAATGAAGAATAGTACTGGGATAATAAAAATCCCTACGACTACTCCACATACCATACCTCCCGCGGCACTAAAACTGATAGAATGGTTACCTTGAGCAGATGGACCAACAGTAAACATCAATGGAATTAATCCAGCTACGAAAGCAAATGATGTCATTAAGATTGGTCTTAAACGCATCTTAGACCCCTCTATAGCTGCGTCAAAAATAGATAAGCCATTGCGTCTTTGTTGTAAAGCAAACTCCACAATTAGAATAGCGTTCTTAGCTAATAAACCAATCAGCATAATCAGTCCTACTTGTACATAAATGTTATTTTGTAATCCCGCTAAGTTTACAAATAGCGCCACCCCTAATAACCCTGTTGGTACAGTAAGTAAAATTGCAATAGGCAATAAATAACTCTCGTACTGTGCACATAGTAAGAAGTAAACAAATATAATACTCAAGGCAAAAATTAAGATAGCTTGGTTACCTGAGTCTTTTTCTTCTAAAGACATTCCTGTAAACTCATACGAATAGTTACCTGGTATTTTCCCTGTTACCTCTTCAATAGCTTTCATAGCATCTCCTGTACTATAACCCGTAGCAGGTGTAGCTTTAATAGAGATAGAATTGTATAAGTTATATCTCGTTACCGTTTGTGGACCTAATGTTTTTTTCAGTTTAATCAATGTGTTGGCGGGTAACATTTCACCGTCTTTGTTTTTCACGTAAATAGAACGGAAAGACTCTGGATTTTCTCTAAAAGGAATATCTGCTTGCATATACACACGGTATGTACGTCCAAATCTGTTGAAATCACCAGCTTTTATACGACCGTAGTAATTCTTAACTGTTGTCATTAAATCTTTTACGCTAACACCTAAAGATTTTGCTTTCACATAATCAATTTCTAATAAGTATTGAGGGTAATTGGCTTTAAAAGAAGTAAACGCATTTGCAATTTCGTCTCTGCTTTTCAACTCTTTTATCACCTCATCACTAACTTTACTGAATTCGTCAAATCCGCCACCCATACGGTCTTGAAGAACAAATTCAATACCACCGAAGTCACCAAATCCTGAAATAGTAGGTCTTGGGAATACGTTGAATGACGCCTCGTTAATAACAGATAAGTCGGATTGAATTTCCTCAATAATCTTGTCTATATTCTTTGTTTTTCCTCTTTCTTTGTACGGTTTCAAATTAAGGAAACCAACAGCAAATGACGGACTCGCGTTACCATCAATGGCGTTATAACCAGAAATAGCAGTCATTCCTTCAATATCCGTACGCTGTTTTAAAATACTATCGGCTTTAGCAAGAACAACTTTTGTACGTGCTAACGAAGCACCAGGAGGCATTGCTAAAGAGTATGTGATATAACTGTCGTCTTCTCTTGGAATAAACGAAGAAGGTGTTTTGTATAAGAATACAACTCCTAATCCGATGATTAATGCCAATCCAGCAATAGCTACTTTTTTATTGGTGATTAACTTCTTAATTGTAGCTACATATTTTTCAGTGAAACTGTCAAATGCTGTGTTGAAAGCAAAGAAGAATCTACCGCTTACGCGTTGTATAGTATTTTTATTTTTCTTTGCTACATACTCATCTCCTGAAGGTTGTTTTAAAAACAAAGCACATAAAGCAGGACTCAACGTTAATGCGTTTACAGCTGAAATAAGAATAGCAAAGGCAAGGGTATAGGCAAATTGCTTATAGAATATACCAGCAGGACCTTGCATAAAACCAACAGGTAAGAACACAGCTGACATTACTAAAGTAATAGAAATAATAGCTCTTGTAATCTCGTTCATCGTTGAGATTGTCGCTTCTTTTGCTTTCATTCCCGTTTGATGCATTTTCTCGTGTATAGCTTCAACCACTACAATAGCATCATCTACTACAATACCAATGGCGAGTACTAAAGCAAACATTGTTAATACGTTAATAGAGAATCCCATTAAGTAGATAAAGAACAACGTACCTACCAAGGAAATAGGAATAGCAATAGCAGGAATAATTGTTGATCTAAAGTCTTGTAAGAATAAGTAAACGATAATAAACACTAAGAAGAAAGCTTCAAAAAGCGTACTTTTTACTTGGTTAATCGACTCGTCAATCTGATTCTTTACAGAGTAGCTAATTTCATAGTGAACTCCTTTTGGGAACGACTTAGAAACGCGTTCTAATACTTTTCTAACAGCAATATCAATATCTCTGGCATTTGAACCCGCAGTTTGCGTAATGTTCATTGTCAACCCAGGGTAACCGTTTACACTGTTATCACTCCCCACGTTAGACGCGCCAAATTCCACTCTTGCTACATCTTTTAATAGTAAAACAGAACCATCTTTGTTTGTTTTAATAACAATGTTTTCATATTGTTCAGGTTGACTAAATCTACCTTTGTGTTTTAACGATGTTTCAAATGCCTCATCAGATGTTTCTCCAAAAGCACCAGGTGCAATTTCAAAGTTTTGATCTTTAATCGCACTAATGATGTCTTGAGGAGTCAGACTATACAAAGCCAGTTTTTCTGGGTTTAACCACGTTCTCATAGAGTAATCACGTGCACCAATACGCCCAACCGATGCAACTCCGGGAACCCTTAGCAGTTCACGGTTGATGTTAATCTGTGTGTACGCTTGTAAGAAAGTTTCATCATATACTTCTTCAGGGTGGTCACTATAGAAGTTAATTGTCATAATGTTACCACTCTGACGAGGAGTAACAGAAATACCGTTTTCATTAACTTCAGAGGGCAAATCGCCAGACGCTTTACTTACTCTGTTTTGTACGTTTACAGACGCTTGGTCAGGGTCAGTACCTGCTTTAAAATATACGTTTATAGTTCCCGATCCACTGTTACTTGCTTTTGAACTAATGTAACTCATATTATCAACCCCATTGATAGATTCTTCAATCGGTAATAAGACACTTTGAGCAACAGTTTCAGCATTTGCACCAGGGTATGAAGTAGAGACAGTAACACTCGGTGGAGCAATCTCTGGGAAACGTGTTATCGGTAATAATGTAAGTCCAACTAACCCAAGTAATAAAAACATAATTGATATTACTGTAGCCAGGATAGGACGATTTATAATAGCTTTTAACATATAAAATTATTTAGTAAGGTGAGTAAAATAACGCATAGTTCAATTGTTGTTTGACGAGTAAATTAGTTGACAGGTTTTACATACATTCCTTCAGTTAATTTGTCAAAACCAGTTTTAATTACGCGGTCTCCGATTTTTAATCCTTCAGAAACAATATAGTTTGTTCCAGATACCCCGTTTAATTCGATTGATTGTAGTTTTACTTTATCCTCGTTGTCTAAGATGTAAACAAAAGTTTTATCTTGAATAGAAGTAGTTACTTCTTGTGGAATTAAGATTACGTGAGGATTTGTTTCTTTTAATTTGATTGTTCCAGTGTTACCAGATCTCATAACATCTTGAGAGTTTGGAAATGAAGCTCTAAGAGAAATAGAACCTGTTGTACGGTTAACTTGTCCATTAATCATATCTACTTTTCCTTTTTCAGCATATTCGTGTCCGTCAGCTAAAATCAATGCTACGTCTGGTAAGTATTGTCCAGCTGCTGTTGTATCCGTTTTTTTATTTCCTTTGCTGAAGTATAAAAAGTCAGACTCACTCATTCCGAAGTAAACATAAACTTCACTTACATCAGAAAGTACAGTAAGCGGTTCTTTATCACTTTTAGAAACTAAGTTACCAATACGTTTAGGCATACGACCAATGTATCCACTTACAGGAGCTTTGATTACTGTGTAGTCTAAGTTAATCTTAGCACTTGCCACAGCGGCACTTGCTTTCGCTAATGAAGCTCTTGCGATTTCGTAGTTAGCTTTTGCTGTTTGCAATTGTACCTCAGCAATTACCTCATTGTCGATCAATGGTTTTAAACGATCTATTTCAAGCTTTGCATTTTTCAGTTTTGCCTTTTCTACATTTTCCGTAGCTACCATATTGTTTAAAACCTCTTGGTAAGGCTGTGGGTCTACTTTAAAAAGAGGTTGTCCTTCTTTTACAAAAGCCCCCTCATCTACAAATATTTGTTCTAAAAGACCTTCAACCTGAGGGCGAATCTCTACGTTTACTTTACCCTCTATGTTTCCGATATAGTCTTTAATTGTAATTGCAGTTGTTGTATCTACTTGAATGATAGGTAAAGCCAGTGCATTTTCTTTCGGATCTATCGTTTTAGAAGAACCAATATTACAGCTATTGATACCTATCAATGTACCTATCATTATCAAAGCTGAGATTGCTACTAAAACTGTTTTTTTACTTGTTATCATTTTAAATACTGTTAATTGTTGAAGGTGAGAAATAATCTACACTGAAGTACTATTCAATACTAATGCCAAAAAAGAGAAAACTAAATCAAAATATTCGGTATGTTTTTTGTAACGTGTTGATATGTAGTAAAATACTTGTTGTTTTTGTAATAAATCAAAGTATTTTGAAAAGAAATATAAAACAAATCAAAGATTGTGAAAGTGTTGCATTGTGGGGATGTGCTCTACAAAATGAAAATGATATACTATTCTTTAATTTATTAAGTAAACTTTCTTTTTCCACAATTAGCCATTTAAAAAGTAGTGTAAATATGTTAGAAAAAGTTTTCGGTAGTGCTGTTTACGGCATTGATGCAACAACAATAACTGTTGAGGTACACATTGACAAAGGAGTGGGGTATCACCTGGTAGGATTACCAGACAGTGCAATTAAAGAAAGTAGCTATCGGATAGCGGCAGCGTTAAAGAATAACGGTTATCGTATGCCAGGTAGAAAGATAACAATCAATTTAGCACCTGCCAATTTGCGAAAGGAAGGGTCTTCTTACGACTTGGTTATTGCTATTGGTATATTGGTTTCGTCAAGCCAGATTACTCTTCAAAAGACTTTAGGGGATTATGTAATTATGGGAGAGTTGTCATTAGATGGTTCTTTGCAGTGTATCAATGGTACTTTACCTATTGCTATAAAAGCAAAGGAAGAAGGCTTTAAGGGCATTATTATTCCCAAGGGAAATGAAAAGGAAGCTGCTATTGTTGAGGGGTTAGATGTTTACGGTGTTAGTAAAATAGATGAGGTAATTGATTTTTTATCAGGTAAAGTAAACTTAGAGCCTGTGAAGTTAGATTTGAAAGCAATGTTTAACGACGATTCAGAAAACCATTTAGCTATTGACTTTAAGGATGTGAAGGGACAAGAGAGTATTAAACGGGCAATGGAAATTGCAGCCGCAGGGGGGCATAATATTATATTAATAGGACCACCGGGATCAGGGAAAACGATGTTGGCAAAGCGCTTACCAAGTATATTACCTTCAATGACATTGGATGAAGCATTAGAAACTACCAAGATTCACAGTGTAGTAGGCAAGGCAAAAGACAGCGGATTAATCTGCAACCGACCTTTTAGAAGTCCACACCACACGGCCTCGTCTGTATCTCTTGTTGGCGGAGGCGGATACCCACAGCCAGGTGAAATATCTCTTGCTCATAATGGAGTATTGTTTTTAGATGAGTTGCCTGAGTTTAGACGCGATGTATTAGAAGTGATGCGACAACCTTTAGAGGATAGGGAAGTGACCATTTCGAGATCGAGGTTTACCATTACATATCCGTCTTCTTTTATGCTTGTGGCAAGTATGAATCCAAGTCCAAGTGGGTATTTCAACGATCCTGATGCGCCTATCAAGTCGTCTCACGCTGAAATGCAACGTTACCTCAACAAGGTGTCAGGTCCTTTGTTAGATAGAATAGACATTCATATAGAAGTAAATCCTGTGCCTTTTGAAAAGTTGTCTGACAAACAGTTGTCTGAACCAAGCAAAGACATCAAAGAAAGAGTAATAGCAGCACGTAATATACAGTCTACGCGTTTTGAACCTCATAAAGGGGTACACTACAACGCACAGATGAATACGGCTTTAATAAGAAAGTATTGTAGTTTAGAAGAAGATTCGCTGAGCTTGTTGAAAAGTGCGATGGACAGACTGAATTTATCTGCTCGTGCCTATGATCGTATATTAAAAGTATCGCGAACAATAGCAGATTTGGATTATAGTGAAAAAATAATGCCCCAGCACATAGCTGAGGCAATACAATATCGTAGTTTAGATAGAGAGGGGTGGTTAGGATAATTTATCTTCTTTAGGGTAATAACCAATTGCCTGTCTGTACAGTGCAAAACACACACTGAATAAGAACGGAATTGTAAAGAAAACTCCAACTAAGAAAAAGAATAAACCTGCTCCAACCACAAAGTAGCTAAACAATAAGATTAATATAATGGTGAATGGTTGTTTATTAACGACCATTACACTGTTTTTTACAGCTTGAATAGGTGATAAATTACCAAAGATAATTAATGGAGTAACAAACACGATAAGTGCGTTTACAAGCCAGTTAATTGCCATTGCTACCATACCTAATCCTTCCATTTGTAAGAAGAAAACAATCGTAGATAATACAATAGACACTACAAAGTGTATAATTAAAAGATATAATCCTTTTACGTTTATAAAGTATTTAAACGCTAAGAATAAGCTTGATCTTTTTCCTTTGTAAGCATTTGCGGCCATTTCTAAAAAGCCAGCCATAAGGATTGAGCTAAAAGCAGTAAGTCCCGTCATAACCAATAGGTAGATATAAATCTGGTCTAAAGGTAAGTTCATAGGCGAGAATGTTTGTAATTGCTCTAATACAGCCTCTGTGTCCTCTCCATACATTTTTAAAAGAATAGATGAAAAACCAATAGAAGCTAAAAACGTCAGAAGCATTAAAGCTGCCGATGCTGGGATTACTATTTTCTTATAATAAGCAAAGGCTTCAGACATTACGTTGTTCATTTGTAGGTTTAAACCATTTTCAGCAATGTCTTTAAGTCGTTGTTTTGTATTGTCCATAAGCTAAGCCATTTGTTTTGGCCTTGTAATTAATTGTTATTATCTCAAGTGGTCGAAAGTATTTCCTTGTTTTATATCTCCAGTATTAAATCCTTTCATAAACCATTCTTTTCTTTGTTGAGAAGTACCGTGTGTAAACGAGTCAGGGTTTACTTGTCCTGTAACTCTTTTCTGAATAGCATCATCTCCTACAGCTTGTGCTGCACTTAAAGCGATATCAATATCTTTAGGCTCTAAGTATTTTTGGTTGTATTTAGCCCAAACCCCAGCGTAGAAGTCAGCTTGTAACTCTAAACCAACTGAAAGTTTGTTAGCTTCTTTTTTGTTTTTACCTTGTTGTAATTGGTGTACTTTGCTATTTGTACCCAATAGTGTTTGTACGTGGTGTCCTACTTCGTGTGCAATTACATAAGCAATAGCAAAGTTACCACGTTCAGCACCAAAACGGTTGTGTAGTTCTTCAAAAAAGCGCAAGTCCATATATACAGTCTCGTCAGCCGGACAGTAAAAAGGACCAACATCAGCAGTAGCACCACCACATTTAGTGTTTACTTGATCATCAAATAACTCCATTTTAGGTTCGCGATATTGCATTCCGTTTTCTTGGAAAATTTTGTGCCACGCATCTTCAGTATCAGCAAAAATTACTGCTACCATTTTACCCATTTGTTGTTCTTCTTGAGATAGTTGTCTTGTTTCAACTTGCTCAGTTTGCTGACCTGTATTCATTTGTTCTAAAACAGGTGCAATTTGTTTGCCTGTTTCTCCTCCAAACATATATAGCAATACAGCTATAATCCCCACAAGTCCACCACCTAAAGCAGTTTTACCAGCAGAAGATTTACCTCTACTATCTGTGACGTTTTTACTTTCTCTACGACCTTCCCATTTCATACTTTAATGTTTTTTGTGCAAAAATAGCAAAATTTGAGTACTTAATGTTATATATCTATTTTTTAAAGAGAACAGCTAATTGTGGGGTAGATATTTGATGCTTAGGTGTAATGGGAATGAAAGATAGATTGTGTTGTGGGATTGTTGTTAGTAGAAGTAGCTTTTAGATTGAATAGGGGAACTGCATTGAAAAGTAAATAACAATAGTTCATTGTAAGTTTACAAAGAATAGGGGGTAATTTAAAACCTTTTAAAGAATGAGTTGGTTAATACTCATTCATTCTATCTATACAGCAAACAAGTATCGTTGAGGTATCGATATAAAAAAAGAGCCTCCAGTGGAAGCTCTTTTAAATATTATAATCGGTGATTACGCCATCGTAGTAAATACGTTTTGTACGTCGTCATCTTCTTCAATTTTGTCTAACAATTTATCTACATCAGCTTGTTCTTCTTCTGTAAGTTCTTTTGTTACTTGTGGAATTCTATCAAATCCAGACGATAAGATTTCAATTCCTCTACCTTCTAATTCTTTTTGGATAGCTCCAAAGCTTTCGAAAGGTGCGTAAATCATTACACCATCTTCATCTTCAAAGATTTCATCAATACCGAAATCGATAAGTTCTAATTCAAATTCTTCTAAATCTCTACCTTCTTCAGCAGGAATTCTAAAGTTACAAGTGTGGTCAAACATAAACTCAACCGATCCTTGTGTACCTAATGTACCGTTACATTTGTTGAAGTAACTTCTGATATTAGCAACTGTTCTATTGTTGTTGTCAGTAGCACATTCGATTAAGAAAGCAATACCGTGAGGACCATATCCTTCGAAAATTACCTCTTTATAGTTTTCAGTATCTTTATCTGTAGCACGTTTAATAGCACGTTCAACATTATCTTTAGGCATATTAGCTGCCTTAGCATTTTGTATTACAGCACGAAGACGAGCATTAGCTTCTGGGTTAGGTCCACCTTCTTTTACAGCCATTACAATGTCCTTACCGATTCTTGTAAACGTTTTTGCCATAGCAGACCAACGTTTTAGCTTACGTCCTTTTCTAAATTCAAACGCTCTTCCCATAATAATTGTTACTTAATTTTAATAGTGCAAAAATATAGTATTATTCAAATATATCATAAAAAAAACGGGAGCTTATTTTCAAGCTCCCGTTTTAATTAGTTTATTTTTTATAAAAAGGGGTTTTTACCACTTTTGCTTCAACGTCATTCTTACGAATACGGATAAAGATTTGGCTTCCTTCTGCTGCAAGAGCTACTGGTACATATCCCATTCCGATACCTTTTCCTAATGAAGGAGATTGTGTACCAGATGTTACTTTACCAATTACGTTTCCTTCAGCGTCAACGATTTCGTAATCGTGTCTTGGAATACCTTTACCGATTAATTCAAAACCAACTAATCTGTTTTTGATACCTGCTTCTTTTTCTGCTTTTAAGTTTTCAGAGTTAACGAAGTCTTTTGTAAACTTAGTTACCCATCCTAAACCAGCTTCTAAAGGAGAAATCTCATCGTTTAGTTCGTTGCCATATAAACAGTATCCCATTTCAAGACGTAATGTATCACGAGCAGCTAATCCAATAGGTTTAATTCCCCAGTTAGCACCAGCTTCAAATACTTTAGTCCAAACAGTTTCAATATCTTCGTTTTTCACATAAACTTCAAAACCTCCTGAACCAGTGTATCCTGTAGCAGAAATAACTACGTTAGGAACGCCAGCAAATGTGTCAATTACGAAGTTATAAAATTTAATGTCAGCAAGGTTCACAGCAGTTAAGCTTTGCATTGCTTCAATAGCTTTAGGCCCTTGAATAGCTAAGATAGAGTATCCATCAGATAAGTTTTCAACTGTAGCGTTTACGTCATTGTGACTTGTAACCCAGTTCCAGTCTTTCTCAATATTAGAAGCATTAACTACCATTAGGTATTCTTCTTCGTTTACTCTATACGTAATGATATCATCAATTACACCACCTTTTTCATTTGGAAAGTAGCAGTATTGTGCTTTTCCGTCAACTAAAGTAGAAGCGTCATTAGAAGTAACTTTTTGAATTAAACTCAACGCGTTAGGACCTGAAATTTTGAAGATTCCCATGTGAGAAACGTCAAATACTCCCACGCCATTTCTTACTGTTTCGTGTTCTGCATTTACTCCTTCATACTGAACAGGCATTGAAAACCCTGCAAAAGGAACCATCTTCGCTCCTAAACTTTCGTGTATGTGATTTAATGTTACTTGTTTCATTGTGTTGTTATATAAATTGATAATAATTAAGTGCTAAAGTAAGTTTTTTTTGTTTCAAATAAAAGCAAATTTGAATAAGGACAATAGAAGTATAATACTATTTGTAATAGGAGAGAACCTATTTTAAATATAATGCATATGATGAGGTGTTTTTTAGATTATCTTATTGATAACTATGAATATTGAATTAAAATGTATATATTTAAAGGAAGTATTCTTAAAGATAGTTATTATGGAAAGAGCAATCAAAATTATAGTAGTTATTTTATTAGTATTGAATATGCTTGTAACTTCACAAGATTACCATCAACTGATGAGTTTTATTGTGATTGTAGCTTTTGGTATTTTAGCATATAACTCCCATATCAACAAGAAGGTCATAGAGATGATTACCTATGTTTTCTTGATTTTAATATTCCAACCTTTTTATGTAATCGCACTTGATAGAACTTGGTGGTTAGTCATTCAAGGCGTACTTGCAGTAGGATTGATTGTTTCTCTCTTTATTGAGAAAAAAGAAGAAGTGAAGAGTAAAAAGTGATAGGGGTGAAAAAACTGTTATATTATCGTAAATAGGAATATCTTAATTCAACTGAAATACCATTACAACGCAACCAATATGTATGTGATGTGATTATTTTGATGAAATGACATATATCCCCTGAAATATCACAATTGAACCGATGCATAAAAAACGAAATACCGTTACAAACAAAATCGTCACAACCCAACTTTTGTAGGGGCGAATTATTATTCGCCCGCACGGCATACGACATAATGTATATCACATATCGCGCTCGTAGGGGCAAACCCACGTGTTTGCCCCCTGTTGTTTATTTATAAACAAACAATACTGTAATGCTATTAATTAATAAGAGGTGTACCCTTACGGATACCACAATGTAATTCACTAAATGAATATATAGAATGGAAGATGCAATATATCTTATCGCGTTTCCCGATACATCAAAGAATTATTATTAAACGTCTTTTCTTGAAGAAATTGTCGTTCCAATACTTGCAGAGATGACACACAAAATAGACAGCCATTGGTAAAATGTCAGAATTTCACCTAAGAATAATAATCCTGAAATAGCCCCAAAAGCAGGTTGTAAACTCATTAAAATACTAAAGGTTTTTGAAGGTAATTTCTTTAACGCAATGATGTCTAATGAAAAAGGAATAGCGCTTGACAATAGTGCAACAGCCGTTCCAATCAACAATAACTTTCCTGTTAATGCCATTAAATCACCTGAAACCAAGGCAAAAGGAATAATGAAAAGAGATGCAAATCCCATACCAACAGTAACCGATGTGTTACTATCCATCTTCTGTGCTACTTTACCACCGACAACAATATACCCTGCCCAAAATAATCCCGCCGCAAAAGCAAGTAAAAGTCCTATAAAATCAAGAGAGTTGTTTTGCCAAGGAACAATTAGCAATATTCCAATAGCGGCAATTATAGCCCATAGGTAATCTATTTTTTTTCGAGAAGAGAAAATAGCTAAAGCAAGTGGACCTATAAATTCGATAGTAACCCCTAAACCAATTGGAATACGTTGAATAGAAAAGTAAAACAACAGGTTCATAAAAGCTAAGCACATACCGTACATAAAACTAATTTTCCATTCGAAAGTCGTTAGTTTTTTTAAGTTTGGTCTGTTGTAAAAGAATAAGATAATAGCCGAAATACCAATGCGCAGTGAACTTGTACCTGCTGCTCCTAAGACAGGAAATAGTGATTTTGCAATAGAAGCCCCACCTTGCACGCTCATCATAGATAAGATTACTGCAGGAATAGCAGGTATTGATTTTTTCATATTTAGTAATTGTGTTTGTAAAAGGGTCAAATTAGTTTAAAAAAACGGATAATCAAGTATTTACTACAAAATATATGTTGTAAAAGGTAAAAGGAAAGGGATTAAGGTAGGAAAGCTTACTTTTTGCAGTTGTTTATCAATACAAAAAAGAAGTTTAGAGTAGTAATTGTATCGTTCTGAATAATATAATTACCAACAGAGCGTATGTATCAAATAATATTTGTTAAAAAAACAAGTTGTATTATGAAAATACAATAGTTAAATGCTATTTGTTGTTTTGAATTTATTAATTTTAGGTAATTAAGTAAAATTAAGTATTTTTTATTGTTAAAGTTTGAAATTAATGTGTATCTTAGCCGTAGGTAATAAGGAAAAAAATTGCTCTGAACATCTTAAGAAAGTTAAAAAAAAACGGAGTGGGGACTTGTTTTATTTAATATAAGATGTATCAGTATAGAAGGCCATTCTATCGAGTGGCCTTTTTTTAAAGATTAAAATTGTAAAATGTGTTTGCAGTTTTTGATTTAAGGTGAGAGAAAGAGCTCGAGTATATCGAGCTCTTTTTTGATTTATTTATATTGTGTTTTTTAATGTAAAAAGGTTGCAACGACACACAGCGTTGCAACCTTTTGTCTTTTTATGCTATAATCACCCAAACTGGTGATGTTTTGACAAGCTTATTTTTCAACCTTAAAGTAAGTGCTTTACCCCCTTAAAGTTTCAGGTTTTTCAATCTTAATGAGTTTGAAATAACAGAAACCGAACTAAAACTCATAGCTACTGCCGCAATCATAGGCGATAGGAGTAAGCCAAACACGGGATATAATATCCCTGCTGCAATTGGTATTCCTACGCTATTATACACAAAAGCAAAGAATAAGTTTTGTTTGATGTTACGCATAACTCCGTGGCTCAAGTTAATCGCCTTTGGAATACCTGCTAAGTCGCCTTTTAGCAACGTAACTTCCGCACTTTCAATAGCCACATCAGTTCCCGTACCCATAGAAATACCCACATTTGCCTGTGCCAATGCTGGAGCGTCATTAATACCATCCCCCGCCATTGCTACGATACGCCCTTGTTCTTGTAGCTTCTTAATCTCGTTCAACTTGTCTTGTGGCATCGCCTCAGCAAGGAAGTGAACAATGCCCAATTCATCAGCTACAGCCTTAGCCGTATTAGGGTTATCTCCCGTAATCATAATTACCTCAATCCCCTTTTGTTGTAAGTCTTTCACTGCTTGTTTACTACTCTCTTTTATCTTGTCGTATAACACGGCATATCCTATAATGGTGTTGTTTTCGGCGATATACGAAATTGTCTTCCCAAGGTTTTGCTCAACTGCTACTTGTTGTATCAACACATCAGACAACTCAGCGCGAACGCTTTCCATTAACGCTTTGTTACCAAGGGAAATACGCTTTTTATCTACAATTCCCTGAATACCCTTACCTGTGTTGTTGGTAAACATTTTTACAGGAATAAGCTGTACGCCTTCATCTTTTGCTTTATTGACAAACGAAGTCGCCAAAGCGTGCTCACTATTCTGGTTTAACGAAGCGGTCAAGTATAGCAACTCTTCAGCTGTGTACGCCTCAGTCAGACTAACGATTTTCTCAACTGATGGTTTCCCTTCCGTCAACGTACCCGTTTTATCCGTAATCACCACATCAATAGTATTCGCTGTTTCCAGTGCCTCCGCGTTTTTAATCAAGATACCGTTTTGTGCCCCTTTTCCAATTCCAACCATAATAGACATTGGCGTTGCCAATCCTAAAGCACACGGACAAGCGATGATTAACACGGCTAAGGCATTCACAAAAGCAAAAGCCAACTTAGGTTCCGGACCGTATATTTTCCACAAGAAGAAAGTTACCACAGCGATTAAAACCACCGTTGGTACAAAGTATTTCGCCACTTTATCTGCTAACTTCTGAATTGGTGCACGTGAGCGACTCGCGTTGTTTACCATTTCAATGATTTGTGCCAACAAGGTTTCGCTACCTACTTTCTCAGCCGACATCACAAAAGAGCTGTTGCCGTTGATTGTTCCTGCTACTACAGGGGCACCTTTTATCTTGTGAACAGGAATTGGTTCTCCTGAAATCATCGATTCGTCAATGCTACTTTCTCCTTCTACAATTACACCGTCAACGGGAATTTTCTCTCCTGGTTTAACGCGTAGTTTGTTGCCTTTGACTATTTTGTCAATCGCTATTTTTTCATCCCCCTTATCTGTTACCAACGTAGCATCAGTAGGCGGTAGTTTCAACAATTCTTTAATTGCCGTATTGGTACGGCTATGCGCTTTCGCTTCCATTACTTGTCCAACTAAAACCAAGGTCAGAATAACTGCTACCGACTCAAAATACAAGTGAATACCGTGTTCTCCTTTGAAATCCTCAGGAAATAAGTTTGGAAAGAACAATGCCACTACGCTAAATACTAATCCCGCCGCAGCTCCTAATCCAATTAAACTAAACATATTTAGATTCCACGTTTTAAACGATGTCCACGCGCGTTGGAAAAACATCCAACATACATAGACAACCGGAATGGTAAATAGCAGTTGTAAATAGTTATTGATGTGATGGGGGATTATCTGTCCAATTGGGTCACCCGGAATCATACCACCCATTGCCAGTAAAAACACAGGAATAGTAAAAGCTAAGGAGATGCGCAGTTTTTTCAACATATCCTTATATGTGGTATCTTCTGGTTCAACCGAAATCGTCTTTTCAACTAAGTTCATACCACAAGTCGGACAATCCCCTGGCTCGTCATAGGTCTTGTCACCCTCACATAACATCGGACAGTAATATACTGTTTTTTCAACCTTTGCAGCTGGTATGTGTTCTAAGTTCATCCCACATACCGGACAGCCTACATTGGTGTCATATACCTTATCACCCTCACATAACATCGGACAGAAATACTTCCCTGCCTTGTCTGCCATTCCTTGTGGAATTTCTTGTACATACTGGTCTTCCTCACTAATTTCAACCGGAGGTAGTACCTCTTGTGTACCATCTGTATGGGTTACAATTTCTTGTAAGATATAGTTCCCTTTTTTCAGCAATGCCTTTTGCAAGCGTAAGGTATCAATCTCGCTTTTCGATTCAATAGCAGCCTCTTCCGTTTCTAACGTAACCTGTGCATTAATGTCTTTTAGTTCGTTTAGCGTATTCTCTACTTTGGTCCTACAACCGTTGCAACTCATTCCGCTAACTTTATATCGTTTTTTCATTATAGTATATAATATGTGTATTAAGGTAAGTACAAAATACGAACAATTCAACCAATTATTAGTTATACAATTCTTAGAAAGGGTTATATAGTTTTCGTATTTTAGGCATACAAAAAATGATGTTTATGAAAAAAAGTATGCTATTATTGTTGGGTGTTGGACTCCTAATTACCAGTTGTAAGAACGATAAAAAGGGAGACGAACCAACAGGGCAACCACAGACAGAAACCGTAAATAAAGAGAAACAAGAGGTAGTGAAGTTTGAAGAAGGTGCCTTGACGTACACAATGTCTATGAGTGACCCTATCTTTAACGACTTTGTGAAATATGTGAGTAAAGACCCGTTGCATATGCTTGATTTAGCAAAAGAATACGGGGCTAAACTATCAAAAGAAGACAATGCCCATCTGCAAGAAGTGATTAAGAATAGTCCGTCTTTTACTACCACTTACGGCACTTTGCCTTTTATCAGTAGTAGTGTTTATGTTGCAGGTTACGAGGCTGTTTACAAAGGAGAGGGACTTACGTATGTTTTAGAGAATAAGTGGAATGATATTTTAGATGAGGGCTTTGCGTATGTCGGGTCAACGATTGTACCCAACAGCAAGTTAAACTTCTCTTATAAGAAGAATTATATTGACGCTGAGCAGTTGCAAACGAATATAGATACGTTGAATTACGACCGAGTGGCAACAGGTGATTTTATTGATTTAGTAGGGTATAAGGCTGAGCGAATTGTATACACAGCGAAAGAGGCAATGGCAGTTGGTCAACGCTTTTTGCCCAAAGAGCTAACGGTATATGTGTCTGAATCGTTTAACCCAGCGATTAATAAGGTGTTGCCGTTTAATGTAAATGAAGAACACGGGGTGTTGAAAATTGTAACCAAGTTTTTAGATACAGACGATTTGTACGTAACCTATGAAGTGAGTACAGCTGTGAAGAGAAAGGTGTTGGATACAGAAACGAGTATTTCAATGACTAATAATACGTATGATGTGAAAGGTGATAGGGATATTTTAGCTTTGGGAATGAGATTAACAAAGATTATTGCTATTCCGCGATTGTAATCACGTATTTTTAGAACCACAATTAAAACTATTGAAAGATGAGCTTACAACCCATTATACAAGTGTCGGAGTTAGTAGTATTGCAACAAACAGCAGGGGATAACCTTGTTATTGTTGATGCTTCAAACCACAAAGACGCAAAGGCAAATTATGACGCACAGCATTTAGAGGGTGCTATTTTTGTCGATTCTAACAAGCAGTTGGCTAATATAGGAGCAGACGCAGCACAAGGCGGAAGACATCCTTTACCTACGTTAGCTCAGTTTGCCCAAGTTTTACAAGACTTAGGATTAACACCTGATAGTCACGTTGTCATTTACGACGACAAGAACGGCGCTAATTCGGCAGCTCGTTTTTGGTGGATGTTGCAAGCAGTAGGACATCCAAAGGTACAGGTCTTAAACGGAGGAATACAAGAGGCAGTGAAACAAGGTTTTCCTACGAATGATAAACTCGTAGAGATAAAGGCAGTAGGGGCTTACCCTATTAATGCGTGGTTATTGCCAACAGCGACAATTGATGAGGTAGAGGCAAACTCAGAAAAGCCTACTTATTTGGTTATTGACGTTCGTGAGCCAAGTCGTTATAAAGGACATACAGAACCTATTGACCAAGTGGCGGGACATATTCCAGGATCAGTGAATATTCCGTTTATGTCTAATTTAGACGCCAACGGATTGTTCTTATCACCTAATGAGTTGAAAGACAAATACACCAAAGCGTTTACAGGAAAAGAAGAAGTAATCGTTCACTGTGGTTCAGGCATCACTGCTTGCCATAGTTTATTAGCCATCGCCTCAGCAGGAATGGAGATTCCGAAGTTATACGTCGGTTCGTGGAGTGAGTGGTCGCGAAATGATAAACCGATTGTTACAGAGGAGTAAAGTAAAAGGGAAACCGAAAACTGGGAACTGAAAACCGAAATACGTGAAACGTAAAACGTGATGCGTTGAACTGGGAATCGGGAACTGAAATACGTGAAACGTGATGCGTCGAACCTAAAACCCGAAATGTCATTACAAACAAAATATCACAAATCAACGTTGTGAAAATGTGGGAATGTCATTACAAACAAAACATCACAATTCAACCGTTGAGAAAATGCGGGAATGTCATTACAAACAAAATATCACAATTCAACCGTTGCGAAAATGTGGGAATGTCATTACAAACAAAACATCCCAAATCAACCGTTGTGAAAATGTGGGAATGTCATTACAAACAAAACATCCCAATTCAACCATTGCGAAAATGTGGGAATGTCATTACAAACAAAACATCCCAATTCAACCGTTGCGAAAATGCGGGAATGTCATTACAAACAAACATCCCAATTCAACCGTTGCGAAAATGTGGGAATGTCATTACAAACAAAACATCCCAATTCAACCATTGCGAAAATGTGGGAATGTCATTACAAACAAAACATCCCAATTCAACCGTTGCGAAAATGCGGGAATGTCATTACAAACAAACATCCCAATTCAACCGTTGCGAAAATGTGGGAATGTCATTACAAACAAAACATCCCAATTCAACCTATGTAGGGGCGAATTATTATTCGCCCGCACGGCATACGACACAATGTATATCACATATCGTTTTTTTTTGTTTATAAATAAACAACAAGGGGCGAACACATAGGTTCGCCCGTACGAGCGCGATGCGTGATATGCAAATGTTAGACGCGAAGTATCGCGTCTCTACCGATATACTGGGTGTCAAAAACAAATCGATACACCAGAACCGGAAACCGAAAACCGAAAACGTAATGCGTTGAACTTAAAACCAGTAACCATATAAAATACGAAAGGTGCATATCTAATCGCAATTGATATGCACCTTTTATATTTTAGTTTGATACCTCATTCCAGATAACATCTTCTGGAGTAGGGGCAGTTATCGTCAAGGATTCTTTTGTAACAGGATGCACAAAAGTAAGCTTGCGTGCGTGTAAGTGAATACCCCCATCAGGATTACTGCGGTCAGCGCCATACTTTAAGTCCCCTTTAATCGGGCACCCCACAGCGGCAAGTTGACAGCGAATCTGGTGGTGTCGTCCCGTGTGTAAATCAATCTCCAAAGCAGAGTATGTTTTTAACTGATGGAACATACGGTAAGACAACTTTGCTTTCTTACTATTAGGAACTTCCTTTTTATGCGCCTTAGACGTATTGTTTTTAGGGTTTCTAACCAAGAAATGCTCTAAAGTATCTTCCACTTTAGGAGGGGCATTCTTAATTACCGCCCAATACGTTTTTTGTGTTTCTCTATTTTTAAACGACTCATTCAAGCGAGTAAGCGCTTTTGAAGTCTTAGCAAAAACGACCAATCCCGACGTAGGTCTGTCTAAGCGGTGAACCACCCCTAAAAACACCTCACCCGGTTTGTTGTATTTTTTCTTTAAATAAAGCTTGACGATATCACTTAGCGGCATATCGCCCGTTTGGTCACCTTGAACAATATCACCCACGCGTTTATTAACCACAATAATATGGTTATCCTCGTGAAGCACTTGTAAGTTATCAGGTGTAGAAACAATTTTCATAGAATAGATTTTAAAACAAAAATATCCTTTAATAGTGTTTAAAGGATATTTTTGAACTTATATAAAAGAGTATATAAGCTTAATATTGTTCATTTTCGTTGGGGAAATCAACAGCTTTAACGTCTTGTACGTATTGCTCAACAGCCCCTTTCATTTGGTCGAAAATGTTTAAATAACGACGTAAGAATTTAGGGTTGAACTCGTGTGTTAAGCCAATCATATCGTGGATAACCAATACTTGTCCGTCAACACCATTACCAGCACCAATTCCGATTACAGGAATAGAAATGCTTTCAGCTACTTTTTTCGCTAAAGCAGCAGGAATTTTCTCTAAAACAACAGCAAAACATCCAATTTCTTCCAACATTTTAGCGTCTTGAATTAATTGAGCTGCTTCTTCTTCTTCCTTAGCTCTTACCGTGTAAGTTCCGAATTTGTAAATAGATTGAGGTGTTAAACCTAAGTGTCCCATTACCGGAATACCAGCATCTAAGATACGTTTAATACCATCTTTAATTTCAATTCCACCTTCCATTTTAACTGCGTGTGCACCACTTTCTTTCATGATACGGATTGCAGAACGCAAAGCTTCTTTAGGATCCGATTGGTAAGAACCAAATGGCAAGTCAACAACTATTAAAGCTCTCTCCGCTCCACGTACAACAGATTGTGCGTGATAAATCATTTGGTCTAATGTAATAGGCAATGTTGTCTCATGTCCTGCCATTACATTACTTGCAGAGTCACCTACAAGCATTACATCTACTCCTCCAGCTTCCAATACTTTAGCCATTGAGTAATCATAACACGTAAGCATTGAAATTTTTTCACCATTAGCTTTCATATCGATAAGCGACTTAGTAGTCACTTTCTTATAATCTTTTTTTGCTACTGACATAATTGTTCTTTTTGTTAGAAATGTAAAATTAGATAAAAAGAGGGGAATTAAAAGGATTAACAGTAATAAATCAATTCCACTCTTGATAATAATCCATTTTGGAAGATGAAAAGACAAGCCTGTCCATCTAAATAAATGGTGTATGATTTGTCTAAAGGCGAGATATTACCTATCAATCCCTTAGCTATTTTTAAAAAATCTTTCTCCGTTGTTTCGCCATTTAACAAATGCTTGCCAATTTTAAAACCGTTGAAATTAAGCATATCCATTTTTCGAGCTTTCACAGTACTTGACAAATCGTTTGTGATAAACTCAGCCGAGTTATATAAAGCATTGCCCTCATAATCACCTAAAGCACAATCGTCTAAGTCTGAGTACGTCTCTAAAGGATACCCAATGTATTGTTTAACCAGCTCTCCATCAAAACCAGCCAATGGTTCAACGATGCCGTTGATTGTAAAACCAAATTGTTGTTTTTTCTGTAGCTTTTCTACTTTACTTGAATCCCCGTCAAGCGGAGTTGCCTCTAAAACTTGTTTTTTAAGTTGATTAATCTCAGCTAACTCCATCAAATTGTTGTTTTTAGCATACTCAACAAAAACGTCTAACGCCTGAATTGTGTAATAATGTGCACTATTCCAACCCAATTCCAACACGCGCTCAGCGTATTTCTTTTGGTCCTGAGTTTCCCTAGCATACTTATACGCTTGGATTAACTCGTCCAAATCAGGGCGTTGTCCTAAGAATTTTGCTTGAATATACCCTTTTCTGTCCATATAATCAATAGGAACCCACGCTTCTTTATCGTCAGGGAAAAAGGGTAGTGGCACAATAGTACCATTTAACACTGTTCCCAACACAGAAGACGTACTTGAAGGATACTCGCGCACCTTTAGTCCCGCCACAGTTGTAAACAAGTGAGGAGCCGCATAAAACTCATCCTCATCAATAATAGGAGCAGGAGAAGTAATTGTTTCCACCGCTTTATACTTCGTGCTGAGGTTTTTAATGTCGTTTATATACATAGGCGATTGGTAATCAACCAGCACTTTATACAATTTATTAGACACTTTTTCAAACGAAGTCAGCTGTGTTCCTTGTGTGTAGATACCCATTTTTTGCGTTGCTTGGCTATCCTTATAAGCAACCGTAGGCGCGTTGACATACAGTATGTCTTGCGCCCACGTTTGTATTGTAATACAACAAAGTATTGTCGTTATTAGTTTCTTCATATAGTTAACAATCAGACAAACTAACAGCAACTGCCAGTCCACCTTCAGAAGTTTCTTTATACTTGTTGTTCATATCTTTAGCCGTTTCCCACATCGTGTTAACCACTTTATCCAAAGGCACTTTCGCATTCTTAGGGTCAGTGTCTAACGCTAATTCAGCCGCATTAATAGCCTTAATAGCCCCCATTGTATTTCTTTCAATACAAGGTACCTGTACTAAACCACCGATCGGATCACACGTTAATCCCAAGTGGTGTTCCATAGCAATTTCAGCTGCCATCATCACTTGCTCAGGCGTACCCCCCATCATTTCACACAATGCACCAGCCGCCATAGCACTTGACACGCCAATTTCAGCCTGACAACCACCCATTGCAGCAGAGATAGTTGCTCCTTTTTTGAAGATACTACCAATTTCACCCGCCACTAAAAGGAACTGTTTGATTTCTTTCTCACTTGCCTTGTGGTTTTCAATCACTAAATAGTACATCAAAACAGCCGGAATTACTCCCGCACTACCATTTGTAGGAGCAGTAACAACGCGACCTAAAGCAGCGTTAACCTCGTTTACAGCTAAAGCAAAACAGCTTACCCATTTCAAGATTTGACGGAAGTACACCTTCGTCTTGCGGATTGTTTGTAGCCATTCTTGTGGATTAGTATAAGGTAATTCGCCTTTTAATTTAGAGTGAGTATCATACGCCCTTCTACGCACATTTAGTCCACCAGGCAATATACCTTCAGTGTGACAACCAATGTACATACATTCCAGCATTGTATTCCACACACGCATAAGTTCGTGGTGAATTTCCTCATCCGTACGAAGAGATTTCTCATTTTCGTACACGATTTCAGAAACAGACATTCCTTGCTCTTTACAATAAGCTAACAGTTCAGTTGCCTTATCAATAGGGAAAGGGAAAGACGCTTTAATCTCGTCATTTTCTTTATTCTGAGCCGTTTCCTCTTTCACAACAAATCCACCCCCAATAGAGTAGAAAGTAGACTCATAGATTTCGTGTTCACCATATTGAGCAGTAAACGTCATTCCATTTGCGTGAAAAGGCAAGAAGTTTCTATTGAAAACAATCTGAGTTTTAGGATCAAAGGTAATTGGTGTTTTCCCCCCTAAAACCAAGGTTTTCGTATCATTTATCTTAGCTATAATTGAGCTTATATCCTCCACAGGCACATACTCAGGGTCAGCCCCACTTAAACCCAGCATCACAGCTAAGTCCGTTGCGTGTCCCACTCCCGTTAGAGAAAGCGAGCCATATAAGTCTATTTTTACATTAGAAACTTTATTAAATATTTGGCGATCGTGCAGTTCATTTAAAAATTGTTCTGCTGCTCTCCACGGACCTAAAGTATGAGAACTTGAAGGTCCTACGCCAATTTTGAGCATATCAAATACAGAAATACATTCCATAAAGTTGTTTCAGTTTTAGTAATACGAAGATAGCTAAATTCTGTTCTGTTGCAAGTTTTAACAAGTGATTTAACGTGGACCTCTCATCGATTATAACTGCGTGACCTATTGTTTATTATTGTTGTATGAGTTGTAATTATGAGGTTTATAAAGATGTGTTGTATATTAAAAGCAATAATTTCTATTTAAGACTGATATCTAACATTTGCATATTTTGTTTGGAAGCACAGCTTTCGACCTTTATTTCTTGAAAAATTACGTTTTTCTGTTTCTTTCTTCTCTTTTTTGTCTTGATACCAAAAAGAAACAAATAAAGCCGCTTAGGCGCTTCGGTTAAATTGTGGTGTTTTGTTTACAATGATATTTCGGTTTCCTGTTTTCAGTTTTGACGCATCACGTTTCACATCTCACTTAATTCGGTTTCCAGTTCCCAGTTTGTTTACTCAATAAAAAGCACCACTTACACATTTAATTATCATCAAGATTTTACTTATTGTATATTTGGACATCTTGTGAAAAAAAATCACATCAGAAATAAAAACAGTACCCTATGCAATTATATACTCAACATAAAAGTAAGTTGTCAAGCTTAAAAGAAAAGCCATTTAAGCTTGAGAAAGAAATACAGCAATTATTTGAAGCCAACTTAGAGAATATAACAGGGTGGAAGTTTATTAAATCAGAGTTTTCTATCAAAGCAAATCGCATAGATACTTTGGCTTATGATGAAGAGAACAATTCATTTGTTATTATTGAGTATAAAAGAGAGCGCAGTTACTCTGTTGTAGATCAAGGAGTATCTTATCTAAATCTGATGTTAGAGAATCGCGCAGATTTTATAGTTGAATACAACGAAAGTCAAAGCGGTAATCTAAAGCGAAATGATGTAGATTGGTCTCAATCTAAAGTTGTTTTTGTATCACCATCATTTACTTCATTTCAAAAGCAAGCTTCTAATTTCAAGGACTTGCCTATTGAATTATGGGAGATAAAACAATATACCAATGATATTATTGTAGTTAATCCTATTAAGAAGTCAAAGTCAGCACCAGCTATTAAAGAGGTACAGAGCGATCAAGATTCGCAAATAGCTAAAGTAGCAAAAGAAATAATTGTTTATTCTGAAGAAAGTCATTTAGAAGGGAAGAGTGATGATATTATAGAATTATTTGAAGCTTTTAAAGCATCTATTCTTAATTTATCAGGAGATATAGAAATTGTTCCCAAGAAGATGTATATCGCATTTAAGTTGAAAAATAATATTGTTGATATACGTGTTCAACAGAAGAATTTGATCTTGTGGATTAATATGAAAAAAGGAACATTGGAAGACTCTAAAATGCTAACAATTGATGCTTCTACAAAAGGGCATTATGGCAATGGAGATTATGAATTAGCAGTTTCAAATACAGATAACTTAGAATATATCATGAGCTTGGTTAAGCAAGCTTTGTAGAGGTTTTTTTAAAAGTAAATAGTTTTAAAAATAAGCTTTTAGACGTTATAAGTAAAAACCATAATTATCATTGACAATTTCTAATTTCATTCCTTTTAATCTATCAAGTTCCTCTTTTCTCTCAATTGGATAGAAGGTTTGAACTCTAAGATATTCAATAATTATCATTCATTTTAATGTCGTTTAAACTGTCTAATAGGTTATTGAAAAGATATTTAAAAAAAGCAATATGCGTTAGTGTTTTTTAATAACTAAAGTAATAAAAAACAAGACAACTCTGATAACAAAACAATATATAGTATATTTGTTTTTGAGAAAGCATATTTTTTAAAAAGCATTATATTTATACTAATAACTTTATGGTAAATCAAGAAACAATCGATATTAAGAATTTTGCAGGAATTGACAATCTATATTTAGAAGTTAAACCAGTCAATATTCTAATAGGCCCTCAAGGGGTTGGAAAAAGTGTTGTTGTAAAATTGCTTTATTTCTTTAAAGGGATTGTAAATGATGCAGTTGAACGAATTGAAACTACAGATCAAGTAAGTTTTATTAAAGAGTCAGTACAAAACAAATTTAAAAAGATATTTGATAAAAGTAGTTTTAATACAAAACAACCTTTTCAAATTACTTATACTAGTATAGAAGGGGAAATCTTTATTGTTGAAGGCGATGGCTTTGATGAATTTAATGTTTTTTTTTCGGAAGGTTTTTTAAATTTATTAGAAGAGTTGTTTAAAGTTAAAAGAGAGTTTGGTAAGGAAAAACTTGTAGATAAAGATATTGCAGAGTACTATTTTCAAGCTGAACAATTAAAAAGTCTACGAAGAGAAATTGTTAAGAAAACATATCAAAAGAGCTATTTACCACAGTTGTTTATTCCTGCAGGGCGTAGTTTTTTCTCAACACTACATTCTAACATTTATTCAATTATCAGTAATGAGAGTTCAATAGATTATTTCTTAAGAGAATTTGGACAGCTATATCAGATAATTAGTGATTTTCAAACTACAATCAATGAGGATAGTTCTTGTGATCGTTTAATTGAAGATGTAATTGGAGGTAAGTTTATACGCGATGATAATCGTAAAGATTATATCTTGCATAAAGATAATCGTAAAGTAGAACTTAAAAATGTGTCTTCGGGACAACAAGAAGCTTTGCCTTTATTGATGATATTGAGAGCTATTTATGATAAAAAATTGAATACTTCAGGATGTATTTTGTACATAGAAGAGCCTGAAGCTCATTTGTTTCCTACAGCTCAAAAAGCAATCGTTGAGTTGTTAGCAAAGGTGTATAATAGCAACTCTACTAATATTCAAATATTCATTACCACACATAGTCCGTATATCTTGTCGTCATTTAATAATCTTATTTATGCTGGGAATATAGCAAATAAGAATACAGAAAAACGCAAAGAGGTAGGGAAAGTAATTACAGAAGAACAGTTTTTAAGCTGTGATGCTGTTGGAGCTTATGCACTTACAAAAACAGCACTTATTGATTTGATGGATGAAGAAAACAATATAATCAATGCTACTGTATTAGATGAGGTGTCTAATGATATAGGGAGAGAATTTGATCAATTGTTGGATATAGAATTTGATTAATATGAGTGCATGTATAATAGAAGATTCTCGTAAGATTCACGTTTTTGAAGAAAATGGAAGAAAATTAACGCTGAATAATCCCGATCAGGTTGTAAGCAAAAGAGTTGCCGTAGATGGATGTGAGATTAAAGAGGGGATAAGGTGTGACTTTATGCTAATTGTAGACAGTAAAGATTTAGAAATTTTTATCGAATTAAAAGGAACTGATGTTAAACATGGGATAGATCAAATAATTGAAACTAAAAGACAATTAGGATCTAAAGGAAACTCAAAAGCGTATATAGTATGTAGTAGTTCTCCTAAGAAAGATACAGATAAGCAAAATATACAAATGAAAGCTCGACGAGCAAATGTAAAGCTTGATATAGCCACGAATAAAAAAATAGATAATTATTAATTTATATAGAAACCCAAAACCGCCACAGCATACACTGTGGGGTTTTCTTTTTCCAACAACACTCTCTTCATTAAAACTTCCCTAAAAAAGCACTGGCACTACAACCTGTTTCCGGTTTATCATATTTCACAGGACGTGTTTGAGTATTGTGTCATACTCTCTAACCAAATAAGAATAAAAGTAGGTATAGGTTGTTCTTGTATCTATATAAAACTATTTATGATAGATTTGTTGTCTTTCAATTCCCAGTTATAAAAGAGATATTCTATTACAGATATATTTTACTTTATATTGTTATATAGGCGAATAATGATTTGCCTTTATGATGTTTTAATAATGATTTACTTTGTTGTTTTTATCGGGAACGAGTTTGGCATTGGTTAGGAATCCTTCGCAAAACCCCCTTGTTTTGCGAAGGATTCTTGTACTATTGCAAAGCCGTTCCAAAGAAAGAAGCGAATTAAATATGTATGTTATTGTAATTCAGTTATTAAGGTGTTTGTATGTAGGCAGGCTTTTGTTGGATTAAACCACGTAATAAATAGGGAGTAAACAAAATATTTTTCTTTAAGATGGTAAGAGAAATTTTGTTTCTGTGTTAGAGATAGTTGACTTGTATAATATGGTTATAAAAAGCTAAAATTATTTTATTAATCTCTTTTTATAACCATTATAATACTGTTTTTTTATCTGAATGCATTGAGTTTAATGTCCTGTAAAACCATTTATAAAAGTATCTACAAACCCTATTATTTTTCCTAATATGCGGTCTCCTGTTTCTTTGAATTTAAGTACACTCGGTTTGCCTTCTTTTCTTAAACTAAGTAAGTCGTCTCTTAGAGGTTCTCGTTCAGAAAATAGGAAGTTCTCTATTAGTTTTTCAGTTTGATCTTTATACAAGTTTTCCGTTTCAACTAAATTTTCAAGGGCAGATTGTTGTTCTTTAACCCAAAACTTATCAAATTCTTCTGTAATTGTATCTGTATCTTCAATCAAAGGTAAATTCTCTTGAATAAATTTTTCAATTAATTCTCGTTTACTCCTTAAAGAAACTTCTGTATTTAATAAATTAGATATTTCCTTTTCAATAGCTTCTTTGTCTTTGGTAGTTTGCTTTGATTTGAATGTAATTAATAGTTGAAGGATGTAAGTAACATTAATTGTATCTCGTCTTATTAATTCTAATTCAAAGTCAATATCATTTAGAATTGATGTTTTTTCAGGTGTAGCTGTATCCTTATTTAATTTTTCTTTTAAATCTAAGTATTTACTTGTGTAGTCAGCAAATAATTGTTCTTCTATCTCTAAGTCTTCCCAGTTAAATTCTGTGAAGTGAGTCATTTTTTTGTGCAGTCGAATCAATGCACGAAATGCTAAGATGAATTTTAATCGTTCTTCTTCAGAATATAGATTATCTACTGCATCTACTTTAGGGACAATATCAATAAGTTTTTGAGTTGCCTCATTAAACTTGTCAACATAAATTTCATAAGGTTCTACAATGATTTCATCAATCGCTTCTTTGTTGCTAAATAGTGCAATTGCCTGATCTGTTTTTTCTTTTAGATTTCTAAAACACACAATATTTCCTTGTGTTTTATTTTTGTCTAACGTTCTATTGGTACGACTAAAAGCTTGTATAAGTCCGTGATATTGTAAGTTCTTATCGACATATAATGTATTTAGGTATTTACTGTCAAACCCAGTTAAAAACATATTTGCTACTAAGAGAATATCAGTTTCATTTTGTTTAGACTTTTTAGCTACAGCATTGTAATAGTTATAAAAACCTTCTGTGTCTTTTATATTTTGTTTTTCGCCAAATTGTTCGTTAAAGTCTTCAACGTAATTTTCTAATAGTTCTCGGCGATGAGGTACGTAATTTATTTTATATTCAGAAGGAGCCTCTGCAGCAATATTTAGCTGGCTAACAACTTGCTCTTCCATTTCTTCTTCATTCTGAGCAAAACTAAAAATAGTAGCAATCTTTAGATTGTGTTCTCCTTCTTTTTTCTTCTTTTTAAAAATTTCATAATACTGAATTACAGAATCAATATCTTGTACACACATCATTGCACAAAACTTTTTGTTTTGTGTTTTTTGGTTGTGGTATTGGACAATATAATCAACGATAGCCTCTTTACGTTGAGGAGCTTCATAAACTTCTGTTTCATTAATTTGTTCAACTTTTAAATCAATGATATGCTCTTTCTTTTTAAACGTTTGTATATATTCGACAGAAAATTTCAATACATTTTCATCGCGAATAGCATCAGTAATTACATATTTATGTAAGCAATTTCCAAAAAGACTTGCAGTTGTTTTTTCTCCATTAGCATTCTCAGCTAATATTGGTGTTCCTGTAAAACCAAATAGTTGAATGTTTGTAAAATATTGAACAATGTTTCTGTGTGTATCTCCAAATTGAGAACGGTGACATTCATCAAAAATAAATACCATTCGCAACGCTTTGATGGATTTCATTTTTGATACATTTCTACCCGAAATGGCATTATTTAATTTCTGTATTGTGGTTACAATGATATGTACATTAGGGTCAATGAATTTTTTAATCAAATCATCTGTGTTAGTAGCAGAACTAACAGAACCTTTGCTAAACTTGTCGTATTCTTGATTTGTTTGATAATCTAAATCTTTACGGTCAACAACAAATACTACTTTCTTTATAGCAGGTATTTTGGATAAAATTTGACTGGCTTTAAAACTCGTTAGGGTTTTTCCACTTCCTGTGGTATGCCAGATGTATCCATTTTTCTCAATGTTATAACCATTTAGAATCTCATTTTCAGTTACTTTTTTTATAATACTCTCTACTGCATAGTATTGATAGGGACGAAGTACCATCAAACGTTTATCAGTTTCATTGAGTACGATATATTTACAAATCATTTTACTGACGTGGCAAGGTTCTAAAAAACGATCAGTAAAGCCATTTAAAACATTGTTTAACGGATTATTTAACTCGTCTGTCCAATGAAATGTTTGTAGGAATTCAGGAGTGTGAGTTCCAAAATTACTGTAATATTTGGTGTTTATTCCGTTGCTTATAATAAATAGTTGTACATATTGAAATAATGCTTTACCAGAACCATAGCTGTGCTTTTGGTATCTGTTTATTTGATTAAAAGCTTCTTTTAATTCAAGCCCCCTTCTTTTTAACTCAATTTGAACAAGAGGTAGACCGTTTATCAATATTGTAACATCGTATCGATTGACATATTTTCCTTCTTGTGTAACTTGATTTGTAACCTGATATTCATTTTGACACCAGTGTTCCGTATTTAAAAATTCAAAATATAGATTGTCACCATTATCTTTTATGATGTGGTGTTTCATTTCTCGCAATGTCTTTGCTTTTTCAAATACAGAGCCTTTCGTAAGTATGTTTAAAACCTTTTCGAACTCGCTATCGCTAAACTGAATGCGATTGTGTTTTTCTAATTGAGATTTTAAGTTACCTATTAAAGATTTTTCGTCATTAATAGAAATATATTTATAGCCCAATTTCTGTAATTGGACTAATAACTGCTCTTCTAAAAACTGTTCAGACTGCTTGCTCAAAATAATTATGAATTAGGAGTTTAAAACGTGAATATTTGATTTGTAAACAAATTTAACAAAATAAAGAGATTTGTCTTCATTTCTCCTAATCCATAATCATATTTATTTTATCTTAAATTTTTGAACATTTGTTCTATTGCTTTTTTCTTTTGTTCCATATTGGGATGAACATATAAATTAAGCGTTGTGCTTATATTGGAATGCCCTAAAAGGACACTAACTGTTTTATAATCACAGTTGCTTTCAATGCATCTTGTAGCAAAACTATGTCTTAAGCCATGGAATTTTAATTCAGGCATATTAAGTTCACTCATTAATTTTTTATAATAACTGCGGTATGTACGTGGTTCGGTAGGTTTAGCGTCGTTTGTTAATACGAAAAAAGTTGAATTAACGATTTTCTTAAAAGGTTTAAGTATTCTTAGTAAGTCTTTACTGATTGGAATTTCACGGATAGAGTTTTTTGTTTTTGGGGTGTCTAATATGAGTTCTGTTTTTCTCACTCCGTTTTCTATTACATAAATGCGTTGAATAGTTCTATTAATGCTAATAACGCCATTATCTGTATCAATGTCTTCCCAGGTTAGGGCACATACTTCTCCAATGCGTATTCCAGCGCTTAAACAGATATAAACGCCGAGGTTTTTAAAGGTAAAGTGTTCTTGGATGTAGTTCATTATTTTTTTCTGATCGGCTCTACTCAATACTTCTAAATTTTGTTTGTCACGTTCGGTGGGGAATTGTATGTCAAAGGGGGTATAGCTTAACCATTTATTTTTTGCTCCAAACTTCAAGACCATTTTTAAAACAATCAATATGTCTTTAATTGTTTTATGGCTTAAGCCTGCTTCTAACTTTTGGAGGACAAACTTCTGAACATCGGCTTCTTCTATTTCGTATTGTTCTCCAAAGGTTGGTAATAAATGATTTTCAATCAGAAGTGTATAAGCTGAGAAACTGGATTTTTTAACGTATTGTTTTTTGTCTAATTTCCATAATTCAGCTACTTCTGAAAGTCTTTTTTGTTTATTCATATTGTTTTAAATTTTTAGAATGTCAAAGAAAGACAATTAAGGAGATTTAATCACCCAGATAGCTTCGGTTTTAAGGTTCCTAATTTGAGATTTCCTGGATTTGAAGGGGAATGGGAAACGAAGATGCTGGGGGAGGTTGCAAAAAAGATTGGAGATGGATTACATGGAACTCCTGCATATGTAAGTGATTCAGAATTTTATTTTATAAATGGAAACAATTTAGTAAATGGAAAAATTGAATTAAATGAAAATACTAAAAATATAGATATAGAAACATATGAAAGAAACAGAAAAGGCTTAAAAGAAAATACATTATTAATTTCTTTAAATGGAACAATTGGTAATATAGCAAGGTATAATAATGAGAACGTAATGCTTGGAAAAAGCGTAGGTTATTTCAATTTTGATAAAGCATCTGATTTTATATACTTCAGTTTGCAAACCAAAGCAATTCAAAGTTATTTTAAATCAGAACTAACAGGATCTACTATTAAAAATCTATCTTTAAAAACATTAAGAGAGACTTTTATAACTTTTCCATATCAAAATGAACAAAATAAAATTGTTTCGTTTCTTTCACTTATTGACGAAAGGATATCAACCCAAAACAAAATAATTGAGGAGTTGAAATTATTAAAGATTACGATTAGTAAGAAATTATTTTCACGTCAATTGAGATTTAAAAATGGAAACAATGAAAACCATATAGATTGGAATACTAAAAAGTTGGGAGAGGTTACAACTCTTGTAAATAAGAGAAATAAAAATAACGAAAAGCTTCCTGTTTATTCTATAAATAACAAATTAGGATTCGTTCCGCAAAGTGAGCAATTCGAGGGAGTTGATAGCGAAGATAGAGGCTACGATATTAAACTATACAAAATAATTGACAAAAACACCTTTGCCTATAATCCAGCAAGAATTAATGTGGGATCTATTGGCTATAGTAAAAACTTAGAGAATATTATTATCAGTTCATTGTATGTTTGTTTTAAAACAGATAACACCATAAATGACAACTTTCTATATCAATATCTAAAGACAGATTTTTTTAATAGGGAAGTTTTAAGAAATGTTGAAGGAGGAGTAAGAGATTATCTTTTCTACGACAATTTTGCGAGAATTAAATTTGGTTTACCTTGTATTGAGGAGCAAAAAAAGATTGCTGATTACCTTTCATCTATAGATTCAAAGATTGATATTGAAAGCCAACTATTGCATAAATTTGAAAAACAAAAGAGATACTTGTTAGCTAATTTATTTATATAAATAAATTAGCTAACAAGTATTGTTTCTGCTTAAGTAATAGCGTATGAATTTCAAATTCAGTTTTTATTTTATCGTCAATACTTGCTAGAAGACCTGCAACATATGTTTGTTGAATATAATTTGGTAATTGCATTTTAAGAGGCTCAATTTCAGAGATATAATGCCGTTTGTGCTCATTTGATGATAGATTTAAAAATGACAAATACTCAAATATAAATTTTAGGTTCACATTTGGTTTCGCTGTCAGTATTTTAATTGCTGAAGATTTTACTTTGAATGGAAAATTAACAAACTTTATATCCATTGTAAAATCATCGAAAATGATACATTGACCTTTGTCATAAATACCAAATTCTTCATCGGTATATCCTAATACAAAAGCTTTATTTGCAGTTAGAACTGGAATTAACGAAATATCAGATGAATAATCCGTATTTGTAACCAAATATTTAGTTGGCTGTTCATAGTTTAAAGTATCCTTAATTTGAACATATTCATTTTCTTGATTAAGAATTTGTTCATAGAGTTGATAGCGAAGCGTAATCACATAGGAAATAAAATCCTTAATTAAAGGGCTTTGTCAGAAACTAATTCTAAATCAAGTACCAAATAAGAAAATAAATAATTGTGTTTCTTGCTCTTCATCATCATTAACAGAATCCGATGTAATTGATAAGAATGGAATTTACCCAGTTTATGGAGCTACAGGTGTTATTGCATTTACGGAAAATTCTCAAATTAATGAAGATTCGATTTTAATAATAAAAGATGGTTCTGGAGTTGGAAAGGTTCAATACGCTTCGGATAAGTTTTCGGTTATTGGTACTTTGAACTATCTAACTGTAAAACAAGATGTTAATTTGAAGTATATTTTTTTCTGTTTAAAATTCTTCAACTTTGAGAAATACAAAGTTGGCTCTGGGATTCCACATATCTATTTCAAAGACTACGGAGAAGCTTTTATATATTGTCCTTCTGCAGAAGAACAAATTAAAATAGAAAGGTTATTATCTTCTATTGATGAAAAAATAAAAACTGAAAAAACTTTACTGCAAAAGTATGAGATAAAGAAAAGGCACCTACTACAAAACCTGTTTATATAAACAGGTTTTGTAGTAGGAATTGCTTTTTAGATTGATATTTATCCAAAATATTTTTCTCTGTTTGGAGCTTTTGATCAATGCTTGATAAAAATCGAGCGATAGTAATTTGTTCTTTTGAACTAGGCAATGAGATTGTTAATTTCATTAATCCAATTTTAGACATATTATATCGAGTACTCCCTTGGGCTAATTTAACTATTTCGTTTCTAAATACGGAACTTCTAAACAGGTAACTTGCAAAAAGCGGATTTAGAACTTGAAGTGAGAAAGGTCTATATCCAAAACAAAAACTATTCAGGTACATTTCGTTCACTTCATCTAATAAGACCGAGGACATTCCTATTTCATCACGAGTTTCAGATGATATGGTAAAAAAAATATCACCATACTTCACACTGTTTTGATTTTCATTTTGTGCAATTTCTACAAGTCCACATTTTTTTATTTGAACTTTGGCAGAGTCAAAGATTTGTTTGTATTGAATATAAGGTATGCCTTTCCCAAAATCCTCTTTAGCTTTTCCAGATAGACCATTAAAAGTATTGCCCATTTCTCCCAAACTCTTCACTTTCCATTCGTCAGTAAATTCCTTAAATCTAATTTTCTGAGAAAATATCTTTTCACTTAGCCCTTTAATTAAGGTTTCTAATTGTTCAATTATTTTGTTTTGGGTTTGAATACGTTCGTCAACAAGTGATAGAAAAGATGATATTTTTTGTTGCTCAAATATTAAAGGAAAATACATTTTCATTCCAGAAATCATATCCATTCTTACTGAATCTACTGAATTTTTAGCAGATAGCTTTTTTACTCTATTATAAAATTTACTAGAGAACAAATGATAAATATATTTACCATTGTACCCTTCTTTAAAATCTCTTAAAGCATATACTCTCTGATGAAAATCAAATTTCCCATTGATATAATGGAAGTTTTTTCCTACTCCAACACCATCACCAGATGTGAGGATTGCTTCTCCATTATATGAATAGCTATCGATTTTTTCTACAGTGTTTGAACGGACAAAAAAGGATACTTACCATCGTCAATTTTATTTTGAGTGTCTTTGTTTCCAGTTTTTATTTCACAAACTTCCCCCAGCTTCTTAATCTCCCATTCCCCTTCAAACTCTGGAAATCTCAAATTAGGAACCTTAAGATTATTTTTTTTCTTTTTTATTATCTTGGTCATATTCTTGTCTTCTTTTTTTAGCATTAAGGATTTACTATTTTCTCTTTTTGATTTCATCTTCCAAGATTTTTAAATCTTGTAAATCCTCAGCGTCGGCTTGTTTGACTTCTTGCAGTTTGCGTTTTGTATCAAATTCCAAATAGACTTTCTCTACCATTTTTTCCATTTGTTCTTTACTAATGCTTCCACGATTGGTCAGTAATTTTTTGTCATTGAACTCAATAATTCGATCTATATTTTCACGCCAAAAATCCATAGTAATATCTTGTCTGTTTTTAGCTCGTAATTCAGCTGTTTCTAGGAAGACGACAACAAAACGATTAAGGCTATCAATTTCATCTTGCGTTAAGTAGTTCTTGGCAATAAAAATATCTTGTTTTCGTACTATTGAACCTTTCCAACTTGTTAGAGCCATATTTGGGTCATTAGCATTGGCACGAGAGACGATAATTTCTGAAGCTGTTTTGTTTGTAATAGCGTAAAGTAATTTGTTTTGTGTTTCTGCAAAAAACATTTGAGTTGTTTTATCTGTGCTGTCGTAATCGTTACTTAAAGAAAACAGATCACGTACTTTTTGATAAAACCGCTTTTCCGATGCTCGTATGTCACGTATGCGTTCCAGTAGTTCATCAAAATAATCAGGTCTTCCATCTGGGTTTTTAAGGCGTTCATCATCCATTACAAACCCTTTTATCATATATTCTTTCAGATTGCGGTTTGCCCATTGACGAAACTGTGTGCCTCGTTTACTTCTTACTCTAAAACCAATGGCAAGAATCATATCCAAACTGTAAAAAGTAACATCGTAATTTTTACCGTCAGAGGCAGTTGTAAAGTAATTCTTTACAACTGAATTTTGGTCTAATTCTTTGTCTTCTAGAATGTTGTTTATATGTTGACTTATGTTTTGTTTAGAGGTGTCAAAAAGTTCTGCAAGTTGGATTTGGTTCATCCAAACTGAGCCATCTTTTGCATATAAACCAATAGAAACTTGACCATCTTGCGTTTTATAGATGATAATATTTTGCTCGTTATTCATAACTTATACTTATCATTTTTAATTAAAAAACTAGTCCTAATTCTTTAAAATAAACATCAATTTCTTTGTCAAGTTCAGCTCTTTTTGCTTCTAAAGACTTGATTTCTTTCATAACACTATGAATATCTATTTCTTCTTCTTCTTCAAAAGTATCGACGTAACGCGGTATGTTTAAGTTGTAATCATTTTCTGCAACTTCCTCAAGCGTAGCTAAGTGGCTATATTTTTCAATGGCAGTTCGATTGCGGTATGTATCCACAATTTTTTCAATATGATCGTTGCGTAGCATATTTTGGTTTTTTACCTTTTCAAACTCTTTGCTAGCATCGATAAATAGGATGTGATTAGGGTCTTCTTTACACTTTTTAAAGACTAAAATACAAGTAGGAATACTTGTACCGTAAAAGATGTTTGCAGGTAGTCCAATTACAGCGTCTAAATAATTCTTCTGTTCGATAAGATATTTACGAATATGTAGTTCTGCAGCTCCTCTAAATAAGACACCATGAGGTAAAACAATTGCCATAGTACCATTCTCCGCAAGATGGTGAATCATGTGTTGCACGAAAGCAAAGTCAGCTTTACTTGCAGGTGCTAATTTACCATATTGGCTAAATCGGTCATCGCTTAGAAACAGAGGGTTTGCACTCCATTTTGCCGAAAACGGAGGGTTTGCTACAATTGCTTCGAAAGGCATATCGTTTAGATGCTGTGGATGCTCTAAGGTGTCTTCTTGTTTAATATCGAATTTTAAGTAATGTACTCCGTGCAGAATCATATTCATTCTGGCAAGGTTATATGTAGTACGGTTCATTTCTTGACCGTAAAAATTATTCACATCTTTTACTTCTCTGGCAACACGTAATAATAGAGAACCAGAACCACAAGTAGGGTCATATACTGATTTTAATCTGTTTTTTCCTGTGGTAACAATTTTTGCTAAAATCTTAGAAACTTCTTGAGGTGTATAAAACTCACCTGCTTTTTTTCCTGCTCCGCTGGCAAACTGACCAATTAAGTATTCATACGCATCTCCTAAAACATCCAGTTCTGTATTTTCAAGTTTAAAGTCGATTTCATCTAAATGAACTAATACTTTAACAATGATTTCATTACGTGCTTCTGCTGTTTTACCAAGTTTAGTACTATTAAGATCCATGTCTTCGAACAAGTTGTCAAAGTCTTCTTCACTTTGAGTCCCCATTGTACTTAACTGAATATTATTTAAAATCTTTTGTAAGTCTTCTAAAATAAAGGTATTGGTGCTTCCACTTCCACGTTTAGCGATTTCACTAAAAAGCTCTGAAGGTTTTAAAAAGTAACCTAAGGTTTCAAGAGCTTCATCTCTAATAGCATCAATATATTCGATTCCTATTGATGAGTTTTCATCTATATCTTTAAATTCAATGTTGTCTTCTTCTAAAATGGAATTGGCATAAATTTCCATTTTCTCTGCCAAGTATTTGTAAAAAATAAATCCAAGAATATAATCTCGGAATTCATCTGCATTCATCTTACCTCTAAGCGTATTGGCAATATTCCAAAGCTGTTGTTCTAATATTTTTTTTTGTTCTTCTGACATCTGAAAATAAGTTTTGTTTAATTAAGGATATGAAATTTTTAAAGTGGCACTAAAATAGTAAACTTTTAAATGTAAAACATTAAGAAACCTCTTTATGTAGATAATGATTGTTTTAATAAGCCTAATTTAAGATTTGGAAATAGAGCTATATATTATTTAAAAATTGCTAAACCCAATCATACTGCTTACTGCTTATCTATTATAGCGGTTATTTCCCCGCGATTTCCTTTAAAAAGCTAAGAAAACTATCCGCGTATAATTCAAACTCCCATTGCCCAGTTCCGTGCATACTTGTGTAAATAGGAGCGTCTTGGTCTGTGATTTGATTGATATCAATGCAATACGGATCAGCACCAGCGTCTGCAATGATATTTCGATATTGTTTGTTTATAAATAACTTGTATAATTTATTTCCCCTAAGCATACTGTAATGCAATGTTCTACCAAATAAAAAATATCCAAAGTAGCCCTTTTTAATTCACTGACAAAAGGGCGAATAAATACAGTACTCACAAAACTGTGATCCTGTATCCATTGATACTAAAAATACAAAGTCATAACTTGACTTGTAATGAGGTATAAATACAAAAGAATTCCTCCAAAACCAACGTGATTACTACTACTCATCAGTTTATTTGTTAGACTATTTTACACGTGTATTCAATCCTAAGATAGTGTTGTTGTGTAGCAAAAGAAAAGAGATTTTAGTGAATGGCTTGCATTTTTGAGTAACACCCCTTAAAGCACTCCTGCTAAAACCAACGTTTTTTAATTTGCTTTATACAACGTAGCTTTGCTATAGTAATTTATCCCGTCATTTATGAAGATTGAAACCGTACTAAAGAAAACCTTAAAAAGAGATATTGCCAAGGCAACAGTGATGCCTGTTAGGGAGTTAGAAGAAGAAGAAAAGGGACACTTTATAGCCTTTGTAGATGATGCAGAACATAGCTATGATGTTAGTATTGTGCTACAAGAAGAGGAGGTAAAGGAAATGCAGTGTGACTGTGCTGAAACTACCGCTGTTTGTTTACACAAAATAGCTGTGCTATTGGCGATGAATACGACCACTACTGGCGATACAAAAGCTACAAAAGCAAAAGGGGGAAGAAGAAAGAAGAAACTGACCGAAAGTGAGGAGCTAATGCTAAGTATGGACAAAGAGGTTTTAATGAGCTGGCTGAGTGGGGTGTTTAAAAAGAATAAACCCTTAGAACAACAATTTACCTTGACGTTTAGTACGAAAGAAGTGGTCTATACGAAAGAGCAGGTGAAAGAAATTGCAGAACAAGCTATTTTTTCTGTGGCTGGAAAGCGCAAGACCTTAGAGGCGGCGAAGATTAAGAAAGTACTTGATTTGCTGACGATAGCTTTAGAGCCGATAGATCAGTTTGTAGTAATGAATATTAGTAAACCGGTGGCTTTTGAAATATTCACAGGTTTTTTAGATACCATATACGCTTTTGATAAACGCATTACGCATTACAGTAAACGCATTGGTACGTATGTAGATCAGTATATTGAAAAGTTTGCCTTGTCGATCAACAATATTCAAGATGAAAAAGTATGGGAGCAGTTGGTTAAAGCGTATTTTGATACCCTGTTTAAGGGGGTAAAGAAGGGAAATAAGCGCTATAATTATATTTTAGCACAACAGCTCTACCTGACGGGAACAAAGCCTCAGAAACTCTTTTATGGAGATTTGTTAAATGGAATGCTTTCTGTTACAAAGTTTAATCGCTACGACTTTGAACCTGAGTTTACAGAGTTTTTGTTGAAAGTAGCCTTAGAGGAGGACTTCTTTGAAGAGGTACGTCCATTCTTTAAGCGTTTTACTTTTGAGGGATATTAAAAAATTAAAGAGAAAATATAAAAAGGCTAACACGATACTTCGTTGTTAGCCTTTTTTGGCAACCGTAAGGTGTTACCAATCTTTTAAAGCAAATACTTGTGGTCTGGAATTGACATTCAGTTTCAAGTAAATATTGCTGATGTGATATTTTGTTGTACTCAAGGATATGGAGAGCTCGCTGGCAATTTCTTTGTTGCTCATACCGTCCCAAATGTGATAGAGTACGTGTAGTTCTCTTTCTGTAAGCTTATAATTCGTTTTTAAATACTCACATAAATTTTCTTGATGGTCTTTTAAAGAAACTGTTTCTGCTTCTTTTACAGCTTTCGCTTTCTTTTCTTCAATCAGTAGTTCGTGGTAGTTTTTTAATAAAGCTACATACTGTGATATAACAACTTGATTTTCGATATTTCTATTCTGAAACTTCTTGATAAGCACATAATTATTAATAATGCTAAACAAGATGATTAAAATAGCTACTACTTTTAAAGCACTGATAGAGTTTGTAAACTCTTCTATGCTTTCAAAAAGTGTTGTTTGTGTAAAACAAATAGTGTAGAGTTTAATTAATAAAACGATTAAGATAGGATATAGAATATATTTTCCGGTTTTACTTAGTTTGTAGATACAATACTGTGTTAATGCAAATACGATAACAATCGACACATTTAATAAAGGCGATGTAACAGGATTTGACAAAAAGTTTGAAAAATAAAAGGCTATACCAATTAGTGAAATAGCGGTAAATATTTTAAGCTCATACTTAAATAGTAGCTTTTTAGTCTTAAAAGGAAAATAAGTTGACAATAATAAGGAGGTTAACATTAAGATAGCAATGATAATTCCCGTTTGTATATAATTGTCAAATAATTCTGGCTTTAGTGTTGTAAATGATTGAATATCTCCAATGATAAAATAGCAAGTAATTAAAACTTGTATTAAGAAATAAAGGCGCCATTTACGCTCTTTAAAGATCTTGTATATTACTAATGTAGACATTAGACACAAAACAGCCATTCCGTAGAATAAACCTGATATAAAATAATTCATTGCCACCATTGGTACGGCAACAAAAGGATTTAACTCTATCGAAAAAAGAGTAGGCAACATAGCGTGAGAGAAATAAATCTCCTTAATTGAAAGTATTGAGTTTAACCCAACGAATACAAATGCATTTATACTACAGTCACTACCACATAGTTCGTGAGTAAGAGTAGTTATGAAATTAGTAGAAAACCAATAGGCTTTACTACAGATTTGAAAGAGAGGAACAGCAGCAATTACTGCTATTATTGAGCATACCACAATAAGAACGTGGTATAGTTTATTTTTCGACCTCATTAAACTTAAATTTTTAACTAAAACAATTCTTTTTCAAGAGCAAAAAATTGCAGTTATACCCCTTAGCCTTTGGTATTACTGGTTTTCTGCTACATTGAAGTTACGACAATTCCCGAGATAATGAAAGTAATCAATGGAAGTAATTAAAACTATATATAGAGATTGTAATAATTGTGAAATTACTCGCTATTTATATCTCCTTTTCTAATTGTCTTTTTTACAGGTTTATGTCTGAAGTACTTAAGTATCATAGTTTTCTCTTACTGAAGTATCGAGTTTATCTATGAAAAAGCACAACAATTGATAAAGATTATTACATCCGTTTTGTTAAAAATTGAATAGGTTGTTGTTTATAGTGTTGATTGTAAAGTGTTTGTGTGTTAGATGTCATGGTTTTTATTCATTTGTTTTGGTGCTGCAATATATACCTTTTTCTACTAAGAATGGTTATTTTTAATATAAAGCTTTCCCTAATGTTTTATTGATTAATGATATACTTGTTTATTCTTGGTGATAGAGAGATTGTAATTCTGTAATTATTGTAGATATTCATTGTAATTTAACATAAATGTTGTTTTGTGGTTGTTTATATGAAATAATGTGTTTTTTATAAATAGAGTTTTTTTATAATAATTTTTGAATGATGAGTTTTCTATTGCTGATATAAATTTTAATTCTTGACTTAAGAGAGTGTAATGTGATTTTAAACTTGGTGATTATTTGTGATTTATTAGGAGGAGGAGTCTCTAAGAAACTTGTTCTGTTTTCTTTACCCCTAACAGTATATTTTAGGTTTTAATGTAGCCCTATGAGAAGGGATAATTCTGAGATTTTGCACCCAGAATATGGTCTTATTTGTTTTTATGCTAAGATACAATTAATTGGGACGAATTTAAGATTTTTTATCTTTTTTGGATAATGTCACTTACTGGCTTAGTATGGGGGTACTGGTACTTTATTTTTTTTGTAATAGCTTGTTTTATAGTAATATATATATATTGATTACCAATTGATGTCCGTTTATTACAAGAAATATTTTGTTTCATAAAAAAGTATTGGTACTCGTTTTATGAGTAAAACTATCCGTTGGTATAGGCTTTTACCCTTGTGTTCGTTCTACTTTTGACTAAATGATTTACAGGGGTAAAAAGATAGTTTTTTTATCTATTTGTGATTCGCTAAAAGCAGGTATGTTTTCTTGATTTGTGGGGACATTTTGAGAATATATCATTTCCTTAATAAGGTTTTTAATTTCTACTTTATTAAGGAATATGCTTTTAGAGTTACTGGTAGGAGTACTTCTTTTTATAACTGCAAATTTCTTACTAACGAACAATAATTTTAAAAGCCATAAGTGATTTATGGTAAGAGTAAATTATAATAATTCCTTTTTTGGTTGCTAAGTACAGTGAATAGATTAGTTGTAATTTTTATCACAAAGCTTTGTTTCTGTTTCCTTTTTGTAAAGGTTTTTTACAGGGATGAGAATTGTGAAAAATGTTTCTGACCAAAGGACGGCCTTTTTATGATTTATTGAATTGCTGTGTTCCTCGCTTTATGAAGAGCAACAGTTTTAAAACTATTTATTATTCACCTAAAAGTTGGTATGGAGAAACTGAACAGAATTAAAACAGAAACTTAGACAGGGTAGTGTAGGCTTTGCTAAGAAAATGACAAATCTACACAGGACTCTTTTGATCAGACGAGTAGTAAGCCTGTTAATGGATAGCATAACAGGGATACTTTGGCCTAATAGACCACCACAATTCACAATTTCTATAGGCAAAACACCAGGTAGTATTAAAATACTAATAGTGCGCTGTGTTTTTTTAAGAGCGAAAGAGAGAGAATCTGTTTTTGCATTGTTATCACAAGCAATTGCAATTACAACACAACAAAAAACAAAACTCAAACACATTAACAAACAACAAATGAAAAACAAAACTACTTTTCTTCTTTGGAAGAGGTTAATAATATTTTTAGTACTGCTCGTACCACTGACGTATGGGTATGGACAGGAGAGGGTTTATGCTACAAAAATGATGTCTTCAAGCAATGTCAGTAATAGTAATAATGCTGTAGACGGAGATTTAAGCACAAAAGCTGTTTTAAGTAAAGGAGGTATTGCTGGAACTGGAAGTAGTAGCTTGGAAATAGGATTTACACAATCTGTTCCTGCTAATAAGATCGTTTTTATAAAAATAGGAGTCTCTGAAAAACAGTTTTTGACAGGATTACTAGGAAGTACTTTAGGTGGTATACTTGATGGTGTAGTCTCAGGATTAATTGGAAATCAGGTGTTTGATATCGTAGCAAAAAACGGTTCAAATGTAGTTTATAGAGGTGCTTCAGATAAAATTTTTGAGAAAGAAAGTAAGTTAAGTGTGATTCAAGATGACAAAGGAGACTTTTTATTGTCAGTTAATATTGATAGTTCGATTACTTCTATTCATATCACTAATTCGAATAAAGCACTACTTCCTTTTAAAGGAGGGGAATTTGATGTTTATGGAGCTTTTTATGAAAATAGTACAGCAGCAGATTGTGGTAAACCCGTTGGTACATCTTATGATGCTATAGGTATTGACATCTCATTATTAAAGGGGTTTACAGATAATAAATATCACTTAGCTATTGATAGTAATGCGGCTACTTATTCTGTTTTAAAGTCGGGAGGAGTATTAAGTGTTGGTGTAGGTGGTCATTTATCACAATATTTTAATTTCCCAACTACTTCAGCAGCAGATGCTACATTCAATATAAAGATTGGAGCAAATAAAGGTCTCTTAGATTTGAATGTGATTAATGCCTTAGAAGTAAGAGCTTATAACAAGAATCAGTTGGTGTATAATCGCTCTTTGAGTGGTGGTTTATTAAATGGTACTGAGTTACTTACATTGCTTAACGGAAAAGAGCCTTCTATATTGACGTTTGCGCCAGGGAAAGCATTTGACAAAGTTGAGTTGCGCATTAATACAGCTATTGGCGTGGAATTAGCTAATGATGGTTTGCATATTTATGACGTTGAAAGATATGATGGTAAAACATGTGTTAATCCGCAAGTAGTTGTACCTACACCAACAGCTGTGCCTTTTGAAACGGCAAGTTGTGCTACGTCAATTATAGATTTTGAAAACGTTGATTTTGCAACAAATGCCATAGATGGTAATAATGAAACGTATGCTTCACTAATTGCAAGTGCGGGCTCTTTACTTTCGTCTTTACCTGCACATGGTATGATTCAAATGGGGTATGATACTACTGTGCCTGCTTATACAACTTCTTATATCCGCATTGATTCGCAAGATGAGGTGTTAGAGAAATTGTTAGGTGGTACTTTAGGTAAGGCATTAGATGCTGTAGTAGGTGCTTTAATTGGTGATTCTTATTTTGAAGTGGAGGCATATAACGGTAGTACATCAGTTGCTAAAACGACAAGTCAGAATGGTTTTGCTGGAACTACGGGAGGTAAAATGACGGTAGTACAAGATAAAATGGGTAGATACTACTTAGCTGTTACTCCTAATTCATCTTATAATAGTATAAAGGTTACAAATAAAGTGTCGAGTATTCCAAATGGAGAAACGCGTACTTTAAAAGTATATAATATGTGTCGTGAGATAGGTACTGATGCGTGTTTTGCACCACAGTTTACTTCTTATGACCAAAAGGGTGTTACTTTAAGTTTAGGTAAATTAGGTGAGGCTGGAGCAAAAGATCCATATAAAGCAATTAGCGATAACTCATCTGAGTATTCTGAGATTAGTACAGGGCTTATAACGCTTGGTGGTTCTGTAGGACAGATGGTTTATTTTAATACGCCTTCTCAAATTGGTGATGAACTTCAAGTGCGCTTACAATTAGATCCTACGTCTTTGGCGAGTATTAACTTAATTGGAAGTTATAAGGTTAAAACGTATTTAGGAGATAAAGAGCAAGAAACATTTGGACTGCAACAAGGATTAGTAAACAACCTTGATTTATTGAGTTTGTTTAAGTCAGGGGGAATTCAAACACTAAAATTTGACACAAGAAAAACATTTGATAGGGTAGAGATAAATGCCTTTGCTGGGGTTAATGTGTCTGTAACTCCTGCTATTAGATTATATGGGGTGAAAAGAGTGAATGATGCTTGTTCGGTTACTACGGGGGTATCGCCTTTTATTTCGCCAGTTTGTGCTACTACTTTAATAGGAGCTGAAAATGCAAATGACATCAATAACTTGTTTGATGGGAATTTTGATTCGTACACGACACTTCAATCTGGGGCTGGTATTTTATTAGGATTAGGAAAAAAGGAAGGGTATGTAGAATTGGGATATGAAAATTCGGTAAAGGCTAATGTTACTTCGTATGTAAGAATTGATTTTGAAAGTGATAAGTTAAAAGCTTTACTGGGCGGTAGTTTAGGTAATGTTGTAGGAGGTTTATTGAATAATGTTTTATTAGGAGATCACTATTTTAAAGTAGAGGTAAAGGATTCTAAAGGAAGAACGGTTTTAGAAGAAGGAAGTCAGGCTGTAACATCTTCATTTAAAAATGGAAAAATTAGAGTTATAGTTGATGCTTTAGGGCGTACGTATTTAGCAATTACACCTTCTAAAGAATATAAGTCAATTAAAATTACGGATGTTTCTAAAGCATTGGTTGGTGCTACTGCTGCTCCAAATTCAATGAATGTGTACGGAATGTGTTATGAAACAGGAAGTGATACTTGTGCGCCTGCTTTTGCAACTTCTTATGAATATGATGGTCTTAGTTTATCAGTGAATGATTTAGGAAAGGCTGGTGTTACAAATCCGGAATGGGCTATTAATGAAAATACAACTAATTTCTCTCAAATCAGTTTAGGGACATTGGGAGTTGGTGCTTCAGTAAAACAGTTTATTTATTTCAATACACTTTCTGTGCCTAATGACGTAACTAAAATACGCTTAAAAGTAGGTCAGGGTGGGGTAACTGTTCCTTTGTTAGAAAGCTTAGAAATTATTGCTTACAACGGGGATGCGAAAGTAGCAACCTTGGATTGGAAAAATGGATTAGTAGAAGGAGTTGATGTGTTAAACTTGATTAAGGCTGGAAACGTTCTTGATATTCCATTTAAAGTAGCTGGTCGTTATGATCGTATTTCAGTTGGAATTAAAAACGTGTTAAACGTTGGTGTTTTCCCTCCTGTTGAATTGTACGGTGTAACGCGTAGCTGTTCTGTGTATGCATCTTCTGATGTAGTAAGCTGGAAGTCTTATAAAGTTGATGGTAATTCAAAGACGACTACTGTAAAGGGTGGAGAAATGGTTGAATATACAATCCACGTAAAAAATAATGGATCAGCTTCATTGCTTGGGTTTACGGTTAATGATGAACTTCCAAAAGGACTGACTTACGTAAGTGGAGGAGATTTTTACAATGGAAAGGTTCACTTTACAAGTGATGTGGAACTGAAAACAGGAAAAATGACTTCTTTTTCTTTTATCGCTAAAGTAAATGACAATTTAGAAGGAATTGATGTTATTAAAAATATTGCTGTGGTTAGAGTTAACCAGACAGGAGAAGAGATTCCTTCATTTCCGCCAACAGATAATAATAAACCAACTACACCTGATACAACAAAGAAACCAGGTACTGAGATTGGGGTAACACCAAATTACGATGTTGCAATTACTAAGACAGGAAGTAGTAATGGAGCAAATAGCAATCAGGCTTTGGTTGGCGATGAATTGACATATTTAATTACGGTAAAAAATACAGGTAATAAAGACTTAAAGTCGTTTGTGATTCAAGATGTAATTAGCGAGGCTGTACCTGCTGTAATAGAGATTATTGACAATGGTGGTGGTATAGTAGATGACAATAAAATTACATACAAAATAGGGGTACTTAAAGTAGGTGAGTCGATTGACTTTACGTTAAAGACGAAAGTTAAGAATGCTCCTTCAGCGAATGAAGTAGTGAATAAGGCAGTAGTTACTTATAAGAATACTCAAGGAGTAGAAGAATCAAAAGAAGTTGAGTATAAGTTGTCTACGAATTGTAAACCAATTGATAAGAGTTCTATAACTACTTCAACTATTCTAAAAGTTTGTTATGGTGAAGTTGTAGAGTTAAAAGCTAAGTTATATGGACGTGGGAAACCAAAATTAGATAACCCAATTTTCAAATGGTATAAGACGAAAGACAGAACAGATGTACCACAAATAGGATCATCTATTACTGTTACTGCTTTAGCTGATACAACTTACTATGTAACCGTAGAGGACTTTGGATATTGTTTCCAAGGGGATGCTGCTGAAGTGAAAGTAGAATTAGATTCTATGCCAGCAAAACCAACTGTAAACGGAAAAAGTGAGGTGATTTGTTCAGGCGACGAGAGAATTTTAACAGTAAATGAGGAAGCTAATTTTTATCAATGGTATTTGAATGGCGTTGCAATTGAGGGTAATGTAGATAAAAATGCAACTAAAGAAGAGCAAGAGCAAGAAGCGAAAAGAGGAAAAGAAAAAACTTTTATAGCTGATCAGCCTGGGGTTTATACAGTGCGTATTAAGACTGATCAAAAATGTTTTTCTGAACCATCTGATCCGATTGTTATAGAATATAATCCAGTGCCAGAATTAGAAATAGAAGGAGGAAATAGGAGAGGATTAAAGTTTGTTCCTGAAAGCAAAACACCAGTTTCTATCAAATTACCAGTAGTATATACAAATGGTTCAAATGTAGTGTGGAATGACCATACTGGTAAAAAGTTAAAAACAGGTGATATAGTTGAATTTACAGCTCCTGGTATTTACACCTTAACAGTATCAAGTGAGTCAAGTAATGGTTGTGCAACTTTTGAAAGTTTGGTTGTAAACGTATGGGATAGTTCAGTTTGTCCTCCATTAACAGAGCGTGTATATGCTACGGGAGTTGGTAAATGGCAAACGACTTCATATACGACTTTAGGTGGTTTTGTGGCAGGTAAAGAAAATGCAACAGACACAGATCCAACCACACACTCTACTATTTCTACGACTGTAGCTTTACTTGGATTAGGGACTACTTGGCAGAATATTTATTTTGATGGAGATCAACCTGTTCCAGCAGGTACGCCAGTTACTATTAAGTTAGGTAAGGAGTATAGCGGATTGGTATTGGCAGGAGGAATGTCGGTTGTAGGGCTTGATGCAAATGGTAAGAGAATTGGAGCTATTAAACCAGTTGCAGGAGGAGTACTTGATTTATTAGCTTCTGACAACGTATTTGAATACACATTTGTTCCTTCTGATAAGAATGGAGCTCAAGCGTATCACGGGGTTCAAATTTCCTTAGGTGCTTTAGTTGGGGTAGCTCAATTGGCAAAAGTATATGGAGTGTACTACGAGAAGCGAGTAGATGCTTTTAGCCCTGGATATTGTGCTCCTGTTACAACAGGTGTTCACGAATCTGTGTTAGACGTGCTTCACGGAGTACAAGATATCGGTTTAGGAGTAGCAAGTGCTACGGCTTCTGTTTCTCATGCGTGGAATGCTGTTGATGATGATTTAGAAACGTATGCAATGATTTCAAGAGGGGTAGCTGTAGCCAATATGGCAAGTTTAACCGTAGTGTTTAAACAACAAGCTGTACCTGGTGATAAGCTACATATCATTACAGAAGTACCAGGTAACCCTGTATTGAGTTTAGAGTTGATTAAAGGATATAAAATCCAACGTTACCTCGGAGATCAAAAGGTAGGTGAAGAAATTGATGGTACGGGAGGAGTAAAAGTAATTGACTTAAAACTATTAGGGATTGGTTACAAGAACAAATTTAAAATGATCATTGATGAGGTTGATGAGCCGTTTGATAGGGTTAAGATCTCATATGGTAGTATCGTTGGGGTTTTAGGAAACTTCACAAAAGTGTATGAGGTGAGTATCGCTCCAAAGATTGACTTGGGAAGTAATTTCGACATTGAAAAAGATACAAAGGACATCTGTAATAGTGGTGTGTTAGAAATTTTGCCAAGTGACGCTTGTAGTACTTACAAGATTTTTACCCAAGAAAAAGGCGGGGATGAACTTACGGATTTAGGTGAAAATAAATTTAAAATGCCAGGTAAGATTACGCCTATTGAAGAGGTAGATGATGATGGAAAACCTACTGGAGTATTGTATGAGGTAATATTTGTACAGACGTATAGAAATGGTTGCTTAGTAGGTAGAAGAATACCTATTAAGGTAAAAACAAAAAACTGTTCAGTTAAATCAAACTTGAACGTAACGCATAAAATTAAAATATAAACAACAATAGTAATAACACAAACACTTTATTAGACATGAAAAAAATTACGTTAATCGCAGCATTGTTAGGATCAGTTTATTTCGCTAACGCACAGGTAGGTATCGGAACACCTGATCCTGCTGTTTCAGCTGAACTTGAGATTTTCTCTACCACTAAAGGTTTATTGATTCCGAGAGTTAAATTGACAGACATAAAAATTTATAAACCAATTATAGGAGAGCAAGTAGAAAGTCTTTTGGTTTACAATATAAATGAAGTAAAAGATGCAACAGATGATAAAATAATAGCATTACCTAAAGGTTTCTACTACTGGGATGGTGCTAAATGGAATAGAATAGTTAGTAAATCAGAGTTAGATAAAGCAATTGAAAATTTAGGTGATAACATTACTAAGATTGGAGCTGACGTAACTAACCTTAAAAACTTGATTAACTATATCGTTCCTACTAACCCAGGGAATGTAGATAGCGATGGTAAACCAGTAGTAGTAGAAAGTCATAGTACAATTGTATATGATCCTAAGACTGGAGAAATGTCTTATGTAACTTATGAGGGTGGTAAATATGTAACAAAAGCGATCAACTTAACGAATATGATTCGCGGAATTGAGACAAATACTTTCTTTATTGATTTTATAGATAATAATAGTAAAGTAACAGGCTATGTATATTTTAATGAAGCTACAATTACAAAGGCAATTGAAGATGCATTAAAAATAGATCCTAAGGCTACTGAAGCTGATATTATCAATGGATTAAATGCAAAAACACCAGGTGCTATTACAATTGAAGTAAAAGGAGTTGTTGTAAATAACATCAAAGAGATTTTAGAGTCTAACCCTAATATTACTATACAAGTTGATGGTAAGGATAAAACGTTTACTACAGTAGAAGAGTATTTACAATACATCACACAGTTCTCTGAAGGAAATGTTATCTATACACAAATTGAAGATCCTAATGATGCAAATAAGAAAATTTGGGCATTCCAATATTATGATGCAACTACAAAGGAGTATAAAACAATTAACTTAAATGATTTAGTAAAAGGAGCTGAGACTAAAACATTTATTAGAAAAATTGAAGAAAAAGGAAAAGCAAACAAATTTGTTTATTTCTCTGAGCAAACAATCATTGATTGGTTAGCAGCTGATAAAGCAAATACAGTAGATAATATTCCAAATGATGCTCCGGGCGCAGTAACTGTTGATATTATGAAAGAATTGACTACGAATATTGAGCAATTTTTTACTGAGAAAACGACTGTTTTAAAGGAAGGTTCTACAACAGAATATCACACAGTACAAGAGTTGATAGAGAATATTTCTAAGAATGTATCGGGGAATGTTATCTATAAAGAGATTGAGGTTGATAAAGATCCAAGTGACCCAAGTCAAGGAAAAGAAAAAGTTTGGGTATTCCAATATTATGATGCAGCTACAAATGAGTATAAAACGATTAACTTAAATGATTTAGTAAAGGGAGCTGAGACTAAAACAACAATTACAAGAACTGAATCTAAAGCGGACAAATCGTTAGAAGCTTATGCTAAAGTAAATGCGCCAGTAGATAAAGACGTTAAAAAAGGAGAGATCTTCTATAAATACGACAATGAAGCAGGGCAGCCTGATTATATCAATATGACAGGAGATATTCTATTGTCTATTGAGAATAATGAGAAAATTAAAAACGCAATCACAAATGTATTAAACGCTGGTGGTAACGTGTATTATGGTGACCACGATGGTGATGAGAAAGATACAGCTGTAACTGATAAAACGCCACATGTTTTTTACCATGTTGTTTATAATGATAAAACTAATAAATATGAAAATAAGGAGATTGACTTACCTCTTTCTATGTTAACTAAGGTGATTAACAAGCATAAAGATGTTGTTAAAAAAGCTTTAGGAGATAATATTACAAATGCAGGAGATATTGTTTTTACAGGAAATGTGTATAACGGTCGTTATGTGTATTTAGCTAAAGGAACAACTAAAGCAGGTAGAGAAGTTGCTGGTACTTGGGTTAATTCTGCAAGAACAACAGGGGTTGAATTAAAAAATGCTACAGCTATTCATGGCGTACTTTCAATTAAATTAATGAAAGGAGATATTGTTGTTGCTAATAGCGCTACTGATATTGTAGTATCAGGTACTACAATAGCATTCAACATTGGTACGGCAGGACATTACATTGTAGTTCCTACAGGTGATTATGACGTAGTAGTTGAATACGCTGGTAATGAGGTGAAATAACCTTAATGACAACTTCAAACTCAAAACAACAAGATAATTAAAAAAAGGAAGTACAACTCACCACTTGTACTTCCTTACACTTAAACTCAAAATGACATTATGAAAAAAATATATTTAGGATTTGCATTTACTTTACTAACGACTTTAGGATTTGCACAAACTAAAATTGGAGTGGCGGGAGCTAATAATACTCCAGATGTTAATGCAAATGCAATTTTAGAGTTAGATGCTGCTGATAAAGGTCTTTTATTACCTCGTTTAGCATTAGAAAAAACAACAGACGCTACACCTTTAAACGAACACGTAGCAGGTATGACTGTTTATAATACCAGTAAAGTTAATGATGTAGTGCCTGGGTTTTATTATAATGATGGTACGAAGTGGCAACAAATGGTAACAACAGATAACAAGGCTGTGAAATTTTTCTATATGCCTTCTATTGTTTTTGACACGTCAACAGTAACGGCTAATAATACAAAAGAAGAGAAAAACTTATATGCTGAGTACACAAAGCAGTTTGGTTTAGAAGGGAATGCTGTAGGAAGTACAGGTGCTCCTATGGCAGATAAAGGAGGTATTCCTCATTTCCCAAACGCAACGGATTTGTACTATTATGTAACTGATTACGATAATACAATATTTGATGACATCGTAATTGATGAGAATGGTAAAATGACGTATAAAGTTATTGGTACGGGGAGTGCTTATTCAATTATGAACATCGTGTTTGTAGTAAAATAGTGAACTATAAAAGAGCGACATGATGAAAATTAATTACAACACACTCTTAGTAGTTCTATCTCTTACTCCGTTAGGTACGATGGCGCAAACAGTGAATAAAGGGCAGCTATATGTAAAGGCTGGTTCACTGCTTTCTACGCATTATACTTTTGAAAATAAGGCTAAAGCGGATTTTAAAAATAACGGAACTTTTATGGTGCATAAACACCTGACTAATGAAGGGAGTTTTGATTATATGGGGATTACACCAGAAGGGAAAACTATTCTGATGGGTAAGACCACACAGGTAATAGTGGGTGATAGCCAGACTAAGTTTAACGATTTAGTGCTTGACAATGCTACAGAGAAGATGGCTTTTGATATTCAAAACAATATGATTGTGGCGGGTAAGGCTGATTTTTTAAATGGTATTGGAAAGGTTGATAAAAACAAAGGAGCCGTTACTTTTTTAGATAAAGCAGAAGCTGCTAATCCATCGGATAAGAGTCACCTGGAAGGGGCTGTTGAAAAGGAGGGTAAAAGCGATTTTACTTTTCCTATTGGCGACCAAGGAATGTATCGCCCAGCGGGAACGTCAATGGTTAAGTCAAATACAGATATATTCTCTGCAGAGTATATTTACAAGGATAAGCCATTTTTTGATGCACGTACAAAAAAGGCAGGAGTTATTCAATTAGTGGATAATATGGAGTACTGGATTATAAAAAAGAGGGACAATAAGCATGAGAATGCGATTGTTACTTTGAGTTATGACAAGCGTACTACACCGGCTGAATTGTTGTTAGAAGCAGATAAGAACCTACGCATTGTTCGCTGGAACGAAAAGGATAAGATGTGGGTAGATGAAGGAGGAATTGTGGATGAGGCTAATCAAACAGTTACAACACCTATTGCAGTAGAAGATGTGGGGTACTTTACCTTAGCTACTGTTAAGACGGATTGGATGTTGGATGGCGAGGTTGTGATATACAACTTTGTATCTGTAAATGGTACAGGACACAATGAGTTTTTCCGCATTGATAACTTGAACAAATATCCAGATAACCGCGTGGAAATATATAACCGTTGGGGAGTTAAAGTTTACGAAACAACGAATTATAACAGTAATGGAAATGTCTTTAAAGGCTATTCTGAGGGTAGGGTAACTATGAATAAAAATGAGAAGTTGCCATCGGGTACTTATTACTTTGTGGTAACGTATGAGTATCCGGATAAATCTACAGGGGCTTCTCGTAGAATTAAAAAAACAGGATACCTACACTTAGAATCTAATTAATGAAAAGACAGATGAATTACAATTCAATACTAAAAAAAGTGGGCTTGTGCTTGGTATGTTTAGCTACAGCCCAACAAACTTTTGGTCAACAAGATCCTCAATATACTCAGTATATGTACAATCCCTCTAACGTAAACCCTGCTTATGCGGGGTCTACAGGGGCGCTTTCTCTTTTTGGACATTATCGCGCACAATGGGTAGGACTGGATGGGGCTCCTAAAACAGCTCATCTATCTGCTCATAGTCCGATAGGCGATTCTAAATTGGGAATTGGAGGTACGTTTACCAATGATAAATTAGGGGTGATGACAGAGAATAATATCTCGTTAGATATGTCGTACACTATAGACGTAAACCGCGATTTTAAATTGGCATTTGGTGTGAAAGCTACTGCTAATTTACTTGATGTGGAGTACGATAAACTACACGCTTATGATCCTTCTGCTGCGGAGTTGGCAAACAATATCAAGAATAAATTTAACCCGAATGTTGGGGCTGGTTTGTACTTGTATTCTGACAAAGCGTATGTGGGATTGTCTGTGCCTAATTTCTTGACAACTGATCGCTATGACGATAATGAGATTACTGTGATGAGTCAGAAAGCACACTTCTATTTAATGGGAGGGTATGTGTTTGAGTTAAATCCAAGCTTGAAGTTTAAGCCTGCTTTTTTAGCAAAGGCTGTATCAGGAGCGCCATTGCAAGTGGATTTAACAGCTAACTTCTTGTTTATAGACAAGTTTACTGTAGGAGCTGCTTACCGATGGGATGCTTCAGTGAGTGGTTTGGTTGGGTTTCAAGTTAATCCAAACTTAATGATTGGATATTCTTACGATGCAGATACTACTAAGTTGGCTAATTACAATTCTGGTTCACACGAGTTTTTCTTGAAGTTTGATATTTTTAATCACAAGACAAAATTGAATACACCGAGATTCTTCTAATACTAAACGATGTGATATGAAAAAGAATGTGATTAGGTTTTTTTCAATTGCCTCTGTGTTTTTGGTTACCATGGGTGGTTTTGCCCAAGGTGTCAAAGAGAAGAAAGCAGATAAGAGTTTTGACCACTATGAATATGTCAATGCGATTGAAATCTACGAGAAAATTGTGGATAAGGGATATAAGAGTATCAATACCTTATCTAAGTTGGCAGAGGCCTATTACTTTAAGGGAGATTTAAAAGCAGCTCATAAGTGGTATGAAGAGTTGTTTACCCTGGCGAAGCAAGAGGATGCTAAACTGTCTTCCGAATCGTATTATCGCTACGCTCAGACGTTGAGGGGAGTTGAGAATTACGAAAAGGCAGATGAGTATTTAGGCTTGTTTGCAAAGCTTGAAAAAAGCGATAGTAGAGGTATTTTGTTTGAAGAAAAGAAAGATACCTATCTGGATGAAATCAACGCTATGATTCAGCGTTACGACTTGGAGTCTTTGCCTATTAATAGTGAGTATTCAGATTATGGAGCTGCTATTTTAGGGGATAAATTGGTATTTACGTCTGCCCGTGAAACAGAACATGGTGGAAGGATTCACAAATGGACTAACGAGGCAGTTACAAGCTTGTATATGTCCACTATTGCTTCAGATGGTAGTTTTAGTGAACCCGAGTTGTTTGATAAGTCGGCAAAAACAAAGGTAAATGAGGCTTCTGCTATTTTTACAAAAGATGGCAAAACGATGTACTTCACGCGTAACAATTTTAAAAAAAATAAAAAGGTTTACAACAGTGATTACGCCATTTTATTGAAGTTGTACAAGGCAACTTTGAATGAAAGCGGACAGTGGAATGAAGCGGTTGAATTACCTTTTAATTCAGATGATTTTAATACAGCTCACCCAGCTTTGTCTCCTGATGAAAAGTGGTTATACTTTGCCTCTGATCGAACAGGAACAATAGGGGAGTCTGATATTTATAGAGTAGCAATCTACGAAGATGCTTCTTTTGGAACACCAGAAAATGTTGGTAATCGCATTAACACGGAAGGCCGAGAGACGTTTCCTTTTATTTCTAAAGACAACTATTTGTATTTCTCATCAGATGGTCGCCCTGGTTTAGGTGGTTTAGATGTCTATATGGCAAAAATCAATGTGGATGGTACATTTGGAAAAGTTGTGAGCGTAGGCGCACCTATCAATAGTTCTTCAGATGATTTTGCCTTTTTTATCAATGATAAGAATCGCAAGGGATTTGTTAGTTCTAACCGAGAAGGGGGGGCAGGTAATGATGATATCTACTTTTTTCAAGTAGTTGATTGTATACAAAAGATAGAAGGAATTGTTTTTGACAATAGTACTAAGTTGCCAATTGTTAACGCAACGGTTGTATTATACGATGCAAACTACAAAGAGTTGGAAGTAATTACTACGGATCAAGGAGGACATTTTGTAACAGAAGCAGTGGAGTGTAATCGCAAATTTAGATTAAAAGCAAGTGCTGAGAACTTCCTTACTGCTGAGATTTCAACATTGTTAGGGAAGGAGTTTAACGTGTCTAAACAAGTTAATATAGGATTAGACCCTGTAGAAGAGAAAATAGGAGCAGATGATGATTTGTTTGCTAAGTTAAAATTAGATCCTATTTACTTTGATTTTGACAAGCATACTATTAGACCAGATGCAGCTGTTGAGTTAGCAAAAGTGGTTGAGGTATTGAAGTTATATCCACAGATTACCATAGATGTTAGAGCGCATACAGACAGCAGAGGAAACGATGCTTACAATATGAAGTTGTCTGAACGCAGAGCCCAATCTACAAGAACTTGGATGGTAAATCAAGGTATTGAAGAAACAAGAATAAGTGCAAAGGGATATGGAGAAACGCAGTTGATAAATCAATGTGCAAACAACGTTCCTTGTACAAAAGAAGAACACCAAGCGAATAGGCGAAGTGAGTTTATAATTGTTAAAATGGATTAGTCTTCTTTTTAGCAGATTGAGTGAAGCCGGTTTACATTAGTAAACCGGCTTTTTTTTATGTAGAAAAAATAGAATTGCGGTAGCTGTATAAAAATATTATGTTTTTTTAAATTAAAATTAAATATGCTAAGTAGTTGTTGTTTAGTAGTTTGTGGTTGTTTTTTGCTTTTTCTATCACAAAATTAGAGAACTTTAATTTTGAAAATCATGTTTTGTCACGGTTTTTGTAAATAAGTAATTAGGATGTGAAAATATTTGATAATTATAAATTTTAAAATAGATTATTAAAGGTTTAATTTATTTAAATTAATAAATTATCTTTATTAAAAAAGTTAAATGATAGTAGTGTTTGTTTTTTATAAGTAAAATTAAGCATCACCATTAGGATATAAAATAAAGGTTATGAAAATAGTTAGAAAATTTTTATTACTGTGTCTTGCTTTAATAGCTACCGATGGATATAGTCAAATAGGGATTAATCAAAGGGGAGTTAGTAAAAATGCGACCGCAGAGTTTAATGTAAATAACAAGGGGGTTTTAATACCACGTGTAAATATAACGAACAAGTTTAAAAGTGATCCAATTGTTGGTGAGCAAAAGGATATGCCAGATGGACTTGTAGTTATTGATGTGCACGATAAAGAAGAAAGTGTATTATCTTTTTGGAATAATAAACTAAATGGAGAAAAAGGAGCTTGGGAGCAGTTGGCCAATTTTGATAGACTACCAAGAACTGCGATTATTGGTTTTCAACCTAAGAATTCGTTGACAGATGTGAATGTTCAAGAAGACGGTGTGCCAATTCATTTAAGAAGTTCTGAAATAAAGTTTAATATTTTGAATGACGGTCATTTAGCAAATCTACAAGTGCTTGAAGATCATAATGATTATGGAATTACATTTGGAATATCGTCAGGAGTTTATTTAATTGAATTTATAGCTATTTATATTGCAGATCCGATTACGATTGATCCTTTAATTAACTATAATATGGCTTATTTTACAGATTTTTTTGTAACAGCAGATCATATTTTTAAAGGTCCTGCAGTTGAAGGAGGACCACAAGTAGGGGAGGTTTATTGGACTTATTATAGAGTTGAGCGATCTACATATTCGCCAGTAAAAGAGGAGCATAGAGTTGTTTTTTCTAATGTTTTTGATTTAGAAACTAATGAGGAAAAAGAAGTCTTGTATCGAATAAGTTTAGGTTTAGGCAGGGCATCTAATACAAGTTATAGGGATGTTTTTAAATTAAGTGGAAATAATTCTTATCTGAAAATTACAAAATTAAAATAAGGTGAGTATGAATAGTTTTTTTAAATATAGTTTGGTGTTGTTTTTTGGTATTACTTCAATGTATTCACAAACAGCAACGAATCAACATAAGGAGCCAAGTGCTACTTCTCCTGTGATTTTAGATATGTCTACAATTAATGAAGGTGTTGTACAAGGAGATAAAGCAAAAGGATTTGTATTACCTGTTGTTGATATTGATAATTTATTGGATACTAAAAAGCCTATAGAAAATCCAGCAGAGGGGTTAATGGTTTATAACCAAGGAACATATAGAATAGCAGGTGTTTATATGTTTAAAAATGGGATGTGGAGTCCTATTGTAAATAGAGGTAGTTCTATTGAAAATGCAGTAGCAAATGTTGAAAACGATGAAATTCAATTTGTAAATAGAAGTTATTTTACTTTAAAAATTAAAAAATTAATTTTTGATAATACTTATGGGGATGTTAATGTTGAAAACAATAGTTTGAAGTTATTGCCTGGAAATTATTTGATTACTATTCATTTGGCAGGAAAATTGAAATATAACCTATCGAATGCTATAGGTCAGAGTTCGCAAAGTGTTAGAGCTCATTTAATTAATATGAGAAGCAAGATTGAGGTAAATGGAAAGGAAGGATTAAATACTTCTTTTGTAGATATTTTAGTGCCAATGTCAGGAAAAGATTCAAATAAAAATAATTTGCAGATAGAAACCTCAAGAGCATTTACAACAACTTTTTACTTTGCTGTTGTTATAGAAGAGAACACAGAAGGAATTGTTAAATTATTGATTAGCACGCAGAAAGGAACTACATATAGTGGTGATGCAATTCAAATTGAAGATTCTTTTGTTAACATTGAAAAATCAATACTATGATAAAAAATATAGTAAGAGTCGGACTTATGATAAGTTGCTTTTCAGCTTGGAGTCAGGTTGGTATTGGAACACATAGACCTCATGAATCAGCAGTATTGGAGGTTAGCTCTGATACGAAAGGTATTTTATTACCTAAGCATGTTTTTGAAGTGTTCGATGATAATAAAAATCCTATAGAAGATCCTCAAATAGGTACTTTAGTGTATAATGTTATTGACAGAAATCACTTGGATAAAATTGCAATGAAAGGTATATATGTTTGGGATGGTAAAAAATGGAATCAATTACTAAATACAGATGGTATTGATCAGTTGCTTACAGTTAGGATGGGAAGGTCTACAGGAGCTCAAGATATTGAGATTATAAAAGAGAATAGTAATAATAATTTGCAATACATTAATTTCCCAGCGGGTAAATATGTAGTAACATCGACTTTTGCTGAAGAATTACCCGTGAAGGAAGAATTAATAACTATTCCAAAAGGGTTTTATAGAGTAGAAGTCTCTTTCGATGGATGGAATAAAGAGACTACAAGTGGTGATGATAGTAGTTTTTTACCTGGATATTTAGGATTATTTGTAAAAGAATGTGTTATACACGATGAAAATAATGTGGCATTAGCTAATCCAAGAGTTTTATCTATTATTTCAAGTGAAAAGGAGCGACAAAGTATTCAAGGATATACATTTACTTTCTTTTTTAGAATAGATAAAACAACAGCAGTAAAGGTTGGATTAAGAAATGCTGAAGGAACATCAAATAATATGGGTTTTTGGGTAAATCAAAATGGAGTTTCAGTAAAGCTTAGACGTTACTTTGATTAAAAAAACAAGATTGAATATATAAAAGAATTGCCATGAAAAAAAGATTAATATATATCGGATTAGCTTTTACATTAACTACTATAGGATATTCACAAGTTGGTATTGGTACGGCTTTGCCTAAAACCGCAGCTATGTTAGATGTAGATGCAACAAATAAAGGAATGTTAGTTCCTCGTGTTAGTTTAAAATCTCTTGTAGATGACGACACTATTGAAGGTGAGATGATCGAATCATTATTGGTGTTTAACACTAATGAGAAGGCTCAGGATTTACAGAAAGGATTCTATTATTGGTATGAAGATAAATGGTATCATTTAGCAAGTGATAAAAATTTTGAAGACTTAAATACTCGTAACAGCTATTTTATTGTAGAAAACGATTCACTTTATTTATATGATACTGATAAGAAATCGGTGAGTATTTTTTTGAAAGAGTTGAAACAATTTGAAACTGTGACGAAGATTGATTATAAAGATGGAGATACAAGTTTCATTTATTATAATGAGGAGGCTATTGATGCTGCAGGAAACCCAATTTTAGAAAAAGGGGTTAAAGTTGATTTATTAGCTGGACCAAAAGGAGATAAAGGAGATTCAGGATATAATTCAGAATCAAAACCAGGTCAGTCAGGAGAACCTGGTAAGCCAGGTACTCCAGGAGGACCAGGAGAAGGTGTAACTATTGTTCATAACGATAGTGGTGTTTGGATCTATGATGAGACTACCAATACTTGGACTAATATCAATGGTCCAAAAGGAGATAAGGGAGATAAAGGAGATTCTGGATTTAACGGTCAGAATATGGAAGGGAAACCAGGTGATCCAGGAGCTGAAGGAATGCCAGGAAAACCAGGAAGTGACGGAGGACCGGGAAAAGACGTTACTATAGTTACCAATAATGATGGAGTTTGGGTTGTTCAACCAGATGGTACGTGGGTTAATATTAAAGGACCTCAAGGAGATCAAGGACCACAAGGATTACCAGGATTTAACGGTCAGAATATGGAGGGGAAACCAGGAGAGCCAGGAGCTGAAGGAATGCCAGGAAAACCAGGAAGTGATGGAGGTCCGGGAAAAGACGTTACTATTGTTACCAATAATGATGGAGTTTGGGTTGTTCAACCAGATGGTACGTGGGTTAATATTAAAGGACCTCAAGGAGAGAAGGGAGACAAAGGAGATACTGGATTCAACGGTCAGAATATGGAGGGGAAACCAGGAGAGCCAGGAGCTGAAGGAATGCCAGGAAAACCAGGAAGTGACGGAGGACCGGGAAAAGACGTTACTATAGTTACCAATAATGATGGAGTTTGGGTTGTTCAACCAGATGGTACGTGGGTAAATATTAAAGGTCCACAAGGAGATAAGGGAGACAAAGGAGATACTGGATTTAACGGTCAGAATATGGAGGGGAAACCAGGAGAGCCAGGAGCTGAAGGAATGCCAGGAAAACCAGGAAGTGATGGAGGTCCGGGAAAAGACGTTACTATAGTTACCAATAATGATGGAGTTTGGGTTGTTCAACCAGATGGTACGTGGGTTAATATTAAAGGACCACAAGGAGATAAGGGAGACAAAGGAGATACTGGATTTAACGGTCAGAATATGGAGGGGAAACCAGGAGAGCCAGGAGCTGAAGGAATGCCAGGAAAACCAGGAAGTGACGGA
>NZ_FNDQ01000007.1:115862-131784 GCF_900099675.1 Myroides phaeus
AGGAGAGCAAGGACAAGTAGGACCACAAGGACCAAAAGGAGATACTGGAGCAGATGGAACACCAGGACAAGTAGGACCACAAGGACCAAAAGGAGATACTGGAGCAGATGGAACACCAGGACAAGTAGGACCACAAGGACCAAAAGGAGATATTGGAGCAACAGGACCAATAGGACCTGAGGGAAAACAAGGAGCAGATGGAAAAGATGGAGCTAAAGGAGAAACAGGACCACAAGGAGAAGTTGGACCAAAAGGAGATACCGGAGCAGATGGAACACCAGGACAAGTAGGACCACAAGGACCAAAAGGAGATATTGGAGCAGATGGACCACAAGGACCTCAAGGAGAGAAGGGAGAGAAGGGAGAGCAAGGACAAGTAGGACCACAAGGACCAAAAGGAGATATTGGAGCAGATGGACCACAAGGAATCCAAGGAGAAAAAGGAGAAAAAGGAGAAAAAGGAATTGATGGAGTAGCAGGAGCTAAAGGAGAGCAAGGACAAGTAGGACCACAAGGACCTCAAGGAGAGAAGGGAGAGAAGGGAGAGCAAGGACAAGTAGGACCACAAGGACCAAAAGGAGATATTGGAGCAGATGGACCACAAGGAATCTAAGGAGAAAAAGGAGAAAAAGGAATTGATGGAGTAGCAGGAGCTAAAGGAGAGCAAGGACAAGTAGGACCACAAGGACCTCAAGGAGAGAAGGGAGAGAAGGGAGAGCAAGGACAAGTAGGACCACAAGGACCAAAAGGAGAGAAGGGAGCAGATGGAGTAGGTGGAGTTACAGAAGTTACATCGCCATTGAAAATTAATGGTAAAAATGGTACTATGAATGATATGGGAACAGTATCAAATCCTTATGTAATCTCAATTAATAAAGCTACGTATACTTCTCTTGGTGTAGTTAATCCTATAGAAGCGGATTTCAATATTGAGGATGGTATTCTAAGTATTAAACCTGGGTTTAAAAATGGAGCTTGGAATAAACAAAAAGCACCAAATGATCGCCCAGAAACAACAGAAGATGATATCTATCAATATGGAAATGTAGCAATTGGAGTAGATAGAGTAGATAGTGTACCTGAAGGATCATTAGAAATTGCCAAAAAAGCCAAGTTATACGTAGAAGGTGATACTTTCGTAAACGGAACTATCTACTCTCAAACATCAACTTATGCGGATTACGTATTCGAGAAATATTTCTTAGGAGAGTCGGCTATTAAATACGATTATGACTTCAAAGATTTAGCGTATGTGAAAAACTTTGTAAAAGAAAATCACCATTTACCTGGTGTTACGCCAATCGGTGACTTGAACAAAGCAGCAAACGGATACATTGTAGATTACTCTAAATTGGTTATTGAACAATTAGAGAAAATTGAGGAGTTGTACTTACACATTATCGAACAAGATGAAGTGAACAAAAAACAACAAGAGCATATCAATAATTTAGAATTGAGAATGCAGAAAATGGAAGAGTTACTTAATAATTTATAGTAATTGTTTTTTTGAAAATCAGTCCCTGAGGATAACCTCAGGGATTTTTTTGTCGTTAAAATCACGAAAAAAGACAATCTACCTTTCTAATTTATCTATATTGCAACAATCAAAACTATAAATAATGAGAAAAACACTTATAGCAGCATTTGTGCTTTATGGTAGTTTACTGCAAGTAGTAGCACAAAATCCAGAAACATTTAAAAATGGAGTGATTGTATCTGCTCATCCCGAAGCCAGTAAAGTGGGAGTTGACATCTTGAAAAAAGGTGGGAATGCTGTTGACGCTGCGGTGGCAGTAGAGTTGGCTTTAGCTGTTGTTTATCCTAATGCTGGTAACATTGGTGGCGGTGGTTTTATCGTTTACAGAGGTAATGACGGAACAATTGACGCTTTAGATTACCGTGAGAAAGCTCCAATGCACGCCAGAGAAAATATGTATTGGTCTGGTGATGGAGAGGCAATTACTGATTTAAGTCAAAATGGTACGTTAGCAACAGGAATTCCAGGTACAGTGGATGGAATGGTTAAGGCTCACCAAAAATATGGTACACTATCTTGGGCAGAATTAGTTCAGCCTGCTATTGATTTAGCAGAAAAAGGGTTTGCTATTACTGCCAAACAAGCAAAGGAGTTGACTGACCATTATGCGATTTTTGAAAAATATAATACACAGAAGAATGCTTTAACAGCTAAAGAACATTGGAAAGCAGGTGATTTGTTGGTTCAATCGGATTTAGCTGAAACATTAAAGAGAGTTCAAAAAGACGGTAGAAAAGGATTTTATGAAGGTAAAACAGCTGAGTTAATTGTAGCTGAAATGAACCGTGGCAATGGAATGATTACATTAGAGGATTTGAAGAGATATGAAGCTATTTGGCGTACTCCTATTGTTGGAGAATACAAAGGGTTAAAGGTTATTTCAATGCCTCCTCCAAGTAGTGGTGGTATTGCGCTTATCGCTTTATTTCAGTCGATAGACCAATTTCCAATGAAGCAATGGGGATTCCAATCTGAAAAAGCGGTACAGGTAATGACAGAGGCATCGCGTAGGGTTTATGCTGATCGTGCAGAACATTTAGGAGATCCTGCTTTTCACAAAGTGCCTACTGAGATGTTGGTTGATAAGGAATACAATGTAGAACGCCTGAAAACAATGTCTTTTGACAAGGCAACGAAGAGTTCGGATGTAAGTGCGGGTGAGTTAAGTGGTTATGAAAGTGATGAAACAACCCATTATTGTGTAGTAGATAAATGGGGGAACGCTGTATCGGCTACAACTACATTAAACGATTCGTATGGTTCTAAAGTTGTGGTAGGTGGAGCTGGTTTCTTGTTAAACAATGAAATGGATGATTTTTCTATCAAGCCGGGAGTTCCGAATATGTACGGATTAGTTGGTGGTAAGGCAAATGCAATTGAACCAGAAAAGCGTATGTTAAGCTCAATGTCGCCTACAATTCTTGAAAAAGACGGCAAACTTTATATGGTGGTGGGTACGCCAGGAGGATCTACTATTATTACTTCGGTTTTTCAGACTATTTTAAATGTAGTTGATTTCGGAATGAATATGCAAGAGGCAGTTGCTGCACCGCGTTTTCATCACCAGTGGTTACCGGACCAAATTGATTATGAACCAAAGGCATTGTCTACTGGAGTTCGCAAAGCGTTACAGAACAAAGGATATATACTGAAAGAGCGCAAGCCTTATGGACGTGTTGAAGGAATTTTAGTTAATGCAGATGGTACGTATCAAGCAGGAGCAGACCCAAGAGGAGATGATGTTGCTAAAGGGTATTAGTAATTATTCTGATTTTTATAGAATGTAAAGAATAAAAACTTGGTTGAACAAAGAGGTTTGATTGAGTGAATTTAATAAAAGGTCATCATTTTTTGTGATGACCTTTTATTTTTATACCGAATTTTAAAAAATTAGTTATAGGGTTGTTTGAGTAAGTTGAAGACAAGGTGTTTTGGAAGACGTCTTTGTACTTCTTTTAATATGTAATTATTTGTTTGTGAACCAAATAATTCTGTTTGTTGTTTGTTTTTTATAAAAAAAATGATTTATATTTAAGATTACTAATCATTTCCTTATGAATACTATTCCAATCACCACCGTTATTGATTTCTCGCCTTTTTTGGGGAGTAATAATCTATATGGATATCGCGATCAAAACAACGTTGTTTTGATAGAACCTCAATATTTGGAAGCTGATAAATTTGTTACTACGGGTTTTGCTGTTGTAAAAAGCAAGAACGGATTGTATGGGATTATTAGTCATACCAATAAAGTAGTAGCTCCCTTTCACTACTCAAGAATATTGCTAACAGTAGTTAATCATTTTACAATAGCACAAGTTGTTATTACATATCAAGTAAGAACAGAGTTTTGGAATTGGAAACTTGTTCCTAATCTTAAGTTGGGAATAGTAAAAGAAAAATGTAAAGCTTTTGTGATTGAAAACCGACAATTGATTACAACAAAAGTTTATACGGTTGATCCTGATATTAAAAGAGAACCTTTTTTACCAGTTGAAACTATTGGTAAACGGTTTGTGTGTATTGATCAGGATTTATATAAGGCCAAGAGAGCAAGATTAAAGCGTATAGTCAAAAATTACGTTGGTATGTTTGACAATGAGTCTAAGATTGTGAGAAAAGTAAATAACGAAAAAGTAAGAGTGTGCAATTCACGAGGAAGAAAAGTACAGTCTTTTGAAACGATTCATAATGGGGTTTTTCCAATTACCTTTAAAGGAAAAGAACATTTAGTATATCTAAATAAGAAAGGTTCTATGTTGAAAAAGGCTCCCGTAATTTATAGAGATACGAAGAGGAGTGGACGTTATTACGTAAATCATGAATTTGATATGCCTATCCCAGTTCACTTAAAAGTAATTGATTTAAAACGCGAAAGACCTTTAGTAGATATATGGAAAAACGTTATAAGCATTTGTCCTGTTCCTCATAAACATTTCTTTATTATTGAAGTTAAACCTATGGAGGAAGGGCAAATAGAGAATGATTTTTATTTTATGAATAGATTGGGTATTCTACAGGATTTTTTGGAGGATGAAACCGACTTCATCTTGACAGATTACCTAAAATAAGATATAATTAAGTTTGTTGTAAAGAAAATCCCACTGTGTTTGCAGTGGGATTTTGTGTTATATACGTTCTTGTCGGTGCATTTTTTTTAGTAATTGCAATCTTGTATTTCTTATGCTATCTCTGGTTTGTTTTCTTAAATATTCGTGGTGAATAAACCATCCGCCAATTCCTCCTATGATACTGCCAATAACGATGTCTAAAAAACGAGCTGTAATTAAAGCATTTGGTGTACTGATTAGTGGATTTGCAGCATCGGCTAAAAGTACGGTTAAGGCTGTAATAAATATTACTGCTACAGCGTAGTTTCGCGTAATAAACATTTCAATGATGAATTGTAATACCATGATGCATATACAGATGTATAAAGGCGAGTCTGAAATAGAAATCAAAAGCCAACACAGTCCCAACCCTATAAATGTCCCCGTAATACGTTGTAGTGCTCTTTGCCAAACGTGATAAAGCGATATTCCTTGCATAATAGCAGCACAGGAAGCGGGTATCCAATACGGGTTGTTTAGTTTCAATAAATGTCCTGTAAGTAGTGAAATAAACATAAAGGCACCTACTATCAAAGAGTGAATCAAGTAATCTACTTGTTTCTTGACAGGTACAGGAACAATCAATGGCGCCGTAGTTTTACTGTTGTATTTTTTACCTACGATTAGGCTGTATATCATAGCTAAGGTACAAGCAAACATAGTTCCCATAACAACATAGCCAAGTCGGGTTGGAATAGAAGCTAAGTTAAACGGCATATTACTTGACATAGAAGCTACCATAATAAAGAAGTAACTTCCGGGTGGTCGGGTATTAAAATATAGATTTACCCATTGCACAGCGGTTACAAATATGCCAAAAGCAATAGAAGAAATAACAAAGTTAAAGCTAAAGGTAATACCAACAGCAAAGGATAACATAAATCCGAATGAACAAACAAGCATTGTAAGCATTCGCTGTGGTGTTGGAATATTAGAAGGAAGGTATAAAATTACTAATCCAGCCAAACAAGCTAATAATCCTGCTTGCAGGTTGTCAAAGTACCATCCGGTTAATAAAGGAATTCCAGTGGCTAACATTGCCATTAATGGAATGTGCCATAATCGTTCACTGTGTTTTAGTTTAAATAAGGTTTTGCTTTCTTGTACAAATAAGTTTACAAAGAAATTATCTTTCATTTTATATTGTTTATTATAACTATTAATAGGGTGTAATAGGGGTGATTTCCTATAACATTGTAGTTGTAATTATACTGTTTTAGTGTTTTATATAAAGACATAAGAAAGGTTACTTGTCTTTATGGTATCTAAGAACTTAGAGAGTGCAAAGGTAAGCAAAAGATTAGGTTTATAAAAAAAGGGGAAGGGGATTGGATTAAGTTTAACGCTATATTCGGTGCTTATTTCTGAAAGGAGTGTATTGTATAAATTATTTGTGAATGTGCAGTTTATAGAAAAAATAGTATTGCATACTATTCTTTTTTATGTATTTTTAGTGAAAAGTAAAGTGAGAAAAAATGCAAGAAAATGAATACATTATAAATGGACTTAAAAAGGAAGATTCAAAACGAGTAAAAGAACATTTTACAAAACATATTTCCTTTTATAGGTTAAAGAATTGTTACCGTGGGGTAGATGGCTATTTTGCCACAGGGTATAGCCAACTTTATCTAAGTTATCTGCGTGCTGGTAAGGCTGTTGAGTATAGGGTTATTCCTTTTAAATATATTATTTCTTATGCTGTAACAAGTATTGATAGTCAGACTGTAAAATTGAAAGTATGGCTTGTTTCAGGAGATGTTGTCGAATGTGTTTTTTCTGAAAACAACATAAAAGATATAGTGAAAATATTACCAAGTATGTAAATTAATAAATAATGACAAATCCTTTTATTCGAATTAAAGCTTCTGATGGTAGACAATACCTTATTAATATTCATCATATCGTTTTTGTAGAACGTGTAGAGGAGCAAAAGTATGCTATACACTTAGTAAATGATACTGTTTTTACAAATACAAATGTAGAAGAGTTATTAGATAGCTTGTTAAGCTAAAAAAAGCCTAAAATGAATAACTCATTTTAGGCTTTTTCGGTTTTAAATAGTGTTTTTATTTAGGATAGATTGCTTTTGAAATCAGCAATTACTTCATCTACTTGTTGTTTTAAAGTATCGTTTACAATTTCTCCGTCTTTGAAGTTGTCGTAAAAATTTGGAAAGCTAAATGTGTTTTTAATATTAGCTCCAAAGTAAGGGAATACGCCTTTTGCACTTTCCATTACTGTTTGTCCTCCTCTTGCTCCTGGTGAGGTAGATAACAATAACATTGGTTTTTCTTGGAAAAACTTCATTTCTGCTCTTGATCCCCAATCAAATATGTTTTTAAATGCTGTGCTAAAACTTCCGTTGTGTTCAGCTAAACTAATAATTAAGGCATCGCTTTCTTGAATGTGTTTGTTAAAATCTAAAGCTAATTGAGGAATGCCAGCCTCATTTCTGTCTTGTGAATAAATTGGCATTTCAAAATCGTTTAGGTTTAAGATTTCTACTTCGTGTTCTCCAAATTGTTTAGAAACTGCTTTAATCAATTCTAAGTTGATTGATTTTGAACTATTACTTGCTGCGAATGCTACTATTTTCATTTTTATGTAATTTATATTGTATTGATAGGGCAAATGTAAGGAGGTTGATTTTGTTTTCAACTTAACCTATGACAAGAATGATTTAGTTAGTGCTTATAAATGTAAAGTTCACTGTTTTAGGTATTTGTTGTTTTTTGTTTACTTTATTTATATGTATGGTAAGTGTAGTTTTATTATTAATTTGACAATCTATTATTTTATTTATTGTGTTATAAATATAGTTTTTCATGTTTTTGTTTTATTTTGTGTAATAGTTTTAAATGTGTGTTAATTAGTTTAAAATTCATTAATTTTGTATAAAATGTTACGATAAGAATTTTTTTTTAACTAAAATTGATAAACTATGAAAAAAAGATTACTACCACTTGCATTACTAATATTTGGAGGAGCTTATGCCCAAACGGGAATAGGTACAGACATTCCACACTCATCTGCTGTATTACATGTGTCTGCTTCAGATAAGGGGGTTCTTCTTCCAGAAGTTAAATTAGGATCATTAACAGATGTAAATGTGATAAGTGGAAAGGATCCTAAAGAAGGATTAATTATTTATAATCTTACTTTAGATAGTACTAAGAATTTATCTATTGGTTTTTATTATTGGGGTAAAAATCCTACAGATAGTAAGAAACAATGGATTAAGATTGTTGATGATTTAGACATTCCTAAGTTTATTCAAGATAGCCAGGTGTTTGTTGATGTAACACTTATTGATAAAGTATTAGGTACAAAAGGAGCTGGAGTAGAAATTGACACGAAGAAAGGGGGAGCTACAATTACTTTTACAGAAACACTTACAGCAACAAATCGTCATAAAGCGGATGGAGCATTAGATAATATTACAGTTGCTCCTACTGCTGGGATGACTTATTATGAATATGTAGATGAGTCAGGAGCAACAAGATATATTACAGTGTCTCAAGATGTAAGTAATGACTTTAGTAAGATTGTTAATGATGGAAGTAATAAAACTGTTATAGAGGACATCATTAAAGAAGTTTCAAGTGATGTTAAGGTTATAGAAAGGAATGGTGATGTTATTTTTGTCGTTAAAGATGGGGAGAATACAAAAGAGATCAACATCACAGAGATGATCAAGAATAATTCATATTTAGCTTCTTTGTCTAAAAATACTGAGACAAGTAAAAATACTGAATTAGTAAAGATGTCTTATGTTTTTAAGGATGGAAAAGACGGTAGCGATCCTGTAATCTACAATGAGTCCTTAACTAAGTTAATTCGTGGTACGGATGCAAATAACAATAAGTTAATAGCATATAACTATCAAGATGAAACAGGACAAAATTCAACTACTCAGATTACAGTATCTCAAGACGTAATTACAGATTTTGAAACGATTGTAAAAGATCCTATTGTAACACAAATTTTAAATAGCTTTATTACAGAAGCAACAGGAAATGTGAGTGTGTCAAAAGTTGGAAATGATATTATTATTAGCTACGCAGGAGGTGATGATATAAACTTAACAACTGAAATTGCAAGAGTACAAAAGTATACGAAAGTAATTGAGGTTGCTAAAACAGCGACTACAGCAAAAGGATTGACAATTGACACGAATCAAGTTGGGACTACCCCAACTACTTTTTTAGAAACAGTAACTCCTACCGATCGGTATGTAAATGGAAGTGTTAGTAATGTGACAATGGCAGATTCTAAGTTTACTTACTATAAGTATATAGATGAGTTAGGAACAGAGCGTTTTATTACAGTATCTCAAGATGTAAGTAATGACTTTAGTACGATTGTTAATGATGAAAAGAATAGGACTGTTATAGAAAATATTGTTAAAGCTAATGCGAAAAATCCTTGGTTGAATCAAGAAACAGAAGTTGTAGCTACTGAAGATGATGCAAATATTTCGCATAGCGGAACTGTTGCAATTGGAGGAAAAACTTTATTACAAAGAGATAAAGCAGCTAATATAAAGCTTTCTGTTGCTGGAGACATTGTTTCTTCAGGTAAGTTTTTCTCAGCAAACTCTGTGTATGCAGATTATGTATTTGAAAAATATTTCACAGGTTCGTCTGAATTAAATTTAACTTATGAGTTTAAGTCGTTAGATTATGTAAGAGATTTCGTAGAGAAGTATAACCACTTACCAGGTGTAACTAAGATTTCTGAAGTAGAACGTAATGCTGATGGAAATTATATGATCGATTTTACGGAGTTGTCTATTCAGCAATTAGAAAAAATTGAAGAGTTGTATTTACACACGATTGAACAACAAGATGCATTAAATAATATGCAGAGTGAAATGGATGTAATGAAAGCGCGATTAGATGTACTTGAGTTATTATTAAGCAAACAATAGTTTAGGAATTGTAATTTAATATTTTGATAAAAGGACTGTTTACAAAAGACAGTCTTTTTTTGTATGTGTGTCCCGTCCTAAAATAGGTTTACACAAAATAGACTTATTTATGAAAGAGACAGAAAACACAAGGGAAAAGCGTAGTCAACGAGATTATACTTTAGGCTTTAAATTACAAGTTGAATCAGAAGTAGAAAAAGGCGATTATACCTATAAACAAGCTCAAAAACATTATGGTATTCAAGGTCGTAGTACAGTTTTGGTTTGGTTGCGAAAATATGATAACTTTGATTGAGAGAATAAAACACATCAACTTATGGAAAGACACCTGAACAAAAATTATAAGAGCAAGAAGCACAGATTCGTTTATTAGAACAACAAATTAAACAAGATCAAGCAGAAAAGTATTTTTCTGAATAAAAGTCTGTTGTTTTTGATATGATGATAAATATTGCAGAAAAAGAATATAAGATAGATATCAGAAAAAATATAGAAACCTTACAATCCAAGAATATACAAAACAAAAAGAAGAATCTATAACTTTTACTTGTAGGTTGTTCGGTATAGATAGACAAGTTTATTATAGAAAAAAATCACGTATAAAGCTTAATAAAGACAAGGCAAGTGTGGTCATTTCTTTAGTAAAAGAGTTAAGAATACTTATGTCACGTATAGGAACAAGAAAATTGTATTATAAACTTAAAGATCGATTATCAATATTAAATATTGGTAGAGATAAACTATTTAATATCATAAAAGTAAATCATTTATTAATTATAACCTAAACTAACATATCAAATAACCACAAATTCTAATCATCATTTATATAAACATAAGAATATCATCAAATACCTTCATTTCTATAAGCCTAACCAGGTTTGGGGATCAGATATAACCTATATAGGGACGCAACAAGAACCTTGTTATTTAAGCCTTATGTTCTAATGACTATCAAGATATTTTATAAAAAAGGACAATCAAATGTAGTATGACTAATAGTGGGGATCCTTATGAAAATGCAGTAGCAGAGAGAATAAACGGTATATTAATATTGAGTACTACAACTTAGAGTTGTCAATAATTAAAAAAACTTATTAAACAAATAGTAGATATTTACAATAATGTTAGACATTATTGGTCGAGTTAGATGATAACTCCTAGTCAAATGTTTAATACAAAAAACATCGTATTTAGAGGTTATAAATACAACAGTAGCAAACTAAAGTCTACTACTGTTGTATTTTTTATTTTTCCATTATTAATCTTGTATCTTTTTTGAGGATTAGTCACTACTTTGTAAATCCAGAATAGTGTAATAAAGCATCTATGCTTGGGTTTTTACCTCTGAAGTCTTTGTACAATTTGTCTAATGGTTCAGAGTTTCCTTTTGAGAATACTTTATCTCTCAAGATTTGTCCGTTCGCACGTGTCATTCCTCCATTTTGTTCTAACCACGCATAAGCGTCAAAGTCTAACATTTCTGACCATTTGTAAGAGTAATATCCTGCTGCATATCCTCCTGCAAAAATGTGGTTAAAATAAGTAGAACGGTATCTTGGTGGAACTGTAGCAAGGTCTAAACCATATTTTTTCAAAGCTGCTTGTTCAAAAGCGATAGCATCTGTAATTTCAGTATCAACTCCAATTGTATGCCACTCCATATCAAGTAATGAAGCTCCTAATAACTCAGTCATACTATAACCTTTGTTAAATGTTGCTGCATTTTTCATTTTATCAACCAATGCTTGTGGAATTACTTCCCCTGTTTTATAGTGTTTAGCGTAGTTCTTTAAAACTGAAGGTTCAAAAGCAAAGTGCTCGTGGAATTGTGAAGGGAATTCTACAAAGTCACGAGATACATTTGTCCCAGATAATGTTGGGTACGTTTGGTTTGCAAAGAATCCGTGGACAGCGTGTCCAAACTCGTGAAACATTGTAATCACATTGTCTTGCGATAATAACGTTGGTTGTCCTGCAGCTGGTTTCGGGAAGTTACCTACATTATAAATTACTGGCAAACGGTTAAGTAATTTTGATTGTCCTACGATATTGCTCATCCAAGCTCCTCCACGTTTAGAATCTCTTTGGTAGTAGTCTGTATAGAATAATCCTACTTGACTTCCGTCTTCATTGAATACTTCATATACTTTTACATCTTCTTGCCAAACAGGAATGTCTTTGCGTTCTTTAAATGTCAGACCGTAAAGTTGTTTTGCCATGTAGAAAACACCATCTTCTAATACAGCGTTCATTTCAAAGTATGGTTTTAACTCATTTTGGTTTAAAGCAAATTTGTCTTCTCTGATTTTTTCAGCATAGTAATTCCAATCTGCCGCTGTAAGCGTAAACGGATCAGCTTCTTTGTTTATTAAATCCTGAATATCTTTCGCTTCTTCTTTCGCACGGCTAATAGCGTAAGGACTTAGGTCTTTTAGGATTTGAATAGCATTTGCTGGTGTGTTTGCCATTGTTCCTTGTAGACTCCATTCTGCATAGTTAGCAAAGCCCATTAGTTTAGCTTTTTCAGCTCTTTTCTTTGCTAATGTGATGATAGTGGCTCTTGTGTCGTTTGCATCTCCTTTTTCAGCGCGTATCCAAGCTTGTTCAAATAGTTTTTTTCTTGATTCTTGATTTGTTAGCTTGTCTAAATCTGGTTGTTGTGTTGTGTTGTTAAGTGGGATTAGATAACTTCCGTCCGCTTGTTTGATAGACTCTAATTCTTCGTCACTTAAACCTGCTAATTCTTCTTTTGTGAATTTAACCCCACCTTCTTTTGTAGCGGCTAACAATTTATCGCCAAAGTCATTGTTTAAGGTAGCAATGTCTTGGTTTAATTGTTTTAATTTTTCTTTGTCTTCAGCACTTAGATTAGCTCCTGCTTTTTCAAAGTTTTCATAGTAAACATTTAATAAACGAGCTTGTTCGTCATTTAAGTTTAACGACGCTTGATTGTCATGTAACTTTTTAATGCGTTGGAATAGGGCATCATTTAAGTAAATACCATCATTATGACTTGCAAACTTAGGTGCTAATTCAGCATTAACAGCTTTTAGTTCATCGTTTGTATGTGCTCCTGTTAATAAGAAGAATACAGAACTAACGCGGTCAAATAAATCGCTTGAACGCTCTAAAGCCTCTAATGTATTGGCAAAAGTAGGTTCTTCTGTATTAGCGCATATTTTGTCAATCTCTTCCATTTGACGGCGCATTCCTTCTAATAAAGCAGGTTTGAAGTCTTTGTTCTTGATTTTGTCAAAGTCTGCTGTGAAATAAGGTAGTGTACTTTCTGAAAAGAAAGCATTGTTTTCATTCCAATCTACTGTTTCTGTAGTATCAGATTTAGTCTTGTTACAAGAAATCGAAAATAATGATGCTCCTGCAACAACACCAATAATTGCATTTTTAACTTTCATAATTGTTAAGGATAATTGTTAGTTGTTTCAAATATAGAAAATATATAACCTTTTCCGATATGATTACGGGATTTTAGCAGTCATATAGGTATTTTATAGTATTTTTGCACGCGATATGGTTTTTAGAGAAGAATTTTAAAATTCTAAGGTATCTATTGCTATATTAGTTGTTTACTGAATTTAAACACTTACAATTGTCAATATTTTTTAAATGAAACGAATTCACTCTATCTTATTTATATCGTTTTTTACTTTATCTGTTAGTGCACAAAATGTTAATGTTCGAAAGGAATTAACTGCATCTTATGATAAGGAACAAGGTGAATTGCTTCTCTCTCAATTTCAACGCGAGTATGAAATTGAGAGAGAAGGTGTTCGTTTGTTCTTAAATAATAGTAAGAAAGAAGAGAGAGGTGTATTTGCTGATGGGCGTGTTTTTCAAATAAAGAGAATTGATGAGAGTGGTTTGCCTTTGTATTACACAACAAGTAACCTTGAATCAAGAAGAATAAATCAAGTTGATGCGATTAAAGAGGACTTGGGAGTTACTCTTGATGGACGTAATATGATTGTTGGTGTCTGGGATGGTCAGGTTGCTTTAGATGTACATCGAGAGTTTGTAGTTAATGGAGTGAGTGAGGTAAAGCTTGGAGATCCTATATCTTCTTTAGAAAAGATGACTGAGAAGGAGTTAAAGACTAATCAAAAATCGAGAAATCACGCTACTCACGTTGTTGGAACTATTAAGGCAAAAGGTGTTTTTAATAAAGCAAAAGGAATAGCGCCAAATGCTAAGGTAGTAAGTTTTGATTGGATTAATGATGCTTCTGAAATGGCGAAAATGGCTAAAGAAGGTTTATTGGTGTCTAATCATTCCTATGGTATAGCAGCTGTTGATGAGGATCTTGTACCTCTTGTTCCTGTTAGTTACTTTGGAGTTTATAATAAAGAAGCATCTAAGTTTGATAAGGTAGCTTATACTTATCCTTATTTTCAATCGGTTGTTTCTGCTGGTAATGATCGTTTGGAATTTGATTTAGTGAATGAATCAAAGTATGGAAATGATTTATTGTTAGGTACAGCTAATGCTAAAAATGTAATTGTTGTTGCTGCTACAGGTATAAATGATGTAGGGGCAAATGAAGTAGCTGATTTTAGTAGTTTCGGACCTTCTTGTGATTTTAGAATTAAGCCTGATATAGCTGCTAATGGTGTACATGTGATTTCTTCTGGCTATGCTAATCCAGAGCCTTTGACTGCTGAACCAAGTGTTGTAAGGTATGCAAAAATGAGTGGTACTTCTATGGCTACTCCTGTTGTTTCTGGAATTTTGACATTGTGGCAACAATGGGCTATAGAAAATAGACAGTTTCCTTATAAAGCGGCTACAATGAAAGGAATTATGGTACACTCTGCAGATTATTTAACTAGGAAATCACCTGATAATCAGATTGGATGGGGAGTGATAAATGCTAAAAAAGGTGTCGATCTAATGATTAATTCTCTTGGTAAAAAGGCGATGATAGAGGAAAGATTATTGTTGAATGAAGGGGAGTTTATACAGAAGTTTAGGTTGATTGAAAATACTAATAAGTTGATTGTTACATTAGTGTGGACTGATGTTGAACAGGATTCTCCTCATTATGATTTTAGGACAAATCGACAAGCAAAAGCTTTGGTTAATGATTTAGACTTGAGAGTTTATAAGGATGGTGTCGTATATTTACCTTGGTTATTAAATAAAAATTATAGCGATTTAAGAGCTGTGAAAGGGGATAATGATGTAGATAATGTTGAGAAGATAGAGATAGATAATGCAGAAGTTGGGGAATATGAGATCGTTGTTTCTCATAAAGGAAAGTTACATACTGGTCTGCAAGATTTTTCTTTACTTGTAAGTAACGATGAAATGGAGGGAATATATGGAGAGGTTGCTATGCCAATTGTGTCTGAAAATGATTTTATTATATGGCCTAATCCGGTAGAGGATATATTTAATATTGAAATTACTAAGGATAAGATATTCAAATTTTCTCAAGTTGATATTTATGATTTGTCTAATAAGTTGGTAAAGTCGGTTAATGTTAGAGCTACAAATCGTGCTGTAATTGATATTAGTGAATTGGCATCAGGTATTTATTTAATGAATATTGATGCTGCAGGGGAGAAGGTGAGGTTTAAATTAGCTAAGAAATAAGCGATATTACATAATATGAAAAAACAAAAAGGCCACTTAACACTTGTGTTAAGTGGCCTTTTTGTTTGACGTTAGTACAGGATCTCTTGCTTGGGTTTGTGATGGTAAGTAGTACAAATAGCTATTAGTATGGTGATTATTAGTAGTGAAAAAGGTTTTTACGAAGTTCTAATAAGGGCTTTTTTATATGTTTTATGCTCTGAATAGCTTGTAAGCACTGGTCTTAGGTAGTATTTATTACTATCTCATACGGTATTAAGTCGTAATTAGTTCGCGAAAAAGGCCTTTAGGTGAGGTAATTACGACTTATTTGCGGCTTATTTGCGACTAAATGTCATTTGAAACTCTTTTAATCCCTTTGTTTGTAAGGGTTTGCGGAGATTTGAGTACAAAAGCGGGACGGAGTTTATAGTGCATATGATGTCATGTGATAGCAAATGATAGCAAAATAACCGCTTTACAATACTTATAGAAGTGATATAACTAATTTTGTACCTATATAAGGAGAGGATTAGAACATATATAATAGTATACTTGTATATAGAGTGTTTACTTTAATAAAGAAGTCCAGACCTATTTGAACCAATAAAAACAAAAAGTAAAAAAAAACTTTCAGAGGTAAGAGGCAACATAACAACACGTTATAAAAAACCTTTCAAAAAAGGAGTTGTAAAGTTTGGAAATAGCCAAAAAGATGCTACTTTTGCATCCGCATTACAGCAGACGATCATACAC
>NZ_FNDQ01000008.1 GCF_900099675.1 Myroides phaeus
CTTTTTTAGATAAGCAATTTCTGCACGTAAATATTCATTTTCAATTTTCAATTTTTCTAAATCAGTCATTGAACTTTTGATTCCAGGAATAGCGCCTTTCTTTGTCATTGAGGTAATTGTTTTATTTTTCTTTAAATGTACACCCCGATTGTCTTCTAAGCCTTTAAATCCTTTGCTTTTAAATTTTCTTATCCATTGGAATAAGACAGAAGGATTTGAGATTCTATATCTAACACAGGTATCTGTCAAAGATAAATCACTATTTTGATGTTCCTGAATAATATGAATTTTTTCTTCTATAGTGAATTTGTTTTTGGAGATTCCATGTAATCCTTGTTCTCCATAAACTTCATATAGTTTAAGCCAAAAATAAAGGTTAAACTCACTGATTTTTTCTGATCGAGAAAGTCCCCTCATACTGTCTTTACCTTCCAAAATAATAGTTACTATACGTAACTTAAATTCAAAATTGTATTTCTGTTTTCTACTCATAAAAAATGCCCCAAAAAGTGTCTAACTTTTTGGGGCATGTCTACATTGGGTAGCTTTTATTTTGTCATTCAATAAGATTATTTCCCTTTTTGAGCAGTTAATTCAGCTATCTTAACAATAACTTGAGTCGCTTTAACCATACTTTCTACAGGAACATATTCGTACTTTCCGTGGAAGTTATGTCCACCAGCAAAGATGTTAGGACAAGGTAATCCCATATAAGAAAGTTGAGAACCATCAGTACCACCGCGAATAGCTTTGATAAGAGGTTTAATATCTAATTCTTTCATTGCTTGTTCAGCAATATCTACGATATGCATTACAGGTTCAACTTTTTCACGCATATTGAAATATTGGTCACCGATTTCACAGTTTACGATATCTCCACCAAATTTCTTGTTATATTTTTTGTTGAACTTTTTAGCCAACTTAGCAATTTGCTTTTTGCGTTTCTCGTATTTTTTAAGGTTGTGATCTCTAATGATTAATTCAACCACAGACTCTTCAATACTACCAGTTACGTGGTGTACGTGGAAGAAACCTTCATAACCAGTTGTTTTTTGAGGAACTTCATCTTTTGGTAATTGAGAGATGAATTTGTTAGCTAAAAGAATAGAGTTAATCATTTTTCCTTTTGCATAACCTGGGTGAACACTTTTACCAGCGAAAGTTAATTTAGCATAACCAGCGTTGAAGTTTTCGTATTCTAACTCACCAATTTGGCTACCATCCATTGTATAAGCCCATTCAGCGTCAAATTTCTTAACGTCAAATAAATGTGCTCCTCTACCAATTTCTTCATCAGGTGTAAATCCAATACGAATTCTACCATGTTTGATTTCTGGATGTTGGATTAAGTATTCCATTGCAGAAACAATCTCTGTAATACCAGCTTTATCATCAGCACCTAAAAGAGTAGTACCATCAGTTGTGATTAAAGTTTGTCCTTTATATTGTAAAAGATCTTTAAAGTAAGAAGGAGAAAGAATGATATTTTGTTCTTTGTTTAACACAATATCATTACCATCATAATTCTCTATAATTTGTGGTTTTATGTTAGCTCCAGAGAAATCAGGAGATGTATCAAAGTGAGAAATAAAACCAATAGTTGGAACTTCGTGTTCTACATTACTTGGTAATGTAGCCATGATATAAGCATTCTCATCTATAGTTACATCTTCAAGACCGATTTGTTTTAATTCTTCAACTAATTTATTAGCTAAATCCCATTGTTTTTCAGTACTCGGGCAAGAGTTTGAAGAAGGATCAGATTCTGTATCAACAGTTACATAACTGATGAAACGATCAATGATATGTTGCATAATGTATAAGTTTTTATAGTAACAAAAGTAAGGATTTAAAGTGTTATAGCAGTACAATTAAGCAATGATATTTATTGTTTAATGTGATAGAAGGCTAATCTTAATTATAATTTAACTTTTTAAAAGAGTATCTATTATAAAGATATGATTTAATGAGAACTATTGAATTGTTGTATATTTGATTTTCATCAAATCAAGCGAGATGTTTAAAAAGTATTTTATTCTGGTTTTTTTATTGGCTACAACGATTATGAGAGCTGTAGAGCCCATAAAAGAATATGTAGATCATCCTTTAAACTCTATTTCTAATATATCTTTTGAAGCTGTAGAAATCACAACAGAAGATAATTTTAGTTTAAAGAGTTGGATTTGTATGCCAGCTAAAGAAGTTGATAAACATAGGGTATTTGTATTAGCTTATGGAGACAGTGGAAATATGTCATACTATGTTCGCCAAGTATTAGAAATGGTGAAACAAGGTTATACTATTGTGATGTTTGATTATCGTGGCTATGGAGAAAGTCAAGCTTTTGAAATGGAAACGACAATGTTATATTATGACGAATTTGTTACTGATTTAAAAGCAGTAGTTAATTATTCAAAAACTCGTTTTAAACAACCCGTTGGCGTTTGGGCCTTATCAATGGGAAGTATTCCTGCTACTTTATTGTATAGTCAAGATAAATTCGATTATATGGTTGTAGAAGGATTTGTTTCAAGTCCAACATTAATCATAGAGAAAGTTAAAAGCCATTTGCAACAAGAGTATAAACTACCACCAAGTGCAAGCGAATATGAAAAAGCTTTGAGTAGATTATCACTGCCAATGCTTTTGTTTGCAGGAGATCGCGATGGATTAACAACGCCAGATGAAAGTAGGAGAGCGAAGTATTTAAATGCTAAAAACGAATTAGTGTTTTTTAAAGGGACACATTTACAAGGGTTTCAAGCTTTATCAAACGAATATCACGGGCAGAGATATATAGAGGCAATAGATAATTTTTTTGATATAAACCTGGCAAAAAAGTAATCAGTAGAAATCTTAGTCAAAGTTTTACCAATAAATTATAATAGAATCCTAATAATAGGCGCTTGATTAATATATACCTTTGCGCTTTGTTATTCAAACGTCATACCACAAGTAAAAATGGAGCAAACGCATAGACATTTTTTGTTATATAAACCACACGGATACATCAGTCAATTTATCTATGAAAAGAAAAGAACGAAGCACAAATTAGGAGAGTTGTATGATTTTCCTGAAGGGACAATGGCTATCGGTCGATTAGATGAAACTTCAGAAGGATTGTTGTTTTTGACAACAGACGGAATGGCGAGTGAGCGTGTTAGAAGTGCTCATTATGAAAAGGAATACTATGCTCAAGTTGATGGGATAATCACAGATGAAGCAGTTGAACAAATGCGCCAGGGAGTTTTGATAGGGGTGAAGGGCGAGAAGTATATGACAAAACCTTGTGAAGTTGAAAAACTACCTGTATTACCAGATTGGATTGGAGTAGGAAGACGAATTAGAGATGAAAGACACGGACCAACAAGTTGGGTTAGACTTGTTTTAAAAGAAGGTAAATTTAGACAAGTTCGTAAAATGACTGCCGCCGTTGGGTTTGCTACTTTGCGCTTAGTACGTGTTCGCATTGGCGATATTTCGTTAAAAGGTATGGAAGTTGGTGAAGTAATAGAAGTCGAACAACTATAAGATTATTGATATGAATACAAAGGCAAAAGAGAATTATCAATTTCAAAAGATTGTAGCAACCGTTGGAGTTTTACTTTTCTTAATTAAAGTTTTAGCGTGGTATTTAACTAATTCCGTAGCTATTTTGACAGATGCTTTAGAAAGTGTTATCAATGTAGTAAGTGGATTTGTAGGGCTATATAGTCTTTATTTGTCGTCTTTGCCCAGAGATAGAAATCACCCTTACGGACATGGGAAAGTAGAGTTTATTTCCGCTACATTAGAAGGAGGGATGATTATGCTTGCCGGTATTATCATTATAGTCGAAGCAGTTAGAAATTTGATGAATCCGCAACCAATAGGTAAGTTAGATTACGGAATTTACTTAGTAGGTGTTACCGCTATAATCAATTATGTTTTAGGATGGTATGCAGTCAAAAAAGGAGAGAAAAACAAATCTTTAGCCCTAATTGCAAGTGGTAAGCATTTACAATCAGATACATATTCAACCATTGGTATTATCATCGGATTGGTATTATTGTATTTCACAGGTTTTCATTGGTTAGATGGAGGAGTAGCCTTGTTATTTGCTGTAATAATTATGGTTACAGGATATAAAATTGTTCGTGGTGCGATATCAGGTATTATGGATGAAACAGACGAAATCTTATTGAATGAAGTTGTTGATTATCTACAAGAACATAGACGTGAAAACTGGATTGACTTACACAATCTTAGAATTATAAAATACGGTACAGTACTTCATTTTGACTGTCATATGACAGTGCCTTGGTATTTCAATATTGTAGAAGGACATAAAGAAGTTGAGATTTTAGAAAAAGAAATCATCGATAAGTTCGGAGAAGACTTAGAACTATTTGTACATATGGATGATTGCAAAACTTTTTCATGTAAAATATGTTCAAAACAAGAATGTCCTTTTAGAAAAGAACCTTTTGAACATCAGATAAAATGGACTATTGAGAACGTTTTGAAAAACAAAAGACACAATAGTGCCACTACAGATTTAAAATAAACCTTTTTTGAGGGCGATCAAACACAAGGTTTTCGTCCTCAAAGAAGTTGTCAAAAACTCCCGTTTCAATTAAAGCCTCTGTTTTACCTTGTGTAGTATAATCCTGTTTTAAAACAATGATTTCATCGCTTAATTGAATAGCAAGATCCATATCGTGACAAGAAAATAGAATAGCTTTATTTTGTTTATGAGCTAATTCTTTTAATAGCCTAAACAATGCTACTTTGTGATGTAAATCTAAATGATTAGTAGGTTCATCTAAAATAATAATAGGAGTGTTTTGAGCCAATGCTCTTGCAATCAAAACACGCTGTAATTGACCATCACTTAATTGGTCAATTTTCTTTTCTTTTAAATCAGTTATCCCTGTTAAATCAATTGCCTGTTCTACCCAATAGATGTCTTCTTCAGTTAATTTACTGTAGTGATTAAGGTAAGGTGTTCTTCCGATTTGAATTAGCTCTTGCACAGTTAGCTCTGAAAGCGGAATTCTTTCAGTTAATACAACACTAATAATTTTAGCAAGATCGCTCTTTGTGTATTCTTGAATGTTTTTATCATTTAAGAGTATTCGTCCATCTAAACTATTTTGGTTTGCAGACAAAGTGCGCAATAAAGTAGACTTTCCTATTCCATTAATGCCTACCAATGAAATCAGTTTTCCTTTCTCTAATCGTATATTGACATTTTTTTGTACAGTAACAAAACCCTTTTTCGAATGCTTATATCCAATAGTTAAGTTGTTCGTTTGTAGAATAGGAGAGTACATACAGAAATATAAAGTTTTTTAAACCCTAAAAATACTTAATTAGGCGATAAGAAAAAACTACAAGTCAAAATTTTAGGACTATGAACAAACTAGTGTCTGATTAATAATGAAAAGTATAAAAACAGGATGACTATTGTTTTTATAGTACACTATTAAACGGTAAAAAAACTCGTAATTGGTATTGAAAAAAGAAATTATGAAACAAAATACAGCTGTTTAAGTGCTTTTTTACGTCATTTTTGTCTAAAAAATAGATAAAATAAGGTGTTTTTTTTATTGCGTTTTTATTGGTTTTTATATTGTAATGTGTTGTTTGTTAGTTGGTTGTGTTTTTGTAAATGTGTTTTTAACACTATTTGTTCTATTTATTTAATTTATACTTATCCCTTGTATTTACAGGGCTTGTCGCATAATTCTCTGACAATAGTCCGACAATAGTCTGGCAATTGCCCGAAAATACTGGGCTGAATAATTTTTGGTCGGACTATTGTCGGAGGAGTGTCGGAGTTTGGTCAAATAAAAGTGCTATTCTATTTAGTTATCTTGCTAATACTTTGCTGTTATAATTAATTTTTATACTGTATATCTAAGTCATATAACGTTAAATAGTAAAGTGCAAGATTATTTTCTTTGAATTTAAGTTAAGGTTCAGAGGAAGCATTTTATCAATACTTAAAGGAAGAAAAAGTTGCGATATACTCACTTTTGCAAAAGAAAATAGCAAACTGACATATTTAATTACAAGAGGGATTAAGGCAAGTAGTGATCTGTTTTTATAAGTGTTTTAAAGAGAGAAAGATTGAATAAAGAGATTGAAATGATTTGTTTTAAAAAGGGAGTTTTACGATTAAATAGGAGTATAAACCTACATATTGGTTGCTAAAAATAGGCGAAAACAGTAAATAAATCCTATATTTGTAAGACGAATAATTCTATTGTTAAAATATGAAACCGAACACACAACAATTAGCAGAGTTAACTACTCAAGTAAGAAGAGACATTCTTAGAATGGTTCATGCTGTAAATTCTGGACACCCAGGAGGATCATTAGGATGTGCTGAGTTTTTAGTGACTCTGTATCAAAGATTAATGGACAGAAAAGATGGATTTGAAATGAACGGAACTGATGAAGATCTTTTCTTTTTATCAAACGGACACATCTCTCCAGTTTTCTATAGCGTATTAGCAAGAAGTGGATATTTTCCAGTAAGCGAATTAGCTACTTTTAGAAAATTAAATACAAGATTACAAGGACACCCTACTACTCATGACCACTTACCAGGTGTACGTATGGCATCAGGATCATTAGGACAAGGATTATCTGTAGCTTTAGGAGCAGCTCAAGCTAAGAAATTAAATAAAGACAATCATTTAGTTTACGTTTTATTAGGTGATGGTGAGTTACAAGAAGGTCAAAACTGGGAAGCAATGATGTATGCATCTGCTAAAAAAGTAGATAACTTAATTGCAACAGTTGACTTAAACGGAAAACAAATTGACGGACCAACAGATAAAGTATTAGACTTAGGATCAGTAAAAGCTAAGTTTGAAGCTTTCGGATGGGACGTTATTGAAATAGAAAAAGGTAATGATATCGATTCTATCTTAAAAGGATACGAAGAAGCAAAAGCTAAAACAATGAACGGAAAACCAGTTTGTGTATTATTACATACAGAAATGGGTAACGGAGTTGACTTTATGATGGGTACTCACGCTTGGCATGGTAAAGCACCTAACGATGCTCAATTAGAAGAAGCTTTTAAACAAAATCCAGAAACTTCTTTTGGAGATTATTAATCCTTATTTAATTAGAATCAATATGAAAAAATATACAAATACAGGTAGCAAAGATACACGTTCAGGATTTGGTGCTGGTTTAGCTGAATTAGGACAAACGAATGAAAATGTAGTTGCACTTTGTGCTGACTTAATTGGGTCTTTGAAAATGGATGAGTTTATTAAAAATCATCCAGAGCGTTTCTTTCAAATAGGTATTGCAGAAGCAAATATGATTGGTATTGCTGCAGGTTTGACAATTGGTGGAAAAATTCCTTTTACAGGAACTTTCGCTAACTTCTCAACTGGTCGTGTATATGATCAAATTCGTCAGTCTGTTGCTTATTCTGAGAAAAATGTTAAGATTTGTGCTTCTCACGCAGGATTAACTTTAGGAGAAGATGGTGCTACTCACCAAATCTTGGAAGACATTGGATTAATGAAGATGTTACCAGGTATGACTGTAATTAATACGTGTGATTACAACCAAACAAAAGCGGCTACATTAGCAATTGCTGAATATGATGGTCCTGTTTATTTACGTTTTGGTCGTCCTGTAGTTCCTAACTTTACACCAGCTGATGAGAAATTTGAAATTGGTAAAGCTGTTATGTTAAGCGAAGGTACAGATGTTACAATCGTTGCAACTGGACATTTAGTTTGGGAAGCTTTAATTGCTGCTGAAGAATTAGAGGCAAAAGGAATTTCTGCTGAAGTAATCAATATTCATACAATTAAACCATTAGACGAAGAAGCTATTTTAAGTTCTGTTGCTAAAACTGGTTGTATTGTTACTGCGGAAGAGCATAACTTCTTAGGAGGATTAGGAGAAAGCGTTGCAAGAGTATTAGCTTTAAACAATCCGTTACCACAAGAATTTGTTGCAGTACAAGATACTTTTGGTGAATCAGGTACTCCAGAACAATTAATGGAGAAATATGGTTTAAATGCTGCTGCTATTGTTGAAAAAGCACAAGTAGCTATCAACCGTAAATTCAAAAGATAATAGTAATTATTTTATATAACATAAAAAGGGCTTCACACTGTGAAGCCCTTTTTTAGTTTAAATATTGACAATAAAAAAACCGTATCATTTGATACGGTTTATTGCTATTTCTTAGGCCATATTATTTCACCATCTTTTTGGTCAGGGAAACAAGATTTGTCTAAATATCTTGGAATGTCATTGCAAGTTTTTAATGCAGGGTCATCAAAGTTGTAGTATATATTAACCCCATCAACTCTTTCTTTGAATAGTTCAGTTTTAGTAAGAACTCCATCTCCGTCGTCGTCGTCATCTAAGAAGTTTGGAATACCATCTCCATCTGTGTCAAAACCAAAATAATCTTCTAAAGTTAATTCTTCAACTGGTTTTTGTACTTTAACTTCGTATTTAGAAAGAATACCATCACCATCGTGATCTCTTTCTAATCTATTGATTAAAGTTATATCAGCAATATAAGCTTCATAACTTTTTAATTTGCTTCCTGCTCCAGCGTTAAAATACCCTAAACCAGAAGGAATAAAAGCAATAATTCTACCAGCAGAACCTTTGTCATAAGTTGGTAATCCATCTTCACCATTTTTAATTCCTGTCGCTGTTTTTATCTTTGTTAATAATTGACGTTCAGCACTTCTAAGTTGTCCAGGTACTTTTGAATATTGTCCATTAGAAATATTCATAAAGTCTTTAGGTGTAGTAGGAAAAGTATAATATTTTCCAGGGAAGTTAGGATTAAACTCTTCATTTCTTAAAGTAAGATTATTAAGTTTTACATAAGTAGAATCAATTGTAGAAGCTCTATCACCTTTTCCTTCATTTATAACTAAATAATAAACTTTATATTGAAGTTCATCTTTTGGTTTGGTATATTTTAAAGAAGAAGTACCATTTGGATTGCGAATTGGTTCAAAATCATACATATCTGATTTTAAAACAAAGTCTTTAACTAAACGTGAATCATCCCAAATAGAAGGTTCACTATTTTTAATGGCTTCAAAAGTGATGATATCACCTTCTTCTTTGATATAATGAGATTTTAAATAAGCTTCAATACTTGCCTCATTTTCTTGTTTAACTTCCGCGCGGTCTCTTAAATCAACCACACTTGGGCCACTTGGGCTATCATCTTTATTACAATTAGCGGCAATAAGTCCTATAAAGGCAAGACTTAAAACTGTAAATAATCTATTCATTTTTGAGTTATTTTAGTAGTGCAAGATACAATTTTACTTTATTTTTGTGTACTTTGTAAGAGAAAATTAATGCTAAAATATGCGAATAGATAAATATTTGTGGTGTATTAGATACTATAAAACAAGAAGTATTGCAACGGAAGCTTGTAAAAAGGGACATATCACTGTAAACGGACAGAGTGCTAAAGCTTCGAGAGAGGTTTTTCCAACAGATAAAATTACGCTTAGAAAAGACCAAATACTTTATCAATTGACTGTCTTGGATCTACCTCCAAATAGAGTAGGGGCAAAATTGGTAGATATTTATAGAAAAGATACAACACCTGCTGAGTCATTTGAGCATTTAGAATTACTTAAATTATCAAAAGATTACTATCGTTCTAAAGGAATGGGACGACCTACTAAAAAGGACAGACGGGATATAGATGACTATTTAGACTTTGAAGATGACGAAACCATTGAATAAAGATTATTGGGAAGGGAGGTATATAGATAACAATGCTAAGTGGAGTGTTGGAGCTATTACAACTCCTTTAAAGGAATATATAGATCAACTGCCTAATAAGGATATTAAGATTTTAGTTCCTGGTTTAGGTCACGGACACGAGTTGTTGTATTTGCATCGTTTAGGATTTACTAATATAGTAGGGCTTGACTTAACCGATATTGGAATAAAAGAAACGTGTGATACTGTACCAGATTTTCCTATAGATAAAGTAGTGTTAGGTGATTTTTTTGAACACAAAGGAGAGTATGATCTTATCATAGAGCAAACTTTTTTCTGTTCGCTTCCAAAAACAATGAGAAAGAAGTATGTAGATAAAATGTATGATTTACTTTTGCCAGGAGGTAAATTAGTAGGTGTACTATTTGATTGTGAGTTTAAAAACGATGAACCGCCATTTGGAGGTAGTAAGGAAGAGTACACAACATTGCTTTCAGAGAAGTTGAATATCAATTTAATAGAAACAGCATATAATTCGATTAAGCCAAGGGCAGGAAGAGAATTATTTTTTATAACTATAAAACAACATGACTAAAAAGATTATTTTAACCAAAGAAGAAATTAAGTTTAAGAGTAAACGTATTGCTTATCAGATTTACGAAACTTATGTAGATGAAGAAGAGATTGTAATTGCTGGTGTAGCAAACAGCGGCTATGTATTTGCTCAAAAGTTAGCAGAAGCCTTACAAGAAATCTCAACTATTTCTATTAAGTTGTGTGAAGTGAGAATTGATAAACAAAATCCGATTAATCCCATAGAAACATCTTTAGATAGTTCTGAATATGCTAATAAAGCAGTGGTATTAGTAGATGACGTTTTAAATTCTGGAGCTACACTAATATATGGAGTAAAGCATTTCTTAGATGTACCCTTAAAGAAATTAAAAACAGCTGTCTTAGTAGATAGAAACCACAAGAATTATCCCGTTAAAGCGGACTTTAAAGGGATATCATTGTCTACATCATTATTAGAACACATTCAAGTAGTTTTTGATGGAGAAGAAGAGTATGCTTATTTAAGCTAATACTTCTATCTCTTTGATAAGTTCATCAGGAGTCTTATTATCGATAGTAATAATATGTTTAGCTTGATAGTAGAAATAGCTACGATCAAATAAATGTTTCGCTATAAAAGTTTCAAGAGTATCGTCTGTATTATTATTTAATACTGGGCGGTGCTCTTTTTCTTTTTCTAAGCGTTCTGCAAGAGTTTTAATAGATCCTTTTAAATAGATTGAGCAAATTCCCGGTTCTTGTAATACAAGGTGGTTATTCGCGTAACAAGGAGTTCCTCCGCCTAAGCTTAAAACGAAGTTATCATTTTCGGCTACTATACTATGTAATAATTGGTGTTCTATCTTTCTAAAATATACTTCTCCTTTAGTTTTGAAGATCTCTTTGACACTCATATTGAGTTTTTTTTCGATTTCAAGGTCTAAATCTATAAAAAGTAAGTGTAGGTGCTCAGCCAGTATTTTACCAATTGTTGATTTTCCTGAGCCCATATAGCCTAATAGGATAATTTTTTTCATAAAAATAAGGGGTTGTACCTTAGTGTCTTAGGTAATATTTGAAAATAAAAGACAAAAATAAACCAAAAAAGCTTAGACTTTTTAAAAAAGTGTTCTATATTTGCACCCGCAATAAGGAATTGAAATAATGACTCGATAGCTCAGTTGGTAGAGCACAACACTTTTAATGTTGGGGTCCTGGGTTCGAGCCCCAGTCGGGTCACAAAAAATCATATTCAATTTCTTATTAGCATTGACTCGATAGCTCAGTTGGTAGAGCACAACACTTTTAATGTTGGGGTCCTGGGTTCGAGCCCCAGTCGGGTCACAAATAAAATAAATAGTCATTTCTGAAACACTGACTCGATAGCTCAGTTGGTAGAGCACAACACTTTTAATGTTGGGGTCCTGGGTTCGAGCCCCAGTCGGGTCACAAAGATCAAAAGTACAGTTTCAGAAATAACATTGACTCGATAGCTCAGTTGGTAGAGCACAACACTTTTAATGTTGGGGTCCTGGGTTCGAGCCCCAGTCGGGTCACAAAAATAAAAATCACTTTCAGAATTACACTGACTCGATAGCTCAGTTGGTAGAGCACAACACTTTTAATGTTGGGGTCCTGGGTTCGAGCCCCAGTCGGGTCACAAAGCTACTCTTTACGGAGTAGCTTTTTCTGTTTTATAGCGTGAGTATTGATAAGTTTTTTTAAAATACAGCTTGGTGTTTTTTTAAATTAATTTATTTTTGCACCATTCTATTTTAAAAGAAGACTTGTTCTATAGTTTAGAATAAGAAATATGACTACTGGCCGCGTGGAGGAATTGGTAGACTCGCCATCTTGAGGGGGTGGTGTCGCAAGACGTGTCAGTTCGAATCTGATCGCGGTCACTTAAGAAAGACAATTGAATGTATTCAGTTGTCTTTTTTTTTGTATTATTCTGTAATAGTAAGGTTACAGGTAGTAACAATCATTGTTGTTTTGTTTTTTAAAGTAAAATGGTTTTTAAAAAAATAAAGCTACTTAATCTCTTAAGTAGCTTTATTTTTAGTTTTCTTCTGTTTTCTCATCTTCATCATTTACTTTTTTTGAATTTCCCATCATTAGAAACAATGCGATAACAAGGGCAACACAAACTAATGCGAATATAATAATCATAAAAGTTCCATTACCAAAGTTGTAAAGAGGTAAGTTGTGTAAAGTCATAATCTGTTTTATTTTTGTTATTTTAACAATAAAGGTATGTATTAAATTTAACATTTAAAATGATATTTGTCATATATGTATTTGGAGAGGAGGTGATCCTTTAAAAGGAGGTTTTTGAAACTGATTATTCAATATAAGAAATGATAAAAATATTTTATAGTCTTATTTACTCATACTGTGGTGTTTAAAAAGAGGAGTGGTTTTTTTATGAAAAAAAGTGTTCTCTATGTTTGTGTAGTTTTTAAAAAAGGCTACCTTTGCACAGCAATTGAGAAACAAATAAACGTTTATCAATGACTCGATAGCTCAGTTGGTAGAGCACAACACTTTTAATGTTGGGGTCCTGGGTTCGAGCCCCAGTCGGGTCACAAGAAGCTGAGATTTATCTCAGCTTTTTTTATTTATACAAGTTTGAGTTTTTAAAGCATAAAAAAAATGCTACCTACATTAAGATGTAAATAGCATTCAGTTTTACTTTAAGTTTTTTAATGTATTACCAAGTGGTAATTTCATTTTGTTTGTCAATGCTGTTAGTTCGTCTAATGAAAACTGACCAGTAATTAACATAATAATACTTTCTTGTCCGTCAACAATTCCTTCGTTGAACATTACTAATTGACTTGCATTTTTAGAATTTCCCTCTTTGTCAATATAAATAGTAATAATAGAATTATTGTCTTTTTTATTAATCACTTCTTTTAAACCTTGTGTAGAGATGTAATTATTAACCGTAGTTTTCATCTCAGGCTTTACTTGACTTGCACTTGAATTGAATACTTTAAGCATAGTCAGTTTTTTGATTAAATCAAAGTAAGCACGTTCTTCATCTGTATTCGTTTCTACTTTAACGTTAGCCATCATTTCAAACATTTTTTTGTTTACGATGACATTATTTATCTGTTTGTTTTTCTCAAACTTAGCAAAGTCGTCTTGAGCGTAAGTCATTGAAGCGCTAAAAAGCGCAAAGAATACTATAGATGTAAAGTGTAGTATTTTATTCATGTTTATTTGTTTTTGACTTTATTAGACTCTAATCCTTCATTAAGGTTTAATGAAAGCTCTGTTAGAATCTTGTAACATTCTTGATACGCAACCTCAGGATCACTATATGTTCCGTAGTCTGTGTTTTTACTTGTTTCTGTTTCTGTTTGTTTTGCCTGTAATAGTAGAGAAACAGTGCTCACTATTGCAATCAAAAAAATAGATAAAATTAATATCTTTTGAAGCGATTTTTTTTTCATAGTCCTTTTAATACAGGTGTAATCCTTGTATAAATGTAAGAAGTTTTTCGGTATTTCCTAATTTTTGTTGCGTTTCCTTTATAATGACAAGAGATAGGTACACCTTTAAAACTTTTAGTACTGTAAGATTAATAGCAGGAGTGAATAGGCTACTATTGCTTAATTATTCTATTTTTGTTTTATCAACCAAATAACGTAGTATGAAAAATATAAAGAATTTTTTTATAATAGCTTTTTTGTCTATTGCAGTTTTCTCTTGTAAAAAGAAGCAAGAGCAAGAAACAACAGTTGCAGCAACAAACGATATAGAATACGCTAACGGATTGGCTATTTATACCTATGATAAGTTTACTGTTGTCAAGGTTTTGCAACCTTGGGCAGGGGCTGATAAAGCGTTTACTTATGTTTTATACAAAGAAAACGGATTAGTGGTGCCAGATTCTTTACGCAAGTTTCCGCAAGTAAAAGTGCCGATTGATCGTGTAATAACAACTTCTACTACTCATTTGCCGTCTTTAGTGGCTTTAGGAGAAGAGCAAACTTTGGTTGGTTTTCCTGGTTTAGATTATATTTCTTCTCAACCGATAAGAGATTTAATTAACGCAGGTAGTGTGAAAGAGCTGGGGCAAAATGAACAGATGAATACGGAACTTGCTTTAGATTTAGAGCCAAGCGCAATTGTTGCTTTTGCGATGGATGATAATAATGCAGCTCTACATACAATTCAACAAAGTGGAATACCTGTAATTTACAATGGTGATTGGGTAGAACAAACTCCTTTAGGAAAAGCTGAGTGGATTAAATTATTTGGTGCTTTATATGGGAAAGAGGCAGAAGCTAAGTTGTTTTTTGATAATGTAACAAAGAATTATAATAAGGTATTAGAGCTTGTAAAAGATGTTACAGAATATCCAACTGTGATGAGTGGTGCTATGTATCAAGATGTTTGGTATTTACCACAAGGTCAAAGTTGGGTAGCAATGTACTTTAAAGATGCAAAAGCAGACTATCTGTGGAAGGACAGTGAGGGGACAGGAAGTTTGTCATTGTCTTTCGAAGCTGTTTTTGACAAAGCAGCAAAGGCAAAATATTGGGTTAACCCTGCGCAGTTTGAAACATTGGCAGCTATGCAACAGGCAAATCCTCATTATGCACAATTCGACGCTTTTAAAAGTAAAAACGTGTTTTCTTTTGCCCCTAAAAAGGGAGAAAAAGGAGGGAGTATTTTTTATGAATACGGACCTAATAGACCTGATTTAATCTTAAAAGATTTAGTCTATATTTTTCACCCAGAGGTTTTAGGAGATGAATATAAGCCTACTTTTTACGAACAGCTAAAATAGGATGAGTAAGAAAATAGGAATAGGAGGATTATTTGTAGTATTGGCAGTGATATTTGTGATGAATATTGCTACTGGTAGTATTCACATTCCTTTTTTTAAGGTAGTGCAAATATTATTTGGAGAGGTTGAGGTAAAAGACACTTGGAAATATATTGTTCTTAACTATCGCTTGCCTAAGGCAGTTGTGGCTGTTTTAGTAGGAGTTGCTCTATCGTTGAGTGGACTATTAATGCAAACCTTATTTCGCAACCCTATGGCAGAGTCCTATGTATTAGGAATTAGTTCGGGAGCCAGCTTAGGTGTTGCATTTTTAATTTTAGGTTCTGCTTTTTTACCCATTTCATTGATTTCTATTTTGACTTCATCTTACGGAATAGCGTTAGTGTCTATTTTAGGGAGTTTAGGCCTTTTACTATTAGTTTTGTTGATTTCAAATACAGTCAGAAATACAGTGACTGTATTAATAGTAGGATTAATGTTTGGTAGTTTTGCCAATGCTGTAGTAAGTATACTGACTTATTTTAGTAGTGCAGAACAGTTAAAGCGTTTTACGTTTTGGTCAATGGGGAGTTTAGGCAATTTAACTTGGGATACAATTGCGTTATTTGCTTCAGTAGTTTTTATTGGTTTAATAGGGTGTTTGCTTTTAGTACGCACACTTGATGCGTTGCTATTAGGAGATAACTATGCCTTGTCAATGGGAATAAATATCAAGAAATCTCGCAATATGATAATTTTGGTTACAAGCATATTGGCGGGAGTATCCACAGCTTTTGTAGGACCAATTGCCTTTGTAGGGTTAGCCGTGCCCCATATAGCTCGGTTATTGTTAAAAGTGAGTAGTCATCGTTATTTGATTGTTTCTACCGCTTTATTAGGAGGAGTATTGATGTTGTTGTGTGATATGTTGACACAAATAAAGGGAGAGTCGTTTTTATTGCCGATTAATGCAGTTACCTCTATATTTGGAGCGCCAATAGTTATATGGTTATTATTGCGGAATAAAGTACAGTCTTAATGACTTTTGAATAAATAGAAAAATAAATTAAAATTTATAAGCATCCATTGTTTTGCTTTATCTTTGCCAGTTGTAAATAATTAATATGAAGTTCGACTTATTACATACAGACGCTAATTCTCGTGCTCGTGCCGGGAAAGTTACGCTTGACCACGGTGTTATTGAAACGCCAATTTTTATGCCAGTAGGAACTGTTGCTTCGGTAAAAGGAGTTCACCAAAGAGAGCTTAAAGAAGAGGTAAATCCAGATATTATTCTTGGAAATACATACCACCTTTATTTAAGACCTAAAATGGAAATTCTTAAACAAGCCGGAGGATTACACAAGTTTATGAACTGGGATCGTAATATTTTAACGGATAGTGGTGGATTTCAAGTTTATTCTCTTTCTGGAAATCGTAAGATTAAAGAAGAGGGAGTGAAGTTTAAATCTCATATCGATGGTTCTTACCATTTCTTCTCTCCGGAGAGTGTTATGGAAGTTCAAAGAACAATTGGTGCAGATATCATTATGGCATTTGACGAATGCACGCCTTATCCTTGTGATTATAGATATGCTAAAAGATCTATGCATCGTACACACCGTTGGTTAGACAGATGTGTTGATCACTTAGCTAAAGTACCTGAGATGTATGGGTATTCTCAAACGTTATTTCCAATTGTACAAGGAAGTACATTTAAAGATTTAAGACAGCAATCAGCAGAGTATATCGCTAATGTTGGAGCTGCCGGAAATGCTATTGGAGGATTGTCAGTAGGAGAACCAGCAGAAGAAATGTATGCAATGACGGAGTTGGTAACTGATATTTTACCAAAAGAAAAGCCTCGTTATTTAATGGGGGTTGGAACGCCAATTAATATTTTAGAGAATATTGCTTTAGGAGTAGATATGTTTGACTGTGTTATGCCAACGCGTAATGCACGTAACGGAATGTTATTTACTGTAAACGGTACTATCAATATGAAAAACAAGAAGTGGGAAAATGATTTTTCACCGATTGATGAAAATGGATACACTTGGGTAGATACAGAATATTCAAAAGCATATTTACGTCACTTGTTTGCTGCGAATGAGTCTTTAGGAAAACAAATCGCAACAATTCACAATTTAGGTTTCTATATGTGGTTAGTACGCGAAGCACGTCGTCAGATTTTAGCTGGTACTTTCACAGAGTGGAAAAATAAAATGGTAAAACAATTAGGACAACGTTTATAAACGTTATTAAAAATATTTTAAGAGCATCAAATTAGATTCGTATGAAGATTATAGACTGGTATATACTTAAAAGGTATTTGGCAACATTTTTTGTAATGTTATTACTTTTTGTACCGATTGGAATCGTTATTGATGTCTCTGAGAAAATCAACAAGATGTTAGCAAATAAAGTACCAGTTTCGGCAATACTATTGTATTACCTTGACTTTACAATTTATTTTGCTAACATGTTGTTTCCTATTTTCCTGTTTATATCTATCATTTGGTTTACTTCAAAACTGGCAAATAATACAGAGATTGTAGCTATTCTTAGTTCGGGTATTTCTTTTACACGCTTTTTAAGACCTTATATTATAGGGGCTACATTTGTTTCTTTATTTGCATTAGTTATGTCTGTTTTTATTGTTCCAAAGGCAAGTCAAGGCTATAACGATTTTAGATATAAATACCTTAAACGAGATGAGGTTCGCGAGAGTCAGAATGTTTATAGACAGATTAGTGCGAATGAGTTTATCTACGTAAGTAACTTTAATTATAATTCGAAAACAGGTTATAACTTCTCAATGGAGGTTTTTGACGAGAATAAATTAGTGTCAAAAATGACAGCAAACCGCATTGTTTGGAATCCAGAAACGGAGAATTATACATTGTACGATTATTTTAAAAGAGAAGTAGGAGAAGGGGAAGATCAGCTTGAAAAGGCAGAACAAAAAGACCTGACGTTAGATTTTGATATTGACGATTTAACGCCAGTAGTTTATGCTGCTGAAACAATGCAATTGGGACCACTGAAACGCTTCATTGAGAAAGAACAGATGCGAGGATCTTCTAATATCAATACCTACCTCGTGGTATTGTATAAGAAATATAGTATTCCTGTTTCTGCCTTTATTTTAACGATAATTGCAGTATCTGTATCTTCAATGAAGAGAAGAGGAGGAATGGGGGTTAACTTAGCAATTGGTATTGCTTTGGCCTTTATCTATGTGTTTTTTGACAAAATATTTGGTACGCTTGCTGAAGCGTCAAGTATTCCTCCATTATTTGCAGTTTGGTTTCCAAATATAGTATTTGGTATTTTAGCAATCTTTTTGTTACGCAATGCTCGCAGATAATATAAAAAGTTATATCTATCTTCATATAATTGTATTTATATGGGGATTTACAGCAATTTTAGGTCATTTAATTACCTTAGAAGCGTTGCCATTAGTGTGGTATCGCATTTTAATTGCTGTCGTTACCTTAGGGGGTATGTTTTTGTTTAAAAGACAAACACTTCAAGCATCAAGAGGAAAGATACTTCAGTTTTTCGGAGCAGGGTTAGTTATTGCTTTGCATTGGTTGACATTCTTTTGGGCTATTAAAGTTTCTAATATTTCTGTAACATTAGCCTGTTTATCTACAGGAGCTTTCTTTGCTTCTATATTAGAACCAATTTTTTTTAAAAGAAAAATAATTGGGTATGAAGTGTTTTTTGGCTTTATCGTTATCTGTGCTTTAGCTTTAATATTTAGCGTAAGCGGGGAATACGTAGAGGGAATAGTTTTAGGATTATCTTCCGCTTGTTTATCAGCCACATTTTCAATCATTAATAGTAAATTAGTTAAACATACAGCAGCGCCAATTATCACATTTTATGAGATGTTAGGAGGTTTGTTAATCCTATCTGTATTTCTTCTTTTTACAGGAAGTTTTACAAGTGAATTTTTTACAGTAAGTTTGACGGATTGGTTTTGGCTTTTCATTTTAGGAGTTTTTTGTACGGCATTTGCTTTCTTAGGCTCTGTTTATATAATGAAGTTTTTAACGCCATTTACTGTAATGTTGACTATTAATTTAGAACCCGTTTATGGAATTTTATTAGCGGTTTTATTGTTTAAGGATAGTGAAAAAATGAACTCCGAATTTTACGTTGGAGCCTTGTTAATACTGAGTACTGTTGTGTTAAATGCAATAGTTAAAAATAGAAAAAAGAGAAAACTTAGTCTCAAATAGCTTATCTATTCGAGGATTGTTTTATCTTTGTAATTCGTAATTGAAATTAAAACTTAATCATAAATGGAATATTTAGATTTTGAACTTCCAATTAAAGAGCTTGAAGAGCAGTTGGGTAAATGTACGTTGATAGGAGAGGAATCTGATGTTGATGTATCAGCGACTTGCAAACAAATTGAGAAGAAATTAGAAGAAACCAAAAAGAGCATATATAAGAATCTAACGGCTTGGCAAAGAGTTCAATTGTCAAGACACCCAAATAGACCTTATACTATGGACTATATCAAAGCGTTATGTGGAGATACATTTTTAGAACTTTTCGGAGATAGAAATGTAAAAGATGATAAAGCAATGGTAGGTGGTTTAGGTAAAATCGGTGATCAAAGTTTTATGTTCGTTGGTCAACAAAAAGGTTACAACACCAAAACGAGACAGTTTAGAAACTTCGGAATGGCAAATCCTGAAGGATATAGAAAAGCTCTACGTTTAATGCAAATGGCAGAGAAATTCAATATTCCAATTGTTGCTTTGATTGATACTCCTGGAGCATATCCTGGTTTAGAAGCAGAGGAAAGAGGACAAGGAGAAGCTATTGCACGTAATATTTTCGAAATGTTCCGTATTAAAGTGCCAATCATCTGTATTATTGTAGGTGAAGGTGCATCAGGAGGAGCTTTGGGAATTGGTGTAGGAGACAAAGTAACGATGCTTGAAAATACTTGGTATTCTGTTATTTCACCAGAGTCATGTTCTTCAATTTTATGGAGAAGCTGGGAATATAAAGAGCAAGCAGCAGAGTCTTTAAAATTAACTTCTTTTGATATGAAGAAAAATAAGTTAGTTGACGATATTATTAAAGAACCTCTTGGAGGAGCTCATACTAATAGAGAAGAGACTTTTGCAAGTGTTAAGAAATACATTGTAGACACGTATGCTTCTTTACAGAAAGTACCAACAGAAAAGCTTTTAGCTAATCGTATGGAGAAATATTTTGAAATGGGAGAATACAGAGACTAATTCAAAATTTAGATAATAAAATTGAATCCGAGACATTGTCTCGGATTTTTTATTTTAATACCCTGACTATATAATTAACTATTTGATTTATATATTTGGGTTGAGTAATACTTAAAAAAGGTGTAATTTTGCAATATGGAGCAAGCTAAAGATTTTAGACCAATGAAGTCTTTTTCTAAGGAGATTGTATCTCTGGAAAAAGGAAAGTTACCACCTCAAGCAGTTGATTTAGAGGAGGCAGTATTGGGTGCAATGATGATTGATAAAAAAGGTATTGATGAGGTAATTGATATTTTACAACCAGATGCTTTTTATAAAGACGCTCATAAGCATATTTTTGAAGCGATTGATCAATTATTCGTAGGTAACCAACCTATTGATTTGTTAACTGTTTCTACGCAATTGCGTAAAAACGGAAAACTGGATTTAGTAGGAGGTGATTACTATTTGGTTAGCTTAACTCAGAAAATTACGTCTTCAGCACATATTGAATTTCACTCACGTATCATTTTACAGAAGTTCATTCAGAGAAGTTTAATTCGCATTTCAAATGAAATTATTGAGAATGCATACGACGAGACAAGTGATGTGTTTGATTTATTAGATCAAGCAGAGTCTAAATTGTATGAGGTTACTCAAGGAAATATTAAAAAGAGTTCGGAAACAGCTCAGTCTCTTGTTGCCCAAGCAAAAAAGCGTATTGAAGAAATTAGTACAAAAGAAGGGCTAAGTGGACTTCCAACAGGATTTCATAAACTGGATGCGCTTACATCGGGTTGGCAACCAAGTGACTTGATTATTATTGCGGCTCGTCCTGGTATGGGTAAGACAGCTTTTGTCTTGTCAATGGCACGTAATATCGCAATCGATTCAGGAGCAGGAGTAGCTGTGTTCTCATTAGAGATGTCTTCTGTACAGTTAATTACTCGTTTGATTTCATCTGAAACAGGTCTTTCGTCAGAGAAACTACGTACAGGTAAATTAGAAAAACACGAATGGGAACAATTAAATGTAAAAGTAAAAGACTTAGAGAGAGCGCCTTTATTTATTGACGATACACCTTCGTTGTCTATTTTTGATTTACGTGCAAAAGCAAGACGTTTAGCTTCACAACATGGTATTAAATTGATTATTATTGACTATTTACAGTTAATGACAGCGGGAGGAAATTCTAAAGGAGGAGGAAACCGTGAGCAGGAGATTTCGACTATTTCACGTACATTAAAAGCATTAGCAAAAGAGCTTGACGTTCCTGTTATTGCCTTATCTCAGTTATCGCGTGCTGTTGAAACACGTGGTACTTCAAAAAGACCTTTATTATCCGACTTAAGGGAGTCTGGAGCGATTGAGCAGGATGCGGATATCGTATCGTTTATTTATCGACCAGAGTATTACAAAATTGAAGAATGGGATGATGAAGAAAGAAGTCCAACTGCAGGGCAAGCTGAGTTTATTGTAGCAAAACACAGAAATGGAGGATTGGATAATATAAGATTAAAGTTCTTAGGACAATTTGGTAAGTTTGACAATTTAGAAGAGGATAGTTTTAGAAGTGATTTCTTTTCATCTGCTATGAATGAAGAAGCGAACCAAGGTTATGGTCAGAACCTTGCTAATACGCTCCCTCCAGCTTCTCAAGTTTTTACTACACCTAATAACAATAATAGTTTTCACAATGATGATGATGTCCCGTTTTAAAGAGGACAGTTTATATAGATAAAACGCAGGGACTGTCTTTTGAGGCAGTCCCTGGTGTTTTTTAAGGGCTTTTTATAAGATAAAATTACTTTTTTAGATAGGAGAGATAAACAGTTCTTTTATACAAAATAATTTTACTTGTTTAATACCAGAATGAATACAGTCTTATTTTTTACAATTGAAAACTTTAGTATTAAATTCTCTCTATTTTATTATTTAATACAGCATTTTGATTTCTTTCATTCCAAATTCTTGAATGCTATCATCTTCTAATTGTATGCGAATTAAACCATACTTAGTAACTTCTTTGATAATTCCCATAAAACGAGTATGTTCTTTATTTTCAAAAGCAGTAGGTGTATTGATACGATATAAATGAGAATGATATTCAATCCATAAAAAGTCACCTCCTTTAGCAAGATATTGTTCACTATAATATTTCAGTTCATCTAAAACAGCATTTAGGAGCACATCTTTATCAGTCTTAGTACCAGTTAATTTAAATAGAGAGCTTGCTTGAGGAAAATCATTAAAGCTTTCTTGATTTACATTGATACCTATGCCGACAATAGATTGAGTTTCGCCATTAGCTTTTATGATGTTTTCTATTAATATGCCACATATTTTTTTATTATATGACAAAATGTCGTTCGGCCATTTTATATAAAATGGCAGGTTATAAGTTTTTTTTAACGCTTGATAAACACTTAAAGCAACCATTACATTCAAATCAAAAACATACTCTGGTGAAGACAAAATGTCTTTCATTAAAACGCTAAAACTTAGACTACTACCTGCTTCAGAAGTCCAAGTACTTCCTCTCTGTCCCTTACCAGCAAATTGATTTTCTGCCACAACAACAGTGAAGTTTTCTAAGTTAGAAACTGTAAGTAAGTCTTTCAAATAGGTATTAGTAGACCCTATGGCATCGAGTTTGATAATATTCATACAAAATTATTATAGTCTATTCAGAACGGTTTCATTATATTTGGAACCAAATTTAGCTAACATTACATTTAATCGCGAATAAATAAGAAATAAAATAAATGGCAGACAAGAATATCAACAACGACGAATTGATCGCAAACATTATCAAAGGAATTGAATCAGTTAAAGGAGAGAACATTAAAATATTAGACTTAAGAGAGATTGACAATACTCCTTGTGATTATTTCATTATTTGTGAGGGAAATTCAAACACACAAGTCAATGCCATAGCTGGTGCTACGCAAAAAATAGTATCAAAAGAACTTCATGACAAACCTTGGCATATAGAAGGTGAAGTACAAGCAGAGTGGATATTAATGGATTATGTAAATGTTGTAGTTCATGTATTTCAAAAACATATACGTGAATACTATAACATCGAAAGTCTATGGGGAGACGCTAAAATCACCACTGTTGAAAGCCAATATTAATCACTAAAATTATTTTTCATGTCTGATAATATGAAACCTAATCCAAAAAAATCAAGATTTAATCCTTGGATACTTTATGGAAGTCTCTTAGTGATTATTCTTGTAATTAACTTCCTGACTAATGGAAGTAATTTTGGAGACTCAAGACAATTGGGTTTATCAAAATTATATGATTATTTAGAACAGGGATATGTTGAAAAAGTTGATTTCAATCGTACAGTTGCAAAAGTTTATTTAACTGAAGATGCGCTAAAACAAGATGAATTCAAAGATTTACAAAAGAAAAGTATCCTTGGTAAAGGAAACACAGGACCACAATTCCTTACTGACATTGGTAATTCTGAGATTTTTCAAACAAAGCTTGATAAAGCTAAATCTGAAGATAAATTAGTTGAATATAAATCAGAACCAGACAGTAATTGGGGAGACTTATTAATTAGCTTCTTACCGATTGTTATCATCATAGGTTTCTGGTTATTCATGATGAGAAGAATGTCTGGTGGCGGTGGCGCTGGAGGCGGTGGCCAAATCTTTTCGATTGGAAAATCTAAAGCAAAACTTTTTGATGAGAAAAACGACATCAGAGTGAGCTTTAAAGATGTTGCAGGATTGGAAGGGGCTAAAGAAGAAATTGTAGAAATTGTAGAATTTCTTAAAAACCCAGAAAAATATACTTCTATTGGAGGTAAAATTCCAAAAGGAGCTCTTTTAGTAGGACCTCCAGGTACAGGTAAAACATTATTGGCTAAAGCAGTTGCAGGTGAAGCGAAAGTTCCTTTCTTTTCACTTTCTGGATCTGACTTCGTTGAAATGTTTGTAGGAGTTGGTGCTTCTCGTGTAAGAGACTTATTTAAACAAGCAAAAGAAAAATCTCCTTCAATTATCTTTATTGACGAGATTGATGCTGTTGGTCGTGCCCGTGGAAAGAGCAACTTCTCTGGTTCAAACGATGAAAGAGAAAACACATTAAACCAATTATTGACAGAGATGGATGGTTTTGGTTCTAATACGAATGTAATTGTATTAGCAGCAACTAACCGCGCTGAAATATTGGATAAAGCGCTTTTAAGAGCAGGACGTTTTGACAGACAAATTTATGTTGATCTACCAGACGTTAAAGAACGTGAGGCTATCTTCAACGTTCATTTAAGAAACATTAAGAAAGTAGATAACTTAGATATTGATTTCTTATCTAAACAAACTCCAGGATTTTCTGGTGCTGATATTGCGAATGTTTGTAATGAAGCTGCATTAACTGCTGCTCGTAAAGACAAAAAGCAAGTTGATATGCAAGATTTCCTTGATGCAGTTGACCGTATCATTGGAGGTTTAGAGAAGAAAAACAAAATCATCTCTCCAGAAGAAAAATATGCTATTGCAATTCATGAAGCTGGACACGCTACTGTAAGTTGGATGTGTGAACACGCGGCTCCATTAGTAAAAGTAACAATAGTTCCTCGTGGACAAAGTTTAGGTGCTGCTTGGTACTTACCTGCGGAAAGACAAATCGTAAGAACAGAACAAATGTTAGACGAAATGTGTGCTACAATGGGAGGACGTGCTGCTGAGAAAATTATCTTTGATAAAATATCAACAGGTGCATTGAGCGACTTAGAGAAAGTAACAAAACAAGCGAAAGCTATGGTTACTATCTACGGACTGAACGAGAAATTAGGAAATATCACTTATTATGATTCATCAGGACAAAATGAGTATGGTTTTGGAAAACCATATTCAGAAGAAACTGCTAGAATTATAGACCAGGAGATTTCAACTTTAATTGAAGGACAATACGAAAGAGCGCAAAGTATCTTATCACAAAATAGAGAAAAGTTAATTCAATTAGCAGATTTACTTTGTGAGAAAGAGGTAATCTTTAAACAAGACTTAGAAGATATATTTGGTAAACGCCCATTTGACAAAGAAGGTGCCGTAGAAATAAATATTTCTGAAGAAAACAAGCCCGAGCAAACAGAAGAATAATCTTCTATATAAAGCACAAATACTAAAAATCTTAACCTAAAGGCAACTTTAAGTTAAGATTTTTTTTATCTTTGAATACTTATAATCTAAATTATTTCATCGGAGTAAAGTTGACATGAATTTTTTAAAGAAATTAATCAAAGTTTTTCAGCCTTCAGTTCCTGAAGTAGAGCAATCTACGCCAGAAAGAAGTCAGTATCTTCCAGAGGAGAAGATGCCGGTAGATGAGCTATTTACTGTTAATTTTAAAGAAAATGGTGGAAAGTTTCTTTATTGTGAATCAGATGAAGATTTAATAGAAACTTTTGTAAATATACTTTTAGAAAATGACTGGTTTGAAACAGAAGCATTAAGCTACGAAACACAGTTATATCCTCTTTTAGATGAAAATAACGTTAAGTATATTAACGTTAAACAACCTACATTCTTTTTCTCTACTTGTGAGAGTTTAATTGCAGAAGACGGTTCTATACTGTTTTCTGGAAAACAATTAAAAGACAACAAAGCACACCATTTACCTTTAAACTTGATTATTATAGCTAAAACAAGCCAAATAACAAGAACTAAAAGTGATGGTCTGCGTGAAATAAAACGAAAATACGGAAGTGCACTACCAAGCAATATTACAGCTTTTAACTGCTTCAAAGAAGCTCCTGTTGAAACAGATTTCTTAAGCTACGGTAGATCGCCCAAAAATTTATACCTATTACTTTTAGAAGATTTATAATATGTCAGAATCAGTTACTCGTGCAATATCAGGTGTAATCTACATTGCGCTATTGATAGGAGCAACTCTATACTCTCCCTTAACTTTTGAAGTCCTTTTTGGTTTCTTTATGTTTGTAGCTTCTTTTGAATTTGCAAAACTTATTAAGTTGCCTAAATCACTTGCGATGATTATTGCTCTAATGGCTATTTCGTGTGTGTTTTGGGATAGAGATATTATGCCTATAAATGCTATAGCAATTTTTGCTGTAGTTATCTTATTAGCTTTATTAGCAGAATTATTCACCACGCGAAAACCTAATAGATCATTTCCTATTAAAATTATAATCTTTTTAGGTTACATTATCGCAACCTTTACAGCTATACTTTATTTGCCTTTTGTTAAAGGAGATTATACTCCTAACATCATAATAGGAATGATGATTTTAATATGGACAAATGATACATTTGCTTATATCGTTGGAAAGAAAATTGGAAAAAATAAACTATTTGAAAGAATTTCTCCAAAGAAAACTATTGAGGGGTTTGCAGGTGGTTTAATCTTCAGTATCATAGCAAGTATCATATTAAGTCAATTTTTTGACTTTTTTAGTATGATAGTTTGGATAAGTAGTGCTATTTTTGTCAGCATTTTTGGAACCATTGGTGATTTAGTGGAATCACACTTCAAAAGAGAAGCTGGTGTCAAAGATAGCGGTTCAATAATGCCAGGTCATGGTGGAATATTAGACCGTTTAGATAGTGTTATATTTGTAGCACCATTTTTGTATTTAATTTATCAAATATTATAACCTATGTTTCACAAAGAAGGAACGAAAATTATTTTTTACTCATTAGTAGTAGCGGTAGGATTAGTCGTTTTAGCTGATGTATTAATTGATATCGACTGGATAAGAATGATTGTACAATCAATTGTACTTGTATTCTTAATCTTAATACTTCAATTTTTCAGAAACCCTAATAGAAGTGTTACTCCAAATGACAATACTGTTTTAGCACCTGTTGATGGAAAAGTAGTTGTAATTGAAGAGGTGTATGAACCTGAATATTTTAAGGAAAAAAGGTTAATGGTTTCTATCTTTATGTCTCCTTTAAACGTACACGTAACACGTTATGGATTGAGTGGACTAATTAAATACAGTCAGTACCACGCTGGTAAATATTTAGTTGCTTGGCATCCTAAAGCAAGTGAAGAAAATGAACGTACTACTGTTGTAGTAGAAAATCCAGTATTTGGGGAAATTATGTATAGACAAATCGCTGGTGCTTTAGCAAGACGTATTGTAAATTATGCAAAGCCAGGGATGCAAGTTGTACAAGGTACAGATGCCGGGTTTATTAAATTTGGTTCAAGAGTAGATTTATACTTCCCTATTGGAACAAAAATTGAGGTAGCTTTAGATCAAAAAGCAATTGGAAATAAAACAGTAATTGCACAAAAATAAATAATGAGCAATTTAGATATAGAATTTAAAGAAGCATATAGACGAATTTCAGAGGAAGCTAAAGACCTTCCTGCTGATGTAATGTTACGCATATATGCTTATTACAAACAAGCAACAAACGGATTAAGTCATAAAGATTTTGAAGAAATGTCTAATGATATCAAAAAAGCTTTTAAGTTTAATGCTTGGACACAAGTAAGTCATTTATCAATGACTGAAGCTAAAGAAGAGTATATTAAAATAGCTAAAGAAATATTTAAAAATGATAAAGCTTAAACGAAATATTGCAATTTTATTTTGTTCTATCTTTTTGTTATTTACTTCTTGTGGTCATAAGAATGAGCTAGTAGAAGTTGAAATACCAGAAAGAGAAGCTTTTAATATTCAGAAAAGTGACTTTCCGGATCCTGCTACTATCAAAACGAAGCAAGGTCCTTTTGAGATGCGTGGATTGCCGTATAATTTCAACGATTTTCATGTAATAGCAAAAGCTGAAAGCGCTTTTATTCATTTTGACAAAGTTCATTTAGACTATGCGAATCGGCTAAATACAGCTGTGCACGGTACTCCTTTTGAAAAAGACGAGATTACTACTTTAATTACACGTATTGATAATAGATACGCTAACTTAAAAAATTTCTCTGGCGCTTATTACAATCACAATATCTTTTGGCAGTCAATTAATCCAAAAATTGAAAGTAAGCCAAATGAAGTACTTGATAAATTGATTGTAGAGTCGTTTGGTTCAATGAATGAGTTAAAAAGTGAATTAATCAATAAAGGAAATGCTTTAGTAGGATCAGGTTGGCTTTGGCTTATTATTTTACCTAATGGAAAATTAAGTGTTGTTACTACAATAAACAATGAAAGTCCTAATATGCCTGAATTACAATTAGGGAAACCTTTATTAGGAATAGATTTGTGGGAACACGCTTATTTTGAGACCTATAAAAATGATAAAAAAGCTTATATTGAGACTTGTTTTAAGTATTTGAATTGGGAAAAAGTAAACAAGGAATTTATAGTTGATGTAGAGTCAACAGAAGTAAAATAGAAAAGGCAGATATTTTAAAATATCTGCCTTTTCTATTTGATTATTTTTCTTGCTCGAATTTTAATGAAATAGAATTCATACAATATCTTTCTCCTGTTGTTTCTTGAGGTCCATCAGGGAAGACGTGACCTAAGTGCCCATGGCAATTAGAGCAGACAACTTCCGTTCTAATCATACCGTGAGTAGTATCTCTAATATATTCAACAGATCCTTTGATTGCCTTATCAAATGATGGCCAACCACAGTGACTATCAAATTTAGTGTCAGAGTTGAAAAGTTTTTGATTACATCCTGCACAATGATAACTTCCTTTTTCAAATAAATCATTGTATTCTCCAGTAAAAGGTCTTTCAGTTCCTTTCTGTCTTAACACATAAAATTGTTCTGGAGTCAATGTTTGTTGCCATTGTTCTTCAGTTGTTGTAATATCTTTCTTCATAGTTGGTTTATTTTGATACGAAGTATTTTTGCAAGCTATCAAAGATAATATCATAAGTAAGTAAAAGATATGTTTCATTATTCAATATCTTGAATAAAGTCTTTAATTCTTTCAATTACTTTTTTATCACCAAGAATTTTTCTATGACCTAAAGTCTGTGTAACCATTAATTGTGCATCAATAGCATTCTTTTTAATTTGATAAGCTGCCTTTACGGGCACATCTAAATCATCTTCGTCGTGTATAATTAATAAAGGTATTTTAATTGTTTTAGCAGCATTATGTACACAGTAGCTCTCCATTGTTTGATTAAACTGTTTCTCAAAACGCTGTTTAATTAATTTAGAAATAATTGGTTTTAGTTTTATTTGTTCGACGAAGTCATCAATAACATCCTCAACTACGTCGCCACTTCCTATTATTACCGCTTTTTTGGCCTTAAAGCCATCTTTTAAAGCATTCATCGTAGTCATCCCTCCTAAAGAGTGTCCAATTACCAAGTCAAAAGGACCGAACTGCTTTTCAACTTCAAAGGCAGAAGCAATAAACTCTGTCATATTTGTTTTGGTCTTTGGCGATTTCCCATGTCCAGGTGCATCAAAACTGACAATGTCATACCCTTGTCTCATTAGCATATTAGCTATTGTGATTAGTTGTGTACCTCTACCATTCCAACCATGTATAAGTAAAGCTTTTTTAGTAGCCGCTTTATTCGTACCATATTGATAAACAAAAATATCTTTCTTTAGTTTTGGTACAGTTATTTCTGTTACAACACTTTTATCAAGCATTTCCTTCTCTCTTTTAGGTGGTTTAAATTTAAGAGGAGTAATGAATAGATTTTGAGCAAAACGAGTTGCTAAATTATTTGAAAATAGTTGTAGTGTTTTTCCTATTACTATTATGCTTTTTGGTATTTCAAGCGATTGTTTTGGTTTTTGATTTTGCATTATAATAATCTTGTAATGCTGTAAAATTACAAAATTAAAGTACTATGCAAGCCTACTATTGGTTGATATTCTCATTTATTGCGTTTTAAGGTGATATCCTTGCCAGATTTGAATATTTATAATGTTATAAATGAACGAGTTTTGTCTGAATAAAGGTGTTTTAAAGGTAATTATTTGTCGATATTGATATCATAATGAGCAATTAAGGTACTAATAAATGCGAAGTAAAAGTTTTTTATATTGCTAAATCCTATTATTTTTGACAAAAATATAAGTGGTATGAAAAAAGTATTTTTTGTAGCAAGTAGCGTTTTATTAATGGCAGCTTGTGCTACTAATCCTTTTACAGGAAAAAAAACAATGGCGTTTCAGTCAAATGCAAATTTATTTCCTATGGCTTTCCAACAATATGATGAATTCTTGAAAGAGAATAAAGCTGTTAAAGGAACAAAAGATGCAAAACGTATTGAAGAAGTAGGAACAAGAATAAAAGATGCAGCCGAGAAATGGTTAACAGCAAATGGATATGGTTCTTATTTAAAAGACTATCGTTGGGAATATAATTTGGTAGATAATAAAGAATTGAATGCTTGGTGTATGCCTGGAGGTAAGATTGTATTTTATACAGGAATATTACCAGTGTGTAAAACAGATGCTGGTATTGCAACTGTAATGGGGCATGAAGTATCTCACGCATTAGCAAATCACGGACAACAACGTATGAGTGCAAGTATGCTTCAGCAAGGAGGTGCAATTGCGCTTGACTTGTTAACTCAAAACTCAAGTCCTATTGCAAAACAAACTTGGGCAGCAGCTTATGGATATGGATCACAAGTAGGGGGAATGTTACCTTTTAGCCGTGCTAATGAAACAGAAGCTGATAAAATAGGATTAACATTAATGGCTATTGCAGGGTATAACCCAGAAGAATCTGTTGAGTTTTGGTCTCGTATGGCTGCTAAAACAGGAGGAGATGGAGGTTCTTCATTTATGAGTACTCACCCGAGTAATCATGAACGTATTGAAAACCTTAAAAAATTAATTCCAGAAGCAAAAGCAGAAGCTGCAAAATTTGGTGTATATTTCAACAAGTAATATTTTATTAAATAAGCTACCTAATTAGGTAGCTTATTTTTTTGTTAAGCACTTGTACTATGACTCAATTTGTAAAAGGAGATAAGAAGTTGTTAAATGCTTGGGCATTTTATGACTGGGCTAACTCTGTATATGCACTCGTTATTTCGTCTTCTATTTTTCCTCTCTATTATGGAGCTTTGTTTAGGGAACGAGAACTAGATCGTTTTCTTATTTTCGGGCTCGAGATTAAAAGTGAGTCTATTATTAGTTATATCACAGCAATTGGTTTTTTAATTGTATGTATTATCTCTCCGTTTCTATCAGGAATAGCTGATTACTTGGGAAACAAAAAGTTCTTTATGAAGCTTTTTTGTGGTATTGGTGCTATTTCTTGTATGCTTCTCTATTTTTTTAGTTTAGACTATATTCTGCTTAGTCTGTTTTTTTATATGTTTGGACTTGTCGGTTTTTGGGGAAGTCTTGTTTTTTACAATTCTTATTTACCAGATATTGCCTTTCAAAATCAACAAGATAATATTAGTGCAAAAGGATATGCTATGGGGTACATAGGTAGCGTTATTTTACTATTGCTTAATTTATTGTTGATAATGAAATACGAAACTTTTGGTTTTGATTCAGCTATGACTGCAATGCGCTATTCTTTTTTATTAGTTGGAATTTGGTGGATAGGTTTTAGTTTGTATACTTTTAAATACTTGCCAGATTTTAAGAATGAAAAAAAAATAACTAAATCTGTTTTTTTCAAGGGCTTTAGAGAATTAAAAAAAGTTTGGGAAGAGTTACGTGGGTATAGTTCATTGAAGCGATATTTAGTTGCTTTTTTTGTTTATAGTATGGCGGTACAGACAGTAATGGTTATTGCTGCTTATTTTGGAGAAAAAGAAATTGCCTGGGAAACAGACAGTCAGCGTACTACGGGGTTAATATTGAGTATTTTAGTAATTCAATTAGTGGCTATACTTGGAGCTTATGCAACTTCTACTTTGTCAAAAAAAATAGGAAATATTTATACGCTTTGTGTTTTAAATGCGTTATGGATATTCATATGTGTTTATGCCTATACAATCGAAACACCTAATGAGTTTTACGTTGCAGCTGGTTTTGTAGGACTTGTAATGGGAGGAATTCAATCATTATCTCGTTCTACATATTCTAAATTGCTTCCTGATACAACTGATACGACTTCTTTTTTTAGCTTTTATGATGTGACAGAAAAGTTAGGTATTGTATTAGGAATGGCAATGTATGGCTTGGTGAGTGATATAACTGGTAAAATGCAAAATGCGATATTATTCTTGATAGTTTTCTTTGCAATAGGCTTTGTTTTATTGTTAAGAGTACCAAATAAGAGAATGATTTAATAGATGATAATAATTTTATTGTAAATTTGTTAAAGTTTTTTATAAAAGAAAGAATTGTAAGATGAAAAAAGGACTTAAATATATTGTAGCTGGTTGTTTATTTATAACAGGATTAGGTTTTGTATCATGCGATAATGAGAATGTTGATCCTTTGTTAGAAGGTAATACTATGGTTGGAAGGCCTATAGTGAACCTGAATATTGCAGGAGAGAACTATATGGAGCGTGATAAAATTGTAGCGACTGTTGATAAAAATAGAGAATTTACTTTGAGAGTTGATAATTTAGGAGAAACAGGAGAAGATTACTTGATTGTGAATATTAAGAAGTTTATAGAAGGGAATTTTCCTACTAATGTAAATGAATCAACTTATTATTCAAAAAAAGACGATACTGAATACACTACAAAAGATATACTTCGTCCTAATTGGGTAACAGGTATTATTTCTATGTCATATATTAATAAAAATGCAAGAGTAGTTAATGGAGGAATTGATATTAAAAGTATGATTCCTTTAAAATCAGATAACCCAAATTTAAAGCCGTTTCCTATTACAGGTGATTTCTCAAACATTCCGTATTCGAGATTAGAAAAAACTTATTTTGATGCTTTTGTAAGTGATGAGCCTATGCAAAATTCAAAAGAGAAGATTGCGATAGAAGATAATAGTCTTATAATTTCAGGAACAGATGAAGTTGGTAAAACGCAATCACTTTTTATTACGTTTGCAAAAGGTTTGGTTTTAAAGTCTAATACTAAGTATGAACAAGATACTTTTAAGGCTGTGTATACTTCGCCTGAAGGAGTTAAATATGTTTCTTTAGAAGAAAATAGAAAGGATTCATATTTGATTGTTGAAAATGTTGAAAATGCTGAGAATACTACTCAAGATTTGAAAAAGCCTTTAAAATTGAAGGGAACTTTTGATTTAGTTCTTTTTAAAGAAGATGATAATAATGTGAGTATCAAAATAACAGAAGGAGAATTTTCATTTAAACAAGAAGAAATAGAAGCTAAAACAAAATAACTTGTTTCTTAAATAGCAAGTTGTTAAATCCTTACACTATTTGTAAGGATTTTTTTATGGCATAAAGATTGAAATGTTAAAGAGGTAATATAACTTATAAATTAATTTTTTGTTGGTTATCAGATAGTTACGTGTGTTTTTGGTTGTTTTAGACAAAAATAGATGTAATTAAAACTGACAAAATGACGTAAATATAAATATGGCGAATCAAAAAATAATAACACTGGACAATTTGTCGTTACAAGATTTTGTTGATGGAGATTCTGAATTTATTCCAATTATGACTTCAGAAGATGAAGAGGAAATGAATAATGAAGAAATGCCTTTAGAAATCCCAATTTTACCATTGAGAAATATGGTTTTATTTCCTGGGGTAGTTATTCCAATTACAGCAGGAAGAGATAAATCAATTGAGTTACTGAATAAAGCAAACAAAGGAGATAAAATAATTGGGGTTGTCGCTCAAAAAGATGAAGATGTTGATGATCCAACTATAAACGATATTTATCATACTGGAACAGTTGCACGTATCATCAAATTATTAAAGCTACCAGATGGAAATATCACTGTAATTTTACAAGGTAAAAAACGTTTTGATATTGTTGAAATGGTAGAAGAGGAGCCTTTTATGAAGGCAACTATCAAAGAGCGTATTGAAACTCAGCCTAAAAAAGGAGATAAGGAGTTTGTAGCTATTGTAGATTCTATAAAAGAACTTTCATTAGAGATCATAAAAGAAAATCCTAATATTCCTTCAGAAGCTTCTTTTGCAATTAGCAATATTGATAGTAAGTCTTTCTTAATCAACTTTATTTCTTCTAATATTAGTTTGACTGTTGAGCAAAAGCAAAACTTATTGTGTATTGATAATTTAAAAGATAGAGGACTTGATACTTTAAAAGAAATGAATTTAGAATTGCAGAAACTTGTTTTACGCAATCATATTCAAAGTAAAGTTCGCATTGATCTTGATCAACAGCAAAAAGAGTATTTCTTACATCAACAAATGAAAACTATTCAAGAAGAACTTGGTGGCTTTTCAAATGAAGAGGAGTTTGAAGAAATGCGCAAAAAAGCTAAGAATAAGAAATGGAGTAAAGAGGTAAAAGAACGCTTTGATAAGGAATTAATGAAGTTCCAAAGAATGAATCCTCAAGTAGCTGAATTTGCTATTCAACGCAATTATTTAGAACTGTTATTAGAGTTACCGTGGGGAGAGTATTCTAAAGATAACTTTGACTTAAAAAATGCAGATAAAGTTTTAAATAAAGACCACTACGGAATTGAAGACGTTAAAAAGCGTGTTCTTGAACATATGGCTGTTCTTAAATTAAGAAATGATTTAAAATCACCTATTTTGTGTTTATATGGACCTCCAGGTGTTGGTAAAACATCAATTGGTCGCTCTATTGCTAACGCTTTAGGTAGAGAGTATGTTCGTATTTCTTTAGGAGGATTGAGAGATGAAGCTGAGATTAGAGGACACAGAAAGACGTATATTGGTGCAATGCCAGGACGTATTATACAAAGTATTAAAAAGGCTAAAACATCAAATCCTGTTTTCTTATTAGATGAAATTGATAAATTGTCATCAAGTCATAATGGAGATCCTTCTTCTGCTTTGTTAGAAGTATTAGATCCAGAACAAAACTCTGATTTTTATGATAACTTCTTAGAAATGGGGTATGATTTGTCTAAAGTTATGTTTATCGCTACTTCTAATAACTTAGGAACTATTCAACCTGCATTACGTGATCGTATGGAGATTATTGAAATGACAGGATATACGATTGAAGAGAAGGTAGAAATAGGAAAACAACATTTGTTGCCAAAACAACTGAAAGAGCATGGTTTAACTACTAAAGACTTGTCAATTGGTAAGAGACAAATGGAATATATCGTTTCAAATTACACAAGAGAATCTGGAGTACGTGGTTTAGATAAACAATTGGCACACGTTGCTCGTGGTGTTGCTAAGAGCATTGTAATGGAAGAAGAGTACAGTGTGAAAATGACAGAAGCTGATATTCGCAAGATATTAGGAACACCTCGTTTTGAAAGTGATAAATACGAAAATAATGATGTTGCAGGAGTTGTAACTGGTTTAGCTTGGACAAGTGTTGGTGGTGATATCTTGTATATTGAGTCTATTGTCTCTAAAGGAAAAGGTGATTTATCTATTACAGGTAATTTAGGAACTGTGATGAAAGAGTCTGCTACAATTGCACTTGAGTATATTAAAGCACATGCAGATGAATTGGGTATTGCTCAGGAGACTCTTGATAATTACAAGATTCACATACACGTTCCTGAAGGTGCAACACCAAAAGACGGACCGAGTGCTGGTATTACAATGTTAACCTCTATGGTGTCTTCTTTTACACAGAAAAAAGTGAAGAAGAACTTAGCGATGACAGGAGAGATTACATTGAGAGGTAAAGTATTACCTGTGGGAGGAATAAAAGAGAAAATACTTGCAGCTAAAAGAGCTAATATCAAGGAAATTATCTTGTGTAAAGACAATAGAAAAGATATTGATGAAATTAAAGAAGAGTATTTAAAAGGATTAACATTCCACTATGTAGATCGTATGGAAGAAGTAATTGAATTAGCAATTACAGATCAAAAAGTAAAGAATGCAAAGAAGTTTGAAGTTGTAAAAGCAAAATAACCTCATAGTTCTATAAATTTGAAAGCACCAGATAATTTATCTGGTGCTTTTTTTGTTTAATGACCTGGTGTTATTCTCATATTTACGTGCGTAATTTTTTAGATTCCTTTACCTTTGTAAGCAATTGTCAGAGTCTTTATTAAAAAGCATTAGTAGCAACTAAGAATATTGCATAAAACGAACTCTTGTTTGTTTGTAGTTATATTGGCACTTAAAGTGTGAAAACGTGATTTAATCTGTTATATTTGACATTAAGTAAAAACAGAAATTAATTTTAAATTTTTCAATTTGAAAAAGATCACCATAGCGATTGATGGCTTTTCATCTACGGGGAAAAGCACATTGGCAAAATCATTGGCAAAATCACTGAGTTACGTTTATATCGATACAGGAGCTATGTATCGTGCAGTAACTTTATATGCCATGAGAAAAGGCTTTATTAAAGAAGGTCTTTTTGACAAAGAGGCATTGATAAATTCCCTTCATTTAATTGAACTTCATTTTGAATACAACCCAGAGCGTGGGTTTGCTGAAATTTATTTAAATCGCAGTAATGTAGAGGACATCATAAGAACATTAGAGGTATCTAATTTTGTAAGTCAAATTGCTGAAGTACCTGAGGTACGAAGAAAATTAGTTGAACAACAACAAAATTTAGGAAAATCGAAGGGTGTAGTAATGGACGGTAGGGATATTGGTACTGTTGTTTTTCCAGATGCAGAATTAAAGATATTTATGACTGCTTCTCCAGAAATTAGAGCTCAACGTCGTTTTGATGAGTTAATTGTAAAAGATGAGACAATCAAATTTGAAGATGTTTTTAAAAATGTTGTAGAAAGAGATAAAATTGACACAACAAGAGCAGATTCTCCACTTGTAATGGCTGTAGATGCGGTTGAGATTGATAACTCAAACCTTACTCGTGAGGAACAATTCGACTTAATTTTAGAATTAGCGCAAAATAAAATTAAGTAGGGGATTGATTTAAAGTACTTTGTAAACTATAAATAAAAGTATTTTATCTTTAAATTTGTTAGCACTGATATAATAAAACAGAAATGAATATAAAAATTAAATTGACGTTTATGAGCTTCATGCAATTCTTTGTATGGGGAGCATGGTTAATCACAATAGGGAACTATTGGTTTGGAACAAAAGAGTGGAGTGGTAGTCAATTCGGTATCATTTTCGCAACAATGGGAATTGCATCTATTTTTATGCCAACACTTGCAGGAATAGTAGCTGATAAATGGATTAATACAGAAAGATTATATGGTATCTTACATATCCTTTATGGAGTTACTTTATTCGGTTTAGTTCAAGTTGACGATCCTGGAACGTTCTTTTGGGTAATGTTAATAGCAATGTGTTGTTATATGCCTACCATTGCTTTGAGCAACTCCATTTCTTATGATGTATTAAAAGGAAATGGTTTCGACGTTGTTAAAGACTTCCCACCAATTCGTGTGTTTGGTACAATTGGATTTATTGCTGCAATGTGGATGACAAATCTTACAGGAAACAAGGCAACCGAATATCAGTTTTATATTGCGGGTGTAGGGGCAGTTCTTTTAGGATTGTACGCCTTTACATTACCTAAATGTGAGCCAAAAGGTGAAAAGGAAAGCGGTTCGTTAATGGAGATGTTAGGATTAAATGCCTTTAAATTGTTTGGAAACTACAAGATGGCATTGTTCTTTTTCTTCTCAATGTTCTTAGGTGCTGCTTTGCAATTAACAAATGCTTATGGAGACGTTTTCTTAGATGAGTTTAAGTTTTTCCCTAAGTATGCCGATTCATTGGTTGTAAAGTATTCTACAATCATTATGTCAATTTCTCAGGTTTCTGAAACCTTATTCATTTTAGCTATTCCTTTCTTCCTTAAAAAATATGGTATTAAAACAGTAATGTTGTTATCAATGTTTGCTTGGGTATTAAGATTTGGTTTCTTAGGATTAGGAGATCCAGGTACAGGATTATGGATGATTATTATGTCTTGTGTTGTATATGGTATGGCATTCGATTTCTTTAATATATCAGGTTCTTTATTTGTTGAAGGGTCAACAGACTCATCAATGCGTTCATCGGCTCAAGGGTTGTTTATGATGATGACTAACGGGTTTGGTGCTGTATTAGGTAATTTAGTAGCAGGACGTCTTATTGATGTATACTTTTTACAACGTTTTACAGATGTGAGTAGTTTAGCTACTTATTTAGATACAACGACTGACAATAGTACCTTATTATCTATGATTGCAGAGAAGGGATCTTCTGTTTTAACTGATGGTACACTAAGTACAGTGATTGAAATTAGAGATTGGGAGCATATTTGGTTAACTTTTGCTGCGTATGCATTGACTATTGCAATTTTATTTGCAGTTACATTTAAACACAAACATAACCCAGAGGAGATTAATATGTAATCTTTAAGGGACTATAAACATTAAAAAGGCTTGCTGATTATTACAATTAGCAAGCCTTTTTTTGGATATAAAATAAAACTAAAAAGCCTCGTAGACTTTAGTGTTTACGAGGCTTTTGTATATGATAGAATCTATTATAAACCTTTGCGTTTAGCAGCTCTTTTAGCTTCAACAGCTCTATTTCTTGGCTTAGTCTTTCTTGGTTTACGTTTTCCAGGACCTCCTAAGTTTACTTTTTGGTTTTTGTCTTTCTTCTCGTGGAAAGCAGCCCCTTTTTCAATCGGCTTTTTAACTTTTACAAGTTGTTTTGCTTTTAGTTTTGATTTCTCAAACTCCATTAATTTATCAGAGATTTCTACTTCCTCAGGAATTGCTATTTCTCTAAGTTCTCTTTCCATCAATTCTTCAGCAGCCAATCTCATTTCTTCCTCTTTAGGGTCAACAAATGAAATTGCGATACCTTCTTTGTCTGCACGACCTGTACGTCCAATACGGTGAATATATTGTTCAGGAGAATCTGTAAATTGTAAGTTAATAACGTGTGAGATATCAGAAATATCTAATCCACGCGCCATAATATCAGTTGTCAATAATCCTCTAAGTTCACTTGCTTGGAATTCAGCCATAGAACGCATACGGAAGTTTTGAGATTTATTAGAGTGGATAACAGTGAACTCATCAGGGAAAGCTTCTTCTAACTTCTCCATTACTACATCAGCAAGACGTTTACTATTGATGAAAATAAGGACGCGATTATATACCTCTTTATCACTTAATAGATGCATTAATAAATTCATCTTAGTAGTGAAGTTTGGAACTACATAGACTTGTTGGTCTATTTTTTCTAAGGGAGTACCAGAAGCAGCTAAAGAAACCTCTTCAGGGAATTCAAAGTAGTCATCAAGAATTTCATCAACTTCTTCCGTCATTGTAGCAGAAAACAAGATGTTTTGTTTCTTGTTTTTCATCATTGCTAAAATAGATGTTAGCTGAGTACGGAAACCTAAGTTTAAGATTTCGTCAAACTCATCAATAACTAATTTCTGTAAGTTGTCAAAGCGAAGTACCCCATCTAATGCAAGGTCCATCATACGTCCAGGTGTTCCTACAAGGATATCTACTCCTTCGTAAACAGCTTTACGTTGTGTATTGATATTTGTACCTCCATACACACCAAGTGTACGAACTGACATATATTTAGTAAGTTTCTCTGTTTCTTCAACTACTTGTACCACTAACTCACGTGTAGGTACAATAATTACAACTCTTGGAGTTTCAAATTTGGCAAACTTCCATTGCTTTAAAATAGGTAATAAGTAAGCGAAAGTCTTACCTGTACCCGTTTGTGCAATACCCATCATATCTCTACCTGACAAGATAACAGGAAAAGATTTCGCTTGAATAGGAGTAGGAGATTTGAAATTTAGCTCGTTAAGGGCTTTATCTAAAGCTTTCGGTAGATTAAATTGCTCGAAAGTATTCATACATCTTTGATATTTGGGCAAAGATACATTTTATTTTTTTGCCATATCAAAAAGTTATATAAGCAATTATAGTTAAAAATATCCTTTTATAGTTGATTTAATAACTAATATTAGTTCTTTTTGTTTTTGAAAAAAGAAAACACGGGAATTCTTCCTTAAAGTTAAATAAAAGGAATAAGAGATAGATGCTGGTTAAATAAAAGAGGGATTAGATAATTTTTTTAATAACACGTAGTTTATGTGTATGTCTACCTGAATCAATATTATAGATACCTAAATGGTCTAATCTATCAATGCGCACTTTTCCGTGTGCGTGAATGATATAATTATTTTCCATAATAATTCCTACGTGAACGATATTACCTTCTGCATTGTCAAAGAAAGCTAAATCACCTATCTCACTCTCTTCAATAAAGCTAAGAGCTTCGCCAATAGCCGCTTGTTGAGAGGCATCACGAGGTATTTTATAACCGTTAATACGGTAAACCATTTGTGTAAAACCAGAACAATCAATTCCAAAAGGAGTCTTTCCTCCCCATAGATAAGGAGAATTTAAGTACATAAACGCGGTTTTAAGAAACGTTTGTTTGGTGAATTGACCAGTGATAGTCATTCCTTCATAAGAGAATTGGTCTGTATTGATATTTGTCTTTTTTAAACCAGTAAGACAACTTCCTAAAGGAATTGCCATAAGCTGGCTATTTTGAGACGAAATAAAATCTACCAAATCAGCAGAAAGAATAGGAGAGGTATTTTGAAGATAGATAAAATCCTCTTCAGAAATCTCTTGATATTGTTTATTATCTATCCAACCTTGGTATTTGTCAAAGGCTAATTCTATTTTGGACCACTTTTCAGTAGTTTCTAAAATAGTAAAATGTTCTCCGAATAAAACTTGTGTAACCATTTCACTTCGGTCAGTTGGTTCTGAGCGAAGAGGTACGATAGCAAGGTTGCAATATGCAAACATATTTGTAATTTGAATTATTGTACAAAAATAAAAGATGAGTTTGAACAAATCAAACTCATCTTTGATATATTGTGAAAATATATTTTATGCTCTTTCAATAACTAAAGCAGAAGCACCACCACCACCATTACAAATAGCAGCTGCACCAACTTTAGCATTGTTTTGTTCTAATACGCTTAATAAAGTAACGATAATACGTGCACCAGAACATCCAAGAGGGTGTCCTAATGAAACAGCACCACCATTTACGTTTACTTTTTCTGGGTCGATATTAAGTAATTTTGTGTTTACAATACCTACAACAGAGAACGCCTCGTTAAATTCGAAGAAGTCAACATCTTCTACTGAAACGTTTGCTTTTTTAAGAGCAATTGGTAAAGCTTTAGCAGGAGCAGTTGTAAACCACTCAGGCTCGTGAGCAGCATCAGCATATCCTTTGATGTAAGCTAACGGTTTTAAACCTAAGCTCAAAGCTTTTTCTTCGCTCATAAGGATTACAGCAGCAGCACCATCATTGATAGTAGAAGCATTTGCCGCAGTTACAGTACCTTCTTTTGTAAAAGCAGGATGTAAAGACGTTATTTTGTCAAGTTTCACATTTGTGTACTCCTCATCTTTAGAAACGATGATTGGTTCACCTCTGCGTTGAGGTACAGAAACAGGAACTATTTCATTGTCAAATTTACCAGCATCCCAAGCTTTAGCAGAGCGCTCATATGATTTGATTGCAAAAGCATCTTGTTCTTCTCTTGAGATATTGTGAGTAGAAGCACATAAATCAGCAGAAACACCCATAGCGTTTTTGTCATATGCATCTACAAGACCATCGTTTTGTAATCCGTCAATTAAAGTAGCAGGACCAAATTTATTTCCATTACGCATATGGATGTAATGAGGAATCATACTCATATTCTCCATACCACCAGCAACAACAACATCTGCATCACCTGCTAAGATTGCTTGAGTAGCTTGCATAATAGCTTTCATACCTGACGCACAAACTTTATTTATTGTAGTACAAGGTACTTCATTAGATAAACCAGCATTTAATGCAGCTTGGCGAGCAGGTGCTTGACCTTCTCCAGCTTGCACTACGTTCCCCATAATTACTTCATCCACTAATTTAGGATCAAGATTAATCTTATCTAAAGCACCTTTTATAGCAGTTGCTCCTAATGTAGTAGCAGGAACAGTTGATAAACTTCCTAAGAAACTACCAAGCGGTGTTCTTGCAGCTGAAACAATAACTACTTTTTTACTCATAATTTTTAGTATTAATTAAGTTGATTTACAATTTTGGTTGTTTTGCTCTGTGTAAGTAGAGCACAAAAAAGTTTTGGGAAAATACATAAAATTTCTCGATTAAGAGAAATAAAAAATTAAATTAAATAAAAATGTTTTTTTCTTTAAATCATATTGTGTTGATAATTAATTAGTTTGTTTTTTTTATTAAAAAAAACGCTTTTTTTTCGTGGTAAAGCTTGCATAGTATGAAAAGTAGTGCTAAGTTTGCATCCGCATTAGAGAAGTAATTATCTAAGCAACGGAGAGGTGCCGGAGTGGTAACGGAGCAGATTGCTAATCTGTCATCGGGTAACCGATGCCAGGGTTCGAGTCCCTGTCTCTCCGCTTATTTTCGGGGTGTAGCGTAGCCCGGTCATCGCGCCTGGTTTGGGACCAGGAGGTCGCAGGTTCGAATCCTGCCACCCCGACAAAAAATCCCAGTGATTTGGTAAGGTCCAATAGCTCAGCTGGATAGAGCAACTGCCTTCTAAGCAGTAGGTCTCAGGTTCGAATCCTGATTGGATCACAGTAAAAGCCCTTGAAAACAAGGGCTTTTTTGTTTTTATACTTTTCTTTTTTATATAACTTCCATATCGTTAGCTCAGCTATATCCCTTAAAGTAACTTCTATCTTAGCATTATCTTTAGTATTACTATGCAGTAATTTTATTTTTACCTTCCATAAAAATTGTCTTATTTAGCTTTCTAACAAATTGAAAATATGTACACCACAGAAGAAAAATATATCAAAGTAGGAGATAAGAATGTATTTGTCAAACACCTTAAACAAAGTATTCCTTCGTCAGGACACTTTACCTTAGTTATGTTGCACGATTCGCTTGGATGTGTAACGTTGTGGAGAGATTGGCCAGAAATGCTTGCAAATAGCCTTAATTGTGATGTCGTCGCTTATGATCGTATTGGTTACGGACAGTCGGATAAAATGTGTACGCCTGTAAGGTCAAATGATTACTTAAAACAAGAAGCGGTGTTCTTAAATTCAATGTTGGAAGAAATGAATTTATCGCATATTTGTACATTTGGACATAGTGATGGGGCTTCAATAGCGTTATTATTTGCCGCTATGTATCCTACAAAAACAAGATGTACAATAGCTGAAGCAGGACATATATTTGTAGAAGAACTTACTTTAACAGGGGTTAAGGCTGCACAAGTTGCGTATGAAACCACTAATTTAAAAGATAGGTTAGTAAAATATCACGGAGATAAAGTAGATGATATTATGAAAGCTTGGGTAGACACTTGGTTGTCCCCTTCTTATCGAAATTGGACAGTAGCTGATGAAATGAAAACAATTACCTCTCCTTTATTGTTTATTCAAGGGCGTGATGATGAATATGGAACATTAGAGCAAGTTGATGTAACTATTGCTAATGCACAAGGACTAACAAGAACTAAAATATTTGATAATATAGGACATACACCCCACAAAGAGTGTAAAGAAGAAACCTTAGAGGTTATTACTTCTTTTTTAAAAGAAGTAATAAAGGATAAATTATAACGATTTTAATTGCTCTATTTTATCGTGAAATAGTTTTTCTAATCGTGGGTCAACGCTGTTTAGATATCCTTTTCGTAAGCTATTTAAGTACATTTCTAAATCTGTAACTTGACAACCATTAGCAATATAAAAAGGAGTTTCAATATTCTTTTTTCTGATTTGCTCAAAAGCAGTTGTTACATATTGTTGTTTGTCCATAGTTTTGTGAAATGAAATCTTATTGACCACAAATATACTGTAGTTTTATAAGACAATACAATAATTGAATGAGAATAGCCTATAAGCTAACAAATCATAAAGTAAAAGGCATTTCTAAATGAAATGCCTTTTGTTATTTTTAGATTCCTTTTGTTGGAATTTCAATATCGTATGTTTTTCCTTTTACCTTTAAGTTTGTATTCACTAACCAAGGATTGTGTAATTTAAGTAGTTTGTAGTTGATTCCTTGTTCTTTTGCAAAAAGAGCTAAGTCATCAATATCATAATCAACACTTACTTTTTTAGTAGGCACAATGTGGTATCTCTCGTTAACAGGTACTTCAAAACCATATTTGATTGGATTACTCATAATCTCTTTCAAAGCTAAAATTCTGAAGACATAGCGAGATGTTTCTTGGTTTAAGAATAAATCATAGTAATTGTCAACATATTGACTATCCATCGCGCGTTGCATTCCTGCCATTCCTCTGTTGTAAGCCGCTGCAACCATTGTCCAGTTTCCAAATCGTCTTTTCGCATCTTTAAAATACTGACAAGCTGCTTCAGTAGCCTTAATTAAGTCATATCGCTCGTCTATTGTTTCATCTACAAGCATTCCGTAGTCTTTAGCAGTACCTTTCATAAATTGCCAAAAACCACTTGCCCCAGCTGGTGAAACCGCATTTGCTAAAGCACTTTCAATAACACACAAGTATTTGAAATCGTCAGGAACTCCATTCTTTTTTAAGATTGGCTCAATGATAGGGAAAAACCTTTCTGCTCTTTTTATAGTGATGATAGTACTACCGTGTAGGTTTGTGTTTACTATCATTTCTCTGTCAAATCTTTCCTTAACATCAGTGATGTGTAAAGGAACTCTTTCGCCAGCAAATTCAGCGTTTTTAGGTAAATTAAATACTTGCTCATTTCCATAAGCACTATCTTCGCCATTAGCAATTTGTTTACCTAATGAAGTAGAAAATATAAACGTAGAGGAAACAATAACCACTGCCGCTAATGAAATTACTGTTCTAACTGTTTTGTTCATTTATTTTAAATGTATTAGTTTGTCTAAATGTTCATTAAACCATTTATACTTGATTATAATCATTGCGTGATTACCATTCGGTATTATAATGGTATTTTTTATGTTTTTAATAGGAAAGACTTCATCTTTTGTCCCGTGAATTTGAATTACATTTTCTAAAGGCTCTTTTTGCTTCCAATTTAGAATTTCTCTGATACACCATTTAAGATAGTCTTTATCTCTTAAAGGTAAGTATTTGTTATATAATTCCAATCGTTTTTTCTTTTTCTCAGGAACAAACTTTTTGTAAATAGCCAATACGTTGTCAGTGTAGCCAGTCGGTATTAGCTTATAAAGTTTACTGTTCTTTAAGAAATGGAAAAATTTTGAAAATTCTGTATTAGAACGTACACTTGATATAATAATTGTTTTGTGTACAGAAATTAGTTTACTTATTTCTTGCGCGATAATTCCACCAAAAGACACACCAATTAGCACAGGGTTTTCGTGTTTGATAAAAGGCAAATATCTTTTGACATAATCGTCTAAATTCTCACTCATTTCGATAGGTAACCACTCTAAAAATATTAAATCGTATTTAGAATTATCTAAAGTTAGTTTGTCGAAAATTACTGAGGTAGAGGACATACCAGGAAAGAAGTAAATAGGTATTTTGTTCATTTTAAACAAATTAAACGAAATTTACGAGGTATATTGGAATATATTCCCGAACTTTGCTAAATATAGAAATTATAGGGACTTTAAAAAAGAAATACACCGTATTTATTTTTTTATTTTACTTCTCCACATATTACTTAATGGAACAAGTCGTCTATAATGGTTTTGGGAAACTTTAAAACTTACAGATATAATGGAAATTAAAGACAATGAGTTGCTACGTCAGTTCGAGTATGAATCTGAAAAAGGGTTACTTAGTGTAGAGTATTCACTACAAGAAAGAAAAATTTTCCTTACGAAACTTAAAGGTTTGGAAAATGTTGTTCAAGGTCAAGCAGTTGACTTTTTAAAAGGAATTTTGGATTTAGTACGCGAGAAGAAGTTGAGAGTCGTACCAACACATCCGAAGATTGTATCCTTCTTTAGAAAAAATCCAGTGTACAAAGAAATGTTACCTCCGGGGATTAGAATCTAATTATACAACCAAATAAAGATTAATTACACTTACATTTATAAATCCAGAGGATTAAAAAAGCCCTATATATTCGTATATAGGGCTTTTTTAGTCATTTTTATTAGATGAAATCTATTCTTACAATACCGTCATCATCTATTTTAGTCAGTTTTACTTTGTGTAATGTGTTTACCAATTCAGGGTTCCAAGGACACTTAACTTTTACATAGTTTTCTGTAAATCCGTGGATATATCCCTCTTTGTTTTCACTTTCAAAAAGAACTGTTTTCTCTTTTCCGATTTGAGATTCGTAAAAAGCACGTCTTTTCTTAACAGAAAGTCCACGTAACATTTTACTTCTCTTATTACGTGCGTTCATTGGAACTACTTCTTCCATATCAACCGCTTCAGTGTTATCTCTTTCAGAGTACGTAAACACGTGTAAATAAGAAATGTCAAGTTCGTTTAAGAAATTATATGTTTCTAAAAACTTCTCGTCTGTTTCACCAGGGAAACCAACAATCACGTCAACACCAATACAGCAGTCTGGCATTACTTCTTTAATACGAGTAACACGCTCTACATATAACTCTCTTAAATAACGGCGTTTCATCTTTTTCAAGATATCATTACAACCCGATTGAAGAGGAATGTGGAAGTGAGGTACAAACGTTCTGCTTTGAGAAACGAAATCAATGGTTTCATTTTTCAATAAGTTTGGTTCAATAGATGAAATACGCAATCTTTCGATTCCTTCCACTTTATCCAAAGCTTGTACTAACTCAAGAAACGTATGTTCGTGTTTTTTATTTCCAAACTCACCTTTACCATAATCACCGATATTAACACCAGTAAGTACAATTTCCTTAATGTCTTGTGCGGCAATTTCACTCGCATTTTTCAAAACATTTTCCATTGTATCACTTCTTGAAATACCTCTTGCTAAAGGAATTGTACAATACGTACATTTATAATCACAACCGTCTTGTACCTTTAAGAAAGCTCTTGTTCTATCACCAATAGAATAACTACCTACATAAAAGTCAGCTTCAGAGATTTCACAAGAGTGAACTTCTCCCATATCATTTTTAGAAAGGTCATTGATATAATCGGTAATTTTGAACTTCTCAGTAGCACCAAGCACTAAGTCAACTCCGTCTACAGCTACTAATTCCTCAGGTTTTAACTGAGCATAACATCCAACGGCAGCAACAAAGGCTTTGTTATTTTTCTTTTGAGCTTTTTTTACAATTTGTTTAAACTGTTTGTCTGCATTTTCTGTTACAGAACAAGTATTGATTACGTAGATATCTGCCACTTCATCAAACTCCACTCTGTCAAATCCTTCCTCTGCAAAGTTTCTTGCAATGGTAGATGTTTCAGAAAAGTTAAGTTTACAACCTAAGGTATAAAAAGCTACTTTTTTTCTATTTTCCATATTGATTACTTACTATAGTAGTAACTTTGAATTATATTTACTTTTTTCGATAATAAAAAGGTTTGCAAATTTACATACAAAATTCGGTTTGATGAAATCAATAATTTATTACGTTTCAATATTTTGTGTCGGTGTATTGGCTATTTCGTGCCAAAATAAAACGACTAAAGATATAGATAAGGTAGTTTTTAGATATAATGAAAGTGCTAATATTCAAACATTAGACCCCGCTTTTGCACGCAGTATGGCTATAATTTGGCCTTGCAATCAATTGTTTAATGGGTTAGTACAATTAGATGATAGTCTGCACGTACAGCCCGATGTAGCTAAGTCGTGGACAATTAGTGAGGACGGAAAAACATATCAGTTTACACTTCGAAACGACGTTCGCTTTCACAAACATCCAAATTTTGGTGTAGATAGTACGCGTACAGTTACAGCTAATGACTTTGAATATAGCTTTTATCGGTTGTTAGACAGTAATGTAGTATCTCCAGGAGCGTGGATTTTTCAAAAGGTAGATTCGTTTAAATCAATTAACGATACTGTATTTCAAATTAACTTAAAAGAAGCATTTCCCGGATTTTTAGGGCTATTATCAATGCGTTATGCATCAGTTGTACCTAATGAAGTGGTGGAAGATAAAAGTTATGATTTTCGATCACATCCTATTGGAACCGGACCTTTCTATTTTAAGTTTTGGGAAGAGAATGTAAAACTTGTATTGCGAAAGAATACAGACTATTTTGAATATGATCAAGACGGTGTTAGATTACCTTATTTAGAAGCTGTATCTGTTACTTTTTTACCAGACAAACAAAGTGGTTTTCTCCAGTTTATACAAGGTAATTTAGACTTTATTTCAGGATTAGACCCGTCGTATAAAGATGAGTTGATTACCGTAGATGGGAAGTTACAAGAGAAATACAATGAGCGAATTCAAATGGAAACAGGACCTTATTTGAATACAGAGTACCTTGGTTTTAACCTTGACGCACCTGGACCCACACAGGATAAGCGTATTCGAAAAGCGTTAAACATTGGTTTTGACAGACATAAAATGCTGTTGTATTTGCGCAATGGTATGGGGGAGAGTAACGTTGGAGGTATTATTCCAACCGGTCTTGAAGGAAATATAAAAGTAGATAAACTTTATGATGCAGCCCAAGCGAAGTTATTAGTGGACGCGTATAAAAAAGAAACAGGACAAAAAAGTGTAGAGGTTGTTTTATCAACTAACGCTACTTATATAGATATAGGCGAGTATTTACAGCGCGAGTGGAAGAAAATAGGAATAGATGTAGTGGTAGATGTAACCCCACCTGCCACGTTAAGACAAGGAATGGCATCGGGTAAGGTTGCCTTTTTTAGAGGAAGTTGGATTGCAGATTATCCTGATGCAGAAAATTATTTATCGCTTTTTTATTCGCAAAACAAAGCTCCTAACGGACCTAATTATACGCGCTTTGCAAATAAAGAATATGATAAATTGTACGCCAGTGCTTTTAAAGAGGTTGATAATAGTAAAAGACAGGCTATTTATGAAAAGATGGATGCTATTGTAGCCGATGAGGTACCTGCTATTATTTTGTTTTACGACAAAGCAGCAAGATTTTCACAGCAAGACATAAAAGGATTGGGAATTAATCCAATGAATAATCTCTTTTTAAAGAAAGTTAGAAAGAATTAAAAGAAGTGTTCACAATAATAGTGTAACTTTGATAGTAGTAAAGTATAAGAAAATAGCACCCTATGTAATGGGGTGCTATTTTTGTTTTAAAAAGATTATATCGTATTATTTTAGTTTGATTAATAGGGAAAATAAGTGGTTTTATTTTTAAATAAAAGTGCTTGACCCGTCCTGAAATAACTGTACAGTTTTAAAACAGGATTATCAACTATAACTGTACAGCTATAGTAGGACGAGACAAGCTCGTTATAGGATTTTATTTTGAGTACTTGTATAGTGAATGTATAGTGCTTGTATAGTCGTTGTATACTTTCTATGTAAAACCATAGAATCAATATACAAAAACAATAGATAGTTTATAGAAACATATTGAATAGGAATAAGAAAAAATACGCTTGAGAATTGGGGCGTATTTGTTTTGTAATAGTTTAAAAAAAAGAGTATGGTTTTTTACCTTTTTAGAAGTTAGCTATTATATCACAAAGAGGTAATAACTTAATTCTTGAAATGCAAATGTATATTTATTCAAAAATTGATATAAAGTATAATAAAATTGCTTGAGAATAGGTTATAAATGATGAGTAGATGTCTTAAAATATATTTCAATTACTTAAATTTGCAATTATCACTTTAAGTGATAATATCTTACAAACACCACAAACACCTTACGACAAATGAATAACGAATTAGTTGCTCTAATCGTTGATGACGAGCCAAAAGTAGCAGAAGTATTAAAAACAATTATTGAAAAGAAAGTTACGTATCATGAGCGTATTGTAGTACATACAGTATCATCAGTTCAAGAAGCTGTAAAGGCAATTGAGAATTATTCTCCGAATATAGTTTTTTTAGACATTCATATGCCAGAAGAAAATGGTTTTGAATTATTTAAGTATGTTAATAAAGATACTTTTCAAGTTGTTTTTACTACGGCTTATGAAAAGTATGCTATTGATGCTATTAATGAGTACAATTGCTTAAAGTACTTAATGAAACCAATTAATATTGCCGATGTTCAGAATGTTTTTGATAAATATAAAGAGATAGAAGGATTTCAGTTTTACTATAAAGTAGTGAAAAGTAATCAAAAAAGGCATATTGTTAAAGTTGAAGATATTGTTTATTGCAAAGCTTCGGATAACTATTGTGAGATTTACTTGAAAGATCAAAAGCATTTGCTGTCAAAAACATTGAAAGCTATTGAAGTGAAGCTTAAACATAAAAACCTTGTTCGAGTAAATAGATCTTACATTGTTAATTTAGACAAGGTTGAATACATAGATAAAAACGACAATAATAGAGTGTATTTTAAAACTAATGCATTTGTGAATAGTGATTTAGATGAAAATGAGGTTTCTGTTGCTGCATCAGCAATGAAAGGGTTAGGAGCTTTTAACTTATGAGAAATATTTTAGCTATTTACTTTTTTTTTGTTTCGGTGATTTCTTTTGCTCAAGGAATTGTAACGAAACAGTACACGATTGACAATGGATTAATAGCTAATGATGTTAGAGCACTTTGTGTGGACTCAAAGGGGGTTTTATGGATTGGTTCGAGGTCTGGATTAGCACAAAAAATACAGGGGAATATCAAGCCTAATGAAGATGCTGCGGAATATCGTTATACAAATATATCTGATATTCTCGAGGATGCTGAAGGGAATATGTGGATAGGTAGTTATGGTCAAGGGGTTTTATTTCGCGGAAAAGAAGAGAAACGAATAATTACAAAAAAAGACGGCTTATTATCTGATCGAATTAGGAAGATATTTTCGTATAAAAATGTCATCTATGTTGCTACTTCAGAAGGGGTATCTGTAATTCATAAAAATAGTTTTAAAATTGTGAACCCTTCTTTTGAAAAGAGTTTACAACATCCTTTTGAGGTTAGTGGTTTTTTTGAGTTTGATGGTATTATTTATTTAACTACAATAAATGACGGTGTCTTTACAATTAACAATAACAAACTGATAAAAGTAGATGATCAGCGAAGAATTTTTGCGGTTCATCAAAAAGATGGTTTAGTGTTTTATGGGTGTCAGACGGGGTTGTTTGTAAAGGATTTTAAAAAGAAACAGTTAGTTGCTCAAATAGAAATACCCAGTATTCGCGATATACAGGAGGTTAATAATCAAGTGTATTTTGTAAGTGCAAATGTTTATGAAAGTGGAGGTGGAGTATTTCGATGGGACGGTGAGTCTTTAGAAGAAATTACAAAAGTATTTGGTATTGACGCCACAGATTTGTATTCGATAAGTCTGGATGAGAAAAATGATTTTTTATACTTAGGAACAAAGAGTCAAGGTTTGTTTCAAGTTGATTTGTTTTCACCTTTAATGCATAACAGTTCAGTAGGACACGTTATGGCTTTAGGGGAGTTAGATCGACGTGTTTTTATTTTTTCAGAAGAGGGGTTAATCATAACTCAAGATGACAAGGAAATTAAAAAGGTAGCTTTAAGCGTTTTCAAAAGTTATCAAGAACAACATTATAAAAAATATAGTGATATTGCTACTATTTCAAATCACTTTTTTGAAATAGATTACAATTTGAAAGCTGAAAATATTGTCTTTTATAAAGCGGTCAAAAATAAAAATGACTTGTGGGTAAGTACAAATATTGGAATTTATAAGCTTGATCGCAATGGTTATATTATGTCTTATTACCCTATTCATACGTATGAATATGGTTTTTATAAAAACAATTTAGTAGAAACAAATCCTTATGGAGGGGTTCGTATATATCGCAATCTTGATAAAATGGATTATGATTACCATTTTAGGATAGAAAGTATTAATATCCCTCGTGATGTAATTGATATTGCACATACTACAAATAAAATGTTTTTTGCAGGTGCTTTGGATGGGTTATATGTATATGAAGATGGTAAGTTTACTTCTCTAAAAGGGAACGGACTTTTTGCTGAGAGTAGGTTAAAGGAGCTGGCTGTTGGAGATAATGATGTGTTGTATGTGGCTACTGATTTCAATGATATTTATGGTCTTGAAACAAAAAGTGGTCAATATGAAGTGGTGAAGTTTATTCCTAATAGTGAGATTAATGGGAGCAGTATTAATTTATTAGAGTTTGCAGATAAAAAACTGTTTATAGGAACTAATAAGGGGCTGACTGTCATTGAAAACGACAATAAGTTTTTCTTTAATAAAGAGCAAGGTTTTGGTAGAGGAGAAATAACTTCTGATTTATTATTGGGAAATCTTTTATATATCGGTAGTGGAAAAGGGCTTTCTACATTAGATGTTAGTTATTTTAAAAAGAAGAATATCAGCTTACAGGTTAGTATTTCTAAAATAGTAATAAACGGTGTTGAAAAATCCAAGGAAGGAAAGCCTTACTACGATATAAAGATGCTTGAATTAAAAGCAAATCAAAATAATTTACAAATAGGTTTTGATGTTTTAGGGGCAAAGTTCCCAGATAAGCTTCACTTTCAATATAGGTTAAAACCTTCTGAAAATTGGGTGAATGTAAAAAGTAATAGGTTAGATTTGCACTATCTACAGTCTGGAATTTATCCGATAGATATTAAAATATATGACTACGATAGCGGGAGTGAGTTAATTTACCCATTGTTACTTTTAGATATTCAAGCGCCATTTTATACTAAACTTTGGTTTTATATTGTTGCCACGCTTGTTGTAATAGGAATATTTTATCTTATATATAAAGCGAGGTTAGTACAGATACAGAAAGAAGAGGCTGTCAAAAGGAAAAAATTTGAGTATGAAAAACGCCTTGCTGAAGTGAAATTAATGTCAGTGAGAAGTCAGTTTAATTCTCATTTTATTTTTAATGTGTTGAGCTCTATTCAATACTATATCTTAAAAGAAGAAGTTGATGATGCACTTTATTATTTGGATTGTTTTGCAAAATTAATTCGAAAAACACTGACGATTTCTTCAAAAGAGAGAATAACTTTAAAAGAAGAATGTGAGTATTTAAAAGATTATGTACTCATAGAGAATATGCGTTTGGACGGTAGGGTAACGTTTAGTGTAGAGGAAGTTGATGAAGGGGTTAGTGCTATTTTATTACCGCCAATGCTGTTACAACCATTCGTAGAGAATAGTTTAATTCACGCTTTTCCAAAGTCAGTAGAATCGCCTCAAATTAGAATTGTTATTACAAAACAAAATAAAGATGTAATAATAAACATAATTGACAACGGGATAGGCATTGCCTCTCAGAGTAAGTCAACGCACGAGTCTCATGGGATGAATATCGTTAGAGAGCGTATGTCTTTAATTCAAGAATATTTAGACGAAGATTTAACTATAGAAAGAACAACAGAAGGAACTGTTGTGAAGTTAATATTGAAAGGAGTTATTATCTAAATGAAGAAATATATTTTTACAGCTATTTTAGTGTTGTACTTATTTGCGAATGTCTATGTGTTTTTAGGATATTCATCAATTGTAGTAGAATCTTCTCTTGCAGCTAAAGTGCTTTTTACGCTTATTGCAGTTATCTTGACTTTTAGTATTCTATTGTTTTTTGCGATAGGCAAACGAATACCTGTTTATTTAGCTTCTGTTTTGTATAAAGTAGGAACAGGGTGGTTTATGCTTATAATTCAAGCTTTTTTACTGACAGTTTTCTTTGATTTAGGTAGGTTGGTTAATGGGCTATTTATACATTCAAACCATTGGGTATTTGATAGTTTATCACCTCAAAGAGGAATGTTACTAATAGGAGGAACGTTATTTATTGCTTTATTAGGGCATTTGAATTACTTACAAAAGAAGCGAGTAGAACTGAATTTAACGGTTGATAAAGAGTTGCCAAACGACCTAAAGATTGTTGTTTTGACAGATATGCACATGGGGTATGCAATTGAAAATAAAGAATTGGGTAGTTGGGTAAAGTTGGTTAATAAAGAAAAAGCTGATTTTATATTGGTAGCTGGCGATTTAATTGATGTGAGTTTACTTCCTTTACAATATTATCAACTTGACAACGTATTGAAACAGTTTGAAAGTAAATACGGAACCTTTGCTTGTGTTGGAAATCACGAATATCTATCAGGAATTGAAAGGAGTATTGAGTTTCTTAAATCCGCAGGTATTACTATATTGAGAGATAGTGTTGCTCATTTTGAGGATTTAAACCTTGCTATAATAGGTAGAGATGATAAAACAAATCTCAAAAGGAAGAAGATGTCTGTATTGGTTGAAAATATAAAAGAGAACAACGTCAATATATTATTAGATCATCAGCCTTATCAGCTTGAGGAGGCAGCAGAAAATAAAATTGATTTACAGTTTTCAGGACATACCCATAGAGGACAAGTTTGGCCAATTTCTTGGATTACCGATCGCTTGTTTGAAAACTCTTACGGTTACTCTAAAAAGGATAATACGCAATATTATGTTAGTTCAGGAATTGGTATTTGGGGAGGACGTTATAGGGTAGGGACAAAGTCTGAGTATGTTGTAGTAAATTTAAAAGGTAAAAACAGCAAGAAAAAGTAGGAAAACAAGAGTTTTTCATTATCGTGAAATAAAAGCCTATTTTTGTAAAAAAATTAAAGATTGTGAATTATTTATCAGTTGAGAATATAGCGAAATCCTTTGGTGCACGTACACTTTTTGAGGATGTTTCTTTTGGAATTAACAAGGATCAGAAAATTGCGTTCGTTGCTAAAAATGGTACAGGAAAAACTACAATATTAAAAATATTGACTGGTGAAGACTTTCCAGATGCAGGACAAGTTGTGATGAGAAAAGGAATTCGTATGGAATTCTTGTCACAAGAGCCAAATTTACAAGATGAATTGACAATTGAAGAAAGTATTTTTGCTTCAGATAATGAGTCGCTAAAGGTAATTGAAGAGTATGAAAAGGCTTTAGAAAATCCAGACGATACAGATGCTTATCAAAAAGCTTTTGAAAAGATGGAAGCGCATAATGCGTGGGACTTTGAGACGCAGTATAAACAAATATTGTTTAAACTGAAATTAGAGGACTTAAAAGCTAAGGTGAAAACTTTATCTGGAGGACAACGCAAGCGTTTAGCATTAGCTATAATCTTAATTAATAAACCAGATTTATTAATTTTAGATGAGCCTACCAACCACTTAGACCTTGAAATGATTGAGTGGTTAGAGAATTACTTTGCTAAAGAGAATATTACTTTGTTTATGGTAACGCACGACCGTTTTTTCTTGGAACGTGTGTGTAATGAGATTATTGAGTTAGACAATGGTAAGATTTATCAGTATAAAGGAAACTACTCGTATTATTTAGAGAAGAAAGATGAGCGTATTGCTGCAGAAAATGCAAGTATTGATAAAGCGCAAAACCTTTTTGTAAAAGAGTTGTCTTGGATGAGAAGACAACCTAAAGCTCGTACAACTAAATCTAAATCTCGTATTGATGATTTCTTTGTAATAAAAGAAAAAGCACATAGTAGAAGAATTGAGCATCAGGTAGAGCTTGAAATCAATATGGAACGCATGGGAAGTAAAATTGTAGAACTTCACAAGCTTCATAAGAAATTTAATGATAAAGTTATTTTAAAGGATTTTAGTTATTCTTTTCAAAAGGGAGATAGAATTGGTATCATTGGAAAGAATGGTTCAGGAAAATCAACGTTTCTTAATATATTGACACAAAGTTTACAGCCAGATGCTGGTAAGGTTGTTATTGGTGAAACAATAAAAATCGGATACTATACACAGGGAGGTATTGTAGCTAAACCAGAACAGAAGGTTATTGATGTTATTAAGGAATATGGTGAGTTTATTCCTCTTGCTAAAGGAAGAAGTATTTCTGCAGGACAATTGTTAGAACGTTTCTTGTTTGATAGAAAAAAACAGCACGATTTTGTTGAAAAACTAAGTGGGGGAGAGTTAAAGAGACTTTATTTATGTACTGTTCTTATTCAAAACCCTAACTTTTTAATTCTGGATGAGCCTACAAATGATTTAGATATTGTTACGTTAAACGTTTTAGAAAGTTTCTTATTAGATTATCCAGGGTGTTTAGTTGTGGTATCTCACGATAGATATTTTATGGATAAGATTGTAGATCATATGTTTGTCTTCAGAGGAGAGGGAGAGATAGAAGATTTCCCTGGTAACTATTCTGATTACCGTGCATATGAAGATAGTATAGAACCTGCTAAAGATGATGCTCCAAAGGAAAAAGTAAATTGGAAAGAAGCGCAAGTTAAAAATGGATTGACTTTTCAAGAACAGAAAGAATATCAAAAATTAGAAAGAGAAATAGGAAATCTTGAAACTAAAAAAGCGAAAATTGAAGCTTTGTTTTCAGAAGGAAAAGTAGATGAAAGTCAAATTGACGAGAAAGCAAATGAACTTCAAAAAGTTTTAAATGAATTAGAAGAAAAAGAAGAAAAATGGTTTGAACTTTCAGCTAAAATGGAAGGGTAAAAACACCAAGAAATAAAAATATAAAAAGCGTGATAAAAATTGTTTATCACGCTTTTTTTTGTGCTTTTTACTTGAAAAAAGTGTTACTGCCTCCTTTAATTTAGGATATAATTATGATTTAAACAAGAGATTTTAGTATAAAATTATTTAATATAATTACTTGTTTTTCAATTGATTACATTGTTTAAAAGTGTTAAAGTTTGGAAATAAGTGCTAAATAAATAGGTGCTTGGTAAAATAGAAGTAACTTTGCCCTCAGAAATTTCAAGTGGTGACAGGGCTTGAGAAATTAGTTTTAATGAGAAAAAAATGTTCTTTTTTTATCGGTCTTGTTTTATTAACGGGAGGTGTAGTATCAGGTTTTAAAAAGTATGAAACTATGTTATTAGAAGAGTACAAAATAGTACCTGAATCACCTTTATCATATGAGTTTCCAACAAGTGAAGAAGAGTCGGAAACTGCAAATGGGAAGTTAGTAGCAATACCGTTTATCGGAAAGAGTTATGTCGGTTTTAAACAGGCATTGGCAGTGCGAGAATCTTACGGATTATACAAAATTGTAAATTCTTATGGGTACATGGGAAAATATCAATTTGGAAAATTAGCACTACGTTCAATTGGTATTACTGATACAAGTGATTTTCTTGATAATCCTTTGAAACAGGAAAAAGCGTTCGACGCTTTAGTTTCAAAAAACAAATGGATATTGAGAAAAGAGATTGAAAAATTTGACGGAAAACGTATAGGAGGAATCTCAATTACAGAATCTGGTATTTTAGCTGCGGCTCACTTAGGTGGGGCTGGTTCTGTAAAAAAGTTTTTAAACAGTAATGGTTTAAATAGCTTTGAAGATGGGTTTGGTACTTCAATACGTACTTATTTAAAAACTTTTAGTGGATATGATACATCTGAAATTACAGCAGTAAAAGATGCAATGGTTTCGCTATAGTTTAACAAACAATATTAAAAAAGAGAGAGTTACAAATGTGATTTTCTCTTTTTTTTTGTTTTGTAAAAAAAACTTTTTACATTTGTCACTCAATACAAAGAGAAAAATGAATTTAATTCTTACAAATACTTGGTGGTGGACTAAACTTACGTCAGACGTCGTGAGCAGTCCTTGCTATGTATATATGAGTTAATAAGAAATAATATATATAATTGAAAAAGGCTTGTCTAACGACAAGCCTTTTTTTTTGCTTTAAACTTAAAATAAACAAAAGATGAATTATCAAGTAGATCAAAACGGTTTTTATGGAAATTATGGTGGAGCATTTATTCCAGAAGCTTTAAGTCCAATTATTACAAAGTTGCAAAATGAGTATGTGCAAATTATCCAAGAGCCAAGCTTTCAAAAAGAAATGGAGGAATTGCTAAAAGATTATGTAGGACGTCCAACGCCACTGTATTTTGCAAAAGGGTTGTCAAAAAAATACAATACAAAGGTTTACCTTAAGCGTGAGGATTTATGCCATACAGGGGCTCATAAAATTAATAATACAATCGGACAGATTTTATTAGCTAAGAAGCTTGGTAAGAATAAGATAGTAGCTGAAACAGGTGCAGGTCAACACGGTGTAGCAACAGCAACTGTATGTGCCTTAATGGGAATGGAGTGTATTGTTTATATGGGAGCCTTAGATATTGCAAGACAAGCACCTAATGTAGCGCGTATGAAAATGCTTGGCGCTGAGGTTCGCGCAGCTGAATCAGGAGCTAAAACATTAAAAGAAGCTGTTGATGAGGCATTAATGTACTGGGTAGAAAATCCAGACGACACATTCTACTTAATTGGTTCTGCAGTAGGTCCACACCCTTACCCTGATATGGTTAGTCGTTTTCAATCTGTTATTTCGAAAGAAATTCGCAAACAACTATTAGAGAAAGAAGGCAAAGAAGAACCTGATTATATCATTGCTTGTGTAGGTGGAGGTAGTAACGCAGTTGGAGCATTTTATCATTTCTTAGAAGATAATAATGTTAAGCTGATTGTAGCCGAAGGTGGAGGAGAAGGTGCAGATACTGATAAAACAGCGGCAACTTCTTATGTAGGAAAACCAGGTGTGTTGCACGGAAGTAAAACATTATTTATGCAAGATGAGCAAGGAGAACCTTTGGAAGCATATTCTGTATCAGCTGGTTTAGACTATCCAGGATTTGGACCGTTATATGCGCATATGAAAGAACAAAACAGAGCAGAGTTTTATGCTATTAAAGATGACGAAGCAATGCAAGCAGGGTTAAACTTATGTAAAGACGAAGGAATTATTCCAGCAATTGAAAGTTCACACGCCTTAGCTGTTTTAGAACAGAGAAAGTTTAAAGAAGATGATATTGTGGTAATTAACTTATCAGGTAGAGGAGATAAAGACTTAGATAATTATAGAAGTTATTTCAATTTTTAAGATTAAACAGTCAAACTATATGAGTAAGTGAATAGAAGAACATAGCCTATTACAAACATAAAAGCCAATATTTACTAAATAAATATTGGCTTTTATGTTTTATAAAAAGTGAATTTATAATTAAATTTTTCCAACCATTAGTTTAGGATCTACCCATTTATCAAATTCTTCAGCGGTAACATACCCCAATCTAACAGCCTCATCTTTTAGAGTTGTACCATTTTTATGAGCAGTCTGTGCTATTTCAGCCGCTTTATAATATCCTATTTTAGTATTTAATGCTGTTACTAACATTAGAGAATTGTTTAACAGTTCTTGTATACGAGGGATATTAGGTTCAATACCAGTAGCACAATGAATGTCGAAAGAAATACAAGCATCACCAATTAGTTTAGCAGATTGTAAAAAGTTAGCCGCCATTACAGGTTTAAACACATTTAGTTCAAAATGACCTTGTGTACCGCAAAATGTTATGGTAGTGTCGTTTCCTAAGACCTGAGCAGCAACCATTGTAAGAGCTTCACATTGCGTAGGGTTTACTTTTCCAGGCATAATAGAAGAACCAGGTTCGTTGGCAGGAATTAAGATTTCACCTATACCAGAACGCGGACCAGAAGCTAATAAACGGATATCATTGGCAATTTTAAAAAGTGAAACAGCCAATTGTTTAAGTGCTCCGTGAGTTTCTACAATAGCATCATGAGCCGCTAATGCTTCAAATTTATTAGGAGCCGTTTTAAAAGGAAGTTTAGTAAACTCAGCAATGTATTGTGCAACTTTTTGGTCGTACCCTTCAGGAGTATTCAATCCTGTCCCAACTGCAGTGCCACCTAATGCTAATTCAGATAAGTGCTCTAATGTGTTATTTAGAGCTTTTAACCCATAATCTAATTGAGCTACATATCCCGATAGTTCTTGTCCTAAAGTTAAAGGAGTAGCATCCATAAGATGAGTTCGTCCGATTTTTACAACATCTTTATACAAGATAGATTTACTGTGTAATGTATTTCTCAATTGTGTAACCCCAGGAATTGTATGCTCGATCACAGCCTTATATGCAGCAATATGCATAGCAGTAGGATAAGTATCATTGGATGATTGTGATTTGTTTACATCATCATTAGCTTTAATTACAGCTTCTCCCTTTCCAATTTCTAAACCAGCTAATACTTGTGCGCGATTAGCAATAACTTCGTTCACATTCATATTAGATTGTGTACCAGAACCTGTTTGCCAAATTACAAGCGGAAAGTGTTCGTTTAATTTATTAGCAAGTATTTCATCACAAACTTGTGCAATAGCATCTCTTTTATTTTGAGGTAAAACTCCTAAATCAAAATTTGCAAAAGCCGCCGCCTTTTTTAAAAAAGCAAAAGCTTCTATGATTTCGTGTGGCATAGATGCCTCAGGACCAATTTTAAAGTTGTTTTTAGAGCGTTCTGTTTGCGCTCCCCAATATTTGTCTTTAGGAACATTAACCTCTCCAATTGTATCCTTTTCTATTCTGTAGTCCATAGTAGTAGTATTTAGAATGATTATGTATAAATGTAGTGATTTTATTTAGGATAATTCTAAAGAAGGATAAAAAATAAAGCTTGAATAGGTCATAATTATAAAAATGGCTATATTTGAAGCGTATATACAAAAATTAATTCTGAAAAACATGTTTGAATTTCAACAGTATTTAGGTTTCATTGTTGCCATGACTGTTATAACAATGGCATTTTGGCTTTTAATATTTTTAGTTGGATTTGCTAGCTATTGGGCAGTAGGTGGAACTAGAGAATTCTTAAAAGAAAAGAAAGCTAAAAGACAGCAATTAGAAGAAGGTCAGATGTAATCATTTGATTAAAAAGATAAAGGCTCATAGTATTATACTATGAGCCTTTTTTATTTGTCTATCTTTATTGTAGACGGGTATTAATAGGAATGTTAGGTTTACATTTTAAAATAATGAAAAAAAAACCGAAGATTTAATCTTCGGTTAAAACAAATAGATTGAAAAAAATCAATTAGTTAGTCTTAAATAACATTTGTTTTTATTGTCTTTATTTATGCTTACATCATCATCATTTCTCCTTGATCGCTTTCTCCTTCACTACCTCTTTGTTGCTTTTTACGATCATTTTTAGTTTGATTAAATCTATAAGTAAAAGATAAGCTTACTTGACGACCTCTCCATTGCATTTCACTGTGAGAGAAAGATTGTGGTAAGTTAATATCCATTTCTCTTTTTCTTGAATTGAATATATCACTTACATTAACAGTAATAGTTGCTTTTTCTTTTAAAAAATCCTTGCTCAATGAAGTATTTGCAGATAAATTACCTAATACTTTTCCTTGTGCTGTATTAAACGGTGATCTGTACATACCATTTGCTTGCCAATCAATTTTGTATGGTAGCGTAACTTTTGATGATATTCTTGTAAACCAAGCAAATGTATTTTTGTCAAAGTTTTGAGTTTGACTTGTACCATCTATGTCAGTAAATGTATAATCTCCTTTTGTTTCAGAGTTGTATAAGTTGAAGTTACCGTTAAGTCTCCACCATTTATAAGGAGAGTAATTTAATGTAAAGTCTAAACCATATCTGTTTTCTGTAGCCAAGTTAATAGGAGAGCTAACTGTAATAGGTGTTCCATTAGCTGTAGTTCCATTAATTCTCTTAACGAATTGAAAAGTATCTTCGGTTCTGTTGAAATAAGCAGAAGCACTTAATGTAAATCCACTCCATCTTGTTATAAATCCTAAATCAAAAGCATTTGTTTTTGCAGGATCTAAATCAGGATTACCCTGGAAGTAGTTAATATCACTGGTATAATTTGAGAATGGATTTAAGAAAAATCCTCTTGGACGCATAATACGTCTACTATAACTTGCACTAACACTACTTGATGGTGAAATCTCATAATTTAAAAATACACTTGGAAAGAAATCATTGTATTTTTTATTGTTGTAATCATTGCTTGACAATTGGTTTACATCAATATTGCTTGATTCCCAACGAAGTCCAAGCATATAGTTAATTTTATCTGTAATCTTATTCCCATACTGCGTATAGAATGCATTTACTTGCTCTTTATATTCTAATATGTTAGACATATTTTTAGTGTCAATCCATTGATTATTTACAAGATTTGTAAACTGATAATCATTTCTTGTATTCTTAAATGTACCAAGATAACCAGCTTCAAAATGTCCATTTTCACCTAAAGGTAAAGTATAATCAACACGCACAAGACCAGATTTGTATTTGTCATCATTAGAATTTCTTTCAAAAGAAGTCTTGTTTAAGAACTCATTAATATCAGATATATGTGATGTGTCGTCACTCTTATCCTGAGAGATTGTTCCTTCAACAACTAATTTGTGGTCATCTTTTTTGAATTTCTTTTCAAATGATGAAGTATATTCTACACTATTCCAAGTAGATTTAGTGTTTTGTAGTCTTTCACGATTATATTGTAAATCGTGATTAGCATCGAAATATTGGTAATCAACACTATTAGGAGCAGTACCGTTATTTCTACGTACGCTAACGCTATTAGACCAAGTAAATGAAGGAGTGATGTAATAGTCTAAACCAAACATTCCGTTGTAAACTTGTCTTTCTTTTTTGTTGTCTTTGTACTCATTAATGAATTGCGTAGTATTTCCGTTAGCGTCAAAATATTGGTTGTCGTTAACTCCATATCCATTGCTTTTACTATCTCTATACCCAAGTGTTGTATAGAAGTTGTATTTTTCACCTCTAATATTTAAGTTTCCACTTAAACCATAGTTACGAGGATCTCCAACAGTTCCAGTAATATTACCATTTAAACCTTGTGCTTTTCCTTTTTTCAAGATAATATTAATGATACCAGCACCACCTTCTGCCTCATAACGAGCAGATGGATTAGTAATAACTTCTACTTTGTCAATAGACTCAGCAGACAAAATACGCATAGCCTCTTGAATATTGTTAGCAAGACCTGTTGGTTTACCATCAATAAGTACTTTTACATTTTCGTTTCCACGTAAGCTAACAGAACCTTCACTGTCTACAGTAATAGAAGGAACGTTGTCTAAAACATCTCCAGCAGTTCCTCCTTTGACAATCATATCTTGTCCTACATTGTAAACTTTTTTGTCTAACTTAATGTCAACAGTAGATTTTTCAGCAATAACAACTACTTCATTAAGTAATTCAGTATCACCTGTTACTTTTTGTTTCCCCATATTAGTGTTGCCATTGACAACTACATTACGAAGTTCAATTGTTTTAAATCCTAAGTATTCGATTTTTATATAGTAAGACCCATCAGGAACACTAAAAGAATAGTTTCCCTTCGTATCTGTCATACCACCAGATACAATATTTGCATTTTTCTCATTCTGAGCAAAAATACTGGCATACTCTAAAGGAAGGTTAGTCGCTGCCTCAACAACAGTACCTGATAAAGTACTTGTTTTTGAGTTCTGCGCTAATGCTGTTATACCTATAAATAGCGAAAACAGCATCAGGAGAACTTTTGTAGTTTTTAATCTTTTCATTATAGTCGATCGTTTAATACAACTTAGACTATAATTTGTGTTGAAGGTTTAACAGGTGTATTGTTAATTTTGTGTTAACAACATTAAAGTATTTCGTGAATCTTTTCTGTTGGTCTTGCTATTACAGCTTTTCCACCATTAACAACAATAGGTCTTTCAATTAGTTTAGGATTGTTAACCATTGCTTCAATAATTTCTTCATCACTTAAGGTTGCATCTCCAAAAGTATCTTTCCATAAAGCGTCTTTTGTGCGTACTAACTCAATTGGATTGTAGTTAAGTTTTTTAAGAATTGTCTTTACATCTGATTCTGTAAGGTCAGCTTCTAAATATTTTATAATTTTGTAAGCTACGCCTTGTTGTTCCATGAAAGCAATACTTTCGCGTGATTTGCTACATCGCGGATTGTGGTAAATTGTTATCATAAATAAGGAATTTATATCAAATATAGTACATTTTTTGAAATATGGGATTTATTGAGCAATTATTGAGAAAAAATAATAAACAAAAGTTATGGCATTATTTACCATTTTCTTTGTTTTTTTTGGGAATTATGTTTTTGAATTGGGTGTCAATTCGATTTTCCCGGGTTTCTACAAACGAAATCATAAAGATGAATATCGAAAAATATGGTAAAAACATTAATTTTTTGATAACAATAGGGCCATTGGTCTTTATGTTAGTATTCCTACTTGTATGGGTATTAGCAGTTCACAAGCAAAGTTTAAAAAGTTTAACTACCTCTCGTTTTAAAGTAGATTTAAAGAGAGTACTGTTCTCTTTTACTCTATGGAGTTTGATTATTATAGGCTTTTTTGTGTATTCTTTTATTGATAGTCCTGCTGATTTTGAGTTTAATTTAAAGCTTGGACCATTTTTAGTGTTCTTTATTTTCGCAATTATTTTAATTCCATTGCAAACAAGTTTTGAAGAATACTTTATGCGTGCTTATTTGATGCAGGGAATTGGACTGGCAACTCGCAGTAGGGCTGTAGCATTATTTGCAACGTCAATTATTTTTGGGTTAATGCATTTAGGAAATCCTGAAGTTGAGAAAGTAGGCTTGATAATAATGACTTATTATATCGGTACAGGTTTTTTTCTGGGTATTATAACCCTTATGGATGATGGAATAGAGTTGGCATTAGGATTCCATGCGGCTAATAATTTAATTGGTGTGCTTTTAGTTACAGCAGATTGGACCGCTTTTCAAACTAATTCAATATTCGTTAATGTAAATCAGGAGAATGAAATTGCAATATGGGAATATATTATACAATTAGGGGTAGTATTGCCACTTGTTGTGTTCATTTTTGCTAAGAAGTATGGTTGGAAAAATTGGAAACATCAGCTGTTTGGAAAAGTAATAGAACAGAACTAATTATGAGTTTAAATTATATACATCCAGAGTTTAGATTAAATGATCAATCTTATGGAATAGATGATCTCTGTTCTTTGGCTAATAAAATGATTTTAAGTAAAGAAGAGTACTTAGTTGATTTAGGTAGTCTGATTTTACAATGGTTTGATAGTCGTGATTTTGTTATCTTAACAACTTCTGGTACGACGGGACCTCCAAAGCAAATTCGGTTAAAAAAAGAGGCAATGGTTTGCTCGGCCAAAGCAACTGGTACTTTTTTTGATATAAAATCGGGTGACACAGCACTTTTGTGTATGTCAACAAAGTTCGTAGGAGGAAAACTAATGTTTATTAGAGCTCTTTTATTAGGATGGCATTTAGATGTTATAGCACCATCTTCTTCTCCTCTAAAGGGGAATGAGAAGGTTTATGATTTTGTAGCAATGGTTCCAATGCAAGTAGAAAACTCAATTAAAGAGTTGGCTAAAGTAAAAAAGATAATCATTGGAGGAGCAAAAGTAAATGCATCATTAGCGGAGAAGTTAATACCACTAAGCACCCAAGTTTATGAAACGTATGGGATGACTGAAACAATTACTCATATTGCAGCTAAGAGAGTAGGAACAGAGGTGTTTTCTGTTTTATCACATGCAACTGTAATGCAAGATGAGCGTGGATGTTTAGTTATTGATGCTCCAACTGTCAATTCTGAATTAGTGATTACTAATGATTTAGTCGAATTGATAGACAATTCACATTTTAAATGGGTGGGGAGAGTAGATAATGTAATTAATAGTGGTGGTGTTAAACTTTTTCCAGAGCAGATAGAAGAAAAGTTGTCAAAAAGAATTCCTTATCGTTTCTTTGTTATTGGAAAAGAAGATGATTATCTGGGACATAAACTTGTTTTGGTAATTGAAAGTACCCCTTATAAACTTTCAGAAGATGTTTATAGTGAACTTTCAAAATTTGAAAAACCAAGAGAAGTTCAGTTTGTAGAAAAGTTTATTGAAACTGAATCAGGTAAAATCATCAGGAAAAAGAATATTCATTAAATTCAATTACTAAATGAAGAAAAATAATGTGTGTAACCTTATCCTTAGTTGGATAGTGGCTTGTATGGTGTCTTTCGGTGGAACTGCTTATGCAAAAAAGATTATTAGAACGGGAGATAATACTAATCAGATTTCAAAAGAAATGCTGACTCGTATTTTAGAGAAAAATAGAGTATATAAAACAGAAGGTGTTGTAGCTGATTATATTCCGGAGTTAGGAAAGATGAATCCAAACTTAATGGCATTCTCTGTTGTAAAAGCAAATGGAGAAGTAGTTAATGTTGGTGATGTATCTCAAAAATTCACGATGCAAAGTATTTCTAAGATTATTTCGTTAATGATTGCTGTTCAAGAGAAAGGTGAGAGTGAAGTGTTTTCTCGTATGGGATATTATGGAACTGATAAGCCATTTAATCACTATGCAAATTTAGAGACAAAAGGTAAACCATTAAACCCAATGATGAATGCGGGAGCTATTTTAACTACAGCTTTATTAGAAGGAGAAAAAGATGTACCGTTTCAAAAGATTCTTGATTTAGTACGCTATATAACTAAAAATAATAAAATAGACTATAGTCACGAAGTGTTTATGTCTGAAAAGGAAACAGGACACCGTAATAGGGGGATTTTCTATTTACTAAAAAACAACGGACTGATTGAAGGAGAAGAGGATAAGTTAGATAACTATTTTAAACAATGTTCTATTGAAGTTACAGCAGAAGACTTAGCTAAAATTGGTTATTTCTTTGCTAATCAGTGTACGCGTTTTGATGGAGATGACAAGTATAAAGATTCGGCTATGTCTCGTTTAATTCAATCGCAGATGCTTGTGGCTGGAATGTATGATTTTAGTGGTGAATATGCTCGTACTGTTGGTTTACCAAGTAAGTCTGGTGTTGGTGGAGGAATTGCAGTTAGCGTTCCAGGTAAGATTGGGATAGGTACTTTTAGTCCTGGCTTAGATAAACAAGGAAATTCTATTGTTGGTTACCATATGATTCTGGATTTAGTAAATGAATTAAACTTAAATTTATTTCAATAGATAATTACAAGACTTATGTCTTTAGTTAAAAATATATTAGGCTGTGTCATTAATTGATTACAGCCTTTTTTGTTAAAAACGGATGCTTAGTAGCTTATACTTTAATTTCTCAACTATTTAATTTATGTAGTAGGTTGGTAAAAATGAACTATATAGGGTTGTGGTAGTTGATAATGCAGGCTTTTTAGCTACTAATTAAGATTGAGGGGCATTAAGACATAATGAGTTTAAGAGTAGCTTATATAAGCTTTAAATCAATAGGTAGTTGAAAACTTATACTAATAGTTGCTCATTAGCGTAAGTATAATAACACACTAAGGCTGTTTCATTTAATGAAACAGCCTTAGTGTGTTATAAGTTTTCAATTGGTGTAAATTGTTATGGAGCAATTGTCGTAAATAAATACGTTGCAAATAAGACTAACAAAACAATACCGTGTTGAATATTCGTTCTTCCTGAGCTAATAGAAATATAAACTGTTGCTAAAGAAGTTATCAGTAGTAATGTTGATTTTGCATCAATACCTAATGCTACTGTCATTCCTGAGATGTAAGCAACAATAGCTACAGCAGGAATCGTTAGTCCAATAGAAGCTAAAGCAGATCCAATAGCTAAGTTCAAACTTGTTTGTAATTGATTTCTTTTAGCTGCTTTATACGCTGCTAATCCTTCTGGTAATAAAATTACTCCTGCAATGATAATACCTACTAAAGAAATTGGTGCACCAGCATCTACAACAGCACTTTCAATAACAGGTGATAGCTTTTTAGAAAGCAATACAACAGAAACTAAAGCAATAATAAGTACAATAAACGCTACTATAGTTGTTGGAATATTTACTGCTTCATGATGGTTATCATTGTCTTGATTTTCGTGATTGTTGTTAGTATTATCTTCTTCAGCAACAAAGTAATTTCTGTGTCGAACGGTTTGTACTGCTAAGAAACCAGCATAAAGAATAAGAGAAACTATAGCAACAAAGACTAACTGATTATTGGTATAACTATTTCCTGGTTGACTAGTTGTATAATTTGGTAGAATTAACGTAAGAGTTGAAATAGCAATTAAAGTAATTAAACCTGTACTCACTCCTTGTTTAATGAAATTTTGCTCTTTGTGGTGATAACCTCCAACCCAGAAACAGATTCCCATAATACCAGTTAGGATAATCATTATTGCAGCAAAAACGGTATCTCTGGCTAAGAATGATGGTTCATCATTACCTTCACTTAGCATAATAGAAACAATAAGAGAAACTTCAATTACAGTAATAGCTAATGCTAAAATAATAGTACCATATGGTTCTCCAACTCTATGCGCCACAGTTTCTGCTTGATGAACTGCAGATAGAACAGAACCAATCAAAAATACTCCTAATAGAATATCTGTAAAGACTGTGTTTGGCAAAGAAGATTTAAAGAATATTAATAAAAGAGCAACTATTGGAACAATAATACTCCATAAAGGTACTTTAATTGATGAAAGTAATTTTTTTAAATTCATAGGCTAATTATATATAATAGTTATTTTGAGGTAAAAATAATGTTTTTGATTTAAAAAGTCAATAATTTTATTTTAATATAGATAATTTTTATTAATGATAGTTAAAATGCGTGTGTTTGTGTTAATTGTTTGAATGCTTTGAAAACCTATATTAAAGAGATAATATTACAGGAAAAAGGGGGAGACTTTTTTTTAATGTTGAATCAGTGATACAGGTATGAAATAAGGGGTATTTAGAAATATATATATGTAAAAGGGAATATGGTATTTTTGTTCAAGAGCAGATAGTTTTAAATTAGATATGTCTATTAAAAGACATATTACTAAATTCTATTGTGCTAAAGAAGTAGTTTTTTGTGTTATATGGTAATAAGCAACTATCTTGGTTATATAAAAAAGTGCTATAAATTACAATCTCTAAAACTTAAATAGGTTATAAATGTAATGAAGAGAGTCATAATATCTGCTTAAGGAGAGAACTGTATTTAATTATTATAGTAAGTTTTGTCGATAGATGTATGCACAAAAAAAGGCTACTCCCAAAAGGAAGTAGCCTTTGATATAAAGATATTTATCTTTTAATTCTTCTTAGAATTGCTCTCTACCTGAGAAGTGGAAAGCACCTTCGATAGCAGCATTTTCATCGCTATCAGAACCGTGTACTGCGTTCTCACCAATAGATTTAGCGTATTTTTTACGGATAGTACCTTCAGCAGCTTCAGCTGGGTTAGTAGCTCCGATTAATTTTCTGAAATCTTCAACAGCGTTGTCTTTTTCTAAGATTGCTGCTACGATTGGACCTCTAGACATGAATTCAACTAATTCACCGTAGAATGGTCTTTCAGCGTGTACTTCGTAGAATTTTTGAGCGTCTCTAACAGTTAATTGAGTTAACTTCATTGAAACGATTTTAAATCCTGCTTCTGTAATCATGTTTAAGATTCCTCCGATGTTACCTGCTTCAACTGCATCAGGTTTGATCATTGTAAAAGTTCTGTTCGTTGCCATTATTCTTTTTATTTAATTTGTTGCAAAAATAGTCTTTTAACCTTACAAGAGAAGATATTATTTATAAAAAACATCTCTTTTTTTAGGTTATTTTTATTTAACGATTGGAATATCCAATAAACGTTGGGCTAATTCAATCATTTCTGGTGTACCTGTATGTTTTTTAGGCTCATCAGAAAGCTTTACTACATCTGTCCAATGTCCTCCTTCTGGTAGCGCTTGGGTCATTTTAATCACAATATTCATTGCTTCTAAACCAACGTCATTTGTAAAGTCAGTCCCAATTCCAAAAGACATTCCAATTCTGCCTTTACAGTGTTTAGCAATTCGTTCTACTTTTTCAGGATTTAATCCGTCAGAGAAAATGATTGTTTTAGAAGTTGGATCAATGTTTAAACTTTGATAATGCGCAATTGTTTGATCAGCAAAATCTAATGGATCACCACTGTCGTGTCTAACCCCATCAAATAACTTAGCAAACTTTTTGTCAAATTGTTCAAAGAAAACAGTACTCGTATATGTATCTGTTAACGCAATTCCAAGGTCTCCTCTGTACGTATCTACCCAATGCTCTAACCCCATTGAATTAGCCATTTTGAAACCGTATTTAGCTGCGTGAAACATAAACCATTCGTGTGCGTGTGTACCGATTGGTTTAGTACCATATTTCATTGCTAAGTGAACATTACTTGTTCCTATAAAAGAACCCTCTCCATATTTTTGAAGCGTTTCTACTACAACTTGGTGAACAGCATAAGAATGTCTTCTTCTTGTTCCAAACTCTGCAATTGTAACACCTAATTTTTTGTAGTTTTCTATTTTAGTACGCGTATTAGCAATAACCTTATCAGCAGAATCTCTCTCTCCGTCAGTCATATTGTAATATAGCTCACAAATGATAGACATAAGAGGAACCTCCCATAAAATAGTTCTATACCAATACCCTTTGAAAGATACCTCTAAATCGTCACCATCTTGTTTGATTTCAACTTCAGACGGGTCGTAGTGATAGCCTTGTAAAAAATCTAAATAGGTAGGATCTAAGTATGGACAAGTTTTTTGTAAGAAAGCTTTTTCAGCCTTAGTCAATTTTAACTTAGCCATTTCATCTACAGCTGCGCGTAAAGCCTCTGCAAATCCTTTTGGGTATTTATGTTTACCTCTATTGATAAAGATATAAGACGCCTTAGCAAAAGGGAATTGTTTAATAGCAGCGTGCTGCATAGTAAACTTGTAAAAGTCATTATCTAAGATAGAAGTAATAACTTGATTAGTATGAGCTGTTTCCATTGTTGCTTTTTTGTTTAAATTAAAATATCACTTTCTAAATCAGATTTTTCAATGTCAAACTTGAAGTTAAGCTTGTGCATTAAATCTAATACTAACTTTTTATACCAGTTTTCTGATTTAGGATGGATATAAATCTTTTCTATTAATTGTGTAATATCCACGTGAATCTTTACGCCCTCTTGAATGTTGAGGTTTAAAGGAGTAACATCTGAAATTACCCTGACTTCTTTTTCATATTGAAAACTCTTTCTCTTAAAAAGAAATGGGAAGAAGTTATCTTCAAACGGGATATACTCTTTTTTATAATCTATATAGTGAACTTCACCAATGTGTTGAGGTACCCTTGTTTCAGCTTTTAGCGCTTCTTGCATTCTACCAATTGTAGATTGAATTGCTAAGCCTTCATTGTTTTTAGTAAAAATCTGCCACATTGCAAATGATTCGTATTCATTGATGTGCCAACTACTAATAACAACGTTTTTTCTCTTTTGTTTGTATTGATCTAAGAAAAAAGGCTTGTCTGCACTAATTCTTTTGATTTCTTCAAAAGTAGGTTCACTGAAAGTACCTTCAAATTGGTCTTCAAACTTGTCAGACCTCGACATAAACATTTTATTCGACAACAAGAGATCTAAGAATTTAGATAAATCCATATATTTCCAAATCACCGTATCCGGGTCTTGAGGCAATCGTATGTTCTTGTTCTCGATATACATATTAGTCTAATGTTTGTAGGGACACTAATTTAGAATACGTTCCATTTAAAGATAGTAATTCTTCGTGTGTACCTTGTTCTACTATTTTTCCTTTTTGCATTACTACAATTAAGTCTGCACTTTGAATTGTAGATAACCTATGAGCAATAACGATAGAAGTTCTGTTTTTCATCATATTTTCTAACGCTACCTGTACTAACTTTTCGCTTTCAGTATCTAATGCTGAAGTAGCTTCATCAAGTACCATAATAGGAGGGTTTTTCAATACCGCACGCGCAATTGATAAACGTTGTTTTTGTCCACCCGATAATTTGTTTCCAGCATCCCCGATATTAGTATCAATACCATTTGGAAGGTCTTTTACAAACTCATAGGCATTAGCGATCTTTAATGCTTCTATAATTTCTTGGTCAGTAGCATTTTCTTTTCCTAATTTAAGGTTATTTTTAATTGTATCATTAAACAAGATACTGTCTTGCGTAACTAAACCAATCATCCCTCGTAAATCGTGAATATTTAGGTCGCGAATGTCTTGATCATCTATTTTTATAGCCCCTTCATTAATATCCCAGAAACGAGTCAATAAATTAGCCATTGTACTTTTTCCACTTCCAGATTGACCAACAAGGGCAACTGATTTTCCTTTAGGAATAGTTAGAGAAAAGTCTTTTAGGACATAATCATCTTCATATTTAAAGGAAATATTATCTACATTGATAACCTTGTCAAAAGAAGATTTAGCAATAGCATTCGGTTTAGAGTCAATAGGGTTTTCTTCTTCTAATATTTCTAACACACGTTCTGCTGCAGCATTACCACGTTTTAAGCTATAAGAAGCTTTAGACATTGCTTTAGCTGGAGTTAGAATATTATAAGCCATACCAATGTATGCAATAAATGAAGCACCTGTTAAAGTACCTTCACCCAAAACTAAATGACCACCGTAAACTAATAAAACAGAAATAGTTACAATTCCTAAAAACTCACTCATAGGAGAAGAAAGGTTTTGACGATTTAATATTTTATTATTTAATTCATAAAAAGTTTGTGTTGAACCTTGGAATTTATCGTTAAATCTCTTCTCAGCATTAAAGCTTTTAATCACTTTTAATCCCGCCAATGATTCTTCGATAATAGATAAAAAATATCCTTGTTCCTCAGAAGCTTTTTGTGAGCTTTTCTTTAACGTTTTCCCCACTTTAGAAATGATAATCCCTGAAATAGGTACAAAAATAAAAACGAATATTGTCAACTCTGTACTGATGAAAAACATTGCTACAATTGTAAATACAATCGTTAATGGTTCACGTACAACTACTTCTAAAATAGAAAGGAATGAATGTTGAATTTCCAACACATCAGAGGTAATTCTTGAAATAACGTCACCTTTTCTTTTTTCAGAAAAGAAAGCAAGGGGTAAGTCAACAGCTTTTTTGTACATCGCATTACGGATGTCTTTTAAAACACCATTGCGCAAGAATGTAATAAAGTACATTGCCCAATAGTTAAACAAGTTTTTCAATAAGAAAAGCGAGATAATAATTGCCGCTAACCACATCAATGTGTTTTGTGCTCCATGTTCAGCAGAGTACTGCGTAAGGTAAAACGACATTGAGTCTTGTAAATAGTTTTTAGCGTGTCCAAGCGTAGTATATACTGGCTTCTCAGTGATAGGTTTCTCATCACCAAATAGTACAGTAAGCATTGGAATTAGGGCAACAAAAGACAATGCACTAAAAAGTGCATATAAGATATTAAAGAATATATTTAAGTAAGCGTAGTTCTTATAAGGTTTCGCAAAGCGAATAATCTTTTTGAAATATTCGTTCATATATTGTTGTTGTATAAAGGGGAAATAAAAAGATAGACTGGCATTGCTACCAGTCTATTCTATTTAGTTTAATTTCATTTCTTTAATGATATCTTGAATTTTCTGGTCTAAAAGTTGCTCAGTAGCTTTCACTTCAGACAAGTCGTGTAACGGTTCGTTTACACTGAAATAGAATTTAATCTTTGGCTCAGTACCACTTGGGCGAGCTGCGATTTTCGTACCATCCTCAAGATAGTAAATCAATACGTTTGACTTAGGAACATCAATTGTTTCAATTTCATTTGTAATTAAGTTTTTAGCCTCACTACTTTGATAATCTTCAACACATACTACGCGTTGTCCGATAATTTCTGTTAATGGGTTTTGTCTTAATTGAACCATCATTTCTTTAATTTCTTCTGCTCCTGAAATACCTTTTTTCACAAGAGAAATTAAATGTTCTTTATAGAAACTATTATCAATGTATAGGTTCATCAATTCTTGGAAGAATGAGCTTCCAGCAGCTTTTGCAATAGCAGCAATTTCACAAACCAATAAAGTAGAAGCAACAGCATCTTTATCGCGTACTGCGTCACCTACCATATATCCGAAACTTTCTTCACCACCACCGATGAACTTTTGATCTGGACATTCGTTGATGAATTTAGCAATCCATTTGAATCCTGTTAACCCAACTTTGCATTCTACGTTGTAACTTTCTGCTAAGTCTAACATCATTGGAGTTGATACAATTGTAGAACCGATAAATTCGTTTCCTTTAAATCCTTTGTTGCGTTTCCATTGCTCTAATAAGAAAGCAGTCATCATAACCATTGTTTGGTTACCATTTAACAATCTCATCTTTCCATCAAGGTCACGTACTCCAATACCGATACGGTCAGAGTCAGGATCAGTACCAATAACGATATCTGCACCTTTTTCATCTGCTAATTCCATTGCCATTTTTAATGCTTCTGGCTCTTCTGGGTTTGGAGATTTTACAGTTGGGAAGTCCCCATTTGGTTCTTCTTGTTCTTTTACGATAAATACATTTTTGTATCCAGCAGCTTCTAACGTTCTTGGAATAAGCTTAATAGAAGTACCGTGTAAAGAAGTATAAGATATTTTTAATCCGTCTTTGATATTTTGAGGAGTATCAAAGCTTGCATTTTCAATTGTAGATTGGATGAATGCTTTGTCTAACTCTTCACCCACATAAGTGATCAAGCTATCGTTTCCAGTAAATTGTACTTCGTCATAGCTTAATTTGTTGATTTCGTCAATAACTGCAGCGTCGTTTGGAGGAACAATTTGTCCACCATCTTGCCAATACACTTTGTACCCGTTGTATTCAGGAGGGTTATGTGATGCTGTCAATACAATACCAGCATTACAGTTGTAATGTCTAACAGCGAAAGACAATTCAGGAGTAGGGCGCATTTCAGAGAATAAGTAAACTTTTATTCCATTTGCTGTAAAAACGTCAGCTACTACTTTAGCTAATTCTTGACTATTATGACGACAATCATAGTTAATAGTTACTTTCCACTCTTGACCAGGGAAAGATTCTTTGATATAGTTAGATAAACCTTGTGTATTTTTACCCAAAGTATATTTGTTGATGCGGTTTGTACCGATACCCATAATACCACGCATACCACCTGTTCCAAATTCTAAGTTTTTGTAAAAACTATCTTTAAGTAGGGCAGGGTCAGTATCAATCATTGTTTGAACAGAAGCCTGTGTGTCAGCATCGAAAGGTGACTTTAACCACAATTCTGCTTTTGCTAAGATTTCTTTTTCTATTTGCATAATATTAAATTTTAGTGTGGATTAAAAACCGCGTTGTTCAGCGATTTTATATCTACTAATGTTTGTTCTCGTTTTTAAAATCATTTCTCCTAAGAAACCAGCAAGAAACATTTGTGTTCCAATTACCATTGTTGCTAAGGATATATAAAACCAAGGATTTTGTGTAATCAAAATCGCTGTCTCATTGTTGTATAACTTGTACAATTTACTCATTCCAATACCAAAGGCAGCACAGAATCCAATACCAAAAGTTATTCCCCCTAAGGTACCAAAAAAATGCATTGGTCTTTTCCCAAATTTTGATAAAAACCAAATTGTAATAAGGTCTAAGAAGCCGTAGATAAAGCGGCTCATACCAAATTTAGTTGTACCATATTTTCTTGCTTGATGTTGTACTACTTTTTCACCGATATTGTCATATCCTTCATTCTTTGCCAGAACAGGTATGTAGCGATGCATTTCACCTGAAACCTCAATGTTTTTAATCACCTCATTTTTATAGGCTTTTAATCCGCAATTGAAATCGTTTAAAGTAACCCCAGATGTTTTACGTGCAGCCCAATTGAATAATTTAGAAGGAAGGTTCTTAGCAATGACCGAGTCATATCTCTTTTTCTTCCAACCAGAAACCATATCAAACCCATCAACCGTTATCATTTTAAATAACTCTGGAATTTCATCAGGACTGTCTTGTAAGTCAGCATCCATTGTAATAACTACATCTCCATTGGCTTGTGCAAATCCAGCGTGTAGTGCTTGTGATTTACCAAAGTTACGTTGAAAACGTATTCCTTTTGTATGAGAATCATCATGTGATAATTGTGAAATTATTTTCCAAGAATCATCTTTACTACCATCATCTACAAATAAAATTTCATACGAAAAGTCGTGCTCGCGCATAACTTTCGTTATCCACTGATGCAGTTCAGGAAGTGATTCTGCTTCATTTAGCAAAGGAATTACAATTGATAAATTCATTTATTACTTGCGTTTCTTAGGCTGTTTTGGTTCAGCAGTTACTTCTTTTTGTTGTTCAACAGGTGAAATAAATTCAGATTTATTTTTAAAGATAGCAGCCAAAAGCAACCCTAAGATAGAGTTTCTCAATATACTACCAGCCCACATAAACAATTGAGATTTAGGAGCAAACTGACTGATGTCGCGTGCTTTTTGTAATTGTTCATCTATTTGGTCTTGTGGTAAACCTGATTTATCTAATGTTTGAATTAGCATTTCATACAATGCTTTATTTACGACATCTTTTGCCGCTGGGTCAACAACGTTAAACAATAAGTTATATACAATATAGTTTACAGTAACCCCAATAGTAATCATGATTAAGTAAGGAGTAAACGCCTCTCTAAAAGTTACATATCCACCACATTTGTTTTTAGCAACAAGGACAGACAAAATACCAAGACATACAACAACTCCCATATTAAAGAAACCGGCAAGTGTGTTGGCAAACAATGTTTGATCTGTGAAAAAGATAACACAGTTAAACAAGATATAATAGATGGCTAATATAATTCCAAAAGTGATTCCTACTTTATTTACGGTACTCTTCATTACGATTTTAATAGATATAATTGACAAATATACTAAAAATAACCCTTTACCTTTTGGTTACAATAAGAGAATATTAACATTAACTAACGAAGAATTGTACCCTATTACTAATGTCTTGGAAGAAGTTTGTGTAGCTGATTGAGCAGTAGGAGAGTATAAAACAAGAAGTGACTCTGTACATCACTTCTTGTTTATATGTTTTAGCTGGTTAAAGCGTTTGTGTTTGAGGTTTTAAGCCTGTCATTTGTTCTAACGACTTAAAGAAATCTTTTCTCATTTGTGGCGTCATATTCTTTACCCTTGCTTGTCCGTGGTCTTTACCAGGTAAAACAAAAGACTTAGAATTAACTTGTTTTGTAGGTATTACCATAGACGCACTCCATGTGTCGGTTTCTCCATAGACATATAGAATGTTGTTAGCTTCTGTATCTAACCACGTTTTTACTTTTTGGATTAACTCGTCAGAAAATACGTCATACGTAGTTCCTTTAGGCATAAAAGTAGCCAGTGGGTTTTTGTCAAAGCTGACATATTGTTTGAAAGGAGTAATATCATAGCCATAATATCCTAATTGTGTGCCTGCTTGGTAAAAGTGTGAAGCAAAACGTTCAATTGTTTTATCACTAAAGAAGTCGATATTACTTACGCTTAAAAAGTGTTCTGTCAGTTCGTCTAAGTTTGTTGTATTTGGAAATACAGCACAAGAATGTCCTGATTGCCAAAAGCCAAAACTATATTCTAAAACAGCATATTCAAAGGCTTTTTCAAGAGAGCCTAAATAATCAAAAGTTAAGTTAGCTCCTTTAGCATACCAATTCAGCTTTTCTAAGATTGCTTTTTTGTTTTTAAACAAGCTTATTTGAATATTGTAAATTTTATCGCGACACGTTTTATCTCCCACTTGTTCAAGGAAAGGGTAAATACGTGGTTCTTCCAATGATTGGTTAAAAGGCGCTACGTAAGGAATAGCAACATCAACATCATTAGGGTAGAAGTATTTGTAGTAAATAGCCGTTTGTCCTCCTTTGCTAATACCTGTACTAATCCACTTGCCTTGGTATAGCTCGCGAAACAATGTGTTTATCTCGTGTAAATCAGTTGTTACTTGTTCCATTGTCAGAAATTCCCACGGTTTGCCATCGGGAATTGACTCTCCAAAATAGCGATGTTCTATATTGAGGTAATTACTATTTAAGTAGCTTACCATTTCACTTGCGCGCACATATAAATTATACCCGTTCGTTTCCATAATTGTTGGTCTGTCAAAACCTCTATGGTAATAATGTACTTTTTGTTTAAAATATCCTTTAGAGGGATCCTTGTGATCTACTAACTGTCGTATAAACAATTCATATAACAGATAGCTATCGTCATTTGTTTCTATTTGTTTAAAAGTTACGTTCTTTAAATTGTAGAGCGCTTGTTCTACAGTCTTTTTGTCAGGATGAGCAAAAGAGAGTAGATAGAAGCATAAAAATAGTAAGGTGGTTAGTGTTTTTTGCATTGTTTTTTTGTGTTAATAAATGTTATCAAAATAGTTTTAGGTTAATTCGGCATTAAAAAGACCAAGTTTGAAGTCTTGGAAAGCAAAAGATAGGGATTATACTTTGTTTGTACAAAAAATAATTAAAATACTTATTTGATAATTGAATTTTAGTTGTACATTTGCACACTGAAAAGTAAATAATTATAACTAAAAAGTTATCGGAAGTTTACACCTTTCTTGAGAATAGAAAGCTTCGGGACGGAAAATAACTCAAAATTTAAATAGAATTTATCATGAAAAAAGGTATTCACCCAGAAAATTACAGATTAGTAGCATTTAAAGATATGTCTAACGAAGACGTGTTCATTACAAAATCAACAGTAGATACAAAAGAAACTATCGAAGTTGACGGAGTAGAATACCCAGTGTTCAAAATGGAGATCTCTCGTACATCTCACCCATTCTACACAGGTAAATCTAAACTTATCGATACTGCAGGACGTATTGACAAATTCAAAACTAAATACGCTAAATTCAAAAAATAATTTAGTATATCATATAATAAGAACCTCTCAAGTAATTGAGAGGTTTTTTTTTGCTCCGTTGGGAGAAAATGTTGTGTTTTTCCAGTTGATTAAAGTAACTTTGATTTCAATTAGAAATAGATCCGATTAATTATGAATTATATTTTATTTGATGGAGACGTAAGAGAGGCATTATTGCCTTTTACTTTTACTCGCCCAGTAGCTGATATACGTATTGGTATTCTAACAATTAGAGAAAAATGGGAGACTTACCTACGCTATACTACAACTACATTAACGGAAGAATATTTGTCTGCTAAATTTCCAATGGTTGAGGTAGAAAACAATGTGATGATTAATGCTTCATATTTACCAAACCGTGAATTAGTTGACCTTATTTTAGACTTAGAGCCAATGCAGGCTGTGGTTTATCAAGAAGATATCATTGCTTTTTATACACAAGAAACACAGGAAGAGGTTGATTTTAATGATTACACCTTAATTTCTTATGAAGGGGAGTTAATACAAGTTGCCAATAAATGGGATATTTTCCAAAAGAACGATGAGGCATTACGTGCTGACTTTGCTCTTGTAACAGAAGATAGGATATCAGAGCCAATCCCTGAAAACGTAAATGTAATCGCTCCAGAGAACGTATTTATTGAAGAAGGTGCAAAGTTAGCTTTTGTTACTTTAAATGCTTCTACTGGACCTATTTACATTGGTAAGGACACTGAGATTATGGAAGGATCTATTATTCGTGGACCTTTTGCTCTTTGTGAAGGAGCTCAAGTGAAGTTGGGAACCAAGATTTATGGTGCTACTACAGTAGGACCAGAGTGTAGAGTAGGAGGAGAAGTGAATAACTCTGTAATGTTTGGCTATTCAAACAAAGGACATGACGGATTCTTGGGTAATTCGGTTTTAGGAGAATGGTGTAATTTAGGGGCTGATACAAATAATTCGAACTTAAAGAACAATTATGCACCAGTTAAATTGTGGAACTATGAAACAGGTGACTATGAGAATACGGGTTTACAGTTTTGTGGATTAATGATGGGAGACCACAGTAAAAGTGGAATTAACACAATGTTTAATACAGGAACGGTAGTAGGTGTGTCTTGTAGTATTTTCGGTGGTGGTTTTCCTAAAACATTCTTGCCTAACTTTACTTGGGGTGGTGTAGAATCTACAGATCATTACAAAGTAGATAAAGCAATTGAAACAATGAAAATTGTAATGGCGAGAAGACATATTGAATTCACACCAATTGATGAAGAAATAATTCGTCAGATTGCTGCGGATACCGAATTAGAGAGGTTTCAGCATAGTTTAAAACGATAATATAAAATGTAGAAAGGGATTATTTCATTGAAATAATCCCTTTTTTTATGTTTTATGTAAATAATGAACAGAATATCCAATCACCATTTTTATTAATAATAAGATACTGTTTGTGGTCTGTCATAATTAAAGTTAGGCAAAGACATATTATACTGACTTGAATTTGCTCTAAATATACTTGAGTCAGCATCTGGCATTGTAGGGTAGAATATCAACGATATGGCTATTTTACTAAAAACCAAATAATCATTATTTGCTACTACTCCAATACTAAAACGAGAATATAATTTAGCGTCTAAAAATTGATTGTTTTTATCTCCCATAAAAGCAGTTTCTACATTAAAGAATGGGTTAAAGCGAAAACCTTTCCATTCATAAGGAGCGTAGGATTGCCATTGGTAAGCCATTGATAACCTACGTGTTCCCGTTATTTTTTGAGCTCTTATGCCTTGTATAACGCCATCTAAACGTAATTTATCACCAACATTATCTATTCTATTAGCACCTAAAACTAACTGTGGAATGAAGAAATGTCGAAATCTCCAATTGCCCATCATAAAAAGTTTAGTGAAATATGTTCCCTCTACTCTAAAAGCTCCTTGTTCTGCTTTATTGCCAAAGAAATAGCTACCCCATTCTATATTTCCAGCAAAGTAACCTAATCTTGTATATCCTCCCATAGAGAACTTTGCACCAAAGTAAGCACGGCGTTTAGAATATTGGTCTTTCATTCCCCCTGTAATTGCGAAAACCTTTCCTACTTGTACATCTTCAATTAAATCATAACTAAAGATATAACGGTCTTGTACATAGTTAATAGAGCTTAAACTGACAGAGGCAAGGTACGTCCTTTGATCTCTATAATACTCTAAAGGATCATAAATCTCATTTGGAGTTTTTGAAAAGTTCTGTTGTACATAACGCACGGATGTGCGTAAATTGGTAATTACAGGCTTGTCTTTATAGCTTTTAAACAAGGGGATAGAATATCCTGCCCAATAGTCATACGTATTGTATTTAATAGACTCGAAGCTGTATTTGTCTTGTGTTTGATTTGGTAGTGAATCTCTTTGAAATCTCTGAGAAACGCTTGCCCCACCTGCCCATTTGGTATAAGGAGAATAGAAAGGACGATCAACAACTACTCCTTTTACATAGTTTTGCCAAACATCTTGATTAAACAGAACATTGGCACGTATAAAGGTGTTTTGAATATTGTTTACAGAATAGCTAAAGAGCAAACCTTCTTTCCCTTTTTCTTTGTAACGCGAGCGATATTGCAATGCAACATCATGGCCAAAACCACCAAAGTTGCGATCTGTTAGTTTAAAACGGAGGTTGTTTGTAGATAAAGAGCCTGTAGGGTATATACTCCAAGAATCGAGTTCTCTAATTAATACATCAACAGAGTCAGGAGAGGAAGTTGGTATGGCATACATTGTAACTCTTCTCACAAAACGTTGCGTACGTATTAAACGCTCACTTTCCTTTATTTTAAGAGAGTCAAACCTATCACCTTCCTTAAAAATAAGGTAGTTGCGAACAGTAAATTTCTTTGTTTTTAAATGCAGTTTATTTCCGAATTTCTCTATGCTTTTTGTAGGTTTTCGCAAAGAATCAGAATCAGAATAACCAAAAGGATCTAAGGTGGTAATATGTATATTCCTTATTATCTTCCCTTCACCCAGTTCTAAATGTTGATCAAGTTTCAGTTCAGGAGCATTAGCAACAAGCTTTTTATTGTTTTTATAAATAAGCTTATTGATTAATCTCCCAAACTTCGTTTTTTTATTGTTTTCCTCTAAGTTTTTTAAAATACGAGTAGTATCGCGTTCAATAACTTTAGGAATTTCTGCTTTTGAATAATGCACTTTAGTAGTTGCTACACTATCCATTTTTATTGGTTCTAATTCTTGTGCTTTGGAATGCATCCAAAAGAATAAACATAAAAATAATATGTAAAAGCAATCACGCATATAGGTTAAGACAGTATAAAAAGTATTTTTTTTATAACGATAAACTTACGTGTTTATTTCTAAATCACGAATATAATCTTCGTATTCATAGAAGAATAATTCAAAAAGTCCCATTTTTTCATTAAAGAAGTCGTAAATATCATTCCAAGTAGCTTTGTTGTTGATACAAACATTTGTTTGTTCTATCCAAATACGACTTACAAGCTTACCATTTTCTAAGTAGAAGTTTTGTTCAAAAATAGCTTCTGGTAAATACTCTTCTAAAAGGATTGTTTTTAGCGATTCAATTTTTTGGAAATAGATAGTTCTCTTATCTTCATCTTTGTGTTCTATGTCCAATAGCACTTGTGCTTTTTTGTTGTCAGCATAAAACTTAAATGCAAAGTCTTTAATCTTTGTATTGTGCAAAAGCCATTTGCGTGGGTAAACATCTGCAAATGTTATCCAAAACTCTCTTTTTATTCTTTGTGCTTCTTCTTTACTGAACATAGGTAATAAAATTGTAATTTTATAATACAAATAATTTGTAGCGCGAAGATATGACTTTTGAAACTTTTTTTCATCAAATACACGCAATTAAAAGCTCTGAGCTACTTGGTATCGAGGCTCAGGAGGTAATGGTTCCTATTGAAAGAAGGCCTTATTTAGATGTGGAGCAATTTAAAGAGAGACATCCACGAACCTCCGCTGTGATGATGCTTTTATATCCAAAAGAAGGCGATACCTCCCTGTTGTTAATTGAACGAGCAACCTATAAAGGAGTGCATTCAGGACAAGTAGGTTTTCCTGGCGGTAAATTTGAACAGTCAGATGTAGATTTAGAAACTACAGCTTTACGTGAAACAATGGAGGAAGTTGGGATTACAGCAAATCAAATAGAGGTAATTAAACCATTTACACAAGTTTATATTCCTCCAAGCAATTTTATAGTCCAACCTTTTTTAGGGATCATTACAGAAACTCCTACCATTGTTCCAAGTGATTACGAAGTTGCAAATATTATAGAGATGCCTTTAAACACTTTATTAGACGACTCAATTGTTCAGAACGTATATTTACAAACAAGTTATGCCGATTATATCAATGTACCTGCTTTTGTATATAATGATTATACCATTTGGGGAGCTACTGCAATGATGTTAAGTGAGTTAAAGGAGACAATTAAGCTGTCGATTCGAATTTAATTGCTTTTTTAACGTTATTTCACACATTTACAGTTATTTACTTTTATATTTTTCTTTTTTTAGTCGTAATTCTGTACTAATTATAAGTATTTTAGGTTAGTCTATTCCAAAAGTTGTAAATTTGCAGTTCGCTTTAATGAGTGTTGAATATGGGATTGTTTAAAAGAAATCCATTTGGACATATATTGTTCTTAAAGAAATGGATTATTAGAGTATTTGGTTTTGCAACGCATCAACGCTTCAGAGGTTTCAATGATTTAAAGATAGAAGGATCTGAAGTATTGCGTAATTTACCAGATAGAAATGTTTTGTTTATATCAAATCACCAGACATATTTTGCAGACGTAGTGGCAATGTTTCACGTGTTTAATGCAAGTTTAAAAGGTCGTGATGATTCGATTAAAAACATTATGTACATCTGGAATCCTAAGTTAAATGTGTACTATGTAGCAGCAGCAGAAACAATGAAATCGGGTATTTTACCCCGTATTTTGTCTTATGTGGGGGCTATAACAGTAGATAGAACTTGGAGAAGTAAAGGTGTAGAATTAGCAGAGAAAAAAGAGGTTAATCAGGATCAAGTAGAGAATATCCACACAGCTTTAGAAGATGGTTGGGTAATTACTTTTCCGCAAGGAACTACTAAGTCGTTTAAGCCAATTAGAAAGGGAACTGCGCATATTATCAAGAACTACAAACCAGTGGTTGTACCAATTGTAATTGACGGTTTCAGAAGATCGTTTGATAAAAAAGGATTGTACTTAAAGAAAAAGGGAATTCTTCAGTCTATGGTCATTAAGGAGCCTTTGGAAATAGATTATGAAAACGATACAATTGATATGATTGTAGAGAAAGTAGAGATGGCTATTGAGCAACATCCTTCTTTCTTAAAGGTTATCCCTCAAGAGTTTTTAGAACAAGAACAGGAGTTGAATAAACTTCGTAGATATGAATAAAAAAAAGACGAGTATATACAACTCGTCTTTTTTATTTTAGGAACGTTTTATAAAGCTAACACTTGATTCATAAACTTCTCAACTTCTGGCGAATCGTAATCAACACCTCCTACAATGCGTTGTACTAAATTCCCTTTCTTGTCAAAGATTATAGTTGTTGGAACTGAAGTTCCTAAATAGTGTTCTGAGATATTACCTCCAGGAATATACACTGGTAATGTATATCTTTTCTTATCCATAAAGGCTTTTGATTTAGCATATTGTGAGTCCACATCTACCATTAGAAAGACAACGTCTTTTTTAGCAAACTTATCTTTTAAAGCCTGAATAGATGGCATTTCTTTGATACAAGGAGGACACCACGTTGCCCAAAAGTTTACAAAGACAACTTTTCCTTGTAATGAACTTAGGGATACTTTTTTACCATTGCCATCTAAGAATACAGCATCTACTTTAGAACTGTTAATCGTTGGAGGATTGCCCTCTGCTGTTGTTGCAGCATAAGATGTAAATGAGTGTGTACTCATCAAGGCAATAACTCCCAAGGCAATAGCTTTCTTTACTGATTTAAAAATAGGTTTCATATTTTGTTGTTTTATATTTTACATTGCTATTTTACCTTCTTTCATTTCTTCAGAAGGTTTATTGATAATTAAATCGTCAAGGGCTAACTGTCCAAATACTTCTGTTATTGTATCTAATTGAGCACCCATTTTTACGGGTATTCTCTTTAAGTTTTGCTCTTTATCTAAAGTTAAAACAAAAGTACCTGCTTGTGAACGCAAAATGCTTTTATTGTTTACCCAATAGGTAGGGTTATGGCGTTGTAAGTTTAACTGTACTTGCGCGTAGTCTCCTCCTTTGAAGCGTTTGTCTTTATTGTCAATATCAAACTCTAACGTCAATGAACGGTCTTGGTTGTTTAACAAACCTGAGGTACGCGATAATTGTGTGTCAAACTTTTCTCCTGGAGCGCCACTTACTGTAAAAGTCGCTGTCATTTCATCTGGAACAGCCGCTGCGTGTTTTTCGGGAATAGAGACTGTTAAGCGCAATTTTCCATTTTGTGCCATTGCAAATACAGGTTGAGCTCCATTGTTTCCAACTAAAGATCCTGTTGACAAATATCTATCCGTAATAATTCCGTCAAACGGAGCTGTAATGCGTAAATAATCTTGTTGCTGGTACGCTTGAGCGGTACTTGCCTTAGCAGATTCGTAAGCTGCTTTAGCACTATTCATATTACTTTTTGCGCGTTCTAATTCGATTAAGGCAACCGCCCCATTGGTTTTAGAAGCATCAACTAAACGCTCATATACCTGCTTTGCAAGTAGGTAATCTGTGTGTACTTTTTGTTCGGCCGACTTGTCTGATAAATGGCGTTGGTTTACTTCAGGAGCTTCTAATAGCGCTAATAATTGCCCTTTTTTTACTTGATCTCCACGGTCAACGTAAAGCGTTTTTATAAACCCAGAAACCTTTGAGTACAAGGCTACCTGTTCATACGGTTTCATTTCACCGGGAACTGAAATCGTATAAGAAGGATTAATATGTTGAATAGGCGAAGTAGTAATGGCTACTTTAGCCGTTTCTGTTGTTGGTGTAGTAGTTTGCTGTTCTTCTTTAGACGAGCAAGCTGTTAGTAAAACTGAGAATGCAAGCACTGCTTTCACAGGGAATGAAAATGAAAAAGTTTTCATACTATATTGAAATTTATGAGTCATTGTTAATTAGTTTCTACTTCGTAAAATTTGCTGTCTTTATCATCAGGGTCTAATGAAGGACCAACGATGCTTGACTTCGCCATCATAGAGGTAAAGAAATGAGGTAGCAACAACAGTATTGTGATTGTTGAAGCAATTAATCCTCCGATTACCGCTTGTCCTAATGGAGCTACTTGTTCTCCACCATCTCCAAGTCCTAACGACATTGGTAACATACCTGCAATCATTGCCGCTGCTGTCATTAAAATCGGACGCAAACGAGATGAAGCCGCTAATCTTGCTGCATTAACAGGGCGTAGGCGTACTTCTTTTCGATAGTGTTCTGCTTGGTTAATCAAGAGAACAGCATTGGAAACAGAAACTCCAATCGACATAATAATTCCCATATACGACTGTAAGTTTAGCGTACTACCACTTAAGAATAGAACAATTAAACTACCTGTGATTACAGCTGGTAAAACAGATAAAATAACCAACGGTAGGCGGAACGATTGATAGAAGGCAGATAACATCAAGTAAATTGTGATTACCGCTACTCCTAAACCGATTAATAAGTTACCCAATGTTTCGTCTAACAAATTAAGCGTACCCTCTGTCCATACTATTGTACCTCTTGGTGCTTCTCCTACATTAGCAATGGCCTTTTTCACAGCTTTAGAAGCCGAACCTAAGTCTTTTTGATGGATATTAGCTATTATGGTTACATAGCGGTTTGGACCTTTGCGGTTTACCTGTGCCGCTTCAGGAACGCGAGTAATTGTTGCTACATCGTCTAAAGTAGGGCGTAGGCTTCCTTTTTTCAAAGGCATAGCACGGAGTGTTTGTTCACTATTCATATCTCCTTCTGGAATCTGAACTTGCACCTGGAATACCAATCCCGAATTAGGGTCAACCCATAAGTTTTTGTCAGTGAAACGCGTCGATGAGGTTGCTGTAGCTAAACTTTTAGTAACGTCTCTCATCGTCAAACCAAATTGTCCCAATAAATCCCTATCGACTTCAATTTGTAAAGAAGGATAAGCAAGCGGTTCTGCAATGCGTATATCTCTTAAATAAGGAATTTGTTTTAACTCTGCTTCAATTTTCTTAGCGTGTCCCTCTGCCACTTTTATTTGGCGAGAACCTACTTTTACTTCAATCGGCGTCATAGCACCTTGTCCCATAATCTTTTCAACCAATTCCATCGGTTCAAAGTTGATTTGTACATCAGGTCTGTTTGCAGCAACTAAAAGACGTATCTTTTCTTTGAGTTCAACCATAGAACCAGTGTATATGCTTTGGTCAACGGCTACTTGTAATACGGCTTCGTGAGAGGCATTTGTAAACAAGAAAATAGGGTTAATTGGCGTACCTGATGGTTGCATACCTACATAAGCTGAGGTAATAGACAACCCGTTTTCAGGTAGAATAGACTTGATATCACCAATGATATCCTTGACAATTCCCTCTGTTTTTTCTAAGCGGCTTCCTTGTGGTGCTTCAATTCTAATTTGGAAATCTCCACTGTTAGACGTTGGCATAATGTCCATTCCAATTACAGGCAATAACAGAGCTATAGCCCCAATAGCAATCGCAACATACCCTATAAATAATACTCTTGAACGTTTATGTGAAACACGCACCACTTGCGAGTAACGCAGTCTAAACTTCTCAAAAAACTTGCGTTGTCTTTTAGTCTTAGATTTGTAAACTTGCTTCAACTTGTTTTTCATCAACCAGTTTGCCAAAATAGGCACAAAAGTTTGAGAAGCTAAGAAGGAGAAGACCATTGCAAAAGCTACTGCCATAGACAGTGGCATAAACATATCTCTTGGGATTCCCGCCATAATAAATGCAGGCGTTAATACAGCAAGAATACACAGTAAAATCAGTAATTTAGGAATAGATATTTCTAACAAGGCATCTAAAATAGCCTTAGGCTTTCGCTTGCCCATTTCCATATGTTGGTGAATATTCTCAATGGTTACGGTGGCTTCATCGACGAGGATACCAATTGACAAGGCAAGACCACTTAAAGTCATAATGTTAATGGTCTGACCAAAGAAGTATAGGGTAGCAACCGCCGACAAAATAGCAACAGGAATGGTTAGGATTACGATTAACGCTCCACGAGGATCTCCTAAGAAAAGGAAAATCATCAGTCCTGTAAACAAAGCACCTAAAATACCTTCGTGAATTAAGTTTGTCAATGAACGCTCAATGTATTTCGATTGGTCAAATTCATAGCGAATACTCACGTCTTCCGGAAGGGTGTTTTTAAGCATTGGCAGCGACTCTTTCAAGTTGTTTACTACGTCAATAGTAGAGGCATCTGCCTTTTTGATAATAGGCAAGTAAACAGAACGAGAGCCGTTAATTAAAGCATACCCCGTTGTTTGGTCAGCCGCATCTTGTACATTAGCAACATCCTTGATATAGATTGTTCTACCGTCTTTATTCTTAATTGGTGTGTTTAAGAAAGTCTCTTGATTTTTGGCAATTGAGTTTATCGGCGCCATTAAGTTTTCTTCTCCAATGCGAATATTACCAGCAGGAGAAGGGTGGCTATTCTGTGTAATAGCAAGTGTTACTTCTTCTGGGTTTAGGCCATTTGCCTGCATTGCTTGTTGGTCTAAGCTAATTACAATCGAACGCACGTTTCCACCAAAAGGAGCAGGAGCAGTAACCCCAGGAATTTGCACAAACATTGGTCTAATACGCGTTTGTACCATTGTTTGTAGTTCTGTGATAGAACGCTGAGAACTCTCAAAAACTAATTGTCCTACTGGTAGCGAACTACCATCAAAACGCACTACCATAGGCGGTACTGCACCAGGAGGTAAAAATCCCATTGCACGCGACACTTGGGTCGAAACTTCTCCCGCTGCTTGTGCCATATCTGTACCAGGATAAAACGAAAGTTTCATCAACGTTAATCCTTGTACACTTTTAAAGTCAATATTTTGAACTCCCCCTACGAAAAGTAATACCTTTTGAAACTCATTAGCCATAAAACCATCCATATAAGCAGGCGATAGTCCACCATACGGCATAGCAATGTAAATAGAAGGCAATTCTATTTCAGGGAATATATCTACGTTTATTTTTTTAATTGCATTAACTGATAAAAAGCCCATTGCCAGTACGATAATCATAATCGCAATCGGTTTCCTCAATGCAAATCGAATAAGATTCATAGTAAGTTGAATTAAAGATTGTTGAAAAGAAATTGGAAATCAGTGGTCAATGTCGCTTGTGCTACCAATTGCAACCAGTACTGTTGAGATGCTTCTATATGCGTTTTCTCAGCTTGTTGCAATAGCGATTGAATTTGCAATAATTCACTCAAAGCAATTAAACCACTTTTATAGCGAGCTAAATACATTGTGTAAGCCTGATGCGCTTGCTCAATAGCCTGTTTTGTCTTTTGCAATTGCTTTTGTTGCTCATTGATTTTAGCGATGCTCGACGCCAATTGCGCTTGCATTTGTTGGCTGTATTGTTCCTTTTGAAAATCAACACTCTTAGCCATTTTAGCAAAGTTTTCTTGCTTTTGCTTATTCGTAAAAAGAGTTGTAAAGTTCCACGTTAGTCCAACACCAACCAGATAATTATTGACACTATTTGAGAAACCATCTTTCCAACGATCAGATACATAACCAGACTTGTCTATTCCTGACCCTCTAACAGCATATCCTCCTAATACCTTGAAGGACGGCAATCCACTGCGAGCGATAGATTTGCTGGAATGCATTAATGATTTTGATTGATGCTCCAGTGATTGTAAGAAAGGGTGATTGTGTTCAATTGCTGTATCAGGTTGCTGATCAGTTGTAGAAAAAGATAGAAAACGCTCTGTTTCAATTGTATTGATTCCGCTCTCTTCCCCCGTTAGTTCAGCTAAGTGTATAAGCGAACTTTCCTTATTTCCTTGCCATAAATCTTGCTGGCTCAACGCCTGTAAATAAGAAGAATGAGCCAATAAACTATCAGCTTGTGGTTTCATTCCCGCTGCAGTTAAACTGGCAGTAATTCGTTGTACTTCATTAAGACGATTGGTATTTTTCTGTGTCCAATCTAAGTTAGCCTCATTGTATAAAGTACGGATATAGCGCGTAGTCAATTCCTTTTTAAGTTGAATAGCATAAGCCTCTTTATCAGCAATAGACTTATTTAAAGAAGCCTTCGTTGCTTTGGTAGCTTGTTTTTGTTTGCCAAAAGCAAATATTTCCCATTCCACAACAGCAGAACCAAAGGAGTTCATTGTATTATCTGCTCCGTCAAACGCATCAGGATTACCACTTACGTTAAAAAATCCAGGTTGCGGAAAGAAAGCACCATTACTACCTTCAAACGAACCATAAGAGTTTTGTGCTTGAATGCGAAGTTGCGGCAAAGCTTCCGTTTTAGAAGATTTATAATGGTGTTGTGCAGCATCTACATTGGCAATTTTAGCTTGTAGTCCTACATAATTTTGTTCGGTTTTTTCCCACAAATCAGCCAGTGAAAATTGAGGCGTATTTTGGGCGTACCCCCATTGAGCAGTAAGAGTAATCACTCCTACAACAGCGGTTGTAAAAAGGTGTTTTTTCATCATCAGGAAGATTTTGAAAAGGCTGTAAAAGCTTGATAGCCTTGATTAATTTGAAAAATTTAAGCATAGTAATGCCTACCCAATAGTGTGAATATTGCGTAGCTAAATCGTTGCTTTTAAATCAAATTCTAAAATTCTGATGTTGTATAAAGAGAGGTAAGTTTCCTCTAAGCAGCGTATTGCTACTATACAGAGGGTGAACAGTGAAGTCTTTTAAAAACGCAAAGCCAAAAAAGAAGAATACAAAAGTAGAGATAACCAAGGCAACATAAGGGTTGCTAATATCTATACCTGCTTTTTGTATTACAACATCGCTATCAGCAGTGAATTGATTCTGACAATTCTCTGGGCTAAAAACAACTTTGTTACTGTGCTTTGGTTTATTGGGTTTAGTGCTTTGTTCAATAGAAGTTAAGTCATTTGTGCTAAGAGCAGAAATAGTAGCTTGAACAGTACACGAAGATAAAATAACCCACAAAAGACTAAATAGGGCAAAGAACCTTTGACCTTGAGATTTAATACTATGTGAATTGATTTTTTTCATATTACGCAAACATATATGTTTCTATTAATAGTTCAAAGGAATAAATGACAAAGATTTGTTAATAGCAAAAGAGGTTATGAAGAGATAAGATGAGGTATTTTAAAATAAAAACAGGTGGTTTTTTGAGGTAAAAGCACATTTTTTCACTCTTTTTTGATTAAAAAAGATGTTTAAAAGTACGTTTTTCCTTGTTTTTTAGGTGTAATAGACGAGTTTTTGAAGAGGGTTTATATGACGTATTAGTGGTCTTGAAGTCAGTAATGATAAGAGATTGAGCTATATATAGGTTTAGATTTTACTAAAGTCAAAAAGGAGATTTGTCCGACATATGTCCGACATAAGTCCGACATTCCTTAGGAAATAGGCCTTTTTGTCGGAGAAGTGTCGGTGAAGAGGTGGATGAGTATTAAAGGAATTCTGATAAAGAGTTGATCTTTTTCTGATATAAAACACTTATCACAAGTAGGTTGTTTACAAAGAAAAGAGTATACCTTATTATTGCTGAGAATAGTTGTAGTGAGATTAACGAAGAAAGTAATAAGGAGAATTTAAGGCATTGAAAAAGTTTCATTTATAGGAAGTTGCGCTAAGGCGATTGAGAAATTACGTGGTAATTGTAGTATATTTATGGTTTTATTAAAAAATAGCAGAAACAATAGGTATGGCACAAAAAGAGATAAGATTAGTAGAAATAAAGGATCTTTATGATCAATTGATAGTAGGTGACAAATTATTGGAGGCTAATGAAGATGAGAAAGGGATTTTCTATGCACAAAATCAAAGTTTGTCAGAACAGATATTATCTATTGTTAAAGAATTGTTGAGAGAAGATCCATTAAATGTAGAGGCTTTGTTTTGGAAAATCAGTATTCACAATGGACCATACTATGATGATGTATCTGTTATACTTTCTACAGCACAAGAAATTATTGACAACCTGCCAAATGATAAAGAAGCTGTTTTATCTGCTTACGACTTAATAGCGTGGTCGTATGAGCATAAGTTAGAGCTTAAAGAAAAAGCAATTGAAGTTTTGCACGACAAACTGATTGAGATTTCAAAGCTAAAAGACAATTATAGTTTACAAGATAAAGAATTTGGAAATACCTACTATAAAATTGCATTTCTCTACAGAGAGTTAGAAGACTTTAGTACAGCAGAAGCCTTTTATAGGATGAGTTTTGAACACACTCCCGATCATTATTACACAGGTTTTCAAGGAGGTAATCTATCTCTTGAAAGAGGAAACTATGGAGATGCTTTTATTTATATGAATTCCTTTTATAATTTTCACAGTAATGCGTATTGTGGTGTATTTGGAAAAGCTTTGGAAGTAGATTATCAGGCAGGAAAAATAGATGAGGAATGGGGATTGCTGTATTTGATGTATGCGATTGCTATTGACTACCCTGAAGAATGTGGATACAAGAATGTACGTGAGGTGGGCATAAAGTACGCTTCATTAATTGAAAAAGGGTTAAAAGAAAACCCGGACAATGCTTTTGCTTTACAAATGAAAGCAAAGTATTATATGAATGTAGAAAAGAATACCAAACGAGCTTTTGAGTATTTACACCAATACTTTGACCTAAATAAGAAGATAGAAGGGCCGCTATATTTTGTTTTTTACGAATTAGGAGAGCGCTTAGGAATTGATGTACAAGAATATGGTTATGAATTAGATTGTGAAGGGTTTTTCGCCTATAATTTGATGACACTCTTCCTTGAAAAAGGAGGTGAGTATCGCGATAATGGCGATATTGAAAAGGCATTAGTTTACTATCACAATGCGCGTAATATTGGAAAGTATGCCATTCAACTTGCAGATGCTTATTTTGAAACCGGTGTTGGAAATAAAGTGAACAACAATAAACACGGCTATGCTTTAATGTGTAATAATTTAGGGATAGTTTGTAAAAATATTGTTCAGTTAACAGATGGAAACTATGCAATTGCTGATTGTGTTGAAGCGTTACAATTGCATAGAAAAGGATATGAAATAGCTCCTTTTTGGGAAAATATGGAAAGTGGGTTGCGGTTAGCTGAGCTAATGAAAGAGTATGATGAGGTAGCGTATTTTGCTAATGAGTTGCTAACTTATTACGATGTCTATAGTGCTACTTATATGGCGATAAAAGGTAGGATTTTAAAAAACTATTTAAATGCAGGTAAGTTTGAAGAAGCTAAAGCGTATTTCAAGGCAATTCGCGTTGATTTTGAGTTAAAAGAAATAGAAGATGAAGACGTAGTTGCTGAGGTGATTTATATGGCAGCAGACCTATTTACTTACTTGCGTTACGAATTAAAAGACTACCATAGCTCAATCGATATGACCGAGGCCTTTTTTAGCAAGTCGAAGTACGTAGAATTAAATGAAGAAGTAGCTAATATTAATTACTGGTTTAGTTTAGCGTGGGCTTATCACGGATTAGAAGATTTTGAAAAAGCTGCTAAGTACTTTGATTTGATGAGGTTAAATTATAAAGACAATGAGCGTTATAAAGGGACAATTGAGGATATTCCGGCAGAGTATAGTTTACCAAAAGAAGAAAGAGAAGCATTAAATCGTTTGTGGGTGTTTAATCGCCAAGAAATAGACTCAATAACGAATTACCCCTTAGAAGATACATTTGGAAATGTAGTGCATTTGAATAAGATTGTTGATTATATAACAGGAGGGCATCCAATAAAAGTAGAAGGTTGGTTAAATGACGATGTAAATTTAAAAGTATTCCCAAGAGTACAGCGTAAGGATGTTAAAGAAGAGATTTTTGATACTTCTTTAGATTTCTATTTTCAAAAGGAGAATATCACTATTCGCTTTACTATAGATGAGCGCAATGAACAGATTAAGTCATTTTTTGGATTAAGGTCAAAAAATGTGTGGAAAAAGGAGATGTTTGTCTATTATTACTTTTATAAGGAAGGAGAGACAACATCAAATGATTTTGATGTATTTGGCAATGGTCATATAGAATTAGATAAAAAGGCCCAATTGTTTTGGAATGCTTTTGTCAGTAAATATTACCAGTTAGCAGTATAAAAGAAATCAGATTGTAAAAATCCCAAGCAAGTTGTTTGGGATTTTTTGTTTTTAGTCCACAAGCAAGGGAAAGTACAGGTTTAAAATAAGTAATTAGTTGTTTTACTTCTTTATTGTTGTATTTCAATAAGATAAAAGTAAAAAGATGTCTAAATAAGGCACATTTAACATAGGTGAGAAGAGTGTAATTTATGTTAGTATAAAGTGAAATGAAAATTTTAAACTTTATGATTATTGTGTAATAATATATTTATTATGTTAATTATTAATATTATTCTATTTGTTGTGTTATGATTAGTAGTTTTTGGTATTAAAATAAAAGAATGTTTATAGTATAGTCTTCACAAAATGTAGTAGTTTAGTGTAGTTTTCCTTAATAAATGTGACTTTTCGTGATTAGCATTGTCTATAATACGACGGAAAAGCAGGATACTAAATGGTTGATAGCAATAAAACGTAGAATTTCCCTAAATAAAGCAGTTTAAATATTTAAAAAATGATATTTATCATGTGCTTTTTTAAAGGATTGTTTTGGTTAAAAAGAATAGTTTGTGACAATTTACGAAGTGATTGATGTTAAAATCGTCTATTTTGACTTATAAATATGTTTATTATATACTATTTAGTAAATAATATTTAGTGTAAAACAGCTTTTAGTTTGTTTATTGTTATGTGTTTTTTTTATTTACATATGTTTTTCGCAAATCTAACGTTGATATGTTAAAAACACTTTTAGAATTAGAAATAAGTAATAATTTTGCAGAGCTTTTTAAAATAATTAGAATATGCGAATATTCTAGTTTATAAGTCCCCACTTAATTAAGCAATACATAGCATTACTCAGGTGTGCTCTGTTGTATTTTTGTGGCGACTTTTAATTGTAGAGCAAGCTATAATTTCACAAATAGATATGACAGTTTTAAATACAATAAATAGCCTTTTAATTAAGAAAACTAACTTCTTAAAATTAGTTAGTCTTGTTTTCATTGCTTCTGCTATGCAGTTGGTTTTTGCTATTTTTGGAATTTCTATTGCCTTTGTATTGTTAACAATTCCCCTATTTTACTTTTATACAAAATACGAGAGTATTGAGAACAGTAAATTATGGAAAGAGTTAGTGGCACATTATATCGTTACAATACTTGTAATGGGTGTACCATTTAGTGAAGAGAACTATTATTTTGAAATAGTTAATCTTCCTTATTTAATGTTTTATTCTTGCACAATTTATACAAATCTTTTAGCGAAAAGAGTACATAATTTTTCAAATCAAATTATAAATTTTATAGGAGTATTTAGCTTCTATTTATTTATAAGTGTTTTTGTGCTTTGCTTTTTAACTGTGATGGAGTTATCAGAGATTAACTTTGCAGTTAAAAGAGAGTTTGTTTATAGAGGATTAGTCTTTTTCTTGAGTCTATTTTCTTTGGTTAGTTATCTAAGCTTTTCAAGTCAAGAATTAGTTCAAGATATGGGTACTTTATTAAACGATACTATTGCAAGTAGTATGAGTGATAAGGTTTCTGATTTAGAATTAAAGGAGAAAAAGATATTAAATTTCTTTAATAATAATTCAGGTTTTTTAGAAACATCTTTTTCATTAGAACAGTTAGCTAAAGAAGTTAGTTTGACAAAGCAAGAAGTATCTGAGGTAATTAATCAGAACTTAAATTCGAGCTTTTACCAGCTTTTAGCTAAGTATAGAATAGAGTATGCTAAGTCGTTACTGATGAGGGATAAAAACATTACTATTGATGCTGTAGTGGATGAATGTGGTTTCTGTTCTAAATCAACATTCAATAAATATTTTAAAATGTACGTAGGGCAAACACCTTCTGTTTTTAGAAGCCAGGTTGCATAGTATTGTGAGCGGTTTAAAATGGAGGAGTCATATTTATATATTATTATTTTATCAGTGACAATTGTATTGTCGTCAATTTCTTATTTTATAAATAGTAGCTTAGTTTTAAGACCAATTTCAAGAAAATTGGCTAATGCTTTTTTGATATTATTTATAATACATTGTACTATAATTATTCTGACTCGTTTTTTTTATAGTGAGTATGTATTCATTTATTTAGGGTTGCCATTAAGCTTGTTTTACGGACCTTTTTTGTATATCAGTTTAAATGCATTAACTAAAGGAAAAGATAGTGAATCATTAATTGGTTTTTCAAATGCTATTTTGCATTTTATTCCAGGTATTGTATTCTTCTTAATTTATGTTCAATCTGTATTTATGATAGATAAATTAAGTGTTCCTTATTTAGTTTATTATTACTTAGTATTATATGTTGCACAGGCTATTCAATTTATGGGCTACGCTTTGTTTTGCTATATAAAAGTTGGAAAAGTAACATTAGAAAATCATTCAAGATTGCTGATTTTGAGAATTGTTTGGATTCTTATCTTTATGGCAATGATTTTCGTTGGTTTGGTTTCTTATAATGCAATTCCAAATAATGATCAGAATATTATTTATATAGGAATGTTCTGTTATGCACTGACTATTTTTCAATACTATGTTCAGCGATTGAAAAATTCGAAGATTGTTGAGAATGATGCAGCTGTAGTTGTTGAAATTAAAAGTGCAGAACTTACACCTGAAGTAGAGGTAGTTCAAAAATATGAAAAGTCTAAAGTGAATGGTGAACATTTAGAAGATTATAAAGCTTTAGTTGAAAAAGTGATTATTGGTGATAAGTTCTATTTAGATTCTGGATGTTCTTTAGAACGTTTAGAGAAAATGACTAAAATATCTAAACACCATCTATCTCAGTTTTTTGCTTTACAGTATAATTCTCATTTTAATGCGCATATTAATAAATTACGCGTAGAATTTGCTAAAAAAGTTTTAAAAGAAAAAAAATATGATATTACTGTTACTGAATTAGGAGAGGTAAGTGGATTTAATTCGCGTACTTCTTTTTTCAGAGCATTTAAAAAATTCGAAGGAATGTCTCCTTCTGAATATATAGATGAGCAATTACGATTGAACAACAAATAACAACAGATTACCGAGTTCTATAGCCAAGAACTCCAACAACAACGTAAAAAATCACAGCATTTAGCCAATGCCTGTGATTTTTTTTTGCTTTATACTGAGCTTGTTTTAGGTAAGTTGTTTTAAATCAATGTGTTTTAGTGGTTGAGGACTTCATACGCTGGGAAGTACTTACTACGTCGGATAGTTTCTAATCTGTTTTTTACTGGTGTTATGGTAGATCATATCGTGAGAAGACTAATGTTGTTAGACTTTTAAAGGTATTTAACTCGTAATTAACTCGGAAATAAGTCGGAATTAGTTCGCGAAAAAGACCTTTAGGTGAGGTAATTACGACTTAATTACGCTGTATTTGCGACTAAATCACTAATGAGGTGTGTTTTGTATATTGAAAATCAGGTGTTTAGTTGTTTTTTTGACTCTGTGTAATGACCAGTATTAATTAGGTTGTGGACTATTTCTTCATAGAAAGGTACACTTTTTTTGTATGTTATTCCATCTTGTTAAGTGAATTCTGTTTTTTTATGGGATAACAGTTATTTATATTAAGTGTATATCTGTTTTTTTGTAAGTTTTTATTTTATTCTCGCTAACGTATTAGTCCCTTCTTGACTTATTATAAACAAGTTAGCTATTTTTTCGTGCAATTTGTGTGCACATTTTCTTCTAATTCGCGTTTTTGACGTATTTCTAAGAGTTGATGAAACCTTTTATAAGCGATTTCTATCCTTTTTATAGTTGTTTTTATCATTTAGATCTATTTTTTCTTCCACTTAAAATTTATTTTTTCACTGTTTATTTGACTTAGTAGTTTAGGGTATAATTTTAGTTTTATTAGAAGATTTTTAAACTCCTTTTTTCTATAAAAAATAGTTAGAGATGTTGGCTGAGAAGCGCTGTATTTGTTTTTTAGAATATAAAGTAGAATAACTACTAAAAGGTTGAGTCTTAGTACTCTGTTACAATGCAATTGTATCGTTTCAAATAATTGGGAGGTATGACGTACTAAGAAAACGCAACTTGTATAACGTTAATTATCAGCAGTTTTGCATTGTTAATTCGGGTGTACCTATAAAGGTGTTAACCAGATTGAAAACAACAAAAAAATAGTTTAAAATATGAAAAGAAAATTATTTAAAAAAGTGCTGCTAACATTAACTGTGCTATTTGGGTTAAGTGGAGTAGCGAATGCACAAGTTGATCCTAAAGTAGAAGCTCAAGTAAAAGAGCAATCTGCAAAAGAGTTGAAACTAATTAAAGATTACTTGAAATTGGAGGATACAGGATTAGAGAAATTAGAAGAGATTTTGGTCTATAAGAATTTTTATTTATTAGAAAATGATTTAAAAGAAGGTCGCACGATTTGGACATTACGTTATGATTATTTGAATAAAGTTGGTGATTATTTTTTTCGAAAAGGTAGAAAAGATCTTTATGAGAAGTTTTTATTAAACGAATTATTGCTTGAACAATTAAATTTAAATGTTTTAAATAAGGTTGAGAATGATAAATAATATAAGAAAGAAGATTGTATATCTATTAAGCATATTTATAACTTTATTTAGTTATGGTTATATTAATGCTCAGGATCAGCTTAAGCCAGCTGTGATTACTAATAGTTTTCCAACTGTGAAAGCAATATTAGACTCTTTGAATGGTGGGGGATTAACTTTATCTAATCCTGTTTTAAAGGCAGGTGAAATAGGTTATACTAAAAATAATAAAAAAGGATCTCAGGTTGTTATTTTTAGTGGTGGGGAAAAAGCTAATTTAGGAATGGATAAAGGAGTTTTGTTTTCCACAGGTAATGCTATTTCTGATATAAATTCTCGAAATAATAACCTAAGAATCTCACAAACAGCAGGTGCGAAAGATTACGAAGATGATGATTTAATGGAGATTTATAAGTTAGCAATTAAAGATGCTGTTGTTTTAACATTTGAAGTGAAATTGGAAAAGCATACTTCTGCTTTGCGTGTAGCATTTCAATTTGGTTCAGAAGAATATCCTAACTATGTAGGATCACAGTATAATGATGCTTTTGGATTCTTTGTTTCGGGTCCAGGAATTGAAGGTACAGTAAATATGGCTCGTAATCCATATAACCAAAATACTATCAGTGTTAATACTATTAATGGTGGTTTTATTGGTTCATCAGGTCAACCGATGGATGGTATAGATTTACGAAATTCACAACACTATATAAACAATGGTCATATAACTAGTACTCATAGTGAACAGTATGGATATGATAATTATAATAACCCTGTGTATTATGATAAAGTATATAATAATGAGGTATATAATCCGAATAATAACTTAAAAAAGCCAGTGTATATTGAATATAACGGATTAACGAAGTTAATTACTTATGACTTAACAGGACTGCAAGGTGGTGAAACATATAATTTTAAAATTGCAATTGCGGATGCAGGAGATACTTCATACGACTCAGGAGTAATCATTCAAAAAATACAAGGAACAACTGGTGCAGATTTAAATATTAAAAAAACTGTTGATAATATGACACCTAATGTAGGTGATATTGTTGAGTTTACATTAACAGCTACTAATGTTGGTCCTTACAAAGGACATAATGTTAAAATAGAAGATATCTTACCAAGCGGATATGAATTTATTAGTGCTGTTTCATCAAAAAAAGATGCTGATTATGATCCAATAACCGGTTTGTGGGCGTTTGAAACAATAGAAGCGATTCATGAAGTAGCTACTTTAAAAATTAAAGCTAAGGTGTTACCAACTGGTGATTACACGAATAAAGTTAAGATAACATCAGACGAACCTGATCCAGATCCAACTAATAATGAGGATGAAGTAACTCCAGATGTACAAAAACCAGCTGCTATTGATTTAGTTAAAACAGGAAAAGTAGATGATACAATTGATGGTGATTATGGTAATGGAGTTATCAACTATACTTTTACAATTACCAATATTGGTGATGTTCCTTTAAAAGATATTCGCTTAGTGGATACGAAATTACCTGTCGGTACTGTATATAATTATACAGGTGATAAAAATGGTAATGGTTTATTAGATACGGATGAAATTTGGATAGGTACAGCAACTTATGATATAACAGATGCGGATACAGACGCTGAGAAAGTTGAAAATAGAGCTACTGTTTATGGAAAATCTCCAAAAGATGTTGAAGTTTCAGCGGAATCAAGTGATGAGCAAGGAAAGAAACAGCCAACAATTACGCCAGTAGAAGGTGGTGGACCTTTAATGACTAACCCACACATTTATCACAAAGTACAATAATTTTAATTAAGACGTTTAAGACACAAAAATATATCGTTATGAAAAAAAGATTACTTTCAGTTGCTTTCTTAATGGGAGCTATGGCAGCAAATGCACAGGTTGGTATTGGAGTTAAAGAACCAAACTTATCTGCTGAATTAACAGTAAGTGCATCTAATAGAGGTTTGTTAATTCCAAATGTGAAATTGACAGATACTAAAGATATAACAACAATTACAAATAAAAACGTAGAGAGTCTTTTAGTTTATAATATCGCTACAGTAAAGGATGTAACTCCAGGATATTACTATTGGCATATTAATAGATGGGCTCGTTTAACAGCTGATCAAGATATTCCTCAAATTGTAGTGAACAAATTTGAAGAGATCCTTAAAATGGATGGAGATAAGGTAACTACACTTATTAAAAATTTAATTAAGGGAAATGAAACTTTAACTGTATTAGCTTATAATCCAACAACAGGAACTTTAACATATACAGATGAGAAAAAACAGCCTACTACTGTAGATATTAAAGCAGCTGTTAAAAGTTTTGAAACAGTAACTTCTATTGCTACAGATGCAGTTGCTGGTACAATTACATTTAAAGACGAAGCAGGTAATTCAACTGTTTTGAACTTAAAAGAATTAGTAAAAGCACACGAAACAGTTACTGTTTTAACGCGTGTAGCTCCTGGTAAATATACATACAAAAACGAAGCAGGTACTGTTGAAAAAATCAACGTAATAGGTGATATTACTGAGGTGATTAAAAATAAGACTGACCAAGATTTATACAATGTATTAAAGAATATTGTTAAAGTAGAAGAAACTTTAACTAAGTTAGTTTATAATGCACCTCAGAAACAATTAACTTATACAGACGAAAAGGCTGTTGCTCATAATATTGATGTAGAGAAGTTAGTTCAAGATAATCAAATTATATCTGAGTTAAGTGCTGGGAAGAATATCTCAGTTACTCAAGTTCAAAATGGAAATACAATTACATATACATTAGATGTACCTACTGCTACTAAAGACGTTCCAGGTGTTGTAAAACCAGGAAGTGGATTAGATATAGATGCAGATGGTAATTTGACTGTAAACTTAGATTCTGCTTTAAACGGTAAAGATTTAGTAGGTAATAATATTATTGTTGTTACTGATGGTAAAGGAGCTGTTTTAAAAGAAACTAAATTATCTGTAAACGAAAAAGAAATTAAGTTAGAAAACTTAGGAGGAACATTAAACTTGACTCAACTTCAAAATGGAAAAGCAGGTGATGTTTTAGTTGTGAATGAGAATGGTGAAGTAGAATGGTCTGCAAAAGAAGCAATTACTACAAACAAATTAGAGTTAGTAGGTAGTGAATTAGTATCAACTGTTAATGGTGTTGAATCAAAACAAACATTAAAAGATAAGTTGACTACTGAAATGTTACAAAACAAATCAGTTACTGCTGAAAAGTTAGGAGCTACTCCAGCTGAACAAGGAAAAGTGCCTGTAGTTCAGAAAGATGGTTCTGTAGTTTATGGAAATGTATCTTCTGATAATGTAGATGGAAAAGCGTTAAAGTCTGCTAATGATTTGATGACAGTTTCTTTAGAGGCTGGTGTAGTGTTAAAAGACGTTACATTAACTGTAAATCAAGGAAACTTTGACTTAGCTCAAATTGGTGGAACTTTAAAGTTAACGCAACTTGAAAAAGGAAAAGATGGTGAGGTTTTAGTTACTGACAAAGATGGAACTGTTAAATGGGTAAAAGGTGATAACCAAGTTATCAAAGAGATGGTAAAAGCGAATGAGACTGTTACTACTTTAGTTGATAACGGTAATGGTACTTTTACTTACCACAATGAGGATGATTATGATGTTGACGGAAAGTTAATTCCTGGAAAAGATGGAATTACTTTTAATGCTAACACATTGAAAATAGAAGCGGCTGATGGTGTTTATACTTTTACTGATGGTAAAGGTGAATTAGCAAAAATAGATACAAAAGCAAAAGCTTCTTCATATGATAATTCAAATTCGGGATTAACATCAAATAACGTACAAGATGCTATCGACGAATTGATTAAAAAGGTTGGTATTGTTGCTAATACAAAAGGTAGCTTAACATCTACTGATATTACTGTAGGTAATGGTACTGATGCTTTATTAAAAGATGTTACTTTAGCTATTGCTGATGGTGCAGTTACAACTGATAAAATTAAAGACGGTGCTGTAACTACAGAAAAAATCAAAGACGGTGCTGTAACTACTGATAAAATTGAGGCAGGAAAAGATGGTGAGGTTTTAGTTACTGTTAAAGATGATAAAGGTAATGCGGTAACTAAATGGGTTCCTAAAAAAGATGCTACTACTAATGATTTAAAATTAGATGGAAATACATTAGTATCTACAGTTAACGGAGTTGAATCTAACGTTGATTTAACAGATAAGATTTCAAATGAAATGTTGAAAGACGGATCTGTTACTAAAGAAAAAATCAATGAAGATGTAGCTGGAGAAGGATTGAGTAAAAATGATAACACAGGAGCTTTAGATGTTGATTTTAACAAAGTTAAAGAAGAATTAGCTAAAGGGAATGTTACTTCTAACACAATCGCTGTAACTGGTGGAGATAAATCTACTTTTAAAAACGTAGAATTAGAAATCAAAGGAGGTGAAAATGCTGGAGATGTTTTAGTTACTTCAAAAGATCCTTTAAAAGATGATAAAGGAGAAGTAGTGAAAGATGAAAATGGTAAACCAGTTTACAAAACAGAATGGATTACTAAAAAAGAAGCTACTTCTAATGAGTTAAAATTAGAAGGAAATAAGTTAACTTCTACAGTTAACGGAAAAGAAGCTTCAGTTGAGTTAACTGATGCGAATATTACTTCTACTAAAGGAATTAAAGGAGAAGGAATTACAGTTGTAGGTGGTGAGAATGCAACATTGAAAGATGTTACTTTATCTATTACAGCAGGTGAAAATGCTGGAGATGTTTTAGTTACTAAAGTAGATGGTGAAGGAAATAAAACTACAGAGTGGAAAACTCCTGAAGTTGTTGCTACTACTAATGAGTTAAGTTCTAATGGAAACACAATGACTTCAACAGTTAATGGTGTTTCTAAGGAAGCTGATATCATTAACTCAGTAGAAAATACTTTAGATAACGAGAATAAGTTGGTTACTACTGTAAATGGTGTTGCAGGAACAGGTGTGGATTTAACTCCAGCTATTGTTGCAGGACAAGAAAAAACAGAAGTAGCTGCAGGTCATGCTGTAACTGTAACTTCTAAAACAGTAGATAAAATGACTACTTATACAGTGGCAGTTGATGAAGCAAAGATCAATGCAGTTAATACTAAATTAGATGGTGATGTTACAGGAACTGCAGGTGCTAATACAATCTCTCAATTGCAAGGTAATCCTATTGATGCAAAGAATCCAGCAGGCGGAAATGTATTAGTATTCGAAGGAGGAAAGTGGATTAACAAAACTCCAGTTATTGATGCAGGAAATGTGACTAATGGGAAAGCATTAACTTCAGGACAGAATACAATTACTATCGATGGAGAAGGATCTACTGCTTTGTTAAAAGATGTACAGATTGATGTTGCTAATGGAGCTATTACTTCTGATAAATTAGGTAAAGATGCTGTAACTTCTGATAAAATTAAAGATGGTGCAGTTACACCAGGTAAATTAGAAGCAGGAAAAGATGGTGAAGTACTTACAACTACTGAAACAAAAGATGGCGAAGGTAAAACTACAACAACTGTAGAGTGGAAAAAACCAGTTATTGATGCAAGTACTACTGTTACAGGAGGAAAAGCATTAACTTCAACAGAGAATACAATTACTATCGCTGGAGAAGGTTCTATTGCTTTGTTAAAAGATGTACAGATTGATGTTGCTAATGGAGCTATTACTTCTGATAAATTAGGTAAAGATGCTGTAACTTCTGATAAAATTAAAGATGGTGCAGTTACACCAGATAAATTAGAAGCAGGAAAAGAAGGACAAGTTCTTGAAACAGTTAAAGAAGGAGGGAATGAAGTTGTTAAATGGGTTGATAAATCAAAACCTACAGTAATAAAGGGTGGTAATAGTACTACAAGTAATGTAATTGTTACACCTGGTACTAATGGTAATGAAAATGAGTACACTGTAGATGTGAAAGCAGCTATGCCAAAAGTATTCTATATGCCACCAGTAATGTTTGATACTTCAAAAACAGGAAAAGGTAAAACAAGAAACTTGTACGCAGAGTATGAAGCAATGTTTACAGGAAATGGAGCAGTTGTAGAAACACCAATTGTTGGAAATAGACCAGCAATGGTTAAGTCTGATGATAATGCTACAATTCCAGTATTTGCAGCAAACGAATTAGATTTCTTTGTTCCTTATTATGATCCAGCAGTTTTTGCTAATGTGAAGATTGATGCAACAGGTAAATTAACTTACGATATTATCAAGAAAGCAAAATACGGTGCATTTATGACTGTAGTATTTGTTGTGAAAAATAAATAAGAAAAGGTAGTCGTGTTAGTCTTCGGGCTAACACGGTTTCTTTAAAAAGAAGAGTTTGAAATTATACTACGAGTTTAAGATTATAGTAAATAATAGCATAGTCTTGAAGTAATTTAAGTGAAAATGGTACAATAGTTGCTATATAGCTTACATAAGCGTTTGTAATTCATTAAGTTTTATCAATTGAAACTTTAATAAAGTAAGGATTTGAAACTGTATAGCATTATATGCGACAGATATTATTAAAGACTTTCACAAAACGATAAGTAAAAGAAGGTGAATTTATATAGTAGATTTTTAAACAAAGAATTACAAATAATTTATTCGTAGAAAAATAATCAAAAGATTGTAAGTGTGGGGTATTTCTTATTTATAATCTAAAAAAAACTGAAGTTATGCAATCAAAAAAGTTATTTAAATCATTTGCTCTAATCGGACTTATTGTTCCTTGTGCTGCATTTGCACAGAAAGCAGAAAAAGATAAAGTAATGATTAATAAGGGTAAGATGTACATTGCTAATGGTGGTGTTATGTCTACACTTTATGATTTTGAAAATACAACAGATGGTATCGTTAATAACGATGGTACTGTTTATTACTATAGCAATTTTCACAACGAGAATATTTACTCTCACAGCAAAGATGCTAAAGGATCTAAAGCTGTTTTTACTCCAGCAGATCCTGCAAAAGGAGCACAAAAAATATCTACTAAAGCGACATCAAAAGAGAAACCAGGTATTGCTGAGTTTTACAATGTAGAGTTAAATAATCCTACAGCAGTAATGGCGTTTGACCTTAAAGGAGAGATGGACGTTAATGGTACGGTTGATTTTAAAGATGGTATTATTAAAGTTGATCAAGAAAAAGGAGCACTTACGTTCTTAAAAGGAGCAAAGGCTAATAACCCGACAGATAAAAGTCACGCAGAAGGATTTGTTGGAAAAGTAGGAAACGAAGAGTTTCAATTTCCTAAAGGAGATGAAGGTTTATATAGATATGCTCGTATTAGTGCGCCAGGTGCAGTAGGTGATGCTTATGAAGGTAAGTTTACAACTAGCGATGCTGATGCTTTCTTTAGAGCTCGTCATAACAAAGCTGGAGTTATTAACTTAGTTGATATGAAAGAATATTGGACTGTTGAAAAAGGAAATGACAATAGTGAAAATGACGTAATGCTTACTTTGAGTTGGGATGAGCGTACTACACCAGCTGAATTATTGACTAATCCTGAAAAAGAATTACATATTATTCGTTGGGATGCAAAACAACAAATGTGGGTAGATGAAGGTGGAGCTGTTGATCTTGAGAGAAAAGAAATTACTACTGTTTCTACAGTTAGAGGTTATGGTTTCTTTACTTTAGGAACAGTGAAAACGGATTTATTATTAGATGGAGATGTAGTTATTTATAACTTAGTTACTCCTGATGGAGATGGAATGAATGATTACTTCATTATCGATAATATTAATAGATTCCCTAATAATACGGTAGAGATTTACAACCGTTGGGGGGTTAAGGTTTATGACGCTAAGAACTATGATAGTGCTGGCGATGGTTCAGTAAACGTTTTTAAAGGTTATTCAGAGGGCCGTGTTACAGTAAGTAAAAATGAGAAACTACCTACGGGTACTTATTTCTACATTGTAAACTATGAGTATAAAGATTCTCAAGGTTCAAGAATGATTAAGAAATCAGGTTACCTACACTTAGACACAAATTAATAGAAAGAATTTATGAGTATTCAACATAAAATAAAAAAGATTGGAATCAGCCTACTTGCGTTAGGCTGTTTCTCTCAAATGCAAGCGCAACAAGATCCTCAGTTTACACAGTATATGTATAATACAAATAATGTGAACCCTGCTTATGCTGGGTCAAGAGGTTCTCTTACTGTGTTTGGAATGTACAGAACGCAATGGGTAGGACTTGATGGTGCGCCTAAAACAGCAAATGTTTCTGTTAGTACGCCTTTAGGTGAAAGTGGTTTAGGTTTAGGGGTAAACTTTACCAATGATCAATTAGGAGCAATGGCAGAGAATAATATTTCGGTTGATTTATCATATGCAATTGACCTTAATAGAGATTATAAATTAGCTTTTGGATTAAAAGGAACAGCTAATTTATTAGATGTAGATTATACGAAACTAAATATTCATAATCCAAGTGATCCTGTTTCTCAGGAGAATATTAACAATAAATTTTCGCCAAATCTTGGAGCTGGTGTATATTTGTATTCAGATAAAGCATACTTAGGATTTTCAGTTCCTAACTTTTTGACAACTGATCGTTATGATGATAATGATGTTGAAACAATGCGTCAAAGAGCTAACTTTTATTTAATGGGAGGGTATGTATTTGAGTTAAATCCAAGTCTTAAATTAAAACCTGCTTTCTTAGCTAAAGCAGTTGAAGGAGCACCATTACAGGTGGATTTAACAGCTAATTTATTAATTGTAGATAAGTTTACAGTAGGAGCAGCATACCGTTGGGATGCATCTGTAAGTGCATTAGCCGGATTCCAAATAAATGAAAATTTGTTTGTAGGTTATGCTTATGACGCAGAAACCACTAAATTAGCAAGATATAATTCTGGGTCACATGAGATCTTCTTGCGTTTTGAGTTGTTTAAACGTGGCGGTAGAATTAATACACCAAGATTCTTCTAATAGATTTATAGTATGAGAAAAGAGATTATTAAAATAGGATTGTTTACAATGTTGCTTTTGGGAGCTGGAATTCAAGGTTTCGCTCAGAAAGTAGCTGAGAAAAAAGCTGAGAAAGCATCCGAAAAATTAGCTTATGTAGATGCTATTAAAATTTATGAGCGTATTGCTGATAAAGGTTATACAAATGCATCAATGTTACAAAAGTTGGCTGATGCTTACTATTTCAACGGAAAGTTGATTGAAGCTAATAAATGGTATAGCGCTTTGTTTAATAGTGAATATGACGATAAAGATTTAAGCGCAATCTCTTCGGAGTATTATTACCGTTTTGCACAAACTTTGAAAGCAGTAGAAGACAACGATTATTCAAAGCAAATGATGGAGAAGTTTGCAGAAATGGAAAGTTCAGATTCTCGTGCTAAATTATTTGAAGAACAAAAGGATCGTTACCTTAAAGATATTGAAGCGAATTCTAATCGTTACCAATTGACGAATATCGGAATTAATACGCCGTATTCTGATTATGGAGCTGCTTTATTAGGAAATCAGTTGATCTTTACTTCGGCAAGGGAAACTGAAGATAAATCAGGTAGAGGAATTCACGAATGGACAAACGAAAGCTTTACAAGTTTGTTTTCATCAACAATTAATGCTGATGGAACTTTTGAAGCACCAGAAAAGTTTGCTCCAGAATTAGATAGTAAAGTGAACGAGGCTACGGCTGTGTTTACTGCTGATGGAAAAACGATGTACTTTACACGTAATAATACCAGTGTAAAAGGGAAAAAGAGAAGAAATAAGGATAGAGATACTTTATTGAAAATCTATAAAGCAACTTTATCTGATGAGGGTAAATGGGAAAATGTAGAAGAGTTACCTTTTAACTCAGATAATTTTAATACAGCTCACCCTGCTTTAACTCCTGATGGAAACTGGTTGTATTTTTCTTCTGATAGAGAGGGAACTTTAGGTCAGTCTGATATTTTTAGAGTTTCTATTTATCCAGATGGTGGTTACGGTAACGTTGAAAATGTAGGTAACAAAGTGAATACAGCTGGTAGAGAAACATTTCCTTTTATCTCTAAAGATAATTACTTGTTTTTCTCTTCAGATGGTCACCCTGGTTTAGGAGGATTAGATGTATTTGTAGCTAAAATTAATGTAGATGGAAGTTTTGGTGCTGTTACTAATATGGGAGCGCCAATTAATAGTAGCACAGATGATTTTGCTTTCTATATTGATAACAAAACTAAAAAAGGATTTGTTAGTTCAAATAGAGTTGGTGGTGTAGGAGGTGATGATATTTATTTCTTTATGGAAAGAGTTTGTCGTCAAATCTTAGAAGGTATTGTGTTTGACAAGGATACTAAAGAAGTTTTAGCTAACGCAACAGTTACTGTGTTTGATAATACTTATAAGAAAATAGGAGAAATCTTAACTGATGAGCAAGGTTATTACAAAGTTGAAGAGGCTGAATGTGGTGTTAAATACCGTTTGAAAGCTGAAGCTCCAAAGTATAATACGGAAGAAGTAATTGTTCAATTAGACTTTAATCCAGGTGGTGTATTCAAGCAAGACATCGCTTTAGAGAAAACGGAGAAACCTATTGTAGTGGAAGACGACTTATTTAAGAAATTAAAATTACAGCCAATCTATTTTGATTTTGATAAGTCTAACATTCGTCCAGATGCTGCGATTGAGTTAATGAAAGTAGTAGAGGTATTAAAAGAATACCCAACTATGAAAATAGATGTTCGTTCTCATACAGATAGTAGAGGTAATGATAATTACAATTTATCTTTATCTGATAGAAGAGCTAAATCTACTATTCAATGGATGGTAAAACAAGGTATTGATGCAAGTAGAATATCAGGAAAAGGTTATGGTGAAACAAGATTGTTAAACCACTGTAGTAACGGAGTACCTTGTTCGGTTGAAGAGCACCAATTAAACCGTCGTAGTGAATTTATAGTATTGGAACTTTAATCTGTTTCTATAGAAACAATTATAGATATTTGTTCAGAGCAACAAAACAATTTTTTTTTCGACCCATCTACTGTGAGATGTAAAAATGCAGTACTTAGCCAAAAGTAAGGGCTGTCTAGAAATAGACAGCCCTTTTTTTATGGTTTATAGTGAGTCTTTTAATTCTTATTAATTAGTATGGTAGGGTTAAATAAGAATGTTTTTTTAAAAGGAGAGTATTACTAATAAAATATATTCTCTTTTTTATTTAGATAATTTTAAGAAAAGTGGGGTTATATTTAATAATGACACGTTTTTTTAGAGTATATTATTTTATTTAACTTGTTTTAATGTATTTAATACAATAGTTAACATAAATTAGTTATATTTTTATTGTTTTATTATTTTTGTTTTATTATCTGAGAAAAGAAGTTGATAAAAATATAACTATGAAAAAGAAAATTACAAATAAAGTAGGAGCTCTTCCCTTTATTTTTTTTGCTGTGGGTTTTTTTAGCTACGGGCAGGAGAATAATATTTTATATAATGAGGGAGATTTTTTTGTATCAGGACAAACGAATGTTTTGACAGTAGGGCCATTTGAGAATAGTACTAATGGGTTTTTTATAAATGACGGATCAGTCTATTTTCAAAGTGATTTTAAAAATAATGGTATTTATGACTTTTCAAAAGGGCAGAAATCAAGTTATGCTTACTTTGAGCAAGGAGATTTAGGTAAAAGAGGAATCAATATTGAAGGAGGAGATAATCCTACTTCTTTTTTAAACGTTACGTTTGATACAAAGCGAATAGATCTAGAAAATGCTATTGGTATTTCTGGTTCATCAGTATTTGAATCTGGACATGTTTACGTTTCATCTCAAGGTGAAGGAGCTATAACTTTTTTAGAAGGATCTAGAATCACTTCAGTAAGTGATGATAGTCATGTGGTAGGAAGGGTTGATAGGGAAGGAAGGGATGAACTTTCTTTACCTGTTGGTAATGGAACATACCACCGTCCAATTATTCTTGGTTCTGCTCAACAGGAGAAAGACTTGTATAATTCTGTTTATAAGTCTGAGAATCCATTGTCAATACATCCACATGATTTTAATAATCATATTATGGAAATCAATGATAGGGAGTATTGGGAAGTTGACAATAAGTCTAAAACTGGTTTTGTTGTTGTTGAATTAGGATGGCATGAAAAGACAACATCCCCTAACATTTTAGAACAATTGGATAAAGGATTGCATATTGTGAGATGGGATGAAACAAGTAAGTCTTGGTTAGACGAATCAGGAGAAGTGGATATGGTTAAAAAGACTATTCGTACTGTTTCAGAAGTTAAAGCTAAAGGGATTTTTACTTTAGGATTAGTTGATGCTACTTATTATGATGAAGTTAAAATTTATAATGCAGTATCACCAAATGGAGATGGAAATAACGATTATTTTATCATTAAAAATATTAATAAGTATCCTAATAATACTGTTCAAATAGTAAATAGATGGGGTGCAAAAGTATTTGAAACTAATAATTATGATTCTAATGGTGATGGTAGTACAAATGTATTTAAAGGAGAAGCAGAAGGAAGAGGGGTTATTGGGAAAGGAAAGCTTCCGTCGGGGACTTATTATTACATAGTAAAATATGAGAAAAAGAATGGTAATGGTTCAGAGTGGATTAAAAAATCAGGTTACCTACACTTAGAAAACAATTAAAAGATTTAAGAAATGAAAGGAATATTCAAAAAAAATATAGTAGCAGTTTTCTTGTTATCTTTTTTTGGAGTAACAGAAGTATTAGCGCAACAAGACCCTCATTATACACATTATATGTATAATACATCAAACATAAATCCTGGGTATACAGGATCTCGTGGAATGTTGAGTGTTTTTGGAATGTATAGAACGCAATGGGTTGGATTAGATGGAGCACCAAAGACTGCAAATTTATCTATAGATACTCCATTTGGAGATTCAAAATTGTCTGGAGGATTGAACTATACAAATGATCAAATTGGTGCTATGGATGAGAATAATATATCATTTAATATAGCTTATGCAATAGATTTGAATTCGGAGTATAAATTAGCATTTGGATTAAAAGGAACTGCAAATATTTTAAATGTAGATTTTACTAAATTAGATATTTATGACGAAGAAGATCCAGAGTTTCAAGAGAATATAAATAATAAGTTTAACCCAAACTTTGGTGCAGGACTGTATATGTATTCTGATAAAGGATATTTAGGTTTTTCAGTACCAACATTTTTGACTCGAGAACGTTCAAAAAATGAAGGTACAAAGTTAATGCGTGAGAAAATGCATTACTATTTAATGGGAGGTTATGTTTTTGAGCTGAATCCAAGTTTGAAATTTAAACCTGCATTTTTAGCTAAAGCTGTTGATGGAGCACCATTAGAAGTAGATTTAACCGCTAATTTTTTAATCGTTGATAGATTTACTTTAGGAGCAGCATATAGATGGGATTCATCAATAAGTGCATTAGTAGGTTTTCAGATCAATGATGGACTATTTATTGGGTACGCTTACGACGCAGATACTTCTAAGTTAGCTCGCTATAATTCTGGATCTCACGAAGTTTTTATGAGATTTGATTTGTTTAATAAGTACAACAAAGTGACGACTTCTCGCTTCTTCTAATATTTGTGATTATGGAAAAAAGAATATTTGGTAAAATATGGATTTGTTTTGTTGCTTTAATTTGTATTGGAGGCTATGCTCAAAATAAGCAAGTTAAAGTTGGCGATAGACAATTTGAGAATTTGGCTTTTGCAGATGCGATTAAAAGTTATGAGAATGCAATACGTCAAGGAAGTGTAAATCAAGAGGATTTTAAAAAATTAGCTGATGCCTACTATAATAATGGTTTATATGATGAGGCAAATAAGTGGTATAGTGAAATTTTAGATAAAGGACAGGCTACTTCTGATTTTGTAGATGCCGAGGTTTATTTTAGATATATTCAAACTTTAAAAAGTAAAGGTAATTATCGTGAAGCTGATCGAATTATGGATTTGATGGCTGATAAATTCAAAGAAGATATAAGAGTAAAAATGTATTTAGCTAATAAGTCATATTTAGAGTTTATACGTTCTAATCCAAGTGCTTTTAGTGCAACATTAATGGAAAATGTTAATACTGCATTTTCTGATTATGGAGCTACAATGTATAAAGGACATATTATTTTTGCTTCTTCTCAAAATAGAACAAATTATTATCAACGAATACATAGTTGGACGAATGATCCATTTACAAAGCTTTATTCTGCACCAGTTTATATTGATGGACATGTAGGTGAAGCTAAGCCATTTGCTAAAAAGATGGAAGGAAAGTTTAATGAATCTACTCCTGTTTTTTCTAGTGATGGACAGACTATGTATTTTTCAAGTAATACAAGAGAAAATAAAAAAAACAAAGACGATGTTGTATTTGTGAATTTATATAAAGCTAGATTAGTAAATGGTAAATGGAATAATGTAGAAAAGTTATCTATTAATGTGCCAAATGCCTCTTCTGCTCATCCGGCATTAAGTGTAGATGAAAAATGGTTGTATTTTGTTTCAGATAGAGGTGATAGTTATGGTCAGTCAGATATTTACCGAGTAGAAATTTTAAGTAATGGAAATTTTGCAACGCCTGAGAATTTAGGAGATCAGTTAAATACAGAGGGAAGAGAAGTCTTTCCTTTTATTAGTGCAGATAACATCTTGTATTTTGCTTCAGATGGACACCCTGGATTAGGAGGACTTGATATTTTTGGAGTGAAAATTTACGAAGATGGTTCTTTAGGAGATGTGGTTAATTTAGGAGATTCCGTTAATAGTTCATATGATGATTTTGCTTTTTATTTAGACCCTAATTGTAAATATGGTTATATGACATCTAATCGTCCAGGAGGAAAAGGAAAAGATGATTTGTATTTTGTTAGAGAAATTAATGGAATTGAGTTAGAGTTTTATCAAAGTATTAAAGGGAAAGTATACGACATAGTGTCTGGTGAAATCTTGAAAGAAGCAAAAGTGTCTCTATATGATCAAAATAAGGAGCTAGTGGAGACTGTTGTAACTAATGAAAATGGGGAATATGTCTTTAATGATAAACGTTGTTCTATATCTTATTCTGTTGGTGTTGATAAAGAGTTTTATAACACAGTAGAGTTAGGGTTACCGGCTTTAAATAGAAAAAATGAAGCTGTTTTAGATTTTGGATTACAGGGAGGAGAAGTTAATCCTAAAGAGAAAGTTCAAGGAATTCAAATTGGGGATGATTTATTTAAAGTATTAAATTTAAAACCAATCTATTTTGATTTTGGAAAGGCTGATATTAGAGTTGATGCCGAAAGTGAATTATACCGTGTATTAGAAGTATTGAATTTATATCCTAATATGAAGATTGATGTGAGATCTCATACAGATGTTGTAGGTAAAGACAGTTATAATCTAAAATTATCTCAACGTCGTGCAGATTCGACTGTTAATTGGTTAATATCTAAGGGTATTAGCAGAAGTAGGCTGACGAGTAAAGGTTTTGGTTCTACTAGGCTTACAAATGAATGTAGTAAAGGAGTTCCTTGTTCTGCTGATAAGCATCAAGAGAATCGCCGTAGTGAATTTATAGTTGAAGATTTATAATAGAAAAAGGATTCTGTTGTTCAGAATCCTTTTTTTATGTCAATGATGTTTTTTATATGATATAGTAAGTTGATATTTATATTTGAAGTTACATTGTAGTTTGTAAAAAATTAGATAGCCTGTTAAAAAAGAATAGGTGACTATTTTTGACTGCATCTTTAAATATAATTTTAAGCGCTATTAAAATTCTATTATTAAGTGTGTTTTATTCTTATAAAATGATTAATTTGCAACTTGGAATAAAGTCAATTAAGTAGAAAAAGATTTAAAATGATAATACAACCTAGAACTAGAGGATTTATTTGCTTAACTTCTCACCCTGAGGGATGTGCTGAAAATGTTAAAAAGCAAATTGAGTATGTAAAGTCTAAAGGACAAATTAACAATGGACCTAAAAAAGTACTGGTTATAGGTGCTTCTACTGGTTTTGGATTAGCTTCAAGAATATCAGCTGCTTTTGGATCTGATGCTGCTACTATTGGTGTTTTCTTTGAAAAACCTGGTACTGCTGGTAGACCTGGTACAGCTGGTTGGTATAATACAGCTGCTTTTGAGACAGAAGCGACTAAAGCTGGTTTATATGCAAAAAGTATCAATGGGGATGCTTTTTCTGATGAAATTAAAAAGCAAACTATTGAGTTGATTAAACAAGACTTAGGTCAGGTTGATTTAGTAGTATATAGTTTAGCTTCTCCTCGTCGTACGCATCCTAAAACGGGTGTTGCTTATGCATCGGTATTGAAACCAATTGGAGAACATTTTACTAATAAAACAGTAGATTTCCACACGGGTGTTGTTACTAATATTTCTATTGATCCTGTTAAAGAACAATCGGATATTGATAATACTATTGCTGTAATGGGTGGTGAAGACTGGAAGTTCTGGATAGAAGATTTAAAAGCAGCGGGAGTTTTAGCTGATGGTGTTAAAACAGTTGCTTATTCTTATATTGGACCTGAATTGACGTATCCAATTTACCGCAATGGTACAATTGGAATGGCTAAAAATGATTTGGAAGCTACTGTAGCAACTATCAATGATTTGCTTAAGGATAAGAATGGTGTTTCTTATGTTTCTGTAAATAAAGCATTAGTAACTCAGTCAAGTTCTGCAATTCCTGTTGTACCTCTTTATATTTCATTATTATATAAAGTAATGAAAGAGAAAGGTATTCACGAAGGATGTATCGAACAAATGCAACGTTTATTTGCTGAGCGTTTATATGCTACTGATGCACAATTAGATTCAGAAGGACGTATTCGCGTTGATGATTTAGAAATGAGAGAAGATGTTCAAGCTGAAGTTGCTAAGCTATGGGCTGAAGTAACTACCGAGAATATCGAATCTATTTCTGATTTAGCAGGATATAGAAAAGATTTCTTTAACTTATTTGGTTTTGAGTTTGAAGGTATTGACTACAATCAAGAAAGCGATGAGTTAACACAAGTAGAAAGTATAAAATAGTATATGTTTTTATAAAGAAAAAGGGATCGTAAAATACGATCCCTTTTTGTTATAAGCTGAATGGATAAATGTAGTTTACCTATTCATGTATTTTATAATTATTCTCGAATACAACGGATTGATGCCCCCATACCTCTTTGACCTGTTTGGTTAACTGATATCCATCCTTTTTCAATTAAGAAACTTGAAGCATTTGATTTTGAACCATAAGCAGGTTTTGTACTCGATGTCCAATAGTAAGCTTCTTTTCCATTTCTTCCAGGTCCTACTGGAGCACCAGTTACATAATTTAAATAACTTGGTTCAGTTGAAAAAGTTATTTTCTGTCCATTTTCAGCGTTAAATTCCCAGTCTTCATTAACAAATTTCCCGTTCTCTGATTCAAAGCTTTCAAAAGCTTCAATAGGAGGTACTCTGTAACCGATAGGACATGGGTCATAAATAGATTTTTTACCTAAGTTATTTTCTAAATTACCCCATAGTTGGTTATTTCTATTTTCTATACCAGCTCCATTTCCACTCCAATCAAAATCATTGCCTTGTGTTGCTCTAAAGTATCCTGTAGGAAATTTAATAGCTTCATCAATAGCAGAGTCTTTACCGTTTGCAGTAAAAGTACTTGCTTGCCATCCATATTTTGGATTGTATACAATTCCTTCGTGTTCAGAACCATCTAATTTAAATCCGTCTTTTAAAAATGGATCTTTTCTTCCCCATTGGTATTTTAATCCATTCCCCGTTTTATCAGGATCTACTGATAATGCTCCTAAATTTATAGCCATAAATTGGAACTTATCTCCAGCTTTGCTTTTTACTGTAATGTCTTTGTTTACGTCATAAGGAGTACTCCAAATATGCCAGCTCCAAAGAATTGTTCCTAATGGAAATTCGTCTGTTGGTTCTCCGTCAGTTACTGCAATTAATGCATTACCACCAATTTTATCTGATGTAATAAAAGTAACAATACCATTTTCATCAAGAGATACATTTGCAATTACTCCTTTTTCTGTTTTTGAAGATTCCCAAACAACAAATGCTTTTTTAGGAGTCAATTTTTTAGGAGCTATTTTAGATGTAGCTTTTCCGTTACCTTGAACTTTAGCATCAAATTTATAAGCTTTATTTGCTTCATTTACAATGTAACTATTAGCATAACCATTTTTATTTAAATCCTCTGCAGGAGAGAAAATAACAAGAGGAATATTGTAAATATGATTAGGTAAGTAAGCTTCTGGTGCTATGTCAAAATCTAAAGTTTTACCATCAACTTGTACTAATATTTTTAAAGGTTGTTTTTCTAATAATGGATTAATTGTAATACGTGCTTTAATAGATTTAGTATTTAAAGCATCATTTTTACTTTTTAAAGTAATTGATTTAAATGAATTCGAACCTATCTGTGGAATTACTTTATCAGCAGTCAAGTCAAAAGTAAAATCTCCTGCCAAGTTTTGGTTCTGTGACGTAATAGTAATTTCGGATATTTTTTGGTCTGGTGATTCTAATGTAAAGTCAAATTCTAATATTGAAAATAAGTTTTTTAACCCAAAATTAATAGGTGAGTTATTGGTGTTGTTTACGCTGATTTTTTGTGTTGCATAAAAGAAAGAGTAGTTTGCAGTATTATCGTTTGTAGAAGTTTCAGCTTGATATTGTTCGCTTGGTAGATTAATTGTTATTTTTTTGGGATCATTTCCATGCGATTCTAGATGTGGATAAAGTGCATTAAAAGTATGGGTTCCTTTTTCGAAGTTTGAAATAGATTCAAAGGTAGCCTGATTTGTTTCTGCTCCACTGATAAGTTTTGAAGTAAAGTGATTTAATTCATTTTTACCACTTTCAGTAGACATTGAATGATAAATTCCTAATTTAGAATTAGTATTCCATTTAAATTCTCTTGGTAGTTGTGCTTCAATTCTACCTTCAGAGTTAATAGGGGCAACAGGACTATTGTCGCTATTGCTACAAGCTGAAATTGTTGCTGCAATTGAAGCAGAAGCAATTAGCCCGTAAAAAAATCTTTTTTTCATAAAGCTTTAAATAAGTTTGTTAGTTTACCTCTCATTTGTTTTAATAATTGGATTTATTTATAAAAAAAACATGAGAGATTTTATAGTTGGCGAATATATTAATATTGTTATAAAATTTACAATATATAATGTTAATTTAAAAAAGCTGTTTTTGTGTTTTTTGCTTAATATGTTTTTTTGTGGCTATTTTTTTAAATTAAAATAGTTTTTTTTATTTTAAAATTAAATTAAAAATAATTACAGGTGTTTATTTTAAAGTATATATTTGTGCGACTATTAAAAACTATTAACTAAATTAAATTATGGGAAAAAAGAATTTGTTACTCTTAGGAGTTGTGTGTTTTGTTTCATTTTTCACGAGTTGTTCAAGTGATGATGGAAATGTTGAAAGTATTGAAGGTTTTAAAGTAGATCATGATTTACTGAATTATGAAGCTAATGGAGGGAAAAAAGAAGTGAAAGTAACTTCTAAATTAGAGTGGAAAGCTGAATTAGATGAAGCTACTGCTTCTTGGCTTTCTATTGAGAGATTAGTAGATAAAATTGTAGTTGAAGCAAAAGTTAATGAAACTACAGAGGAAAGGGTAGGAATAATTAATTTATTGTCTAATGAAACAGGGAAGTCCCTTGTGAAAATTAATGTAAAACAACTTGCTGCAGATAATAATGTTGGTAATAAAGCTTATCAATTGGCTATGCCTACAAAAGATATGTTTAAAGGGTCAAATATTTATAAAGTACTTGATGATTCTGGTAATGAAGTAGCAAGATTATACTTAGAGTATTTAAAATCTACAGAAATCGCAGAACAAAGAATTACTTTACATACTTTAAAAGATGGTAAGATTAACAATACTGAAGGAGTTGTATTACCTGATGGAGGAGCTATTAAATGGGATTTAAAACTTAATAAATTTACTTATTCAAAGGGTACAAATGCGGATGCTAAAACTGTTTTTATACAAAATGACGGAAGTGTTACTTTTTCTAAAGGTGAGGGATTAACGGTTGTTGATGCTAAGTTAGAAGCTTATGTTCTTGAAGATAAAAGAAATGAAGAGGTTAGTAAATATGCGTTAGTGAAAATTGGTGGCCAAATTTGGTTGGCTGAAAATTTAAAAACTAAATATTATTTAGATGGTTCTCCAATCAATAGTTATAAAAACAAACAAGATTGGTACGAGACTACAGAAGGAGCTTATGTTTTTTACGATAATGATATCGCTAATAAGGATGTAATGGGAGGATTATATAATTGGATGGCTGCAACAAGTCCGAAAGGATTAGCTCCAAAAGGATTTAGAGTTACTGGTCATAAAGATTGGGCAACAATAGCTTATTATTTAGATCCTGCAAATTTTGATATAGATGATATTTATGGTGGTTCAAGAGAGTCTGAAACGATTGCTCCGATTATGAAATCTACGTCAGGATGGTTATTTGATAGCGGTAATAATAAACCAGGAGATGGTAATAATTTATCAGGTTTAAATATTTATGCTTGTGGGTCTACATCTGAAAGTAAGTTTATGGATTTTTCTGGTAAAGGGAGACAAGCCTATTTTTGGACTACTGATGAGTATGAAGAGAAAACAGCTATGTTTAGAAGGTTTTATTATGATGAAGTATTCGTAAATCAATGGTTTGAGAATATGAACTATGGGTATTCAATTAGATGTGTTATAGACTTAGATAAATTCTAAGCATTAAGTAGTAAACAAAAATGCCATCACAATATAACGTTGTGATGGCATCTTTATTTATAAAATCTTTTAATTTCTTTAGAAATTTTCCTCTTTAATAAGGGCTAATATTGTATTGATTTCTTGTTCAATAGTTGTAATATATAGACTTACTTCTTCTTGCTTATCAAATGAAATGCTATGGTTTTCTAAATCTTCCAATAGAGGTATTACATTGTTAATTTCCAGTTGTCTGAACATAGGTAACATCTTGTGTGCTATATTTCCTAATGTGTCTAAGTCAAAGTCCTCTGCAGCGTAATGCATATCTAAGATATTCTCTTTTGTACTATCTAAAAAGATCACAAGTATTTTGCGTAAAGCTTCTTTTTCAGGGCCAATAAACTGAATTAATGTATCTGTGTTATAAACTTTGTTTTGATCGGTTTTACTTTCGTTTATAACTGTTGGTTTAATTGATTCTATGCTATTGTTTGGATATAGTATATTGCTGATTAGCATCAATAATTCCTCTAATTGTAGTGGTTTTGGATGTGCTGCAGTAAAACCACTTGTGATAAATTCTTCTTCTGTAATGTCTCTTTTACCAGATAATGCAATGATTGGAATATTAGTAAGTTTATCTTCTTGTTTGATGGCTTGTATTAATTCAAAACCATCTAATTTAGGCATTTGTATGTCGGTTAATAAGATGTCTACTTTTCTATCTGAGATAATCTGGACTACTTCTGTAGAGTCGTCAATTAATAGTACCTCTTTGAATAGGGGAGTCAATATTTCCTCCATTAATTGTAATTGTATTTTATCGTCATCTACAACAGCAATAGTATTGTTTTGTAGGATATCAAAGCGTTTTTGGGTGTTTTCGGTATGTGCTATTTCTTGTTCTTCGGCCATAATAACTGCAGGCAAGTTAATTGAGAAGGTCGAACCTTCTCCTAATTTGCTTTCTACTGCAATTGTTCCGTCTAATAATTCAATTAAACGTTTGGAGATATTCAATCCTAAACCAGTTCCTCCAAATTTTTTCTCAATACCATCGTGCGCTTGTTTAAACTCTTTGAAGATATTATCAACTTCACTATTATCTATCCCAATCCCAGTGTCGTTTACCAAGATTTGAATTGTGTCATTTTCAACAAAAGCTTTAACAGATACTCCGCCATTTTGCGTAAACTTAATTGCATTTGTAATTAGGTTGGTAAGAATCTGCTTGATGCGGTAAGGATCTGTGTAAAATTTTTGATCTAATGCTTCATCTACTTCCCACGTTAAACTAATCTTTTTGTTTTCTGCTGATGGTATCAATACCTGGCAAGTGCTAAAAATAAGCTCTTTAATATTGATGTTTTCTTTTTGAATACTTATTTTATTGTTTTCAAGACGTGAGAAATCCGTTAAATCATTTACCAGATTAGTAATATATTGAGAGGAGGATTTTATGTTAGCCACGTATTGCTTTTGTTTATTTTGCAAAGGTGTTTGGTCTAACAAATCGGCAAATCCTATTAAGCTACCCAAAGGAGTTTGTAAATCGTGAGTTACTGTAGCAAATAACATTGTTTTACTGCGCAATAACACTTCTTTCTCTTGGTTTAACTTTTCTAATGCAACCCTATATTCTTGTGTTTGGTTAAGATCTCTAATAATAATCCACCCTAAGATGATAATCACAATAAGAGCAGAACCACCTAAATATGCAATATTTGTAGAAGCAGTACTTATTCGCGATTTAGACTCGTTTATTTTTTGATATGAAAGGACTAAGATATTTTGTTCTACATTTTGTAAAATCTCTCTTAGCTGATTGGTGATATTCTTGTTTTCTTGTAAAAGTTTTTGTTCTTGTTGTAATAGTTTCTTCTGTTGTTCATTGATTTTAGCCTGAGTAGAGGTTATAATTTTCTCCATAGCATTAATCAATGAGTCAGATACACGAGGGTAGTTAATAGTCGTTTTAATGGTATCTGTATTATCTCCTTTAAAAAGACGTGCCCACGCGCTGCGTTTTTCTTTCTCCTTAGATTGGATTACTATAGGTTGAGCTTTGTTTTCGATCTCTTCCCTAATATTGTATATTTCTGAAAATGCCTCTGTATATTTTGTGTCTTCAGACAGTTCTTTACGGGCTTTGATGATATTTTTAAAGCTAACTTTTTTCTTAGCTAATAGTTCTTTTACAGAGTTTAGTTTTGATATAGTGATTGGATCTTGCACTTGTTTTTGCATCAAGTCAATTTGCTTTACAATGGTGTCAAGTTCCTTGTAATATAAGTTTATATCACTTTGATTACCTGTTAATATTGCACTTCGGCTATAGGCTTCGCTGCTATAAAGGTTATTAATAGTACTGCTAACTAAAAATATTTTATTGTTTTCTTCAACTACTTGCTCTTCTGGAATAGTAAACTTTTTTGCCTCTTTGTAGATGTATGCTCCAGAGAAGATTACAGCTATAAATAGGGTAAAGTATAAGAAAAGTATTTTGGTTTTTATAGATCTTGATGGCTTCATAGTATAATTCAAATATGGCGTAAAAATACAAAAGTCATTTGAATGAAAGTCATCTTTCAACATTAGTTGATTGACAAAATGTGGAATAGAAGAAAACAAAAAAGGATGTACCGCACAGTACATCCTCTTTATATTTAAACGAATGGAAAAACTATTCTTTAGCGATACCTCTTGAGATAACGATTTTTTGAATCTCAGAAGTACCTTCGTAAATTTGAGTAATCTTAGCGTCACGCATCATTCTTTCAACGTGATATTCTCTAACATATCCATTTCCTCCGTGAATTTGAACAGCTTCAATTGTTGTATCCATTGCTGTTTTCGAAGAGAATAATTTAGCCATTGCTCCAGAAATAGAAATATCTTGTCCTGCATCTTTTTCAGCTGCTGCTTTCATACAAAGCATTCTTGCCGCTGAGATGTTAGTAGCCATATCTGCTAATTTGAAAGCTACTGCTTGATGGTTGATAATTTCTGTACCAAATGCTTTACGTTCTTTAGCGTATTTTAAAGCTAATTCGTAAGCACCCTGTGCAATACCTAATGCTTGAGAAGCAATACCGATACGCCCTCCGTTAAGAACATTCATTGCGAAAGCGAATCCAAATCCGTCTTCTCCAATTCTATTTTCTTTAGGAACTTTCACATCAGTAAACATTAAAGAATGTGTATCAGAACCACGGATACCCATTTTTTGTTCTTTTGCTCCAATTTCAAATCCTTCCCATCCTTTTTCAACGATGAAAGCATTAATTCCTTTGTGTTTTTTCTCTGGGTGAGTTTGTGCTATTACTAAGTAGTAATCAGCTGTACTACCATTTGTAATCCAGTTTTTAGTACCGTTTAACAAGTAGTAATCTCCCATATCTACTGCAGTTGTTTTTTGCGATGTAGCATCTGATCCTGCTTCAGGCTCAGATAAACAGAAAGCTCCGATTACTTGACCTGATGCTAGAGGTGTAAGATATTTTACTTTTTGTTCTTCACTCGCATATTTTTCTAATCCTGCACAAACTAATGAGTTGTTTACAGACATAACTACTGCTGCAGAAGCGTCTACTTTCGCAATTTCTTCCATTGCTAATACGTATGATACGCTGTCTAATCCACTTCCTCCATATTTCGGGTCAACCATCATTCCTAAGAAACCAAGTTCTCCAAGTTTTTTTACTTGTTCTGCTGGGAAAATTTGATTCTCGTCTCTTTCGATAACACCAGGTAGTAATTCTGTTTGAGCAAAGTCACGAGCAGCTTGTTGAATCATCAACTGCTCTTCTGATAATTTAAAGTCCATTTTTCGTATCTTAATTTTTTAGTTGATTCTTAGTATTGTAGTTTCCAAATATATATGAATTAAATCAATTATTCAATGAACATTGTTTAATTTTATCCCTATGAAAAAGTTTCAGTATAATATTATCGGAGTAATGTCAGGAACCTCATTAGATGGGGTTGATTTGGTATATGTTGAGTTTACTTGTGATAGTGGCAAATGGTCTTTTAAAGTTTTGAATGCAGAAACTGTACCTTATTCTGAAGCGTGGAAGACTAAGTTGGCCAATGCAATTAATTTGAATAGGGAGGAAATAGAACATTTTGATGAGCGATATACTGTGCATTTAGCAAGTGTAATTCGCGAATTCATTATTACACATAAAATAAAAGAAGTAGATGCTGTTTGTTCACACGGACATACGGTATTTCACAAGCCTGATTTAGGCTATACATTGCAGATTGGTAATTTGCCTTTGTTGTCTGATTTGATAGAGCAGAAGGTGGTTTGCGATTTTAGAGTTCAAGATGTTCTTTTAGGAGGACAAGGTGCACCATTAGTGCCTATTGGCGATCGTTTGTTGTTTGCGGACTATGAGGCTTGTTTAAATTTAGGGGGATTTGCCAATGTGTCTTATGAGAATAATAGGGGGTATAGAATTGCTTTTGATCTTGTTCCTGTAAATACACTACTCAATGCACAGATGAGTAAAGTTGGATTAGAATATGACGCAGAGGGACATCACGCATCAAGAGGAAAGGTAAGTCAAGAGCTTTTAGAAGAGTTAAATGCATTAGATTATTATAAAGAAAAGGCACCTAAGTCTTTAGGAGTAGAGTTTGTTAAAACATTTGTTAATCCAATTTTATCCAAGTTCCCTTTATCGATGGAGGATTATTTAGCAACTTTAGTTGAGCATATCGCTATTCAAACTACTAATGGATTGTCGTTAAAACAAGGAAGTACGGTATTGGTAACAGGTGGTGGTGCACACAATAATTATCTACTGCATCGCATTAGAGAGAATAGTCCCCATTTAATCTTCAAAAAACCAGATAATTTGATAATAGACTTTAAAGAGGCTATTATATTCGGATTTTTAGGAGTCTTAAAAATAAGAGATGAGGTTAATTGTTTAGCAAGTGTAACAGGTGCTAAATATGATCACAGTTCAGGAAAGATTTACAATTTTTTTGAAAAACACGATTAGCGTACTATTGAATTGTTAAATTAATCTCTTGACAAAATAGCGCATTAGCTATCATATGTTAAAAAAATTATATACTTTATGGTTGATGTGTAAAAAATAGGGGGTAGAATTGGAGAAATCTTTAAAAAACATTCTATATTTGGACTTTATTTCAGCGTCATATTGCAACTATTTGTTAGGGCATTAAAGTGTTATTTTTTATCTGGTTAGATATTAAAATAACTTTTTTGTCGTTTATGATAGTATAGTAGTCTTATCACTTAGAAAGATAAGCTAAAATATGGGCTAATTTCAACATTGACATTAAAATTAAAAACACGAATTATTTATGTTTCATTTCTTACAAGTGGATACTACAGCAGTTGCTCAAAATTTAACTGATGCAATTGAAAAAACAGAAGGTGCAGTAAACAAAGAGTTAGCATTAAGCGACATCATCTTTAGTGGTGGAATTATTGGACAATCTATTATGGTTGTTATTTTCATCATGTTGTTTATGGCTTTGTACTTATATTTAGAGCGATTTTTTGCTATTAAAAAAGCATCTAAAGTAGATGAAAGCTTTATGAGTCAAATTAAATTATTTTTATCTCAAGGTAAAATTGATCAAGCAAAAGTACTTTGCGCTCATACAGATACTCCTGTTGCAAGATTAGTAGGAAAAGGGATTTCAAGAATTGGTAAGCCATTACAAGACATCAATATTGCTATTGAGAATGCAGGTAAATTAGAGGTTTACAAAATGGAGAAGAACATTAACTTATTAGCTACTTTATCTGGAGCAGGACCAATGACAGGTTTCTTAGGAACAGTAGTAGGTATGGTTATGGCGTTTCACGAAATGTCAACTGCAAGTTCAGCTCGTATAGATATGAGTGTATTAGCAGAGGGTATTTATACTGCGATGATGACTACAGTATTTGGTTTAATCGTTGGTATTATTGCTTATGTTGGGTACAATCACTTAGTAAGTAAAATCGATAAAATTGTTCACCAATTAGAAGCAAACGCAGTTGAGTTTTTAGATTTATTAAATGAGCCTGCCTAATGAATATCAGAGGAAGAAATAGAGTTTCGGCAGAATTTAATATGTCGTCGATGACTGATATTGTGTTTTTGTTACTTATTTTCTTTATGGTAGCAATTACAACAATGACAACGACGAATGCTTTAGATTTGGTATTGCCAAATTCTGAAGGAAAATCTGATTCAGTTGAAACAGTAGCGATTAGTATAGATAATCAATCTAATTATTTTATAGATCAAGACCAATTTCCATCAGAAGGATTAGAAGAAGGATTAAAACAGAAATTAGCTAATCAAGAAGAACCGAATGTGGTTTTACACGTAGCTAAAGGTGTACCTGTTGAAGATGCTGTATTTGTGATGGATATTGCTTATCGAAATAATTATAAAATTGTATTGGCTGTAGAGCCAAAATAAGGTATGAAGATATTAGAAACAGATAGTGAAAAGAAAGCTTTTGCAGTTACATCTACTGTTTTTGTAATTCTTTTTTTGCTGTTTTTCTTTTACAAAATAATGACTCCTGTTCAAGAGACAGTTTTGACAGGGGGTGAAATAGCTATTAACTTTGGTAATACAGACAAAGGAAAAGGTGATGTTCAGCCAAAAGAAACTATTGAAATGCAACCTGAACCAGAAGTTGCTCCTAAAGTGGAAACACCAAAGGTAGAACCAGTAGTTACACAAAATAAGGTTGATGTGCCTGTGGTTAAAAAAGTAGAAGAAACACCTAAGCCAAAAGAGGTTGTGAAAGCTGAGGTACCAGTGAAAAAACCAGACCCTAAACCGAGTCAAAGTACAACAGACGCATTAGCCAGCTTGATTAATGGTCCAAAGAGTACGGGAGAGAAATCTCAAGGTCAAGGTAACTCGTCTGAGAACGGAGACCAAGGTAAGTTGGATGGAGATATGTACTCTAATTCTACTTATGGAAATGGAAAAGGACAAGGTGCTGGAGGTGGTACAAGTTGGGGACTTAACGGAAGATCATTAGCTTCACGTGGATCAGTAGTACCCGATTGTAATGAAGTTGGTACAGTAGTAGTGGAAATTAGAGTAGATAAATCAGGAAAAGTGGTTTCTGCTCAACATACACGTGGTACAACTAACTCGGCTAAATGTTTAACTGACGCAGCAATTGCAACAGCTAAAACATTTAGATGGAAATCAGATGATAAAGCACCTAATATTCAAATAGGTTTTATAGTTATTAATTTTAAAGTAGGATCTTAGGTCCTATTTTTTTTGTAGATATGACATATCAAGAAACATTAGAATGGATGTATGCTCAGCTTCCAATGTATCAACAAAAGGGAGCGGTAGCTTACAAAGCGGATTTATCTAATACGATTAAATTAGTAAATCATTTAGGTAATCCACAAAAGGAAATTCAAACAATACATATAGCCGGTACTAATGGAAAGGGGTCTACTTCTTCTATGGTTGCTTCAATTTTACAAGAAGCAGGCTATAAAGTAGGATTATATACGTCTCCGCATTTAAAAGATTTTAGAGAGCGAATTAAAATTAATGGAGAGGAAATCTCAGAAGCTTTTGTTGTTGATTTTATAGCAAAGAACAAACCTTTTTTTGAGCAAGAATCGCTTAGTTTTTTTGAAATGACAGTTGGTATGTCTTTCGAATATTTTAAAAACGAACAAGTAGATATTGCTGTAATAGAAGTAGGAATGGGGGGTAGATTAGATGCTACCAATATTATAAAACCCCTTGTTTCTGTAATAACGAATATTGGAAAAGATCACACGGCATTTTTAGGAAGTACTCTTTCTGCTATTGCGGGAGAAAAGGCGGGTATCATAAAACCAAATACCCCTGTTGTAATTGGCGAATATACAGAGGAAACAAAACCAGTGTTTGTTGATAAGGCTACTGCATCTACCGCACCTATTTATTTTGCACAAGAAACCTATGCTAATAATGTGTTTACCTCAGATTTGAAAGGGGATTATCAAAAGTCAAACATTCGAACTGTACTTCAAAGCATCGAGTTGTTGCAAAAACACTATACTATTACCCAAGAAAACATTGAAAGAGGACTTTTAAATGTTGTAAAGAATACAAATTTGCAAGGTCGTTGGCAGGTTTTAGGAAGCAATCCTAAGATAATTACGGACACTGCGCACAATTCACACGGGTTGACAATTGTGATGAATCAGCTAAAACAAGAGAAGTTTGAGCAATTATACATTGTTTTAGGTGTAGTAAATGACAAAGATTTGGATTCAATTTTGCCATTGTTGCCCAAAGAGGCAAAATATTTTTTTGCAAAGCCAAATAATTCTCGAGGCTTAAATGCTGAGGTTTTAGCGGCGAAAGCAGGGGAGTTTAAACTTTATGGTAAGGTTTGTGGTTCAATACCAGATGCTTATGTTGAAGCTAAGTCTGTGGCAACGTCTGAAGACTTGATTTACGTGGGGGGAAGCACATTTGTAGTTGCAGAAATTTTATAAAAAGTTGCGGAAAAAACTTGCGTAATAAAAATGAGGTCGTATATTTGCACCCGTAATCAACAAACGATTACACGTTCATAAAAGAAAAAGGGCGATTAGCTCAGTTGGTTCAGAGCACCTCGTTTACACCGAGGGGGTCGGGGGTTCGAATCCCTCATCGCCCACAACTTTTTCTTGACATATTGAAATATCCAAATTAAAAAATAATTTGGGCGATTAGCTCAGTTGGTTCAGAGCACCTCGTTTACACCGAGGGGGTCGGGGGTTCGAATCCCTCATCGCCCACAATAATGCAAATTATTTTACGATAATTTGGGCGATTAGCTCAGTTGGTTCAGAGCACCTCGTTTACACCGAGGGGGTCGGGGGTTCGAATCCCTCATCGCCCACAATAATGCAAATTATTTTAAAATAATTTGGGCGATTAGCTCAGTTGGTTCAGAGCACCTCGTTTACACCGAGGGGGTCGGGGGTTCGAATCCCTCATCGCCCACAATAACTCAAGTTATTTTAAAATAATTTGGGCGATTAGCTCAGTTGGTTCAGAGCACCTCGTTTACACCGAGGGGGTCGGGGGTTCGAATCCCTCATCGCCCACAACTTATCAAGCCTTGCAAACGCAAGGCTTTTTTTATATCTATACTTTTCATTTTATAGTGTTGAAAGTGTTTCGGGGCAAGCACAAAAGTTGGGGAGGAAGTTGTAAAATAATATATTTGCATCATGATGGATAGCAAAGAAATACTAAAACTAATCCTACCTGAGTACTTG
>NZ_FNDQ01000027.1 GCF_900099675.1 Myroides phaeus
ATGCAGTTTTACTGATTTCCCACGTAATGGAAAATCTTCGATGGTAGTCATAGGATAAAATCCTTTGGAAACTAATTGTTTATCTGGAAGTTGATCACCATAATCGTTTTTTTCTTCGAAGTAAATATCTAAACGACTATTTAATTCTTCAACTTTTGTAATATTGAAATGCTCTACCAAGTACTCAGGTAGGATTAGTTTTAGTATTTCTTTGCTATCCATCATGATGCAAATATATTATTTTACAACTTCCTCCCCAACTTTTGTGCTTGCCCCAGTAAAAGTTTCTACTTAGAAATAAGTAACCCTTTACATTTTAAAGTATTCTCCACTATCTTTTTTTGTCATTATAAACCGAAAAAATTAAAAAACATCAAGTTCGTACAACGCTACATCTAATTGTATATAGCCTATAAGTTTCCCAAAACACTGACTACGTATATAAAATTTTTCACTTCCTTACTTATTGCACAACCTTTCCGTCTAATATTCAAAAAGTTACCGATTAATTTATTTTTAATTAAAAAAACAAGCAAATAATACTGATTAATTAAAATTATGTTTTATTTTTGCACTCGCAAGGACAAAATAAGTCTAAAGCGGGGTGTAGCGTAGCCCGGTCATCGCGCCTGGTTTGGGACCAGGAGGTCGCAGGTTCGAATCCTGCCACCCCGACAAAAAGGAATCACTATTTAGTGGTTCCTTTTTTTATGTGGTATACTTTTTGAAAATAAAAAAACAGCAGTAAGCTTTTGCTCACTGCTGTTTTATATACATTATAAAATGCTTATTAACTTTCTTATTCTGCTACTTTCCAAAAAGACCATTCCTCTCCATTAAATACACATAACATTTTTGATTCCTTATCATATGCAATTGTACCGGCTGCTGGACTTTTAATATTCAAATGTGGACTTTCACTTTTAGGTAAAACCATAGCCTTGTTATCTGCTTCAAGAATTAATACTCCAGTTGCTGTTGCAGCATCTTTTCCAATAACAGTTGGAGAATAATTAGCAGTCTCTTCATTTTGAATAGTTAAATCTACTTTTCCAGAATTAATAGATAGATCAAACCAACCTGGAGAAGAACCACTTTTATAATACTTAACCTTCTTATCGGCTGAATCAAAAATCATAGTCCCTCCAACTGGAGAAGTTACTACATCCCCTTTAGTTACCCAAGACAAAATAATCCCTCTATTGTCATCTGGTTTAAAGTCTAAAATCACATCTTTTCCCTCTACTTCATCTTTTCCTATAGCAGTTTGTCCAAACACTGTAGGTATACTAAACAGTAAACAAATAAAAACAAAAAAGGTCCTTTTACTTATTTCATTTCTCATAGCTTTTCAATTTTAAAATTTAGAAAATATTTTATTCGTCAACACATCCTTGTTCTACACATCCCCAAGCTTTACCATTGTACAGCTTCACACAATTTACAGTAGTATCATACACCAACATACCTTCTTTTGCTTCTAATTTCATAATTTGATCTGTAGTCAATCGAGTAATAACCAATCCTTTATCTTTTGATTCTAATACTACAAAAGCATTTCCTCTTTGACTCATCCACGCATTATTCATTCTCTTTAAAGTAGTCAAGGCCATAAATCCTTCTGAAGCAAAAATATCACCACTTGATCCCGTTACGGGTTTGTAGTAACAAATAGTACAAAATGGCAAATCAATCTCTCCATTTGCATTTACTAAAGAAGAAGCTAAACAATCATCTTCAGATTCACTAATTAATTCATAACTAAAGTTAACATCAGCAGGATCTTTAGTAGTAGAATCTATATCATAATCGGCTAAATTATCGGATGCTTTAACTTTATATTTTATCCAACTCTTACCACTAGGCAATGTAAAGTCTTCAAACTCTAAACTTCCTTCTTCACCTTGATTACTCCCTAAGTTCAAGCCTTTTGACGTTTGTAAACTTCCAGACACTAACTTAAACGAAACATTATCATAGTCAATTCCTAAAAACATCTCTTCTATTTTTACATCATTAGGATTATCAATTTCAATAGTAAATTCTATTTCTTTAGATAAACTAAAACAACTTTTATCTGAAGTGAAAGAAGTAATTATTTGTTTAGGCCTCGGAGAATCTTTAACATCCGTTTCAGTAAAATCATTACCTGTTAGACGATCTTGACTCAATAGCTCTACTTTTTTTCCATTCCTATCATAATCCAAAGCAGCACGGTTTTTATAAATACCAGGTTTAGCATTTTCATCAAAAATAGCACTTGCTCTGAAGGTATAAGTACTTCCACCTCCAGGAATCATTAATCCTGAAACAACTAAAGTTCTTGTACCATAACCATATATTTGTTCATCTTCAATATCTATTCCTCCAGCAGAGAATGAATCATTAACCCACACCATCCCTTCAGGTAAAGTATCAGTAAACAATACTTCTTTAGAAGCACAATTCGTATTTACAGAGCGGAAAGTATAGTCAATTATATCACATAATTTTGCTTCAGCAGGACCTTGTTTTGTTAAAATTAATCCATCTTCATTTGGAGGAGGTAAAGGAGCAACACAATAAAACTCCATTGGCCCAATTCCAATATAAGCAGCCCCCTTTCCTACCTCTGTTTTATATATAACATGTATTTCCTCTACTGGATGTTCAAAATCAACAAATACACGTCCTTTTTTATTAGTATATCCTGAATTACCATTTCCTGGCACTCCAGTTTTTTTAGCCTTAGCAGTACCTACATTATCGATTGTATAACGGCTTTTTGCAGCTTTATTATATGTGTAACTTAATTTTGGATAAACTGGCGAGCCATTACAATACCCTATAACCTGAACCACATCTAACACTCTCCCTGTACGGTCAACATCAAATAATTCAAAAGACGTTGCTGCAGCTGCTTTTTGTTTATTATCTTTTGTAAAAGCAATCTTAGTAGTTACCATCTTATTGCTTGCTATTCTTTCTTTTAATGACTTTTTTGAAGAAGCTCTTGGATATTTTTTTTTCAAGCCACCACCTAAATCCTCAACTGTAATATTAACATTAAAATTATCACCTAAATTAAAACTTTTAGCCTTATCTCCTCTTTTCCAGTTACTTTTAGTAAAATCAATAGACTTAATACCTGGGAATTCACAATTATCACAAGTCCCTACCACTTTAGCTCCAAAAGTAATATATGTGAACTTGTCTCTAAACTTATAATTAACAATATGTTTACCATCAACGAATGCCATAGGTACTACTTGATCCCATTTATTAGCTGTTAACTTTTCAGCACTATCTGCTACTAAAAGAAAAACTTGATAATTAGCTCCATTAAATGGAAATTCTGGACCATAAGCACTAACCATTATTTCTTGATCAAAATTTACATTGTCAACCAACCAAACTCTTCCATTTAAACGAGAATCCATTGCACCACAAATCTCTTGATTCCCAGCAAATGAATATGTTGACATCGGCTGATTATTATGTCCCCAAGTAATTGCTGATTTATCTTTATTAATATCACCTAATATCGGATCTATTCCTAACTTAGTTCCTACTCCCATATGAAGTGCACTCCCTACTTCTGTAGACTTAGACTGACGATTATACAAACTCGCATCATCATCTCTCAATACAGAAGTCACGTTATTGTGATACATGTTATGAATCTTATCATTTCCTTTCCAAATTGATTTTCCATCTGAAAAAAGATAATCAAAATTCACTAATGGTGATTCTTTATTTAAGTCAATGGTAATACCATACTTTAACCCTAAATAAGAATTAATTCTATTTCTTTCATCTTGTGTTAATACTCCTTCATAAGCAATAACTTCAGGCATTACTCCATCTAAAAAATAATTGCTCGAAGAACTTCCTAACCCCAGCATCCCTTTCTCATTCATTAATACAGTTTTATATGTATGTTTAACGCTTTCTGAATGAGCATCAAACTCAAATGTTATAGTAGATCCAACATTCCAATGATAACCAGCAATAGTTGTCGACATCGGAGTAAACAATCTTTGTTTACTATTAGTTAACCCCGTAGATCCAATACGTCCTTTACCCGCTGCCTTATCTCTATATACACCAAAAGCAGGACGTCTTGCCTTTGTGTTTATTATATGGTCACCAAAACCAATAAAATATGATCTAGTTGTAGCAAAACTATGATTTACAACTGTATAAAAAGCTACATTAGAAGGTACAGCTACTGAAAAAGGTGCCTTATCTGTAATTAAATAATCTTCTTTTTTCTCAAATTTCAATGTAGGATGGAAGTTAGTCTTTTCATCATACTTTACATATTTAGCAGACGCTTTATTTGCAGCTCTACGTCTATAACTTGTCCCTAATCCCGCATAATCCCTCCAATTTAATATCTCTCCATCACTATTAACACTTACTGTATTAGGAATAGAAGCATTTAACCACATTTTTAACCCACTAAAAACTCCTCCTGGAGCTTTAGCATATAATGCGAAACCAATATAATCACCATCCATTATTTCAACACCTTCTACTTTACCGCCATTAATTTTATAAATACGAGTAGTTGCAGGACTAAATTTCTCATCTTTACTAATCAATAGCCACTCCCCAAGATTTGGTGCTAAATTTACGGTAAAAGCTGTTTTACCTGTAGTTTTAGCTCTATATTTATAATTATAAATTGTAGAAATTCTATCTTTCGTTTCAACCCCACCTTCTATAACACTAGTTAATGTATAATTAGCAAACTTTGTTCCTACATCATATTTATAAGAAGACGTTCCTTCTAATCCATTCCCTCCAAACATCAAAGCATATTTATCTGTTAATACAGAATTATTCTCTGCATTTGTATCAGCAAAATCACCCAAATAAACGGTCATATAAGGTTTTTCTGAACTTACTGATTGCTTTTGGTGTAATCCACTTCCATTATCACGTGCTATTCCAAAAACATCTTTATTATAAGCAACATAACCATTCGAATCAATATTATAAACATCAGTTCCATCAGACAACGTATAAGACCTCTGACCTCCATATTTATCTAAAGATATTCCATACTTTATAGCTAAATAAGTATTAATCTTATTCATCTCAAGAGGTGTCAACGAAACTCCATTAGCTCCTGCGGGACGAGATAAAACGATAATCTCATAAACTTCTCCAAAAAAAGCATTTGTAGACACACTAGCACCCCCACTATTTCCAATTACAGCCAAATTTACAGCTGTATTCAATGTTTTTGCAGCCTCTCGAGCTCCACTTTTTAATCCATTAAAATATAGATTATGAACACCGCCTGCCTTTATATTTGGAATTATAGACATTCCTATACCATAATCACTTTCAGAATAATTATGCACTGTTTTTGTACTTCCTATTTCATCCCATAACGCACCTGATTTAGACCACCCAAAATTATTAGTTTCTTTACTTCCGCCAAGCTTCAATACAGTAGCGTTTGCATTACTATTCTCTTTATCTACACGTGAAACCCAGATCACAAAATACGATGTATTCCCATTAACTATAAAAGAATTATTGCTTACTAGCTTTCTTCTTTCGTTATTTAACTTTGTGACACCTTCAATCCCTTCATCTTCATCTTTTTCTTGATAATAAAACTCTACTGCAGGATTATAATTCATAGATGATTCGATAAAACGCGGCCTATACTCTAAAGGAGCAGAAAAGTGTCTACCCTTATTAGATTTATCTTTCCAGTCCTTAATATCCTCTCCATCTTTAACATTTACACCTAGTTCATCTGCTTTTAACCAAAGCTCAGTAGTTACTCCCTGAATTCCCCCTGGATTTTGAGCAAAACTTACAAAACTAATGAGGTAAAAAAATAATATAAATATCTTCTTCATAATTAATTCTTTTATTTAAATACACTTATCTTTTAAGCAAAATTATTACATACAAATATATAATTAACATTTATAACTAACAATAAAATACTTTTTATTATAAAAAACACAATAAATGATAAATAACTCTAAACTTTAAGTAAAAAAAACCATTAGTAATAGCGAAATAACCATAGATATAACAGCAAATATTCAATTATAAATAGACTTAACCTCATCAACCTATATTTATTAAATTGATTTAAAGCATTTAATAGAAATTAATACACGTACTGTGTATTTTAAAACACATTATCTACTTAACATTTACTTTTTTTTGCAAATTTTACATATCAAAAATCAACTATTGTAAAAAGAACTATCGTATTATTCCCTCTAAAAATAGTAAAGCCAAAAAAATATAAATACTTTTATACTTTAGTTACAACAAACAAGAATATTGCTTATCTAAAGCTTCTATGCTTACCATCAAAATCTTGTTTATAATAAGTATAACCAATAAAACAATTTTATTTCAATGGAAAACAAAACGAATAAACCGCAAAGTGTTACTGATTATCCAAATAAGAACACCATCTTTTCAGTTTGGAAGTTTAAACAAGATGCTGATATTAAACCTGCTTTTGAAAAACTTTGTGGATTGGTCAATAACTTAAACAATTCATTTAAAATCCGCATTCCAGATGCTAAAACAAGTTGCATTATGGGAGTTGGTTACAACGCTTGGTTAAGCTTAGGTCTTCCTACTCCACTTCCGAAAGAATTTAAACCTTTTGAAGAAATCAAAGGAGAAAAACACACAGCTGTTTCTACAGAAGGAGACTTACACTTTCACCTAAGCGCTATTAATCCGGCTATTTGCTTTGATATGGCAGCTGCTTTAGCAGATATACTAATTCCAATTGCCGATTGTTTAGAAGAGGTACAAGGATTTAGATATTGGGATGGTAGATCTATTATCGGATTTGTGGATGGTACTGAAAACCCAACCGATGACGATAGAGATTACTTTGGTGTTGTTCGCGATAACGACCCTGCTTATAATGGTGGCAGTTATTTATTTGTTCAAAAGTATATTCACAATATGAATAACTGGAACAAACTTTCTACTGAAGAGCAAGAAAAGGTTATTGGTAGATATAAAGCAACTGACATCGAAATGGAAGAAGACGTTAAACCTTCTAACTCTCACTCGTCATTAACGGCTATTGAAGATGAAGATGGAAACGAACTAAAAATTGTAAGAGCAAATATGCCGTTTGCTAACCCTTCTAAAGGTGAAGCAGGTACTTATTTCATTTCTTATGCAAGTACGTTTAGTACAACAAAGAAAATGTTAGAGAATATGTTTATCGGTGATCCAGTAGGAAACTACGATAGAATATTAGATTTTAGTACAGCTAAAACAGGTACGTTATACTTTGTGCCTTCTCTTGATATGTTAGACGATTATTCTGCTGAATAATACATCATAAAAAAAGCCTCTACTTAAAACTAGTAGAGGCTTTTACTTTTATATCTTCTATTTTATTGAGCAACTATTTCTAATTGACCAAAGACTGTTAATTCTAACGCATCGGTTAAACCAAGAGCTGCCTCATTAGCTATAGGACAGCGAAATTGCGGTTCTCCTCCTTCAGAAAGGATAGACTGACTCAGTTTTCGAACAACAGCAGTTGCCATTCCCAACTCCTGATGTGTGTCCAATGTAATTACGCGGACATCTGTAAACGGACTCGTACTCCACTTACTTCCACTTGCCACACAGACTAACTCACCTTTCTCAAAAGCACCAAATACAAACTCAGCATCAAATCTTACGCCAGATGCATTTAATGTGTCTTTAGAAAGCTTTGCTTCAAATTTAGCTACACAAGTATTCTCATCCATCGTCAATCGCTTTATTTCACCTAAAATAGTTTGTTTTGCTAACCTTGTCTTTTCATTTTCAGAAAAGTAAAATACCTCAACAGGACTATTACTTACTAATCCACTTTCGGTTACTAACTGACGAAATATAGCCAGAGAAAACTCGCCAATAGCAAGCAAATCTAACTTTTCAGCAACTTCAGGAGACACTACGGCTAATGTGTGTTGATTAGGCATTTTTACCATCATAATTCGGTAAGAATTATCTAAACGCGCATTAATTACCAATGTGAATAATTCGTCTATATAAACTATTTTTCCGCCCATCATCACAGAACTCCAATAAGCGTGAATTGTATTTGACAACATCTTTCTAACTCTTTTAAATTTATAAAGCTTACGCCTCTTTCTCTTTTAAATTTACAGGAGAATAAGCAGTTATCTTAACTAATTGTTTTTGAAACACCAATAGCCATACTCCAAATACAATAAATGGAACACTTAACCATTGTCCCATATTAAACAACATTCCTTGTTCAAAAGCAACTTGATCTTCCTTAAAGAACTCCAACACAAAACGCGCTGTAAACATCAAAATAAGAAACAAACTAAAAATAACGCCGTTTGTCTTTAAGTTAACTTTCTTATAAACAAGGTACAAGATTACACAAGTCAATAAATAAGCAAATGCTTCATATAATTGCGTTGGGTGTCTTGGAATCATATCATCATTAGCAAATATAACTCCCCAGTTGCCATTCGTTGGTTTTCCGTAAATTTCGGAATTCATAAAGTTTCCAAATCGAATGAAAGCACCTGCCACAGGAACCCCGATAGCAATGCGGTCCAACAACCAAAACATTCCGATTTTATACTTTCGACAATACAAATAAATTGCCAAAAGAACACCTATCGCTCCACCGTGACTTGCCAAGCCCATAAAACCAACATACTGATAAGCACCTCCTATTTTTTGAAAAGGAATAATTGCTTCTAAGGGATGCTGTGAATAGTACGCAAAATCGTAAAATAAACAGTGGCCTAATCGCGCACCTACTACAGTACCAACAAGTATATAAATAAGTAAAGTATCTAAATATTGAATAGGAATACGCTCCTTTTGAAATAAGCGTTTTACAATATTATACCCAAGGATTAACCCTACTGCAAATAAAACTCCGTAATACCTTACTGGTACACCCGCAATAGAGAATAGTTCAGGATTTGCATCCCATAGCATGATTGCTTGATTCATTATCTCCGTTTTTATACTAAAATGAAGCGCAAAGTACTACATTTTAAAAAAAATAGCTCCCTAAATACCCATAAAATATAGTATTCTAATAAGAGAATATCATATTGCTATTTAATATATAAAAGCGAGTGTTAAATTCTCTAATTTAAGTTAATCACTATACCTAATGCTTCTAAACACGATATTTATCATATAAAGTGATACAAGGTTTTCCTATCTTTGGGTAACATAATAAAAGGATAATAAACTTATTAAAAGAAAGAATATATGAGCACTATGAAAGCAGCACGCTGGTATGCAGCCAAAGATATTAGAGTAGAACAAACTGAAGTTCCAACACCTAAAAAAGGACAAGTAAAGATTGCTGTTCAATATGCTGGAATATGTGGTTCTGACTTACACGAATATGTACACGGACCTCAACTTATCCCTGTTGACCAACCTTACCCATTAAACGGACACCAAGGTGTTACAACACTTGGACACGAATTCTCTGGGATTGTAGAAGAACTTGGTGAAGGTGTACACAATGTAAAAAAAGGAGATCGTGTAGTAATCGAGCCTATTTATAAAAACTTTGATAGCCCATTTGTAACTTCTGGAGAATACAACTTAGGAGAGCACTTAGGATTTATCGGATTAGCAGGAAACGGTGGTTTTGCTAAGTATGTAGTTGTAGAAGACTATATGATTCACAAAATTCCAGATACAATGTCTTTCGAACAAGGAGCTTTAGTAGAACCTGCAGCAGTAGCTGTGTATTCAGTATTGCAAAGTGGATTAAAAGTAGGTCAATCAGTACTTGTATCAGGTGCAGGACCTATCGGATTATTATGTGCACAAGCAGCTTTAGCAGCAGGTGCATCTAACGTAATCATAACTGACGTTGCTGAAAAACGTTTAGAAAAAGCAAGAGAAATCGGAGCTACTCACGTATTCAACGCAATGGACAAAGACCTTCCTGCTAAAATCAAAGAATTAACAGATGGTTTAGGAGTAAACGTATTCTTAGACTGTGCTGGAGTACAAGCGTCTTATAACACGGGTATTGCTTCTACAAGAAATGGTGGTACTGCTGTATTAGTAGCTTTATTTGGTAAACCAGTACAACACGATGCTTTAGACCAAGTATTAAGAGAAATTACTGTAAAAGGGGTAATCGCATACAGAAATATCTTCCCTCAAGTTATCTCTTTAATTGACTCAGGTCGTATGGAAGTTGAAAAACTGGTAACAAACAAAATTACTTTAGACGAGATTGTAACTAATGGATTTGAAGCCTTAGTAAATAATCCTTCAGAAGTTAAAATCTTAATTGATATCAATAAATAATACAGAAGGGCTAATCTTAATCGGATTAGCCCTTTTTTTATTTTACTTTTTTCATCACCTCACCCAGCATATGTCTTATCTCTTGAAACATAGCTTTGGTATCTGGTTCTACTAAATCTTCTGGTTTAAACTCCTCTGTTGCTATACTACAAGCATATTCCCAGATTTCAATTACATCATACGCCTTAATTTGATAAGGTTCATAAAACGTATTATCTGAATGCAACTCCAGCGTTTCTTCATCTATGCGATATACTCTTTTATACACTACCCCTTCATTTGCGGTAATAATAATATAAGTATGCCCATTTCGTATATCTTGTAAACGCTCTACATAACTACCAATAATAAACGAACCTTCCTGATGTGGAGGCATTGAATCCCCTTCAATTGGAAACGCACGATACTTTCCTTCTCTTAAAAATGGTAGAGATATTTGTTCTAAGTTTTGAATAAACTCTGGGTCAGCATACCCCGTTAAGTATCCAGCTCTTGCTTTATGCGGAATAATCTCAATAAAGTTATTCCCCGTTGGATCAACCATAATTGGCAACAAAATACGGTTGTCTTCCAACTTCAATAAATCTTGCATAGGTACTTTGCGCAAGTCAACTGAAATCATCAAGTCTACACTCACGTGAAAAAAACGAGAAATACGCAATAATACTTCCAAAGGCGGCTCTGAAGCACCCTCTTCATACTTTGAGTAACGCGCACGAGTAATCATCAACTCATCAGCTACTTTCTGCTGAGACATTGCTTTCTGCGCTCTTAAATAACGGATATTATCAGATAGTAAAGACATTTGCTATTATTTATAGCATCAAATATAATAAACTTTGCTAACATATATAGTAATTTCGTCTTATAATTTTTTAACTAATTGAGATGGAAAGGGCAATTGTACATTTAGATTTAGACAGTTTCTTTGTCTCTTGTGAGCGTTTACTAAACTCCTCCCTAAACAATATTCCTATTATCATAGGCGGTGGCGACAGAGGTGTGGTATCCAGTTGTTCTTACGAAGCACGTTACTTTGGTGTGCGTTCTGCTATGCCTATTCGAATGGCGATGCGATTATGTCCACAAGCAAAAGTTATCAAAGGAGATATGTCGTTGTACTCTAAACTTTCACATACAGTTACAGAAATTATAACCGAAAAAGCTCCTGTGGTAGAGAAAGCAAGTATAGACGAGTTTTACCTTGATCTAACAGGAATGGACAAGTTTTTCGGCACCTATCAATGGACCAATGAATTAGCAAACACAATTAAAAAAGAAACCGGTTTACCACTTAGTTACGCTTTATCTGTCAATAAAACAGTCTCTAAAATTGGTACAGGTGAGGCTAAACCATTGGGAGCAATTCAAATTCAACCTATAGAAGTACAACCTTTTCTCAATCCGCTTTCAATTCGCAAAATACCTATGCTGGGAGAAGTTACTTATAACACCCTTTCACGTATTGGTATACGCAATATCAAAACACTTTCAGAAATGCCAATACAGATACTACAACAGATGTTAGGTAAAAATGGTGTAGACTTGTGGAAAAAGGCAAATGGGATTGACTACGCTATGGTTGAACCTTATAGAGAGCGTAAGTCTATCTCTACAGAACACACCTTTGAACAAGATTCTATTGATATTCCCCTACTCAAATCATTGCTGTTAGGGATGGTTGAGAAATTAGCTTTTCAACTTCGCTCTGAAGAATGGCTAACGTCTATTGTTACAGTTAAAATACGCTATGCTAATTTTGATACAGAAACAAAACAAATGAGAATTGCTTATACCTCAGCAGACCACACGCTTAATAAGTACATTATTGACTTGTTTGAGAAATTATACCAACGAAGAATGCGAATCCGTTTAATTGGTATTCAGTTCAGCGGATTGGTACGTGGTACCTATCAAATGAACCTGTTTGAAGATACACAAGAATTGATGGCATTATACCAAGCAATGGACAGAATGAAAAAAAGGTATGGTATAAATGCTGTAACCCGTTGTAATGGCGCTTTTTTAAAGAAAGAAAGCGAATAGTTTACAAGTAACTATTTGCAGTTTATTAATGACTTTCTGTTTTAAATAGCCCATTTCACCTATTCAATAATTAGCAATTCAACTACCTAATATAAAAACACATTCCCTTAAACAATGTTTCTAAATTGTCACTCCTATTACAGCCTTCGCTATGGTACTATTCCGTTAGAGCAATTAGTTTCTTTAGGTGAACATCACCAAGTTTCTTGTTTAACCTTAACAGATATCAATACGTTTAATGGTATATACGACTTTATTCAGCTATGCACTAAAGCAAACATAAAGCCATTGGTAGGTGTTGAGTTTAGACAAGACAATGAGTTATGCTATATTGGTATAGCTAAAAATCAAAGCGGAATGGCTGAAATGAGTGAATTATTAACCACGCATAACGAACTTGCTACTCCCCTTTCTGTTATTGCTCCTGACTTTGAAAATACTATTGTTATATATCCGCTATCAGCAGCGTTTACACAACTCAAAGAAAATGAATACATCGGAATAAAAGCCTCTCAACTCAATTTACTTTATCAACCAAAGTGGAGAGAATTGTTGTCTAAAATGGTAGTCTTACATCCTGTTACCCATCAAAACAATCAAGAGTATGGACTCCATCAAATACTGCGTGCAATTGATAGAAATACACTTGTTTCTAAACTTGATCAACGCGATTGTTCACACCCTGATGAGATGATGATTAACGAGCAGGTATTACTTGATTTATTTAAAGACTACCCTGAGATAATTGCCAATACACAACAACTGATAGAACAATGTCAATTCTCTTTTGAGTTTAGAAAGCCGAGAAATAAACGTTTCTATACCGATAATCAACAAACAGATATGGACTTACTGACTCGTTTGGCATATCAAGGAATGGAGCGTATTTATGGACAAAATCACCCACAAGCAATGGCGCGGGTAGAAAAAGAACTAAAGGTAATTAATGATTTGGCTTTTTCTGGTTACTTCTTAATCACTTGGGATATTATACAGTACAGCAATGCTATGGGATTTATGCACATTGGTCGTGGTAGTGGAGCCAATAGCATTGTAGGCTACTGCCTTGGAATTACCAATGTATGCCCATTAGAACTGGACCTGTACTTTGAGCGTTTTTTAAATGAGAATAGAAAGACACCTCCCGACTTTGACATTGATTGGTCGTGGAAAGATAGAGATACAATCCTCAAATACATTTTCACAAAATACGGCAAAGGACACGTGGCTTTTTGTGGTGCTATGTCAACTTTTAAATACCGTTCTATTCTACGAGAAATAGGTAAAGTTTACGGATTACCCAAAGAAGAATTGGATAGTCTAACCCGTAATTCGATGGAGCAACACGACCCTAATAGTATTATTCAACTCATTCATCAATACGGACAAATGTTAGAAGGTTTTCCTAATCAGCGCACTATGCATCCGTGTGGTGTCTTGATTTCAGAAGAGCCTATGACAAACTATACTGCCTTAGATTATCCTCCCAAAGGGTTTCCTGTGGCACAATTTGATATGCACATTGCTGAAGATATTGGCTTTGATAAATTTGATATTCTTAGTCAACGAGGCATTGGCCATATTGAAGAAGCAGTTCAACTCATTAAAAAGAATAAAAACATTACAGTAGATATTCGAAATATTGCTCTATCGAAAGATGAAACACAAACAAATGAATATTTACAAATAGGCAATACAGTTGGATGCTTTTATATTGAAAGTCCTGCTATGAGAGGTTTATTAAGACGCCTAAAATGTAACAACTACAAAATATTAGTAGCTGCCTCTTCTATTATACGTCCTGGTGTAGCCCAAAGTGGGATGATGCAGGAATATATCTTTCGCCATAACAACCCCGGACAATTTGAGTACTTCCACCAAGTATTTCAAGAACAATTAGGAGAGACTTATGGTATTATGGTTTACCAAGAAGACGTTATTAAAATAGCACTACACTATGGAGGCTTACACCCTGCTGATGGTGATATACTGCGTAGAGCAATGAGTGGAAAAAGCCGTTCTAAAGATGCTTTATTGGCAATCAAACAGCGTTTTTTTGAACATTGTGATGCAAAAGGACACGCACGTGGCTTAAGTGAGGAAATTTATAGACAGATTGAGTCCTTTGCAGGGTATTCTTTTTGTAAGGCACACTCTGCCTCTTATGCTATTGAAAGTTACCAAAGTTTGTATTTAAAAGTATATTATCCTTTAGAGTTCATTACTGCGGTAATCAATAATCAAGGGGGCTTTTATAGAACAGAGGTTTATGTACACGAAGCAAAAATGGCTGGAGCTAAGATACACACTCCTTGTATCAACCAAAGCAATTGGGAAACTACTTTATACAACAATGATCTTTATTTAGGTCTTATGTTTATTCAAGGTGTGAATGCGGATTTAATTAAAGAAATAATAGAAGAACGCACTATAAACGGGAATTATCTATCTCTTTCAGATTTTATTCAACGAGTACCAATAGGATTAGAAACCTTGCAAAGCCTAATTTTTATAGGTGCTTTTCAATGTATGGGAAAACAAAAAAATGAGTTATTAATTCAAGCGAGATTATTATTAGTGCGTTACAAACCAGATACCTCACCTACTTTGTTACAAGAGCCAATACAAGAATACACTTTTCCTACTTTAGAAAGGTCTGCTTTTGAAGATGCCTTTGACGAAATAGAACTACTTGGTTTTCCTGTTTCCTGTACTCCTTTTGACTTGCTAAAAACAAAATTTAGAGGAGATTTGATGGTAAGTGATTTGCTAAAAAACCACAAAAAAACAGTGCGAATGTTAGCTTATCTCATTGCGCGTAAACACGTTCCTACAGCAAGAGGAACAATGTATTTTGGAACTTGGGTAGATGCTAATGGTCATTATTTTGACACTGTACACTTTCCTGATAGTTTAGAAACTTATCCTTTTCAAGGAGGAGGTTGTTATTTGCTATTAGGAACGGTTGAAGTTGAATATCACTTTCCAAATGTACAAATACAGAAAATGGCTAAATTGCCTTTTATTGCTGACCCACGCTATCATTATAACGATGATCAAAACAAGACAACACAAAATAAAATCAAAGAAGATGTTAGTTTAACAAATCGCCCACCTTATCCAAAAGCGACTGAAATAAACTTACCACGCCATAGAATGAAGTTTAAGAAATAGTATTATACAATTTAATCCTTTTACATAAAAAAAGCACCTCAGATGAGGTGCTTTCCAATATTACGAATTAATTAAACTTAAAGAGTCGTGTAATTCAGGCTTTTCCTGAACATATCCGCTTACCCATTGCTCTAATTGATCTAAATCATAAGGCAATAAATGGTTTATAGCTTTTTGAAGTTCTTTGTAAAACAGCTTAGGATCAAAGCTGACATTTTCAAGAACAGTTCTTGCGAAATCAAACATTAATCGTGTTTTCATATCTGTAACTTATTTCATATTACTATAGTAAACATACTGATTTTCCATTATAAAAATAATTTATCCTTTAAATTTTAATACAACTTTAGCACTTCAATTTTATCTTTAAATTATTCTGCAATCACAAACAATAAAGTTTGCTATTTACTCGTTTATATTGTCTATTACTAATGTAATAATTAAAAAATATCAGTATTTACTTCCTCCGCCTACATTCTTAATAGCTTAAAAAAACAACTACAAATATTGTTAAAATAACTTCATACAATAATTTTTTATCCAAATTAATTAGCCGTAATTTGAACTAAACATTAATACGTTTAGTGATATGAACTTTATGAAAAAAGTAGATTGGGCTCGTTTAGGAATTATTGCCTGCACGATTATTTTTTTAATAACTGCGGTTACATTTGAAATCTTTGAACTTCATACGTTACCAGCTCAGTTTTTCGGAACATTATTAGGAGTTGTAATAACAGCAATTATAACCGTCTTACTATTACAAGGCCAAACAAAAAGTGAAGAAAGACGCGAAAGACACCTAATGGTTTTTGAGAAAAAACAAGAAATTTTCTTTCAATTCTTAACGCAACTAAACACTATTTTACAAAAAGACAACTTGACTGTTCACCTTAGCCCAGAAAAAACATTAGCAAAAGAAGTACACAATTTACAGGACTTACTATTTGAATTTGGTTTTTTACAAATGCACACATCAGCGGAAACTTTTGATAAAGTTCTTGGCTTAGTAGGGAATTTAATTGAAGAAAGTAACAAAATAAAGGCATTAGACTCTAAGTCTAAAGAAGCATTGACACAATATTATTCTGTACTAACTAATGATTTTTTTGCTATAGTTGCTTTGCTTAAAAGCGAACTATACAGAGAGTTATCTCCACATATAGATAAACATAAAATAGATAGAATTATTAAACTGTCGTTTTAACTCAAAGCTATCTTAGAAAAAAAGTAATAGTTCAACCATTAACAAATTGAACAAGAAATCCTATTTTCATAAACAGTCTATAAAACAAAAACACTCCTATTTTTGAAAATTAAAAAGCTTTTTTTATAAAAACTATACTTTTCATTTCCCTTTTTTACCCTTTTTCTTCTAAAAAAAGTAAAAAACAATTCATTTTTATTCCTTTAAAAAAAAACAGCACACAAACACGCAAACACCTAACAAACAACACATTAAAGCAATAAAAAACATTTAAACTGGAGATTTCTTGTTTATTCTCAACTTTACTTACCCTCAGCATACACAAGGCTTTATAAACAATTCTCTGACAATAGTCCGACTATCCTCCGAGAATACTGGCTTGAGAACTATTTTGTCGGACAATAGTCAGAGGATCCTCGAAGGAGTCTCACATTGTCCGTTAAAATTTATGCCTAAAAATAGAGAAAACAATACGCTATTATATCATTTTAAACTGCTCATATCAAATTTCAGTTATATACAAGATAAATTAATTTACCCCATTTTTAAATCTATAAAAACAGTATAAGAAAGCCCAATTTTTTATGCTTATATTTGCTCTTAATAAGAATTACGTCTAATCAAAAAGTATATACATTTATGAAAACGACTGGGTGGATAGGGTTAGGAAATATGGGAACTCCTATGGCTGCTAACCTTTTAAAAGCAGGATATAAAGTTAATATCTATTTAAGAGATCCAAGTAAGCAATCTCCTCTCCTTTCTGATGGAGCAAATGGACTTGCTGAGTTAAACAACTTTATTGAACAGACAGACGTTATTTTCTTAACATTGCCAAATGATAGTATTACAGAAGATACTTTTACAAGGATACTTTCAACTAATATCAGTGGTAAAACTTTTATCAATAGCAGTACCATTTCACCTGGCCTTGCTCAAAAACTGCATCATGCAGTCTCAGTAAAAGAAGGGATTTATATTGATGCTCCTGTTTCAGGAAGTGTAAAACCTGCAATAGACGGTACGCTTTCTTTTCTTGTAGGTGGAGAGCAACAAGCATATACAGAGAATATTCCTTTTTTCGAAATAATGGGAAAACATCACTATTATTTAGGACAAGCAGGAAGCGGTAGTAAAGCTAAATTGGCAATTAACTATTATATGTCTGTTGTTGTACAAGGCTTAGCCGAAACAGTATTATTTGCAGAAGAAAATGGTATTTCACGTGAAATGATGACGGCTATAGTAAATGATGGAGCTTGTGGTTCTGGAATGAGTAAAATCAAAACAGCTCCTATTTTAAAAGATGAATACCCTGCTGCTTTTCCTTTGAAATTTATGCTTAAAGACTTGCGCTTAGCTCAAGCAGAAGGTTGGAATACAGACTTAATTAATGCGGCTGAAAAAATGTTTAACAAGGCGAGTGAACAAGGTCTTGCAGAACAAGATTTAATGGCAGTAATTAAAGCAATAAAAGAACAATTAAACTAAATATAATCCTTTAGGAAATGAATAATTTACAAGAAATCATAGAAAGAGCGTGGGATGATCGTTCTTTATTACAAAATACAGAAACACAAAATGCTATTCGCGAAGTAGTAGAACTAATCGATTCAGGTAAACTACGTGTAGCAGAACCAAAAGGTGATGATTGGCAAATCAACGAATGGGTAAAAAAAGCCGTTGTTCTTTATTTCCCTATTCAAAAAATGGAAACATTAGAAGCAGGTATTTTCGAATATCACGATAAAATGCCTTTAAAGAAAAGCTATGCTGAAAAAGGTATTCGCGTTGTTCCTAACGCTGTTGCACGTCACGGAGCTTATATTTCTTCGGGTGTTATCTTAATGCCTTCATACGTTAATATCGGAGCTTATGTTGATGCAGGAACAATGGTTGATACTTGGGCAACTGTGGGTTCTTGTGCTCAAATAGGTAAAAATGTACACTTATCAGGTGGAGTCGGAATTGGTGGTGTGTTAGAACCATTACAAGCAGCACCAGTAATTATTGAAGACAATGCTTTCATTGGTTCTCGTTGTATCGTAGTTGAAGGAGTACGCGTTGGAAAAGAAGCTGTTTTAGGAGCAAATGTTGTATTAACGGCATCTACTAAAATTATTGATGTAACAGGAGAAACTCCAGTTGAAATCAAAGGATATGTTCCTGAAAGATCTGTTGTTATCCCAGGTTCTTATACTAAAAAATTCCCTGCTGGAGAGTTTCAAGTTCCTTGTGCTTTAATTATTGGACAAAGAAAACCATCAACGGATTTAAAAACATCATTAAACGACGCGTTAAGAGAATATAACGTAGCTGTTTAATTTTAACTGAAAAAATATTTTTGAAAACAGAGTAATTATACTCTGTTTTCTTTTATTATACACTAATTGTAACTGTATGAATAAGGTTTTATCTCAAAATCTACTTGTTTTTACTAAAAGATTTTTCTTAATCTTCCTATTTTATCAACTTTGTAGAATAGGTTTCTATTTCTATAACGCACATCTTTTGGACCCATGGAATTCTAAAATATTAATGGGAGGAATTAGATTTGACTTAGCTGCTCTTGGCTTTATCAATATGCCTTTTGCTTTGTTACACTTAATTCCTGGTAATTTTCAAAATAACAAAGCTTATCAAAAAGTATTATTTTACAGTTTTTTTATAGTAAATATATTTATACTATGTTTAAATTTTGTTGATTATGAATATTTTAAATTTATTGGAAGAAGAAGTTCTTATTCGTTTATAACAGCATCTGGAATGGAACAGGAATTGCCTGGACTATTAAAAAATTTCATTGTTGAATTTTGGTGGATTCCGCTATTTATTTTCTTAACATTTTTATCTTTCTGGTACATTTATAGAAAAATTAAATACCAAGTTCATTATAGTAGCTTTAATGTTATAGGTTTAATCACAGCATTAGTTGTAACTGGTATTATGCTTGTATTGGGCAGAGGTGGTTTACAAGAAAAACCTATTCGCTTAGTTGATGCTTCACAATATGGTGGATTGAAAAATACAGCATTAGTACTAAATACCCCTTTCTCTGTTTTAAAAACTATGGGGAAAAGTGAAAACTTAGAAGACATTAATTTTTATTCAAATGAAGAGTTAAATAAAATATTTAACCCTATTCAAGAATTTAAATATGATAGCATAAACAAAAAAAATGTTGTTTTACTAATTGTAGAAAGTTTTGGTAGAGAAACTATGCATAGAGGTTTAACTCCTTTTATGGATTCATTAGCTCTTAATAGTCATTTCTTTGAAAACGGTTTTGCTAATGGTAAAGTTTCAATTGACGCTGTGCCATCATCTATTTCAAGCATCCCAAGTTTAATGAACAGAACTTTCATCACATCAAGTTATGCTTTAAATGATGTTTACGCTTTGCCAAAAATATTAAATGAACAGGGATACTATACAGCATTTTTTCACGGTGCATTTAATGGCTCTCAAAACTTTGACCAATATGCTAATGTAGCTGGTTTTAAAGATTATTTTGGAAAAAATGAATACGAAGGCCCTGAAGCATTTGATGGATCATGGGGAATATTTGATGAAGAGTTTTTACAATTTTTTGCTAAAAAACTTGACGGAATTAAACAACCATTCTTCACAACCTTATTTACTATCTCTTCTCACAATCCTTATACTATTCCAGAGAAATACAAAGGTAAATTTCCAAAAGGAGAAGCTAATATACACGAATCTATTGCTTATGCTGATTATTCTTTGAAACAATTCTTTGAAACCGCAAAAACAAAAGATTGGTATAACAATACTATTTTTATAATCACTGCGGATCATACATCTTCAGAACCACAAGAAGATATTTGGAAAAGTAATGTAGGTATGTTTAGAATTCCAATTTTATTCTTCGCTCCTGGTGACGAAACAATTCCTGTTGAAAAAGTGGAAAAAAGTTTTCAGCAAATTGATATTCTTCCAAGCTTAATGGACTACTTACAAATCAATACTAAAATAGTTAGTTACGGTAAGTCTTTTAGATCAGACAAGGATTTTGTGGTAAACTACTTAAACAATATTTATAACTACGAAAAAGGGGATTACTATTTAGCTTTTGACGGGAAAAAGTCATTAGGATTGTATAATTGGAAACTTGATCCTACTTTAAAGAACAATCTAATTGATCAAGAACCTGAGAAATTAGTAGAAATGGAAACTTTTATAAAAGCTTATATCCAATCGTTTAACTATAGGGTGAAGAATAATATGTTGATAATAAAATAACCTTAAACACACAGGAGGGGTACTCACATTTATTTAGCACTTCTATTTTATACAAAAAATAAAAAAATAACGTTGTATTACTTTAAATACTACTTTTGTCAAGTAGTTTAAAATACAACGTCTTTTAATACAAATCATTTTTATAAATGTCTAATAAAATAACGCTACTTATACCAACAAAAAATGAAGCTGAACGCATTAGTAAATGTGTACTTTCTGCTAATAAGTTAGCTGATGAAATTATTGTTGTAGATTCTTTTAGTACTGACGATACTGTATTAATTGCTGAGTCTTTAGATGCAAAAGTAATTCAAAGACACTTTGACAATTATTCAAATCAAAAAAATTGGGCTTTATCACACATTTCAAATAATTGGGTATTATTATTAGATGCAGATGAGTGTTTAACTCCTGAATTATTTCAAGAAATTCAGGAGTTAATAAACTCAAAAGAGTTAGAAAACTTTGATGCTTATTGGTTTCATAGACAAAACCACTTTTTTAATAGACCTATTAATTATAGTGGTTACCAAAATGATAAAGTTATAAGACTTTTTAATAAAAGTAAATGTAGTTACGTCAAAATGGTTCATGAGCAACTTATTGTAAATGGTAAAATAGGTCTTTTAAAAAATAAGCTTTATCATAATACTTATAGAGGATTTGACTTTCATATTCAAAAACTAAGTAACTACGCTACATTACAAGCTCTTGATTACAATAAAAAAACAACGAACTTAAACTTTTATCACTTTATCCTCAAACCTGGGTATCGCTTTTTCAAGCATTACATACTCCAACAAGGTTTCCGAGATGGAGTTCCTGGTATTATAATGTCTTGTTTAGGAAGTTATGCTGTGTTTTTACGCTATGTAAAACTATGGATGCTAAGAAATAATATTGACAAATAAAATAAGAGCCTTTCACAATGTGATGGGCTCTTATTGTTTCATACGTAATCTTTTAAAATAATAAAGACAATTAACCTTTTGTCATACAATCATAACATAGATTATTTAATCCAATGAGCAAGATTATCATTAAAGTAATTAACATAATAAAACTATATCACAAACTATAAAAAAACACGTGTTTTGCTATAAAATACCTAACTATAAAACAATAAGTTACCATCTATTGTAATACAACAAAAAAGCACCTAATTAGGTAAAAACAATTATTTTTAAATTGACATTTTTTAACCTATTTTTGTGCATCACAACAACAACTAAATATTATTAACGTAATGATTCATTTCTTCGAAAACCCTTCGAAAATGTTCTATGCTGCACAAGTAGAGAACGATTTATCTAATGAAGATATCCAAAAGTTAAACTGGTTATTTGGCAATGCCAAGCACTTAAACGAGAAGACAATCAATGCTAAATTTGTAGGTCCACGCGCAACTATGGTTACTCCATGGAGTACTAATGCTGTGGAAATCACTCAAAATATGGGGATCAAAGGTATCATCCGTATTGAAGAGTTCTATAAAGCTGACGAATGTGAGTCGTTTGACCCTATGCTGGCACAAGAATACAACGAGTTAAACCAAGATATCTTCGCAATTAACATCGCTCCGGAAGCAATCATCTATATTGATGATATTGCTGCTTACAACCAACAAGAGGGATTAGCACTAAACGAAGAAGAGGTTACGTATTTAAACAACCTTGCTGAAAAATTAGGACGAAAACTAACGGATTCTGAAGTTTTTGGGTTCTCTCAAGTTAACTCTGAACACTGTCGTCACAAAATTTTCAATGGTACTTTCGTAATAGACGGAGTTGAGCAACCAACTTCTCTATTCAAATTAATTAAGAAAACATCTGAAACAAATCCTAATGATATTGTTTCAGCTTATAAAGATAATGTTGCTTTTGTCAAAGGACCTAAAGTAACGCAGTTTGCTCCTAAATCAGCAGACAAACCTGACTTTTATGCAGAAACAGAATTCGACTCTGTTATCTCTTTAAAAGCAGAAACTCACAACTTCCCTACTACTGTTGAACCTTTCAATGGTGCTGCTACTGGTTCTGGTGGAGAAATCCGCGACCGTTTAGCAGGTGGACAAGGTTCTTTACCGCTTGCCGGAACTGCCATCTATATGACTTCTTATTCAAGATTAGAAGAAAACCGTCCTTGGGAAAAAGCAATGGATGAAAGAGCTTGGTTATACCAAACACCTATTGATATCTTAATCAAAGCTTCTAATGGTGCTTCTGACTTTGGTAACAAATTTGGACAACCTTTAATTACGGGGTCTATCCTTACATTTGAACACGAAGAAGAGGCTCGTAAACTTGGTTTTGACAAGGTAATTATGCAAGCTGGTGGTATTGGATATGGTAAATTAGACCAAGCTATCAAACACAAACCTGAAGAAGGTGACCAAATCGTAATCCTTGGTGGTGAGAACTATAGAATTGGTATGGGAGGTGCGGCTGTATCTTCTGCTAATACGGGGGCTTTTGGTTCTGGTATCGAGCTTAATGCTATTCAACGTTCTAACCCTGAAATGCAAAAAAGAGCGGCTAACGCTATCCGCGGTATGGTTGAAGCCGAACACAATCCAATTGTGTCTATTCACGACCACGGTGCGGGTGGACATTTAAACTGTTTGTCTGAACTTGTTGAGGAAACGGGTGGTAATATCGACTTAGATAAATTACCTGTTGGTGACCCTACTCTATCTGCTAAAGAAACTATTGGTAACGAGTCTCAAGAAAGAATGGGATTAGTTATTGGTAAAAAAGATATTGATACTTTAGCGCGTATTGCTGAAAGAGAACGTGCGCCAATGTACACTGTTGGTGAGGTTACAAATGACGACCGTTTTACAATTGAATCGAAAACAACTGGTGCTAAACCAATGGATTTTGAACTTAATGATATGTTTGGTAGTTCACCAAAAACAATTATGGAGGACAAAACTATTGAACGCGTTTATGCTGATTTAGATTATTCTGTTGCTAATGTTGCTCAATACTTAGACCAATTACTACAATTAGAAGCTGTTGGTTCTAAAGATTGGTTAACTAATAAAGTTGACCGTTGTGTTGGTGGCCGTGTGGCTAAACAACAATGTGTGGGTACATTACAATTGCCTTTGAACAACCTTGGTGCTATGGCACTTGACTTCAAAGGAAAAGAAGGTATTGCTACTACGGTTGGACACGCTCCTGTTGTAGCTTTAATAAACCCTGCTGCAGGAAGTAGAAATGCTATTGCTGAATCATTGTCTAACATTGTATGGGCGCCATTAAAAGATGGTATCAACAAGATTTCTTTGTCTGCTAACTGGATGTGGGCTTGTAACAATCCTGGTGAAGATGCTCGTTTATACGAAGCTGTAAAAGCTTGTTCTGACTTCGCAATTGAGTTAGGTATTAACATCCCTACTGGAAAAGATTCTTTGTCTATGAAACAAAAATATCCTAATGACGAAGTTATTGCTCCAGGTACTGTTATTATTTCAGCAGCGGCAAACTGTACTGATATTACTAAAATTGTAGAACCTGTTTTAAACAAAAACGCTGGTTCTATCTACTATATCAACTTGTCTAAAGATAGTTTCAAATTAGGAGGTTCTTCTTTTGCACAAATCTTAAACAAAATTGGTCAAGACGCTCCTACTATTCAGGATGCTGCTTACTTTAAAAATGCTTTCAATACAATTCAAGAGTTAATCGTTGATGAGCAAATTGCTGCTGGTCACGATATCGGAAGTGGTGGTTTAATTACTTCTTTATTGGAATTGACTTTTGCTGATGTTAATTTAGGTGCTAAATATGACTTAACTGCATTGAATGAAAAAGACACTGTGAAAGCATTGTTCAACGAAAACATAGCATTAATCGTTCAGGCAAAAGATGATAAAGCTTTTGAAACTGCAATGAATGCAAAAGGTGTTGAGGCTGTAAAAATTGGTCAGGTTACAACTGATGAAAAAGTTAGCTTTACAAATGGCGCTGACCACTTCGAATTCAGTGTGCCAACATTGAGAGATACTTGGTTTAAAACATCTTATTTGTTAGACCAAAAACAAACTAAAAACAACAAGGCTACGGATCGTTTCAACAACTATAAAGTACAACCTTTACAGTTTAACTTCCCAGCACAGTTCGACGGTAAAAAACCTGTAATTGACGCTTCTAAACCTCGTCCTAAAGCGGCTATTATCCGTGAAAAAGGAAGTAACTCTGAAAGAGAAGTTGCTAACGCAATGTACTTAGCTGGTTTTGATGTAAAAGACGTTCATATGACAGACCTTATCTCTGGTAGAGAAACATTAGAAGACATCCAATTTATTGGTGCTGTTGGTGGTTTCTCAAACTCAGACGTATTAGGTTCTGCAAAAGGATGGGCTGGTGCTTTTATGTACAACGAAAAAGCAAATACAGCATTAAAGAACTTCTTTGCAAGAAAAGATACACTTTCTGTAGGTATTTGTAATGGTTGTCAGTTGTTCATGGAATTAGAGTTGATCAACCCTGAACACCCAGTTCACGGTAAGATGAAACACAATGATTCTCAAAAACACGAGAGTAACTTTACGTCTGTTACTATTCAAGAAAATAATTCGATTATGCTTTCTACTTTAGCTGGAAGTACATTAGGAGTATGGATTTCTCACGGTGAAGGTAAGTTTAACTTACCAGAAACAGAGGATAAATACAATATCGTAGGTAAATATGCTTATGAAGCTTATCCTGCTAACCCTAATGGTTCTGATTATAACACAGCAATGATGTGTGATACTACAGGACGTCACTTAGTAATGATGCCTCATATTGAGCGTTCATTATTCCAATGGCACTGGGCTAATTATCCTGAAGGAAGAAAAGATGAAGTCTCTCCTTGGATGGAAGCATTTGTTAATGCAAGAAAATGGATTGAAGAAAACAATTCTAACTAATAGATACTTAAAACGCCTTCTTTTTCAGAAGGCGTTTTTTTTGTTTATTTCTTTCACAGAATAAACTTATCCTCTTCAATAAAATAGTGATGAATACTCTTGTATACCAACAATACACGTATGCTTGGTTCTGATAGCTTACGGAGCTTCAACCAATAAGTTACTAAAAGATATATTCTTCTTATTATCGCAAACTACTCCTTAACGATAAACTTTAAAGATGTTTTAAAGTACAACAAGTAAGTAAATCATAAGCCTTAAACTAAAAGGATAGTCATTATAATTACTCATAAACCACAATTAAACCATAAAATCGAAAACCTCTTTATCTATTAATTCATAATTACATTATCTTTGACAAATAAAATACCGTATGGAAGCTCGGTATAAACTAATAGAATTAATTATTACGCAATGGAAGATCAATATCAACAAATTTTAGTTAGATATTATAGTAATGTCTTAGAAGAAAATACAGTAGAAACTTTTTGGGGTAAAGTAGTAGATGAAAAAGAAGGTTTGTATCAAGTAGACAATATTCCTTTTTATGGACCAGATTTTTCTTGCGATGATGTAGTGTTTGCAGAATACGACGAAACTGAAAAAACTTTAACTTACCGCTATGTTGCAAAAGCATCGGGTAATTCAACGGTACAAGTTATTGTTCAAAATGAAAAATACAACCTTGAAGATTTATATAATGAAATCTTATATGCAGGGACTGAAATTGAAGTACTAAGTGATCAATACTTTGTTATTAACGTACCTAATAAAACAGATTACAAAAACGTTGTTGCTATCTTAGCTGAATTAGAAGACGAAACAGTTATTACTTATGCAGAACCTCTTTTAGCCCCTAAACACAGTGCTGATTTAAGATCTAAATAAGATTATATACATCATAAAAAATCCCATTTACTTTCTTGTAAACGGGATTTTTTTATATAACTCTTTATCTTAAAACTGGAAGTAAATAAAAGGTTGTGGACCAGCTGTTGCCGTAGCGTACACTACCCAAAATACTAATCCCAATACAACTGCTTTTACAAACATTGGGGCTACGCAAAACATTTGGTTTGGTATAGCCATCCACGATTTTGGAATATAATGCCAGATAAACCCAATGAAGATTAATAAGAAAGCATTCTTATAGCCCATAATGATTGTTGACCACGCATTCCAATCAAATTCCAATTGACCTATATTATAAATTACATTTAACGCTGTGTCAAATGATGTTGCTCTAAAGAATATCCAACAAAACGTAACAAAGTGAAATGTAATGAAGATTGAAACTATTTTCCATACAAATGACGGTTCTTTACCTTTTGCACGTGGAAACAACTCCATAAACATTTTGTGGACTGCTAATGCTATTCCGTGTAATGCTCCCCATACAATAAAACGCAAACTTGCTCCGTGCCATAACCCTCCAAGCAACATTGTTGTAAATAGGTTAAAGTTGGTAAATAAACTCTTATTTTTATCTTTTGACAATACTATCGTTAAAGCAAAAACCACTACTGATGCTCCTGCTATAATCAATGGTATCGCACTTTGTTCTAAGTAATAAACTCCCCACCCTATTATTCCTGCAAAGAATAATCCTGGAAAGAAATACCCTCCAAAACTACCATTTCTATTACCTCCCACAGATATATATAAGAAATCCTTTAACCAAGTAGATAGTGATATATGCCAACGTCTCCAGAATTCTGTAATAGACATTGATTGATATGGAACATTAAAGTTCATCGGCAAGCGATATCCCATCAATAAAGCAATACCAATTGCCATATCTGAGTATCCTGAGAAATCACAGTAAATCTGAATAGCATATCCATAAGAAGCAATTAAGTTTTCAAATGCTGTGTAACTATTAGGAGCGTCAAATACTCGGTCAACAAAATTAATTGAAATATAATCAGATATCACTGCCTTTTTTAACACCCCTCCAATGATCAATAACATCCCCTCATTTACGTGATCTCTTGTTACGTGTATATTAGAGTATATCTGAGGAATAAAGTCCTTAGCACGTACAATTGGACCTGCTACTAATTGAGGGAAGAACGAAATAAAGAACAAATAGTCTAAAAAGTTCTTCGTTGGCTCTATTTCCTTGCGGTATATCTCTATAATATAACTTATCGATTGGAACGTAAAAAACGAAATACCAACAGGTAGGATAATATCATCTAAATGCCATTGTGAATTAGCAATAAAATTAAATCCATCTAAAAAGAAGTTAGTGTATTTAAAATACCCCAATAATCCTAAGTTTACAATAATACTAATCGTTAAGAGCAATCGCTTTTTAACCGAATTATCTGTATCATTAATAATTTTAGCAAAGTAATAATCCATTAAAGATGAACCCACTAAAATAAGGAAGTACATTCCACTTGACTTATAATAGAAGAAAAGTGAAAAGATTACAACGTATAATAAACGCACGTGAAAGGTTTTCCTCATCAAAATATAGAAGAGGTAAAACACGATAAACAAACCTAAAAACAAACCTGAGTTAAACAACAAAGGCTCCTTTGGGTTAAAAGTAAACCAATTGATTACTTCATCAATGGTAAAACTCGGTATCTCAATATTAAATAGACTCATTTACTTTAAAGCACTATTTTGTTTGACAAATTGATTGTACGCATCCATCAGGGCTTCATAAAATAAATCCCCTGTATAGTTATATCCTTTTACAGAATAATGAACTAAGTCCTTAGATAATAACCCTTCATCTCTTAAAGAAGCAAGAGCTAATGATCCTCCTAAATTATAATAAGTATCCCAAACTGCATACTTCCCTTTAATTCCGTTAATAATAATCTCATTTGCTAAAGCAGATGCTACCGTATTAGGATTATTTTTTGAAAAGTATGACGGTGGCGGTGTAGTTAATAACACGCTGGCATTGGGAGCTACCTGTTTCACTTTTGCAAGAAAAGCATTCACTTGGTCTTGAAAATCTTTTGAATCCATTCTATCGAATGACTCATTCGTTCCCATTGACACAATAATCAAATCAGCCTCTAATCCTTTTAACTGCTCGAAAAACAGATTGTATTTTAAATAGTCTGAAAAACGAGCACCATTAACACCAATTGTGTGATATAAAATACCTGATTTATCGTTTTCTAACACTACTCCATTCAAGTCATACGCTTCTGCTTGTTTATTTGAATAGAAGTAAATACGGTCTAACTCTTGCCCTAATTCAAATGTATGAAAAACGTCTTCTTTCTTTCCAGATAGTTCGTTAAACACACTTTTAGAAACAGATACAGCTTCTCTTTCTTTTGTAGGAATACTCAATTTTTTCCCTGCGTGAATAACATTGTTTTTCATACTATTTGCCTTTTTAATTTCAGGAATAGTAGTGTTGTATTTTCTCGCTATACTCGATAAAGACTCACCGCTCTTAATTTGGTGTGATATCTTTTTAGGAGCAGATGATTCTAAAAACACCTTCTCTCGAGTTGTTCCTACTTTCAAAGACTCGTCATTCTTGGGTGTAAATACTTTCATACGGGAAAACCCATAACTTGCATCGCGAACACTAAGCTCAATTACAAGGTCTTTGTTTTCAGTTGAAAGAGCAATACCACTCAATCCGACATTAGCTCCTTTTACAGGAAAGATATTTCTATAACTCGACCATTCTGCATTAGAAGAATATCGTACTAAAGAATTTCCGTTTGTCTTGGCTAATTTATAAGGAAAGGCAAAACCCAATCCCCCGTTTCCAAATTTATCTTGAAGCAGCGATCTCATACGTCCACTGAAAAAATCAGCTTGAATATGTGAGTCCCCAATATGAACTATGTTCACTTTTTTATTCTTACTCCCTTTTAACATTTCAAGTTTTGTAAAAAAAGAGTTTAGTTGTTCTGGATAGTAAACCTTGTTTTTGATTATTCCATTATTGCTGTCAGAATCGACTACCTCACTATTGTCTGTTAAAGTAGGAGCTTGATCCTGTGCAAATAAATTGAAACCACAAAAAAGACTTACTAAAAATATAGCAATTCTATTTTTACTCATTTCCTAAGTGCTGTTGCTCTTTATTAGTGTTTTTCTCTACATCACTCCCTTGAGCAGTTTCTGTTTTCACTGGTGATGTAGTTGTTTTATTTCCGTTTTTCTTCTTGTAATCCTCATAGCCTTCCTCAAGTTGCTTAAAAATCATTTGAGCAATAACTTGAGCCCCTCTATGGTTGAAGTGCGTATAATCTTTATTTGCTTTTGTTGGCGCTTCCTCTACCCATTTAATCATAGAACCAGAGCCACCCATCGCTTGATATAAGTTAAAGAAACCAGCGTGAGCTTCCATTGCATAAGCTCTTTGAGCCTTCATTAATGGAACAACGGCAGAATCCGTTCTCATCTCTGTTTCGTACTTAGTTGACTTATCAGCGGTTGAAATAACCAAAATATTAGCTTTAGGAAAACTTTGTTTTAAATGCGCTACTACCTTGTTCATCTGTTTTGTGTACCAAGAATAGTTCAGTGAACCGTAGTTTAAAACATTCGCTCCATAGTGTAAAATAATTAAGCTATAGTCCAAATTATTCTGATACTTCTGCATCAAGCTAACTTTAAACAAAGACAAAGGCAAACCAGAGTTACCTCTACTTGAGAAGTTATCTACTTGCACTCCTGAATTTGCACTGAAGTCCATTCCGTAAATAGGAATAGAATCTGCGTGCTTAAACATCAGTTTCACTTGTTTAACAGAACCATCTGCAATTTTAAGCTTATTTAATTCTGAGTTGATGCTCAACTTTTTAGTAATCGTATCCTTACCAATGATAACGAGTACTTCACCTCTCTTATTATTAGAAGCTCCATAATATAAAGTAGGACTATTTAATGAGGTCATATTCTTAATATTCCCCGCTTGATAACTTACCCACGTTGGACGTATACTATCTTTCACAAAATATACTTGACCAGACACACCGAATGGTTTTTGTGGTCTTTTCACATTCAAGTACGATTGCATTTTCCAGTTGTTTGAATATCGGTGTATTACAGACTGACGAGATTGTGCAGATTCTGACATAATCGATACATATCCTACTCCACTACCCCCGTACTTACTTTGATAGTTTTTTCTAAGATCTTGCACAATCAAATCTCCATCTGTCATCGAATCTCCGTAATAGGCAATACGCACTCTCTTTCCTTGTGCTTGCTCTACAGCATATAGTCTTGCAAAGAAAGACTCTAAATATGCCATTCCCTTGAATGAATTTACATCTTCATTACTCAAGATATCCTCTTCAGTTACATAGACAACGCTTTCGTCAAATTTAACTACAGAATCCTTCTTCACTTTTGAATCAACAATTCCTGTACCTCCTTCAACATTCTGAATAGCCTCAAGCATTAAACTATCCACAACAATATTACTTGTTTTTATAGGTTCTTCACTGAATAACTTCTTTGGCAAATTTCCCTTAAAAAACAAAAAAAAGCCACTTGCCATTACTATAATGGCAAGTGACTGAAATATATATGATTTTTCTACTTTCACAGAAACATAAAAATTACATACGCTCAGGCACAGCGATTCCTAACAATGCAAATGCATCGTTAATCACCAAACCTACTTTTTGAGACAATTGAACTCTAAATACCTTTAAAGTCATATTTTCTTCTCCTAAGATAGAAACCGTCTGATAGAAAGAGTTGTACTCTCTAACTAACTCGTAAACATAATTTGCTATTAAAGCTGGACTATACGTACGCGCTGCATCCTGAATTACCACTGGGAATTCTTCTAACAACTTCAATAATTCTTTTTCTTTTGGATCTAAAATGATATCCGTAATCTCTTGTGTACAATCGAAATCTGCTTTACGTAAAATAGATTGGATACGTGCATATGTATATTGGATAAACGGCCCTGTATTCCCTGCAAAATCAACCGATTCTTCTGGGTTAAACAAAATACGTTTCTTAGGATCTACTTTTAAAATATAATATTTAAGAGCTCCTAATCCAATTGTATTAAACAATACACTTTTCTCTTCTTCAGAATACCCATCTAATTTACCTAACTCTTCAGAGATAGTTTTAGCTGTATTCGTCATCTCATCCATCAAATCATCAGCATCTACAACAGTCCCTTCTCTACTCTTCATTTTTCCTGAAGGTAAATCAACCATTCCGTATGATAAGTGATATAAGCTTTCAGCCCAATCAAAACCTAAACGTTTTAAGATTAAGAATAATACTTTAAAGTGATAATCTTGTTCATTACCTACAGTATAAACCATACCACCTACATCTCCAAAGTCTTTTACACGTTGGATAGCAGTACCAATATCTTGCGTCATATAAACAGAAGTACCATCACCTCTTAATACAAGCTTTTCATCTAATCCTTCGTCAGAAAGATCAATCCAAACAGAATTATCTTCTTTTTTATAGAAAACACCCTGCTCTAATCCTTTCTCGACAACGTCTTTACCTAATAAATAAGTATCACTTTCAAAGTAGTTTTTGTCGAAATCAACACCTAAATTTTTGTAAGAAACAGCAAATCCATCATAAACCCATTGATTCATCATATTCCATAAATCAATAACTTCAGGTTTATTTGCCTCCCAATCCACAAGCATTTGTTTTGCTTCTTTAATAATTGGCGCTTCTTTTTTAGCATCATCTTCAGACATACCTTGCTCCATCAATTCCTTGATTTGAGCTTTGTATTCAACGTCAAATTTAACGTAGTAATTTCCTACTAATTTATCTCCTTTAAGTCCAGTTGACTCAGGAGTCTCTCCATTACCATATTTTTGCCAAGCCAACATAGACTTACAAATATGGATTCCTCTATCATTAATAATTTGTGTTTTGAATACTTTCTTACCTGAAGCTTTTAAAATTTCAGCTACAGAGTATCCTAATAAGTTATTTCTAACGTGTCCTAAGTGCAAAGGTTTGTTTGTATTTGGAGAAGAATACTCTACCAATACTGATTTATCTCCTTCTTTTGGTTCAACATACCCGAAGTGTTCTACATTTCGAATACCGTTAAAAAATGAAATATAGTAACTATCTGAAACAACTAAGTTCAAAAATCCTTTAACTACATTAAACCGTTCAATTACGTTCGTATTCTCTACTAAATATTCACCAATTTTAGTACCTATTTCTACTGGATTCCCTTTAATCTGTCTTAAAAAAGGGAAAATAACTACTGTAATATCGCCTTCGAACTCTTTTCTTGTTGCTTGGTACTCAACTTTTTCAACGGTTACCCCGTATAATTGTTGAACTGCCTTTTCAATCTGCGGAGTTAAAATCTGATTTAATGTCATTTTTTTCAATTTATTAAGAAGCAAAGATAATTTATATTTCCACAATTTAGGAACAGAAAGCAAGGAATTTAAGCTATCAAAAAAGAAATATCTTCAAAATGGTATTAAACCAATAACCTATTTTAGTAGTATCTATAGAAAATGAGCAGACCTGGCTAATAATTGTTATTTAATACGCCTATTAACTAAAAGAACAGCCTTTAAAGTATTATCACTACAAGCTTCTTTTATACATATTCCACACAAACACCACACAAGTACCACACATCTTCGAGAAATAGTCCCTTTTTCCGAGCCTCTGTGGTACTTATGTGGTAGATGTCTCGAACATAGTGCGTTTAAAACTACACTTTGATATGTACTTTATCGCACGTAAAAGCCAATGCTTTAAATTTTGAATATGCATTTATTTTATTTCTTATAGAACCGTGTTGTTCATATTTAGTTTCTAACGTTTATATTTAAGTTCTTCTTCTTTTTTTGATTAGCTAAACTTTAGACATAAACAAAATCTATAGGCTTAATCCAGTAAAGGCGCAAATAGAAAGGTATTCGAAAAGACTATTATAATTGAAACACTGGATCAGGTGCAAAAGTTGGGGACTAAGCAAAAAGTTTCGTCAATCTAAACAGGAAAAATGACTTATCTCTTACACCTCTATACATCATTCTA
>NZ_FNDQ01000023.1 GCF_900099675.1 Myroides phaeus
AAGGACAAACACTTGATTTTAAACAGAAAAAAAGCAGCCTAAAACATTACACTTTAAAAAATTAAAAATACTCTAGGTTTATAGGGGTCAAAACAGTTAGCATATACTTATGAATTTATTTAAGCGATATAATTAAAGAGGAGGTATGCTGTATGAACGAATACTTAAATAGAAAGTATTCGTTCTTTTGATAGTGTTGTTTTTTTGTAAAAAAGGATTTGTTTGTTTTTTCTTATTTGTAGATTCGTAAAGTCGATTAAAAACGATAGATAAACACTATTTTTACACAATAAATTAGATTAATAATGAAAAATATACTGTACTTGTTTTTGTTTTTTTGGATAGGACAAGTTGTTTTTGCAAATGAGCGAGTACTTTCTGATAGAGCAGAGATAACGGTGCTAACTTGTGGAGTAGGTGATGAACTGTATTCTTTGTTTGGGCATACTGCTATTAGAGTAAATGACCCGATGGAAGGAATTGACAGGGTGTATAACTACGGAATGTTTGATTTTTCAACACCCAACTTCTACGGAAAGTTTGTAAAAGGGGATTTACTTTACTTTGCTGATTATTCTACGTACAAGAATTTTTTAGTAGGGTATTACTATGATAATCGCGCTGTTTATGAACAAGTGCTTAATTTATCACAAGAACAAAAACAAGCTATCTGGGAAGAGTTAAACAATTCTTTGAAAGAGGAGAATAAATATTACGTATATAAGTTTATTGACCAAAACTGTACAACTAAAGTAGGAGATATTTTAAACCATAATCTTTCTAAGCCGTTGAATACAGATATTGAGGGAAATCGCGAAGAATATCGAACTATTTTGAATACTTACTTAAAGAGTAGATATTTTGAGTTATTAGGTATCAACCTTATTTTTGGCTCAAAGGTAGACCAAAAGTCAAGTTTATTGTTTTTACCAGATAAGTTGATGAAGGGGATTGCAGAAACTACAATTGATGGCAAACCATTGGTAAAGGAAACTTTTACAGTTTTAGAGGACAACAATAACGCAAAGAATAATGGTGTGTGGTGGAATACAATTTGGCTATTTAGTGCAATTGTTTTACTGCTAACATATTTGAATACGTTTCAAATGGTTAGGAATGCTTATTTCATTCTAATGGGGATATTAGGTATTTTCTTCTTCGCAGTAGGCTTTTACTCTTTGCATTCAGAGCTTTTAAGTAATAATACCATTTTACTATGTAGTCCATTATTTTTGGTGCTTCCATTTGTTAGAAGAAAGTATATCATTTTGAAGATTGTACAAATGTTACTATTTGTTTCCTTATTTTTGTATGTAGTTTTAAACTTATCAAGTGAGAAACTAATAGTTACCTTACCACTTTTCTTCTTAACCGTTGTTAGTTTAGCTATCGATATGAGAAGCAGTAGAAGTTGGGTAATGGCTAAATAAAATTGTAAATAAAAGAAAAGAGCTATGTTTTCATTTTTTAAATCAAAACCTGTTTTAAAAGACCTTATTCCAAATAACTTTGTTGATATTCACTCGCATTTGATGTTTGGTATTGACGATGGGGCACAGACACAGGAGGACACAAAAACTATAATTAGTGCGATGAAATCTTTAGGATTTGATCAGGCAATTACTACACCGCATACAACACCATTAGTTTGGGATAACACCAAAGAAGGAATATTAGCTAAGTATGATGAGGTTAAAACAGTTTTAGCAAGTGAGGCAGAGTCTCTAAAGCTAAGAGTGGCATCTGAATATATGATGGATGAGAGTTTTTTGAAGCGAATTGAAACAGAAAAACTGCTTACATTAAAAGATAATTATGTTCTTGTTGAAATGTCTTATGTAAATCCACCTATTCAGTTAATGGATATTTTATTTCATTTAAAGTCAAACGGATATAATATTGTTTTGGCTCACCCTGAGCGTTACAACTTTTATCACGGAAACTTAGAGATGTATAAGAAGTTGAAAAAGTCTGGTTGTCAGTTTCAGATGAACTTATTATCGACAACAGGATATTATGGAGGACACGTGTTAGAGGCTGCCAATTATTTGTTGAACAACGATATGATCGATTTTGTTGGTTCTGATATTCACCATACAAAGCATATACGTGGATTTGAATCTAAAGTTCAGGTTAAGGAAGTTAAGAATTTAGAAAAGGCAATTGCAAATAATATTTTCTTTAAACAATAAAAAGAATACGACATAAACTATAAAGGGACTACTTCAATAGATGAGGTAGTCCCTTTTTTGTTGTACTTAAACTTTATAGTAGAAGTACTATCTGTTCAAAGCGGTTAAAAAAGAAAGAGGACTTATCATTGCGATAAGTCCTCTTTTTATACTTGTTTACTCTGTGCTTAGTTTGTTACAACCTCACCTTTAATTCTTAAAGCTACTACACCATTAATGTAGTTCGTTGCATTAGATTCAACAGTGATTGTTCTACTAATTTTTCCAGGAGCCATATTGTATTTAATATCAATTTTTCCTTTTTGTCCTGGTAATACTGGTTCTTCTGGTTTAGAAGGCACAGTACATCCACAAGTAGAGCGTACAGCCGTAATGATAAGAGGCTCGTCTCCAATGTTAGTGAACTCAAAAGTTCTAACACCGCTGTCTTTACCTTTTACAACAGTTCCGTAGTCAATTGTGTTATTCTCTGCTTTAAACTCGATTTTTGGTCCGTTTTGTGCGAATGTAATTGCACTTGTCAATACCAAAACTAATAATGCTAACATTTTTTTCATTGTCTATTATTTTCGTGTTATGTAAATTTATAAATTTTCGGAAAACAAACAAGTTAATTATACTTTCAATCTAAGAAAGTAATTTTTTGTAATTGATTTGTAATCCACTATTTTTGCATACTACAAAGATACGTAAAAAAAAATATGTATCTTTTATTTAAATGCAATGCAATATATGATTTATATTGCTTTAGCATTAAAAAAAAGTTAAAAACAAGTAAAATTAATAGTATAATGACAATACCTGCACAATTCGACGCTAAGCAAGTAGAGCAAAAGTGGTATCAGTACTGGATGGAAAATAAGTATTTTCATTCAACACCTGATCATAGAGAGCCTTACACAATTGTAATTCCGCCACCAAACGTGACTGGAGTATTACATATGGGGCATATGTTAAACAATACAATTCAAGATGTATTAATTCGTCGTGCACGTTTAAAAGGGCTTAACGCTTGTTGGGTACCAGGAACGGATCACGCTTCTATCGCTACTGAAGCTAAAGTCGTCGCTAAATTGAAAGAGCAGGGAATCAATAAGAACGATTTAACACGCGAAGAGTTTTTAGTACACGCTTGGGATTGGACTGAAGAGTATGGTGGAGTAATTTTAGAGCAACTAAAAAAATTAGGTTGTTCTTGTGATTGGGACCGTACGAAGTTTACAATGGATCCTGAGATGTCAGAACAAGTGATTAAGTCTTTTGTTGATTTATATAACAAAGGGTTGATTTATAGAGGGTACAGAATGGTTAACTGGGATCCAGAAGCTAAAACTACGCTTTCTGATGAAGAGGTTATCTATGAAGAACGCCAAGGTAAATTGTACCACTTAAAATACCAAATTGAAGGTTCTGAGGATTATTTAGTTATTGCAACTACTCGTCCTGAAACAATCTTAGGGGATTCGGCTATCTGTATTAACCCAAATGATGAGCGTTATACTCATTTAAAAGGAAAGAAAGCTATCGTTCCAATTTGTAACCGTGTTATTCCAATTATTTTTGACGAATACGTTGATATGGAATTCGGAACAGGATGTTTAAAAGTAACTCCTGCACACGATGTAAACGATAAAGATTTAGGAGAAAGACACAATTTAGAGATCATTGATATCTTTAATGAAGATGCTACTTTAAACGATTTAGGTTTACATTATAAAGGGAAAGACCGTTTTGTTGTACGTAAAGAGATTGAAGACGAATTAGCTTCTATTGGTGCGTTAGACAAAGTAGAAAATTATATCAATAACGTTGGTACATCTGAGCGTACAAAAGCAGTTATCGAACCAAGACTTTCAGACCAATGGTTCTTGAAAATGGAAGAATTAGCTAAACCTGCTTTAGCTGCTGTTATGGAAACAGAAGACGTAAAGTTATACCCAAGTCGTTATAACAATACATACAGAAGCTGGTTAGAGAACATCCGCGATTGGAATATCTCTCGTCAGTTGTGGTGGGGACACCAAATTCCTGCTTTCTATTACGGAGCTGGAAAAGAAGATTTCGTTGTGGCTGAAACAATTGAACAAGCAGTTGAATTAGCAAAAACTAAATCAGGTAATGCTGCATTAACTGTTGCTGATTTAAAACAAGATGACGATGCTTTAGATACTTGGTTCTCTTCTTGGTTATGGCCAATGGCAGTATTCAATGGAGTTTCTAAACCAGAGAATGATGAGTTCAATTACTATTATCCTACAAATGATTTAGTAACAGGACCGGATATTATCTTCTTCTGGGTTGCTCGTATGATTATGGCTGGATATGAATATACTGGTAAAAAACCATTTACTAATGTGTACTTCACAGGTATTGTAAGAGATGCTCAACGTCGTAAGATGTCTAAATCATTAGGAAACTCTCCAGATGCATTAGGATTAATTGAGAAGTTTGGTGCTGATGGTGTTCGTGTAGGATTATTGTTATCTGCTGCTGCAGGAAATGATATCTTGTTTGACGAAGAACTTTGTAACCAAGGTAAAGCATTTACAAACAAAGTATGGAACGCATTCCGTTTAGTAAAAGGATGGGAAGTTTCTGAAACATTAGAGCAACCAGAATCAGCTAAAGTTTCTTTAGCGTGGTACGAAGCTAAATTGCAAAAAACATTAGTGGAGATTGAAGACCACTTTGAAAAATACAGAATTTCAGATGCTTTAATGGCTATCTATAAATTGGTATGGGATGATTTCTGTTCTTGGTTCTTAGAAATGATTAAACCAGGATACCAACAACCAATTGATGCTAAAACATTCAATAAAACAATTGAATTGTTAGAAGCTAACTTGAAGTTGTTACATCCATTTATGCCTTTCTTATCAGAAGAAATTTGGCAACACATCAGCGAGCGTACAGCAGAAGATGCATTAGTAGTATCTGCTTGGCCTGCAATTAAAGAGTTTGACGAAAACTTGATTAAAGAGTTTGAGTTTGCTACTGAGGTTATCGCTGGTATTAGAACAATTCGTAAAGACAAGAATATTTCTTTTAAAGAGACTATCGACTTAAAAGTAATAAACAACGAAAAGGCTTCAACTTATTTTGATACTATCATTTCTAAATTAGGAAACGTTGAGGTTATTGAATATGTAACAGAGCAAGTAAGTGGTGCATTGTCTTACCGTGTTAATTCTAATGAGTACTTTATTCCAGTTACAGGAAGTGTGAATTTAGAAGAAGAAGTAGCTAAATTGGAAGAAGAGTTGAAATACTTAAAAGGTTTCTTGAAATCAGTACAAGGAAAATTATCTAATGAGAAATTCGTTAGTGGTGCTCCTGCTCAAGTTGTTGATAACGAGAAAAAGAAAGAAGCAGATGCTTTAGCTAAGATTGCCACTATTGAACACAGCTTAGCTGGATTGAAATAATAGAAACAACTTGTTGTTTTAAAACTTATGCCTCTAAAGAGTATTTCTTTTTAGAGGCATTTTTTTATATTCGCATTAATGAAAATCAACTTACATACACATCATACCACTAATTTATTTGAAGGAATTGAAATAGTAAATCAATACCCTATGCAAGTAAATACTGCAGTTCCTCATTACTCTGTAGGAATACATCCGTGGTACATAGAAGAAATGAGTTGGCAGAAGGAATTAACTGTTTTAGAAGAACAATTATTACAAGCAAACTGCTTAGCAATAGGAGAGTGTGGTTTAGATAAAAAGATAGCAATTCCGTTAGAATTGCAAATAAAAGTGTTTTCTGCGCAATTACTACTTGCAGAAAAGTACAAAAAAGCAGTAATTTTGCACCTTGTTTCAGCCTATCAAGAAGTTATTGCTTTAAAAAAAGAGTTGCATATTTCTGTACCAATGATTGTTCACGGGTTTAATAAGAACAAACAAGTAGCAGATAGCTTAATCAAGAATGGTTTTTATCTATCATTTGGCAAAGCCTTATTAAGCAAACCTGCATTAGTTGAGGTATTTCAAGCAATGCCTAAAGACAAGGTGTTTTTAGAAACCGATGATGTAAAAGACGTAAGTATAGAAGCTGTTTATCATAAAGCAATGGAAGTAGCGCCAGGTATTGAAGCACAAATAGAAGCAAATTTTAGAGAGATATTTAGTATATAATTACAGCGTTAAGCTGATTAAAACGTTAATAATAGATGGCGGTTTGGCAAGAAAGAGCAGAATTACTGTTTAAGGAAGAAGGATTACAAAAACTACAAAATGCAAAAGTGTTAGTTGTAGGATTAGGAGGAGTTGGTTCATTTGCTGCTGAGTTTTTAGCAAGAGCAGGAGTAGGAACAATGACAATTGTAGATGGAGATACTGTTGATATTACTAATATAAATAGACAGTTGCCAGCATTGCACTCTACAGTAGGAATGCCAAAAGTACAAGTAGTAGGAGATAGATTGATGGATATTAATCCTGCATTGAACTTAACACGTATAGAAGAGTTTATCTCTCCAGAAAGAGCACACGAAATCGTAACAGAAGATTTTGACTATGTGTTGGATTGTATTGACAGTGTAACGCCAAAAGTAAATTTGATTTTAGCAGCTAAGCGTAAGAAAGTAAAAGTAATCAGCAATATGGGAGCAGGTGGTAAAATGCAAGCGAATAAAATTGTGATTAAAGATATAGCTAAAACAGATGTTTGTCCGTTAGCAAAACAAATCCGCAAGCGTTTGAAAAAAGAAGGCATTTCATCAGGCGTAAAAGCAGTTTTTTCAACAGAGAAACCAGATGAGAGTAGCTTAAAAATGACAGACGGAAAGAACTTTAAAAAGTCGTTTTTTGGTACAAATAGTTGGATGCCTGCCTTATTTGGATTGCATTCAGCAGAGCACGTAGTGCGTTATATTATTTCAAAAGAGGTATAGTTATAGAAAATAAAAGGAGCTCATTGAGCTCCTTTTCTGTTTTAGTATCCAATCGTAAATTGTCTGTTTATAAATTGAGGCGTTGTTATTTCGTCTGCAATAGCTACCGCTACATCTTCAACGGAGATTCTACTTCTGCTTTCACAATCAAATACAGGACTGTTTACCCCTAATCTATAATGACCAGTTCTCTCTCCGGGATTTCCTGGGTTCATTTCAATAGCAGGGCTAAAGTACGTCCATTTGAATGCTGTTTCTTTGGATAAGGTATTTTGGAAATAATCACGTACTGCTGTAGCGCCTGGTTTGATAGCTGCAGGGAATTCAGGAGTATCTACTAATTGTAAATTTGGTTTTACATATAAAGTACCAGCCCCTCCAATTACGATTAATCGCTCTGCATTTGAATTTTTTACAGCTTGGTGAATAGCATTCACACCTTTTGTAAAATCGGCATATAAGTTTGGATTTGTCCATCCAGCGTTGAAAGCACTAACTACAATATCTCCCTCTTTTAGGATATTTTCTAATTGATGATCTTTAGTTACATCCATTTCGATTGGCGTAATTAATCGAGTACTCGGAATGTTTTGCGTATTTCGAGCAATTGCATTGACTTGAAAACCTCTCTCTTTGAATTCAGCTAACAAAGCTTGTCCCACATATCCCGTTGCTCCTATTAAAATGATACTTTTCATACTGTACTGTTTTTAATTAATAATAGTAAAGGTATTGGTATCGTGTGGTTTATAAATAAAAAACCGACTTAAACTACAAATTTCTTAATGTAGATTAAGTCGGTTCATCACAGTGTATATATTTTACTAATACGCGGGTAATATTTTAGCTACCATTAATCCTTGAAGCACAATAATCAAAGCAGATAACCCCCATAAGAAGACAAAAGCAATCTTTTGTAAAACTGGTTGTTGTTCGCCTGCTTGTTGCTGTGCTTTTTTAAGCATTAACATTGGCATCACTAAGGCTAAGATTACTAAAGAAACCGAAGCATATCCTAAAGCAATAATAAATCCGTCAGGGTAGAAAAGTGCAAACATTAAAGGCGGTATAAAAGTCAATAAAGTTGCCGATACACTATGGTTTACCATTGGTCTATTTTTTCCTAAATCTTTGATGTAATCACTTAAAGAAAGTGCTACTCCCCAGAAAGAGGTTAGAATAGCTGCAGCTGCAAATATGTTGAAAGCAACTTTAATCACACTTGAGTCTTGTATTTTTCGAATTGCTTTTAGTAATCCCTCAAGTCCAGAGTTCTCTTGTAAAATAACATTAAAAGCACTGCTTTCGATATTTCCTAAAATTGTAAGTTCCCAAATTAAGTACAACACCAATGGAATAATACTTCCGATAAAGAACACCCATTTTAATTGTTTTAAGTTACCATCTAAGTATTTTACTAAACTCGGAATAACAACATAAAAACCAAAACTGGTAAATACAACAGGTATTGTTGCTAATACAGGCAAAGCAGTTGTAGGTGTAAACGCTAAGTGAGCTGCCTCAATTTTAGGCAGTAATAAACCGATTACAACACATAAAAAAAGTAGTTTAATACTAAATACAATCTTTGTACTTATATCAACTATTCTTGTTCCAAACGCGATAATACCACCAAACATAACAGCAAACAATACAGCTGTAATTTGAGGAGATATTTCTCTTTCTAACCACAGTTCTAAGTTTGTTCTAAGTATTTCTCCCCCTCCAGTGATATATGCACTCACTAGAGCATACATTAAGGTTAGCATACTAATTGCTGTAACAATAGCACCTGGTTTACCAAGATACTTTATAGTAAGAGTATTTAATCCGTCATTAGGCGAATTATATTTATATACGTCAACAAGAAGTATAGAAGTATAAAACATAGCAAACCAGATACAGAATAAGATTAAAGCCATAAAGCTAAAACCTACATTTGCTGATATAATTGGCATTGCTAACATTCCTGCTCCAATTGTAGTCCCTGCTACAATAAGGATACTTCCGATAATTCTTTGCATTATTTTTTCTTTTTTAAATTAAATTGAGTTGAACTGTGTGTTTTATTTTCATTAGTCTAATATTGGGAGTTTTCCCATTGTCATTAATGTTTGAATAATTAAAATAGCTACTCCAAATGCCATTATTAATGTGAAAGCTATCTTTTGAAAGAAAGAGATTTTCTCTTTTCTTTCTTGTTTTACTTTGATATACATTAAAATTGGTATAAAAAGCGATGTAATTACTACTGATATTGCAGCATAACTTAAAGCAACAACAAATCCTTTTGGGTAGTATAATGCAAAAAGTAGAGGGGGAATAAAAGTAATTAGATAAATTATAAAAGGGCGCTTAGAAAATGATTTTTTCTTTGCTAAATCTTTAATATAGTCAAATAAGGCAAGGGCAACACCTAAAAAAGAGGTTAATATAGCTGCTGCAGTAAATACGTTAATTGGTATTTGTAGCCAGTTTGATTGAGAAACTGTACTAACAGCTTTAATCATTCCTTCTAAACCTTTGTTTTCTTGTATGATGTCAAAGAATACTTGTGGATTTATACTTCCTAAGATTGACGACTGCCAGATGATGTAAACAATCAAAGGCAATAAACTACCATAAACAAAAGCTTTCTTTAAGTCCTTTAGATTTCCATCTAAGTATTTCACTAAACTTGGCACTACGATGTGAAAACCAAAAGAAGTGAATATAACAGGAATAGAAGAGAATACTAAGGCTCTTTCCATTGGTAATTGCAATAAGTTTTCAATTTGGATATACCCAAACATAATTAGTACAATGATCAATAGAAACCCTAATTTGATTAAGAATAACCATTTCGTAGCAAAATCAACCACACGAGCACCTAAGGCAACAATACCCCCAAAAAGGACAGTGAAGATTAAAGCTGTTACTTGTGGAGTTAGCTCAATATCTAACCATTTGCTAAGGTTAAGTCGTAAAATATCGCTACCGCCAGCTATATACGCACTAACCAAAGCAAACATTAACGTAAGCATACTTATACCTGTAACAATAGAACCTGCCTTACCTAAATATTTGTAAGTCATTGTGCTCAATCCGTCATCAGGATTATTATATCGGTAAGTTTCAACTAATAAAATTGCGGTATAGCACATAGCCAACCATATTAAAACCATAATTAACGTTATACCAGGAAAGCCAACTCCCGACGAGATAATTGGCATTGCTAACATTCCACCTCCAATTGCCGTACCAGCAATGATTAGGATACTTCCAATAATTTTACTATTCACTTTTTGTTATGTTTTAGTTTATAGTATTGTGAAAAAATAAATATATGTTTTTATTTTTTATAATAATACTAATAGTTGTTTATTTTCTTTAATTAATGTTGGGGGAATTGGCTAAGAATAGGTGTTTTTACACCTAAAGATGATGAGGTTTATTCTCGGATAAACATTGTTTATATTTGCTTATATAAAAATGTGAGGTATGAATACATTAGAAAACATATTGGTGGAAAAAAAGATAAAGCCTACTGCAATGCGGTTATTAGTTTTAAAATATTTAAAACAACAAGACGGAGCAGTGTCATTGGCAGATATCGAAGCAAGTTTCGACCAATCTGATCGAGTAACTATTTATCGTACAGTAAAAACGTTTGAAAGCAAAGGATTACTCCACAGTATTACTACAAATAACGTTACTCAATATGCATTATGTTCTCAGGGATGTGATGAAGATAAACACCACGATACTCATTTACATTTTGTTTGTAATAAATGCAAAAAGACAATTTGTCTAACACAAGTTTCTATACCTAAAATTGAGATACCACAAGATTTTCAGTTAGATGATATAGAAGTTGTAGCCAAAGGGATTTGTAAGGAATGCAAGTCCTAATATCGACGATATCGATATTTCGAGATGATGTGTGTAAGAATAGAAACAGCGTGAATTCGAGAATTTTCTATAAACCAAGTGTGCGTGTTTAGTCCACCACATACTACACCTGCCAAATATAAATTAGGTACATTCGTTTCCATAGTTTCTGTATTGTATATAGGAGTTTTATCTTGCGTATCTGCAATTTCTACTCCCAATTGATTTAAAAAGTCAAAATTCGGACGGTACCCCGTTAATGCTAAAACGAAGTCGTTGTCAAGTTCAACTTCTCCTTCAGGAGTTTGAACTGTTACCGAGTTAGGTTGAATAGAAGTTAAGTTGCTTTCAAATAAAGCTTTGATACTTCCTTCTGCAATTCTATTTTCAATATCTGGTTTAACCCAGTATTTTACGTGAGAACTTATCTCTTTATCTCTAATTACCATTGTAACCTTAGCGCCTTTTCTATAGCATTCTAATGCAGCATCAACAGACGAGTTACTTGCCCCAACAACAACGACATTCATATTCGCGTAGAAGTGAGGGTCCTTATAGTAATGTGTAAGCTTAGGTAAGTCTTCACCTGGAATATTCAATTTGTTAGGTAAGTCGTAGAAACCTGTAGCTACAATAACGTTTGAAGCTAAGTAAGTATCTTTTGATGTTTTTACCTCAAATTGACCTTCGCTATTTTTGTCAGCACTTAACACTTGTTCAAATAAGTGAAGGTTTAATTCATTAGAAGAAGCAACTCTTCTGTAGTATTCTAAAGCTTCATTACGACGAGGCTTCTTTTCAATACTAATAAAAGGAATGTTATCTAATTCTAATAATTCAGAAGAAGAGAAGAACTGCATATTAGCAGGATAATTATATAGTGAATTAACTAAACAGCCTTTTTCAACAATCAGGTGTGATAACCCTTGTTTTTTTGCTTCTAGTCCGCAAGCTATCCCTATTGGACCTCCACCTACTATCACTATATCAAAATGTTTCATAATCTTATTTCTATTGCTTTTAGTTTTATTGAAAAAACTATAAAATTGTTTAATCCTTTTATGTAATAACTACAAAGTTACTTATTTCTTTTAAAACAAGGTCAGTATTCTATGAGAGAATAGCAAAAGAAAAAGCCACTCGATGTGAGTGGCTCTATCTAAAAATTGTATAATTGAAAAATTATTCAGTCACTTTATCAGCTACTAAGTGAATTCCAATTTCCATATCTTGGCTAATTCCCCATTCAGCAGGACTAATAGCAGCACCAGTTTTATCAGTAGTACCGAATTTGATACCCCAATCAGTACGTTGTGCTACGAAGTTAGCTTCAACAGTAGTTTTACCATCAGCGATAGTTACTTTAGCAGGGAAAGTAATGTTTACAGTGTTGTCTAAAATAGTTAAGTTTCCGCTTACTAATTTGTTAGCTCCTTCAATTTTGCTTTCATTTTTAGAAGCATCAAAATCTTCTACTTTAGTGATTGCAAATGCAACAGTAGGGTATTTTTCTACGTCAAAGAAGTCAGCATTTTTTAAGTGTCCTTCTAATTTAGCAACATCTTCATCTTTGCTTACAGATTCTCTATCTACAGCAATTGTATTCATATCCATTACGTAGTTACCAGCGTTTAAACCAGAAGCATCAACAGCAATATCTCCAGATTGAAGAGAGATTTTACCAAATCTTGGGTCTAATCCACCTTTGTGTCCAACTTTCCAAGTTACATAACTATCAGTAAGGTTTACGTTGAATTTTTCTCCTTTTTCAGTTGCAACTTCTTGTTCAGTAGTAGTTGTTACTTTATCTGCGTTTTTGTTACCACAAGACGCAAGAGTCATTGTAGCTATAACAGCTAATGATAATACGATTTTTTTCATTTTAATGCTTATTTTAATTAGTTCAAATGTACAATTCTTACAGATAAGAAACAATGTATCAGAAAAATAAGCTTCTTAAAATGAAGTGTTTCCATTTATATTAATAAAGATGGTTAAATGAGATTGATTATGAAAAAAGTAGATAAGTGAGATTTTGATGTTTTTTGGCTTATTTAAATGTGATATGCTTAGTGTTCTTGACCATAAATTAGCGATGTGTAAAAAGCTTATTTAGACTAATGACAAGTAGTAGAGAATAGAGATTGTTATATGAAATAGTACTTTTTGACGTAATAAAACAAAAAAAAACAGGTTACCGAAGTAACCTGTTTCATATATGCTTTGTATAGAGATTGACTATTCAGCAATTAATTTTCCTTGCATCAAAGCGAAGTGAGCAGGGAATGAACATAAGAAATCATAAGTACCAGCTTCAGTAATTGTGAATTCAATTGTATCAGATTGTCCACCACCTAATGTTTTAGTGTGAGCAACAATGTTTTCTTTTCCTTCAGCAGGGATATAATCTGTTTCAGTAGCTTTAGCAGCTTCTTCAGCAAATGCTGCTAATTCAGTACCTGGTTTTAATAGTACCCAGTTGTGTCCCATAATAGCTTTGTCCATTTTTCCAATGTGTTTTAAAGTTAAGGTAACTTTTTCTCCAACAGGAACACGGATTTCATTTTGGCTGAATTTCATAGCATCATCAGCTGTAATTGTAATTTGTACACCTTGAACTTCTTCTGCTTCAGCTGGTGCCTCAGTAGTAGTTTCAGGAGCAGTTGTAGTGTTATCAGCTTTTTTTTCTCCACAAGAAAATAACATTGTACTTGTAATTGCTAATGCCAAAATAGTGTTTAATCTTTTCATGATAACTTTATTAAATAATTTGTGTAAATGATAATTACTCTTGTTTAAAAGAGTACAATAAAGGTACGACAATTAGTGGGCATGGTCAATTAATTACAGTTTAATTTAAAGAATTATTCAATCTCTTTAAAAGTAGACAATGTATTGATGAAATTCGTTGTTTCTACCGCTTGATTATTAGCTTGTGTCCAACCAATGAACTGATAATTTGCTTTTTTACCATTTAAAACAACTTGCAACATAAACATCAGATCCGTTCCTTGAGCCATTTTTAACTCGTACATTTTACCTGCAATACCATTTATACGCACCTCTTCCTCTTTGATTACTTCGTAGTTTGGTCTTTTATTGTAGTTAGCCAATGCTTTTTGAGTAAACTCTTCAAAAGAAGCAGTTTTATCTTTAGCCTCGTGAGCAGTAACCACAAATACTTGTTTAAACGTATTTCCATATTGTAAATCTGCTTCCGGATATAAATCTTCCATAACAGCTAATGTACCTGGAACTTCGATTGAATATAAATTGTCCACTGTTTCCGTTTGTGGAGGAGTTACTTTTTGATTACAGCTAACAAGCGTAAATAAGCAAATGGCAAAAGCTAAGAATTTAGTTTTCATAGTAAATGTTTGTTTTGTGTTTAAAGTAATAAAGTTAGTAAAAATGGATGAGGTAAACTTCTACTTTTTTTTACAATTTAATAACATTGGAGTTTTAAATAATGACTTATCTTAGAAGAAATAATATTAAAAATTATAATTATGGCAAAAACAGTTTTAATGTTAGCAGGAGACTTCGTAGAGGATTATGAAGTAATGGTACCTTATCAAGCACTACTTTCAGTAGGAGTAAATGTAGATGTAGTATGTCCAGGGAAAAAGAAAAACGAAGTTATAGCAACAGCTATTCACGACTTTGTAGGTTTTCAGACGTATGCTGAATCAAGAGGTCATAATTTTGTAATTAACAAGTCTTTTGATGAAGTGAAGATTGAAGAGTATGCAGGATTATATATCTGCGGTGGAAGATCGTCAGAATACATCAGATTAAACCATAGCGTAATTGAGTTTGTGCAATACTTTTTTGAAAAGAACTTACCAGTAGCAGCTATTTGTCACGGTATTCAAGTATTGACACCAGCAAATGTTTTAAAAGGGAGAACCTTAACAGCTTACCCAGCAGTTGGACCAGATATTACAGTTGCAGGAGGTGTTTACAAAGAAATAGATGCTGATAAAGCGGTAGTAGACGGAAACTTAGTTACCTCTCCAGCTTGGCCTGGACATCCGGCTATTCTTAGAGAATTTTACAAGATGATTGGCGTACATATCGGATAAGTAAAAAAACATTATTCATTTTTTGCGATGTTAGATAAGGGAGAGTTCATTAAACATTTCTTATTTTAGCATCGCAAATTTTTTTGATATGATTTCAGTAGAACAATTTAAAGCAGAGTTAGATATTATTATTCGCAATGCAATTAGAGAAGATGTAGGTGATGGAGATCACAGTTCATTAGCGTGTATTCCTGCTTCTGCAACAGGAAAAGCAAAGTTGTTAGTTAAAGAAGACGGTATAATTGCTGGAGTTGATTTTGCTAAAATGGTATTCAATTACGTTGACCCTTTATTAATTGTAGAAGAATGTGTGAAAGACGGTACTTCTGTAAAAGTGGGAGATATTGTCTTATATGTTTCGGGATCATCACAATCGATCTTAAAAGCAGAGCGCTTGGTTTTAAATGCAATGCAACGTATGAGTGCCATTGCAACTAAAACGCGTGTTTTTGTTGACTTACTTGAAGGTACAGGAACGAAGATATTAGATACTCGTAAAACAACACCAGGAATTAGAGCAATTGAAAAATGGGCTGTAAAAATTGCAGGAGGAGAGAACCACCGTTTTGCGTTATACGATATGATTATGTTGAAAGATAATCATATAGACTTTGCAGGGGGAATAAAACAAGCAATTGAGAAGACTAATCAATATCTAAAAGACAATAAGAAAGACCTTAAAATTATAGTTGAAGCAAGAAGTATTGATGAGGTAAAACAAATCTTAGCTTGTGACAATGTACACCGTATCTTATTAGATAATTTTGATTATGATATGACAAGAGAGGCGGTACAATTAATTGGCAACCAGTGTCAGACGGAGTCTTCAGGTAATATAGACGAAACTACCGTTAGAGAATATGCTTTATGTGGAGTAAACTATGTTTCTTCAGGAGCTCTAACGCATTCAGTATATAATATGGATTTAAGTTTAAAAGCGGTGTTGTAAAACAAGGTTAAAAAGGAGAGTTAGATTGCTCTTGATAAAGTATAATTCTGTATTTTTATAGCAAAGCGAAAAGATGTCGAGAGAGATTGAAAGTAAAATAGAAAAAATACCTGTATTAAATAAAGTGGTTGGCTTTTTAAAAAAGATACGCTTTTCTTTTTTAGAAGGTTACTCTTTATACGATCTTATTGAATTGTATTTAGTAGGAATTGTCAAGGGAGCCTTTTCGTATCGGGCAGGTTCAATTGCTTTCAGTTTCTTTATGGCTTTATTTCCTTTTGCTTTATTTATATTAAACCTTATACCTTATATACCCTTAGATAATTTTCAATTAGACTTTATGCAGTTTATTGAAAATTCAGTTCCTCCTAATACATTTGAAGCCATTGAGTCTATTATTCACGACATTATGAATAATAGTTATCGCTCATTATTATCTTCCGGATTCTTGCTGTCTATCTTTTTAATGACTAATGGAGTCTTTGCAATAATTGGAGGGTTTGAATCGTCTTACCATATTACAATATCGCGCAATATTATTAGGCAGTATTTAGTTGCATTAGTATTGTCAGTCTTCTTAGCAGTTTTACTTATTTTCTCAGTAGCTTTTTACGTTGTATTAGAAGTAGCGATGTATAAGTTTGACGTAAATTCAACATTGATACAATGGTCAAGAAGTATTTTTTTATTACTCGTTGTTTTAATGACTACTTCAATTCTGTATAAATTTGGTGCTAAAGAAACAAAACGGGTTTCGTTTATTTCGATAGGTTCTGTATTTACAACAGTTCTCTATATACTTACTTCTTATTTGTTTAGTGTATATGTTTTACGTTTTGCCCGTTATAACGAATTATATGGGTCAATAGGTACTTTATTGGTGGTTATGTTTTATTTGTGGATTAACTGTATGATCCTATTATTAGGTTTTGAATTAAATTTAGCGATAAGTAAACTTAAGTCAAAAAAAAAGGTATATTTGAAACATAACCATTAAACTATCCAAAGAAATATGAAGAATTTTTTAACCTGCTTGATAATGGTATTGGGTGTATCTTTATCAATGAACGCACAAAGTATTGTAGGAAAGTGGAAGACTATTGATGACAATACAGGTAAAGAGAAGTCGATAATCAATATTTACGAAAAAGACGGTAAGTATTACGGACAAGTAAAAAAACTGTTGAATCCTTCTAAACCAAATCCAACTTGTGATAAATGTGAGGGAGATGAGAAAGGTAAACCAATTGAAGGGTTAGTAATCATTAAAGGATTAACGAAAAAAGGTGATGAATATACAGGAGGAAAGATCACTGATCCAGAATCTGGAAAACAGTATAAATGCACTGTAAAATTAAATGGAAAAGATAAGCTTGACGTAAGAGGTTATGTTGGACTATCATTAATAGGTAGAACGCAAACTTGGGTTAAAGCAGAATAAGATTTTAAATAAATTATAAGAAGGTCATCGAAAGATGGCCTTTTTTTCTTTAATAAAAGGAGTGAGTGTTTGTATAGTGTAAATTTTGCTAATATATATCGCAGGAAGTCTGTGTGCTGATGAGGAAAGCGAGTTAAAACTATTTATCTTTGTTTTTATTAAAAAGAAAATTGAAGATGTACTACTTTGTTGAGGTTATTGTTCCTGTTGCAGTTGAACCAACTTTTACTTATCAAATCAGTGAAGCCGAATATGATTTCATCCAAATAGGGATGCGAGTTGCTGTGCCATTTGGTAAGTCTAAAGTTTATACAGCTATAGTGATTGAAAAGCACAATAGAGTACCCGAATTATATGTAGCCAAGGAGATAAATGAGATCATAGATATTACTCCAGTTGTAACACAGAAGCAAATAGATTTATGGAAGTGGATTGCTTCTTACTATTTGTGTACAATAGGTGAGGTATATAGGAGTGCTATGCCTTCAAGATTACTTTTAGAAAGTGAGACATTAATACAGTATAATCCTAAACACACTGTATCGCCAGACGATTTAGATGATTCAGAATATTTGTTATTTGAGGCTTTACAACAACAAGCGATATTAAAAGTAGAAGAAATTATTGCGATTCTAAACCGTAAAAAAGTATTCCCAGTGATTAATTCTCTGCTGGAAAAAGGAATGATTTTCTTACAAGAAGAATTAGTTGAAAAGTATAAACCTAAACAAATTCGCTATGTAAAAATCGCTGAACCTTATGTAGCTGAGAATGGGTTATCAGATTTAATGCAATTAGTATCTCGAGCAGAAAAGCAACGCGAAATGGTGTTGAAGTTTTTTCAGTTGAATGCTGTTGCTAAGAAACCAATTACAGTTAAGCAATTGGTAGAGGAGTCAGAATCTTCTTCTGCTGTTGTCAAGGCTTTGATTGATAAGGGAGTTTTTGAAGAGTATTATTTGAATCAAGATCGGGTTATTTTTGGTGACGCTAAACAAGATATTATTGAGTTAAGTGATGAACAGAGTAAAGCACTTTGGGAGATAGGACAGCATTTTGAGCAGAAAGATGTGGTATTACTTCACGGGGTTACAGCTTCTGGAAAAACAGAGGTTTATATTAAACTACTTGAAAAATATTTAGCCCAAGAAGGGCAAATATTGTTTTTAGTACCTGAAATAGGATTGACAACGCAGTTAGTTTCGCGTTTAGTAAACTATTTTGGAAACCAAGTAGCGGTGTATAATTCGAAGTATTCACACAACGAACGTTTAGAGGTTTGGGATCAAGTGTTGAACCAATCAGAAAAAGCTAAGATTGTTATTGGTACGCGTTTGTCTATTTTCTTGCCGTTTCAAGATTTGCAGTTGATTATTGTAGATGAAGAGCAAGAAGGAAATTACAAGCAACACGATCCTGCTCCGCGTTATCACGGACGGGATTCTGCTATTGTATTAGCTAAGCAGCATCAAGCGAAAGTGATTTTAGGTACGGCAACGCCGAGTTTAGAGACTTATTACAATGCTACACAAGGCAAGTATGGTTTGGTGCAATTGACAAAACGTTATTCCAATGTGGTGCTGCCAGAAATTGTTTTGGTTGATGTAAAAGATAAATACAAGCGAAAACAGATGACAGGACACTTTTCTGATTATCTGATTGAAGCGATGAATATGGCTTTGTCTTTGGAGGAACAAGTGATTTTGTTTCAAAATAGAAGAGGTTTTTCGCCAGTAGTAGAATGTATGACGTGTGGTTCTGTGCCTGAATGTCCTCATTGTGATGTGAGTTTAACGTATCACAAGTTTAAAAATGAATTGCGATGCCATTATTGCGGTTATACACTTCCAATGCCAAAGCAATGTTATCGTTGTCACAGCGTAGATTTGAACACTAAAGGATTTGGAACAGAGCAAGTAGAAGAGGAGTTAAGAGAGTTGTTTCCCAATAAGCGAATTGGCCGTATGGATCAAGATACGACAAGAGGGAAACACGGTTATGAAAAGATTGTAGAAGCCTTTGAAAATAGGCAGATAGATATATTGGTGGGGACACAAATGTTGGCCAAGGGATTTGACTTTGGCAATGTGAATTTAGTCGGTATTATGAATGCTGACAATAGTTTATATCACCCCGATTTTAGAGCACACGAACGCGCTTATCAAATGATGGTTCAAGTAGCAGGGCGTGCAGGAAGACAAGATAAAAAGGGGAAGGTAGTGATACAAACTTTTAATCCTTATCACAACATTATTCAACAAGTGACGAATAATGATTATGTGGGAATGTATAAAGAACAAATGTATGAGCGCTATAATTTTAAATACCCACCATTCTATAGGTTAGTACGTTTGACTTTAAAACATCGAGATTTCGAGAAGTTACGTGAGGCTTCTTTTTGGTTGTATAACAATTTAAAAGAGCAATTAGGAATACCAGTTTTAGGTCCTGAAGAACCCGCTATTAATAGAATTCGCAATCAATATATACGCGTAATCCTAATTAAAATACCGCAGAATGTTCCTCTTGTTAAAACAAAGGAGAATGTGAAGCGTATCCTAAAGAGTTTTGAAGCAATTGGCGCTTATCGTTCAGTGAGGGTTACACCAAATGTTGATTTTTATTAGTTTTGTAAGTTATTGAATTTGTGTTTTTATTGAACAGCAATTTTAAGTAAGATATATAAAAAGTAAAAAGACTATGGTAGGAATTGCTACTAAGGACTTGTTCGTAGTGAAATAGTAGTATATAATTTACATAAGTTTAATAAGAATATCTTTTGTGATACTAACTTAAAATGTACTTTTGTTTACTACACTATGGAGTGTAAATAAAAAAAGAACATATGAAAAATTTAAAAATAGTAGTTTTTGACGAAGCGTTAAAGAGTGAAGAGCATTATGATATTGTTTATTCGAATATATCTGTTATCAACTTAATCCGCGATGAAGGTGGTTCTATTGACGAGGATATTCATCACGATGCTTTACTTAGTTATTACGTAGACTATTACTTAGATCAATATGAAACAGGAAACTTCTCTCAGATAGTATGGAATTCAGGAGCTGATTATGAATTTTTCGATATTGTTGAAGAAGGACTTGGGAAAATGGGAGCTAAACAGCACCAAGCATTTTTGAAAAAACAAGTTACTCTTTTGAAAAGCTTAGATTATGAAGTGCTTGAAGGATTTGTAGAAGCTGATTATTCTGCAACACATCAAACAAGCATTGCGTTAAACAATGACGAATTTTTTGATATAGAAGAAGATGTTGTTGAGTTAAATGCTAATTGGTTAAAAGGTCACGTTGATTTAGCGGCTTTATCTATTGAAGATATCTACGTATATGTAGAAAATCTTTTAGGTAAAAAAATTCAGAGAGAAGAAGAATAGAACTTAAAAATATAGTTGAGGTATAAAAGAGGCACTTTGCGACTTATATTTAAATTGAAATAAATTAAATATCAATTTGGATTGTAAGGTAACAAGTTGTATTTTTGCACCCAATTTTGTAACAAATAAAATTTTGTATTTATGAATCATTATGAAACTGTTTTCATCTTGAATCCCGTTTTATCTGAAACTCAGGTAAAGGAAACAGTAATTAAATTCGAAGAATTTATTACTTCTCGCGGTGGAGAGATGGTATCTAAAGAGGATTGGGGCTTAAAAAAATTAGCTTATGAAATCCAACACAAGAAAAGTGGATTTTATCACTTATTCGAATTCAAAGCTCCAGGAGAAGTTATCCTTAGCTTAGAAACTGAATTCAGACGTGATGAAAGAGTTATGCGTTTCTTAACTGTAACTTTAGACAAACACGCTATTTCTTGGGCTGAAAGAAGAAGAGAGAAATTAAAATCTAAAAAAGCTTAATTGTTATGTCAAGTATAGAACAATCTGCAAAAGGTAAAAAAGACGGAGATATCAGATATCTAACGCCTTTAAACATTGAAACAAACAAAGCTAAAAAGTACTGTCGTTTCAAAAAATCTGGAATCCAATATATTGACTATAAAGATGCTGATTTCTTATTGAAATTCGTTAACGAACAAGGGAAAATTCTTCCTCGTCGTTTAACAGGAACTTCTTTGAAATTCCAAAGAAAAGTATCTGTAGCGGTAAAAAGAGCTCGTCACTTAGCTTTAATGCCATACGTAGCTGATTTATTAAAATAATAACAAATTAAGTTGTTGGTTTTCACACCGTGAAACCTAACTTCTTTAAAAAGGACATCAACATGGAAATTATCTTAAAACAAGACGTTCAAAAATTAGGTTTCAAAGACGACGTAGTAACTGTTAAACCAGGATACGGACGTAACTACTTAATTCCTCAAGGAATGGCAGTTTTAGCTACACCTTCTGCAAAGAAAGTATTAGCTGAGAACTTAAAACAAAGAGCGCACAAAGAAGCTAAATTAATTGCAGATGCAAAAGTTATTGCTGAGGCATTAAAAGCTTTAGATATTAAAATCGCTGTTAAAGCAGGTGGAGAAAAATTATTCGGATCTGTTACTAACGCTAATATTGCTGAAGCATTCGCTAAAGAAGGTCAAGAAATTGACAGAAAATTCATCACTTCAGGAGTTATCAAACGTTTAGGTAAATATACTGCTAACGTTCGTTTACACCGTGATGTAATCGTTGAAGTTGATTACGAAGTAATCGCTGAGCAAGAATAGTCATTTTTTGATTATATATATATAGAAGGCCTTCCATTGGAAGGCCTTTTTTTGTATCTTTAGGTTTTACCAATTTGCTATATATTATGATTCGAAGTATTTTAAAAGTGTGTTGTGTTTCAACTTTGTGTTTATTGTTAGTACAATGTAAAAAAGAGACTGAAGTAGAGAAACCTCAAGATGATATTGAGCAAGTAGCACAACCAGGAGAAGATGTTGAAAAAATAGAGGAAGTAGTTGATGAAAACTCTATTGAAGGTAAGTTTTTGAAAGACCCGACTTCAGTTGAGAGAAAGAATTTATATGAAGATGTTCCTTATATTTTAGAATTGACAGCTAAGTCACTTAAGGTTAAGCCTGAAAAATTATTAAAAGAATCTAAGCAAGAAGATAAGTTGTTTTACAGCAAGGATTTTGACAGTTATGACTTTGTTTATAATATAGTCAAGTCAAGTGAGATGGGGTATTATTTAAGTGATGAGTTCAAGGAAGAAGTTATTAAAAATGATGGAAAGGGAGTTGGTATGATGTTAGATGTTTCTCCTCAAGTTAGCAATGATGCAAGTAAAGCTTTTGGTAATTATTATGGTATCACTATTTATGAAGACTACCCTGATAGAATAGCAGGAGCTAAACATTTGTTTTTTGATATAAAGACAAAGAAACTATACTACGACCCAATCTATGAAGAGATTCAGGAGTTGAAATATGATAAAAGTTTGTTAGAAAAAGGAAAACAGTTTTTAAAATAAACAGTGGATATAAATAAAAAAATCTCTTTAAAGCTTAATTGCTTTAAAGAGATTTTTTATGTGAATTATTCAGGTGCTTGTTATTCAACAGGATTAGTGGATATAAAAGATAAGATAAGTATTTTGATATTAATTACGTTTAGAATTTAGTATTTTTGATTTTTAAAATATATTACAATGAAGTATAGCCGTCTTACGAAAGAACAATTTGAAGAATTACACCCAGAGTTTACTAATTTTTTAGCTTCACAGCAAATAGATAAAAATGAATGGGATAAGATAAAAGCAGAGAAGCCAGAAGTGGCTGAACAAGAGTTAGATGTGTTTTCTGATTTGATTTGGGAGGGAGTTTTGTCAAATGCTAAATATTTAGAGCATTATTCTCCAAGTCATATTTTCTTATTTGGTTTTGACGATACTGAGATTAATACCATTGTAATTAAAGCTTTACAATCTGATATTGATTTCTTGACAAAAGAAGGATTACAATGGTTGTCTGATGCGGTTTTTACGGAGGCAGTTGAGATTCGTCACGGAGGAAAGAAATTTGGAGAAGATAGAAATGCGGAGTTGTTTTCTATTATTCAGCAAGGAGCTATTTTGAGTGAAGGTGTATTATATACACAATTCAAGGATATGTTGAAGTTATAAGTTGTTTACTGTATGGAAGTAAAAACGCAAATAGAAGCTTTAAGAAAAGAGCTAAATCAACATAATTATAATTATTATGTGTTGGACAATCCAACAATTTCTGATTTTGAGTTTGATCAAAAATTAGCGGAATTAGGTAAGTTGGAAGCGGCTCATCCAGAGTTTTTTGATATTGATTCGCCAACACAACGAGTAGGAGGGGCTGTAACTAAAAATTTTGAAACAGTAGTTCACAGTCATCGTATGTATTCTTTGGATAATTCTTATTCAAAAGAAGATTTGATGGAATGGGAACAACGTGTTCAGAAAATGTTAGGTGATGTGCCAATTCAATATACTTGTGAGTTAAAATATGATGGTGCATCAATTAGTATTACCTACGAAAATGGTGTGCTAAAAAGAGCTGTTACTCGTGGAGATGGAATTCAAGGAGATGATGTAACAAGTAATATTCGTACGATTAAGTCGGTTCCTATTCGTTTAAAAGGAGATTATCCTGAATTATTTGATATAAGAGGAGAGATTGTTTTGCCTTTAGCAGGCTTTGAGAAGATGAATCAAGAGTTGATTGAAATAGGGGAAGCACCTTATTCTAATCCTCGAAATACAGCATCTGGTAGTTTAAAATTACAAGATAGTGCTGAAGTAGCAAAACGTCCTTTAGAATGTTTGTTATACTATGTAATAGGAAGTGATTTGGGAATAGAAACACAATATGAGAGTTTAGATAAGGCTCGCGATTGGGGGTTCAAGGTTCCGACTATTTCTAAGTTAGCCAAAAATATGGAAGAAGTATTGGAGTTTATTTCATATTGGGATGAACACCGCCATACTTTGCCATATGAGACAGATGGGGTTGTTATAAAAGTGAATTCAATTCATTATCAAGAAGAATTGGGTTATACAGCAAAGGCACCTCGTTGGGCAATTGCTTATAAGTTTAAAGCAGAACAAGTAGAGACTGTTTTAAACTCTATTTCGTATCAAGTTGGACGTACAGGAGCAATTACTCCAGTAGCTAATTTAGAACCTGTACAATTGGCAGGAACAATAGTTAAACGTGCGTCATTACACAATGCAGATCAGATTGCTAAACTTGATATTCGCGTAAATGATTCAGTTTATGTTGAAAAAGGTGGGGAGATTATTCCTAAGATAGTAGGTGTGAATTTAGAGGCTCGTCCTGCTGATTCTGAACGTACTATTTATATCAAGGAATGTCCTGAATGTGGAACAAAACTGAAGCGAAACGAAGGAGAAGCGCAGCATTATTGTTCAAATGTATATGGTTGTCCTCCTCAAATTGCAGGAAGAGTACAACACTATATTTCTCGAAAAGCAATGGATATTGATGGCTTAGGAGAAGAAACAGTAATGTTATTGTATAAGAGTGGTTTGATTGAGAATTATGCTGATTTGTATGAATTAAAGAAAGAAGATATTTTACCTTTAGACAGAATGGCAGAGAAATCTGCTGATAATTTGTTGAAGGGAATTGAAGCTTCTAAAGCAATTCCTTTTGAACGAGTTTTATATGGATTAGGAATTCGTTATGTTGGAGAAACAGTTGCTAAGAAATTAGCAAATCACTATAAGAATATTGATGCTTTAGCCGAAGCTCCTTTGATGGAGTTGATTATGGTTGATGAGATTGGAGAGCGTATTGCTCAAAGTGTAATCGACTTTTTCAGTAGTTCAATTAATAAAGAGATTATTAGTAGATTGAAGAACTATGGAGTACAATTTGTCTTAGAAGAAAAAGAGTCTACGGTTGTTTCTAATGTGTTAGAAGGGAAAACATTGGTAGTTTCTGGTGTGTTTTCTAAGATGTCTCGAGATGAAATCAAACAAGCTATCGAAGATCACGGAGGAAAAAATGGAAGTTCAATTACATCAAAGACAAGTTATGTTGTAGCTGGTGATAAAATGGGGCCTTCAAAATTAGAAAAAGCTAATAAATTAGGGGTTGTAATCTTATCAGAAGACGACTTTTTAGCTCTGATTCAATAAAACCTTGTTAAAAATAGGCAATCTTAATTGTTGATTTGATTAACTTTACAAAAATTGTAACTTATATGTGGTTTAACACTTTGAAGAAAAGAGCAATACGAAAAAGTGTTGAGAGTGCTAAATTAACGCCTGTACCTACGGATTTTAAATACGAATTTAAAAAGGTAGGTGTTGTAGTTGAAAAGGCAGATTCGACAATGCTTTCGGAATTGCTGGAGGCTTTGAACACGAAAGGTGTTAAGCAAAGTCAAGTACAGTTTCTTGTTTATTCAAATGATAACAAAGAATCCAAAGGAGAAGAAAATTACTTTAAAATAAAAGACTTCACTATGTCTGGAAGTACAGATAAAAAAGAAGTGGTAGATTTTATAAGAACAGATTATGATCTTTTGATTAGTTATTACACAAGTGATAGTGCGCCATTGCTGTGGGTGACTGCAAAGTCTCTTGCAAAATTTAAGGTTGGTATTTCTTCAGTTAACACAAAGGGGAACCATTTTTGTTTAGAGGTTTCTGATTTGAATGTTAAGGGCTATATCGATAACTTATTCAAATACATTAAAGTTTTTAAAAAATAATTAATACATTAAAACTATGCAATCACTTATTGGTACGGGAGTGGCATTAGTAACGCCATTCAAAAGCGATTTCTCTGTAGACGTAGAAGCATTACAGAGATTGGTAGAATACACAATTTCAGGAGGAGTTGAATATCTTGTGGTATTAGGAACTACAGGAGAATCAGCAACATTGAGTAAGGAAGAGAAACAATTAGTCAAGCGTACCATAAAACAAGTTAATAACAAGAGATTGCCTTTAGTGTTAGGTGTAGGAGGTAACTGCACTCAAGGAGTATTGGAAGAATTAACGGAGGAAAACTTAGAGGGTTTTGATGCTATATTATCAGTGTCTCCATATTATAATAAACCAACGCAAGAGGGAATTTATCAGCACTTTAAACAAATTGCTTTAAATAGTCCATTGCCTATTATATTATATAATGTACCTGGTAGAACAGGAAGTAATATGAATCCAAGTACAGTAATTCGCTTAGCAAATGATTTCGAAAATATAATCGGAATTAAAGAAGCTGCAGGCAGTATGGTACAAGGAATGGAATTAATTAGACAATCAACACGTAAAGATTTCTTAGTGATTTCTGGTGATGATGCAATAGCTTTACCATTAGTATTAGCTGGTGGGGCTGGAGTTATTTCTGTAATTGGACAAGGATTACCACAACAATTTACAGATATGATACGTTTAGGATTGAAAGGGGAAGTGCAAAAAGCTTTCACTCTTCAATACCAATTGATGCCAATTATTGATATGATTTTTGAACAAGGAAATCCAGGAGGTATCAAAGAGATCTTGAAGTTAGCTAATGTTGCAGATCGTTGTTTAAGACTACCTTTGGTTAATGTAGATAATGATTTGGCTTCAAGAATAGAAAAAGAGTATAGTAAAATAGTAAAATAAAAAAGTATGTTATCAGAAAAATTGCAAAATGCTTTAAATGAGCAGATAAAGTTAGAAGGAGATTCTTCTCAAATTTATTTAGATATGGCTTCTTGGGCTGAAATTCAAGGTTTTGAAGGTATTGCAGCTTTTATGTTTGCTCAGTCAGATGAAGAACGCCAACATATGCTTAAATTAGTTAAGTATGTAAACCAAAGAGGTGGAGAAGCAGTTATCCCTGCTATAACAAAACCAACTTTAGACCATACTTCTATTAAAGGATTGTTTAAACAGCTATTTGATCACGAGGTATTTGTATCTAAAAGTATTAACGAATTAGTGCATATTGCTTTAGAAGATCGCGATTATGCTACACATAATTTTTTACAATGGTATGTAGCAGAGCAGATTGAAGAAGAAGCAACAGCGCGTACAATCTTAGATAAGATTAATCTTATTGGAGATGACAAAGGAGGGTTATATTTATTTGATAATGATATCAAGAATTTTAACCAAGAAGCAAATACTAATCCAGTAAATTAAGCGTTTAATTTATAATGAATTAAGAGAAAAGATGTCTTTTTTGACATCTTTTCTTTTTAGTATAAAAAGGTTTTTGTATAATGCAATTATTAATTTAAATTTGCATTTGCTTTGACAGGACTATCTTGGAAATGCTATTGTTTAAAACAACGAAAAACATATATGAAAAAATATATTGGTGTATCTATTTTAATACTTTCTTTTGCGAGCTGTGGGCCTATGCAAAAGGCATTAAAATCAGAAGATTATGAATATAAAAAAGAAGTAGCTAATCAATTTTTTGAGAAGAAAAAATATAGAAGCGCTATTCGTTTGTATGAACAATTGGAAAATGTGTATCGTGCAAATCCAAAAGCAGAGGAGATGTATTACAACTTTGCAGAAGCGACTTATCAAACTAAAGATTACATTTTAGCAGGACAAAGATTTAAAAGTTTTGCTGCTGTGTATCCAAGAAGTGAAAAAAGAGAAGAGGCTTTGTTGAAAGAGATTAAATCAGGGGTTCAGTTATCTCCTGTTTATTCATTGGATCAACACGTTACTTATGCAACAATAGAGAAGTTACAGTCTTTTATAGATCAGTATCCTGCATCAAACTTTGTATTCGAAGCAAACAGTATTATGTCCGAGATGAATCAAAAGTTAGAGCAAAAGGCTTTTGAAAATGCAAAGCAGTTGAATACAATTGGAGAATGGACAAGAAATTATGGTGCAGCAATTATAGCATTAGATAATTTTATATATGATTACCCAGGTACAAAGTTTAAAGAAGATGCTTTGTACTATAAATTTGATTCTGCGTACAAATTAGCAATGAACAGTGTAGCTTCAAAAGAGCAAGATCGTTTAAATACAGCAAAATCAATGTACGAAACACTTATACGTTTTAATGGTGAGACAAAGTATAAGGAAAAAGCAGATGACATGATTAAAAATGTAAATAAAGAATTAGCAAAATTTTCAAAATAACTTAAGCGAAAGAGATGGATTTAAAGAAAACAAGTGCTCCGGTTAACACAATTACTTATAACAAAAATAAGATTGAGCAGCCTACAGGAAATATTTATGAGGCTATTACTATTATTGCAAAGAGAGCAAACCAAATCAATACGGAAATCAAGAATGAATTGGTTCACAAGTTGGAGGAGTTCGCTACAACTAATGATAGTTTAGATGAAGTTTTTGAAAATAAAGAACAAATTGAGGTTTCTAAGTTTTACGAAAAGTTACCTAAAGCTCACGCTTTAGCTGTTGAAGAATGGTTAGAAGACAGAGTTTCTTACAAAGAAGTTGTAAAATAATAAATACTTAGCGAATGTCAGTGTTAAGCGGAAAGAAAATATTACTGGGTATTACTGGTGGAATTGCCGCTTATAAGACGGCAGCTTTAGTACGTTTACTTATAAAAGCAGGTGCAGAGATACAAGTTATCATGACACCTGCTTCTCATCAATTTGTGACTCCTTTTACTTTATCTACTTTATCAAAAAAGCCAGTATATACTAAGTTCTTCAACGCTGGTGATGAAGGAGGAACATGGAATAACCACGTAGATTTAGCGCTTTGGGCTGATTTTATAATCATAGCTCCTGCTACCGCCAATACATTAGCTAAAATGGCTAATGGTATTTGTGATAATCTATTAATGGCTATTTATTTATCTGCTAAATGCCCTGTATTTGTTGCTCCTGCGATGGACTTAGATATGTATGTTCATCCATCTACGGATAGAAATATAAATCTATTAACGTCTTATGGTAATATTATTATACCTGCAGAAGAGGGAGAACTTGCAAGTGGATTAGTAGGAAAGGGAAGAATGGCTGAACCAGAACATATTCTTGATTTTATTGATGATTATTTTAATACTTCGTTGCCTTTAAAGGGTAAGAAAATTTTAATTACTGCAGGACCAACATACGAACCGATAGACCCTGTGCGTTTTATTGGAAATCATTCTTCTGGAAAAATGGGGTTTGATATTGCAATGGAAGCTGCAAAAAGAGGAGCAGAGGTTGTTTTAGTGTCTGGGCCAACGAATCAAAAGATTTGTCATCCGTTAGTAAAAGTAATTAGTATTCTTTCAGCTAAGGAGATGTATACGGTTTGTCATGACTATTTTGAATCCGTTGATGCTGTAGTTGCAGCTGCTGCAGTTGCTGATTATCGACCTAAACATGTAGCAGATCAAAAAATCAAAAAGAATAGCGAAGAGTTTGTTATCGAAATGGATAAGAATCCAGATATTCTTGCTTCTTTAGGGGCAATAAAAAAGAAACAATTCTTGATTGGTTTTGCTTTGGAGACACAGAATGAGGTGGAACATGCTAAGCAAAAAATAGTAAAAAAGAATTTAGATTTAATTGTACTAAATTCTTTAAATGATAAGGGAGCAGGTTTTGGTAAACCAACAAATAAAGTTACCTTTATCGATAAGGATTTTAACTTAGAACCTATGGAGTTAAAATTGAAAGAAGAAGTAGCAATAGATATTGTACAAAAAATAATTGATCATTATGCATAAACTTATTTGGTTTGTTGGTTTGTTTTTTACAGTTTGCATTAACTATGGACAAGAGTTAAATGCGAATGTAACAGTTAATCACAGTCAAGTAGGGAATAGTAATCAAGCTTACTTCAAAACATTAGAAAAATCTCTAAAAGAGTTTATAAATAATACGAGTTGGACTTCTAAAAAGTTTGCACCTTCAGAGAGAATAGATTGTTCTTTTTTCCTAACGGTAAATACATACGGTAATAATACAGTTTCTGGTTCACTGCAGGTGCAATCTTCTCGTCCTATTTATAATTCAACTTATTCATCAACAGTTTTTAGTTTTAACGACAAGGATATTACATTCAATTATATTGAGTTTGAACCGTTATACTATAATACGAATTCATTTGATTCTAACTTAACGTCATTAATTGCATACTATGTTAATATGATTTTAGGATTAGATAGTGAAACTTTTTCAAAAGGAAGTGGAAGTAATTATTTCCAAACTGCTTTGTCTATAAATTCAATTGCACAACAATCAGGTTATAGAGGGTGGAAACAAGCAGATGGAACGAATAATAGGTATTACTTGGTAAACGATATTGTTGCAGGAACTGGCTTGCCTTTTAGGGAGGCATTGTATATGTATCATCGTTTAGGAATGGATATTATGGCAAGTAATGTAGAACAAGGTCGTGAAGGAATTTTTAATGCCTTGTTAGAATTAGAAAAAATACATAAGTCTAAGCCAAATTCATTTTTAGTACGTGTTTTTTTAGATGCAAAAAGTGATGAGTTAGTAAATATTTATTCTGGTGTTACGGATAAAAATAAAAAGAGAGTAGTTGAATTACTTAATAGAATAGCTCCGTTGAGTTCTTCTAAATGGAATAGTTTATAGTTTTAAAGCGTTATATAATATATGCTTACATCATTAACCATAAAGAATTTTGCTTTAATAGAATCGCTTAATATTGATTTTTCAGAAGGGTTCTCTATAATTACTGGAGAAACCGGTGCAGGAAAGTCTATTTTATTAGGGGCGTTAGGTTTATTACAAGGAAAAAGAGCAGACTTATTATCTTTAAAAGATAAGGAAGAAAAGTGTATTATAGAAGGGTATTTCTCTGTAGAGCCTTACAAGTTACATGAATTATTTGAGCAATTGGAGCTTGATTATGAGGGAATGACAATTATACGAAGAGAGATCTCTCCTTCTGGAAAGTCTCGAGCTTTTGTTAATGACACTCCTGTAAACTTAGGTACTCTACAAGAATTAAGTGGTTATTTAATTGATATACATTCACAACATCAAACACATGAATTGTCTGATGAAACTTATCAAATACAAATCTTAGATGCAGTAGCAGGAAATTTTAAACTTCTTGATAAGTATCAAAGTAATTTGAAAATTTACAAAGGTTTACAATCAAGTTTAAAACAGCTACTTAAACAGCAAGCTGATTTGATAAAAGAGCATGATTATAATACTTTTTTATTAGAGGAATTGGAAGCTGCTAATTTAGCCCATATCAATCAAGAGGAACTTGAAGAAGAATATGAGAAGTTAAACAATGTTGAATTTGTACGTGAAAATTTTGGTCAGTCAATTAGTCATTTAACAGATGATCAAGTAGGGATTATTTCAGGTTTAAAAGATGTTCGTAATCTGTTGCAAAAAACAGCTTCTTTTTCAAGGGATTTTGAAGAACTGTATAATAGAGTTTCGAGTGTGGAAATTGAGGTTGCTGATATTGCAAGTGAAATAGAAAGTCAATTAGAAAATGTTTTAGCTGATCCTGAACAATTGAACTTGATTAATGAAAGGTTACAATTGTTGTATTCTTTACAGAAAAAGCATCAAGTAAATACTGTTGCTGAATTGTTAGAGATAGAAAAGGAATTAAGTGATAAGGCCTTTTTAGCAACAGGGATAGATGATAAAATTGTAGAAACAGAAAAGAGTATTTTAAAATACGAGAGTGTTTTAAATGATTTAGGATCACAATTATCAACTGCTAGATTAAAAGCTGTACCTGTATTACAAAAGCAGATTTTGGAGATATTGAATTTGGTAGGAATGCCTAATGCGAATTTTAAATTTGATATTAAGGAGACTTCCCATTATTATCACAATGGTAAAGATGAAATTCAATTATTGTTTTCGGCTAATAAGGGAATGGATTTTGGCTTGTTGAAAAAAGTTGCTTCAGGTGGAGAATTGTCTCGTATTATGTTAGCTATTAAAGCGATTTTAGCAAGTTACTCTAATTTGCCTACCATTATATTTGATGAGATTGATACGGGAGTGTCAGGAGAGGTAGCAGATAAGATGGGCGAAATTATGAAGAGAATGGGAAATAGTATGCAAGTTTTAGCAATAACCCATTTACCTCAAATTGCTGCTAAAGGTAAACAGCATTTTAAAGTATTTAAGACATCTAATAATGACACGACTACTTCTCAATTAGTATTGCTTAATTATGAAGAGAGAGTTAAAGAAATAGCTCAGATGTTGTCAGGAAAGGATATTACAGAATCAGCATTAAATCACGCTGTAGAACTTTTAAATAAATAGAAAGCACTTTTAGTAGGTGTTTTAATAAAATAGAAAAGGCGACTAATATTTATTAGTCGCCTTTTTATGTATGTTGCAAATGCTAATTAAGCAATACTATCAACGATAGTGTTTAAGGTATTACTTGGACGCATTGCTTTAGAAGTAGCTTCAACTTGAGGTTGGTAGTAACCACCAATAGGTTGTGCTTTTCCTTGTGCAGCAATTAACTCTTCATTAATTTTAGCTTCATTTTCAGCCATTGCTTTAGCAATAGGAGTAAATTTAGCTTTTAATTCTGCATCTTTATCTTGATTAGCTAAAGCTTCAGCCCAATACATAGCTAAGTAGAAATGAGAACCTCTATTGTCAATAGACCCTACTCTACGTGCTGGAGATTTATCATTATCTAAAAACTTAGCAGTAGCTTCGTCTAATGTTTCAGCTAAAACCATTGCTTTAGGATTGTTTAATGTTTGGCTTAAGTGTTCAAAAGAAGCACCTAATGCTAAGAACTCACCTAATGAATCCCAACGTAAGTATCCTTCTTCAATGAATTGCTCAATATGTTTAGGAGCTGAACCACCTGCACCAGTTTCAAATAAACCACCACCATTCATTAAAGGAACGATAGATAACATTTTAGCAGAAGTACCAACTTCTAAAATAGGGAATAAGTCAGTTAAGTAATCACGTAATACGTTTCCTGTTACAGAAATAGTATCTAAACCTTTACGGATTCTTTCAACAGAAACTTTAGTAGCTTCAATTGGAGATAAGATTTGAATATCTAACCCTGTTGTGTCATGATCTTTTAAGTAAGTATTTACTTTTTTGATTATTTCTCTATCATGAGCTCTATTTTCGTCTAACCAGAAAATAGCTGGTGTTTCAGATAAACGAGCACGGTTTACTGCTAATTTAACCCAGTCTTGGATAGGAGCGTCTTTAGTTTGACACATTCTGAAGATATCTCCAGCTTCAACATTTTGTTCGAAGAAGATATTTCCATGTTCGTCAGAAACTCTGATAATTCCGTTTGCTTCAGCTTGGAAAGTCTTATCATGAGAACCGTATTCTTCTGCTTTTTGAGCCATTAAACCAACGTTTGGTACAGACCCCATAGTTTGAGGGTTGTAAGCTCCGTTAGCTTTACAGTCTTCAATTACAGTTTCGTACACTCCAGCATAACAACGGTCTGGGATAAGAGCAATTGTATCTTGTTGCTTACCTTCTTTGTTCCACATTTGACCAGAAGTACGGATCATAGCAGGCATAGAAGCATCAACAATAACATCAGAAGGTACGTGTAAGTTAGTAATTCCTTTGTCAGAATTAACCATTGCAATAGCTGGTCCGTTAGCAATAGCAGCATCAATAGCAGCTTTTACTTCAGCTTCTTGTGCATTACCTGCAATTTTAGCATATAAGTCCCCTAAACCATTATTAGGGATAATTCCCAACTCAGCGAATAACTCAGCGAATTTAGTGTAAACCTCTTTGAAGAATACTTCAACAATAGCACCAAAAATGATTGGGTCAGAAACCTTCATCATTGTTGCTTTCAAGTGAGTAGAGAATAATACACCTTTTGCTTTTGCTTCTTCTTTAATTTCAGAAACAAATGCTTTTAATTTATTTACGTTTAAAGCTGATGAATCAATAACTTCTCCAGCTAATAAAGGAGCGTAGTCTTTTAATAATTTTACAGAACCATCTTTAGCGATGAATTCAATCTTGTATTTACAGTCATTTGCTACTGTAACTGATTTTTCACTACCGTAAAAATCACCTTCTGGCATAGAAGCTACTCTTGTTTTTGAGTCTGCAGACCAAGCACCCATTGAATGTGGATGTTTTTTAGCGTAGTTTTTAACAGCTTTTGGAGCTCTACGATCAGAGTTACCTTCACGTAATACTGGGTTAACTGCAGAACCTAATATTTTTGCAAATCTTGCTTTGATAGCTTTTTCTTCTTCAGATTTAGGCTCAGCTGTATAGTTTGGTACAGCATATCCGTTTGCTTGTAATTCTTTAATTGCAGCATTTAACTGTGGAATTGAAGCAGAGATATTAGGAAGTTTAATAATATTAGCTTCAGGTGTTTTTGCTAATTCTCCTAATTCAGCTAAAGCATCACCAATTCTTTGGTCTTCTTTTAGAAATTCAGGAAAAGTTGCTAAAATACGTCCAGCTAAAGAGATGTCACGTGTTTCAACATCTATATTTGCAGTTTTTGCAAAAGCTTGAACAATTGGTAAGAACGAATACGTAGCTAACATTGGAGCTTCATCAGTAAACGTATAAAGGATTTTAGATTTTTGTGTCATTTTTTTTAGTATTTAAATGAAAACAATTTTATCGTTAAATATTTTCGGTCGAAAACTTGTAAATTCTTAAGCAAATATACTAAATAGGTACGATAATCCTTGATGTTTCTATCGTTATTACAATAGAATTGTCAATTTGATAATCAGAGGTTTTTATATTTTTATTTTGGTAGTATTTGCTATAATATTTTGACATATTAATGAAAAAGGTCACTCTTTTTTAGAGTGACCTTTTCTTATATTACTTTTTAAATAATTTTTTCCACCAAGGTGTAGGAGTTGTTTCAACATCGTGACCATAACCGTAACCATAACCGTATCCATAACCATAACCACCGTAACCTTTTGTTGTCATTGTATCATTTAAGATTATAGACATGTTAGGAAGTTTACCTTCTTTATGAAGGTCATTTGGCAATTTCAGCATTCTCTTATCTAAGTAATTTGCTCTAGCAACGTAAATAAAAGTATCTGCATATTTTGCTACTAATAATGTATCTGTTACAAGACTTACTGGTGCTGTATCTACAATAATATAGTCATATTGTTTCTTTAATTCAGCAAACATTTCTCCTATTTTGTTCCCCATTAATAATTCTGCAGGGTTTGGAGGAATTGTACCCGCAGGTAGAGCATACAGATTTTCATATCCATCAATTTTTACAACGTACTGATTGATATTTTCTTCTTTTTTAAGCAAGTAATCAGAAACACCTTTAGTAGGTAACATTATGTAATCATCTAAACGTGGATTACGTAAATCTAGACCTATCAATAATGTTCTTTTACCTGATAAAGCAATTGTTGCAGCAGTATTAACAGATGTAAAAGTTTTTCCTTCTTTAGGGAAAGTAGATGTTAAGAATATCATTTTTGCATCACCTTCTTTTACACCACTTAACATAAACTCAAGGTTTGTTCTTATGATACGTAAGGCTTCAGCTGTACTTGTTCTACTTGCTATATCAACAATTTTTGAATTGTCATCAGAGTGAGGTATATCACCTAAGAAAGGAACAATTGTGTTCTCTTCTATATCTAATCTATTTTTAACTTTTGTGTCAAGTAAATTGCGTAAATAAATTATTGCAAAAGGAATTAGTCCACCTAAAATTAAAGCTGCTAATAAAATTATTGCTTTTTTAGGAGAAACGGGCTTATCTGAGCTTTTAGCTTGATCAATGATCTTAGCGTTTAAGTCTGTTGCCGCTAAAGCAATTGCTGTTTCTTCTCTTTTTTGGAATAAATATAAATAAATAGCCTCTTTTACTTTTTGTTGTCTGTCAATAATTCTAAACTCTCTTTCTTGTTTTGGAACTTGAGAAAGTTTTGATCTTAGTTCATTTTCTTTACTTGTTAACTCTTTATGCGTGATTTTTAATGAGCTTTGTAAACGTAATAAGCTTTCGTGTACAGAAGCCTTCATAGAGTTAATTTGATCCTCTAATTTTACTAAAGCAGGGTTTATTTTAGTAGAACTTGTACTAAGTTTATTTCTTTCTAAAACAAGCTGATTGTATTGGTTGATTAAGCTATTTGAACTTGGATCAGATGATACGATATTTCCAGGTAATAACTCATTTGGTTTGCTGTTTTTTAAGAAATCAATTAAAGAAGAAACAACTTTTAGTTCTGTTTCATTTTCAATAATTTGTTTTTCATAAATATTAGCATTCTCTAAGTATATCTTTAATTCAGTAGGTATATCAGTAATACTATTTTTTGCTTTATACCCTTCAACACTTTTTTCAACATCACCTAATTCTTCAGTGATAAGAACTAAACGTGAGTCTATAAATTCAGATGTTTTTTCTGAAATAAAACGCTTGTCAGCAATAGCATTATCATTATAAATAGTAATTAAATTATTTAAATAATCAATTGCTTTTGCAGGTGTAGGGTTTAAAATAGATAAGTCTAAAACAGTTGAAAATTTATCTGTAGGTGCAATTTGTACTTGCTTTGTATAGTAATCAACTACTTTTTGAACTGGAGTAATTTGTACTACAATATCTTTTACATCGTCTTCATCTTTATTCTCTTCAGATGATAGTTTTAATGTAGGTGTTTGTTTAGGAGCATTTTTAGTAACAATCAGTTTACCTAAAATAGTATGTACAACTTCTCCATATTTATAATTACCAATTTCGTTTTTTTCTTTATCAAGTAAAGTAAAAGATTCATTTGTGATATTTTTCACAAAGAAAGTATAAGTAATATTGTCGAAGTCAAATACTCGTTCTACAAAATCAAAATGAATAGGACTATTGTCATACATTTCACTTGTAACAACTGTTCCTTCATTTAAGTAGGCTATGTTTAATGCTAATCGTCTAACAGTTTTTTCTGCTAAACTACGTGATTGTAAAATTTGTACTTCATTTTCAACATTACTTTTTCCACCAGAAAACATTCCCAAGTCAGCAAAAGCAGCCATTTCTGAAGCAATGCCACCACCTCTTTTATCATCTTTTACAATAATAGTCGTGTTTATTTTATAAATCTTTTCGCTATAACGCAAATAAACGAAAGCAATACAAAGAGTAATAAAAACGCTAACAACAAACCATCTCCAGTGAATTAAGAATTTATCTATCTCCTCTCTGATATTGATGTTAGTATTTTCTTGATTGTCAAATTTGTTTTCCATACTGTTATTTAATTGATAAAGCGATAATGGTTACTAATAAAGATAAAGCTGATAAACCTAGACTTAAGTTAGGACCAACAACTGAAGAGTTTATTCTTGTTTTATTAGGTTCTACGTAAACAATATCATTTTGGTTAAGATAGTAATAAGGAGAACTCATAAAGTCAGCTTTTGTCATGTCTACGCGAATAGGAATTCTTTTTCCATCTATCTCTCTAATTACAAGAACATTATCTCTTTTTCCATAAACAGTCATATCACCAGAAAGTGCAATTGCTTCTGCAAGAGTTAGTCTTTCACTTGTAATATTGTGAACCCCAGGTTTATTAACTTCTCCTTGAACTGTTACTTTATAGTTCATTATTCTCAAGTTAATAATAGGATTATTTATGTATTGACTGATTTCTTTTGTTAATAAATCAATAGCTTCTGCCTTTGTTTTTCCTGCTATTTTTAGTGTACCTAAAACAGGAAATTCAATATTACCATTACTATCTATTAAATAAAGTTGTTGTTGCATTTGACCTGAGCCAGCTGGATTATTAGGGTTGGTGGTCATTGTATTAACTAAGTTAAATGGAGCAGCTGCTTCGACGTCCTCAGCAGAAACAATGATCATTAATAAATCGTCAGGTCTGAATTTAGTTTCGAAATGAGTAGCACTTGTTTCTTTCAGTAAAACATCTTCTACGTTTTGGTAATAAACAAGTTTTTCTCTTGAAGCACATGATGTTAATAACAAGATAGCTCCTAATAAGAAAGATAATCTCAATGCAATTTTATTTTTCATATTTTTTTTTGCAAATATAAAGTTTCTAAATAGTCAAAAAAAAGTGTTTTAGCAGATTATCTGCCAAAACTTCCTTTTTCTTAGTTAAAGTAAAATGTTTGTATCTGTTTTTTTTATTTTAAAACCATACATATTACTGTTTTATACTCTTGTGTTTGTATTATAATTATATAAAATTAAAGACTTGTATATAATTGTTGTCAATTTTAGATAGATGAAAAAAATGTAAAAAAAGTTTTAAAAATGTAGTTTCTTTTTACGAAGTTCAAAATTTTGTCCTAAATATACTTTTCTTACCATTTCATCTTCTGCTAATTCTTCTGGCATTCCTGCTTTTAGAATACCCCCTTCAAACATTAAGTATGTTTTATCTGTAATCGCTAAAGTTTCTTGAACATTATGGTCAGTAATTAAAATACCGATATTCTTGTTTTTAAGTTTAGCTACAATTCTTTGAATATCTTCCACGGCTACAGGGTCAACTCCTGCAAAAGGTTCGTCAAGTAATATAAACTTAGGATCCGTTGCGAGTGCTCTTGCTATCTCAGTTCTACGTCTTTCCCCTCCAGATAGTAAATCTCCTCTATTAGTTCTAATGTGTTCTAAGCTGAACTCTTCAATAAGAGATTCCATTTTAGCAATTTGCTCTTGTTTAGATAATTTTGTTAGCTGTAAAACACTTAAAATGTTGTCTTCAATACTTAGTTTTCTAAAAACCGAAGCTTCTTGTGCTAAATATCCAATACCATGTTGTGCTCTTTTATACATCGGAAAATCTGTAATATTAGTATTATCTAAGTAGATGTTTCCACTATTTGGTTTTACCAGACCCACAATCATATAAAAAGACGTTGTTTTTCCCGCTCCATTAGGACCAAGTAGACCAACTATTTCTCCTTGATTTACTTCAACAGAAATCCCTTTTACTACTTTTCTTTTTTTGTAGATTTTAATTAAATTATCAGCTCTTAATTTCATGTTGATTATTCTGTTTTAGTCAAGTTAGTATTTTTATTGGTATCTAATTTTTTACCTCTTTGAACAAATTTAGAGATATAGATACTAACTTCATATAAGATCAATAATGGAATAGAAACTATAATTTGACTTATTACATCAGGAGGTGTAATAATAGCAGCTACAATTAAGATTAATACAATAGCATATTTTCTATATTCTCTCAAAAATTGAGGAGAAACCAGATCCATTACAGATAAGAAGTAGATAATAATAGGTAATTCAAAAACTAAACCACAAGCTATGGAAGTTGTTTTTACAAGACCTATATATGAATTTATATCAATTTGATTTTTAACAATATTACTTACTTCTAAATTAGCTAAGAAGTTTATTGATAGCGGTGTAATTACATAGTAACCGAATACAACCCCTAAGAAGAATAATAATGAAGAAATAACAATAAAAACTTTAGCGTATTTTTTCTCCTTTTGATATAATGCGGGACTAATAAATTTCCAAATTTCCCAAAGAATAAATGGAACAGCAATTATAAATCCTGCTGAAATACAAGTCCAAATCAAAACAGAAAACTGACCATCCATTGTTCTATTTTGTATTTCAAAAGGCAGATCTTGACTGCAAAAACTTTGATCTAAGTTAAATTTTTGAGCAATTCTACAAAAGAATTGGTACGTAACAAAATCCTTACTCTTAGGAGCAAAGATTACTTTATTAAATATAAAATCGCTAAAAATAAATGCAATCACACCACCTCCAAGAATGAATCCAGTTGATCTTACAAGTAACCATCTTAGTTCTTCTAAATGATTAAGGAAAGACATTTCCTTATTAGTGTTATTTGATTTAGCCATATTATACTATTCCCTCTTTTAAGATATCGTGTAAGTGGATTACTCCTACGTATTTTTCATTTTCTGTAACAAGCAATTGAGTTATAGAGTTATCTTCTAACATTGATAACGCTTTAGATACGTGTTCATTGCTTTCAATTGATTTCGGATTACTAGACATAATTTCTTGAGCAGTAAATCCAGATAAATTATCATTTTTTTGTAGCATTCTTCGCAAGTCACCATCTGTGATTATCCCAATTAACTTATCGTTTTCAACTACAGCTGTTACTCCTAATCGTTTCTCAGATATTTCAACGATAACATCTTTTATAGATGAGTTAGGAGATACCATTGGGCGGTTTTCGCTTTTTAGAATATTTTTCACCAAAAGTAGTAATTTTTTACCCAACGCACCACCTGGGTGATACATTGCAAAATTTTCTGCATTAAAGTGTCTTAGTTCAATTAGACAAGCAGCTAATGCATCTCCTAAAACTAATTGAGCAGTGGTACTATTCATTGGTGCTAAATTATTCATTTCAGCTTCTCTTTCTACTTTAGATAATAATATGAAATCTGCTGTTTTTGCTAAAAAAGATTTCTCATTGGCTGTTATAGCAATTAGTTTATTCCCGTGTCTTTTTAAAAGAGGTGCTAATACTTTTATCTCAGGACTATTTCCACTGTTTGAGATGCAAATTATACAGTCCCCAGGTTGAATTAGACCAAGATCACCGTGTACTGCCTCTGCTGCATGCATATAAATTGAAGGAGTTCCTGTTGAATTCAAAGTAGCTACTATTTTTGCTCCAATAAGTGCACTTTTGCCTATTCCTGTCACAATTGTTCTCCCTTTGCAATTAAAAATTGTTTCAACTGCTTTTTCGAAATCTTCTGTTAGATAGTTGATTAAGTTTTTAACACTTTCACTTTCAGATAGTAAAGTGTTTTTTGCTGTATTTAGTATGTTTATTGCTGTGTTCAAAATTAGCGAATGTTAAATATTAGGTTTGAAATAAAGAAATTGCTTACCTTTAGGTACTGCAAATTTATGTAAAATACCATACAAAAATAATGAAATCAACTGAAATTGACTTGCACAAGGAGTTAAAGAGATTTTTTGGCTTTTCACAGTTCAAAGGTCTTCAGGAAGATGTGGTCAAAAGTATTATCTCAGGACAAAATACTTTTGTGATTATGCCTACAGGAGGAGGGAAATCTCTTTGTTATCAATTACCGGCTTTAGTATTAGAAGGTACAGCTATTGTTGTTTCTCCATTAATTGCGTTAATGAAGAATCAAGTTGATGCAATCCGTAGTTTGTCTTCCGAATATGGAGTTGCTCACGTTTTGAATTCGTCTTTAACAAAAACTGAAATTAGTCAGGTAAAAGAGGATATTAAAAAGGGGGTTACTAAGTTGTTATATGTAGCTCCAGAGTCTCTGACTAAAGAGGAGTATGTTAGCTTTTTACAAGGTGAGAAACTGTCTTTCGTTGCTATAGACGAAGCACACTGTATTTCTGAATGGGGTCACGATTTTAGACCTGAATATAGAAACCTTCGTAATATAATTAGACATTTAGGAGATATTCCTATCATTGGGTTAACAGCCACTGCTACCCCAAAAGTTCAAGAAGATATTTTAAAGAATTTAGAAATACCTGATGCAAATGTTTTTAAGGCTTCATTTAATAGACCTAATCTATACTATGAAATAAGGCCTAAAACTAAAAATATTGAAACAGATATTATACGTTTTATAAAACAGCATAGTGGTAAATCAGGAGTTATTTACTGTTTAAGTAGAAAGAAAGTAGAGGAAATTGCAAATGTACTTCAGGTTAATGGAATTAGTGCAGTTCCTTATCATGCTGGATTAGATGCTAAGACTCGTGCAAAACATCAAGATATGTTTTTGATGGAAGATGTAGATGTAGTTGTAGCAACTATTGCTTTTGGTATGGGGATTGACAAGCCAGATGTACGTTATGTAATTCACCATGATATTCCGAAGTCATTAGAAAGTTATTACCAAGAAACTGGTAGAGCTGGACGTGATGGAGGTGAAGGATATTGTTTAGCATATTATGCTTATAAGGATATTGAAAAACTTGAGAAGTTTATGGCTGGTAAGCCTATTGCTGAACAAGAGATTGGTTATGCTTTGTTACAAGAGGTTGTAGCTTATGCAGAAACTTCAATGTCAAGAAGAAAATTCTTATTACACTATTTTGGAGAAGAGTTTGACGAGGTGAATGGAGATGGAGCTGATATGGACGACAATACTCGTAATCCTAAGAAAAAAGTTGAAGCAAAAGATGAAGTAGTAAAATTACTTCAAGTTATTAAGGATACCAAGCAAGTCTATAAAACGAAGGAAGTTATTTTTACTTTATTAGGTAAGGTGAATGCGTTGCTTAAAGTAAATAAAACTGATACACAAGATTTCTTCGGTATTGGTAAAGAACACGATGAGAAATATTGGATGGCTTTAGTTAGACAGGTCTTAGTTGCTGATTTTTTACGCAAAGATATCGAAGCTTATGGTGTGTTAAAGTTGACAGAATCGGGATTGAATTTTATTCAAAATCCAGAGTCTTTTATGATGACAGAGGATCACGAATATTCAAGAGAAATAACCGATGGTGATTTAAATGTATCTAAATCTAATTCTGTTGCAGATGCTGTTCTTATTGGAATTCTTAAAGATTTAAGGAAGAAAGTAGCTAAGAAAGCTGGTGTTCCCCCTTTTGTTGTTTTTCAAGACCCATCATTAGAAGAAATGGGGTTAAAATACCCTATTACACTTGATGAGATGGCTAATATCATCGGTGTTAGTGAAGGAAAAGCAAAGAAATATGGAAAAGACTTTGTTGATGTAATTAAAAAATATGTAGAGGAAAACGATATTATTAGACCAGATGATTTAGTAGTTAAATCAACAGGTGCAAATTCTGCATTAAAGTTGTACATCATTCAAAGTGTTGATAGAAAGTTATCTCTTGATGATATTGCAAGTGCTAAGGGATTAGATATGGATGCTTTATTAAAAGAAATGGAGCAGATTGTTTATTCTGGAACTAAATTGAATATCAGTTATTGGATAGATGACGTATTAGATGAAGATCAACAAGAAGAGATATATGATTATTTCATGGAATCTGAAACTGACAATATAAAGGCTGCAATGGCTGAGTTTGACGGCGATTATGATACTGAAGAATTGCGATTAATGCGTATTCAGTTTATGACAAAAGAAGCAAACTAAATCAAATTTGCACAAAGAAATAAAAAAGGGTGGTGGACTGACCCCAAAAAGTTGGACGAAGTTATGCAATCTTTTTAATATAATGAGCTCGGTATTCTACCGGGCTCATTCCATTTAAATTAATGCGA
>NZ_FNDQ01000024.1 GCF_900099675.1 Myroides phaeus
TGTTTTATTTTTCTTTAAATGTACACCCCGATTGTCTTCTAAGCCTTTAAATCCTTTGCTTTTAAATTTTCTTATCCATTGGAATAAGACAGAAGGATTTGAGATTCTATATCTAACACAGGTATCTGTCAAAGATAAATCACTATTTTGATGTTCCTGAATAATATGAATTTTTTCTTCTATAGTGAATTTGTTTTTGGAGATTCCATGTAATCCTTGTTCTCCATAAACTTCATATAGTTTAAGCCAAAAATAAAGGTTAAACTCACTGATTTTTTCTGATCGAGAAAGTCCCCTCATACTGTCTTTACCTTCCAAAATAATAGTTACTATACGTAACTTAAATTCAAAATTGTATTTCTGTTTTCTACTCATAAAAAATGCCCCAAAAAGTGTCTAACTTTTTGGGGCATGTCTAAAGTTTAAACTCCGGAGTTTTTTATTTTAAAGAGCTAAAAGATTATTTAGCTTCAGCAAATCTTCTTGAAACTTCAGCCCAGTTGATTACATTAAAGAAAGCAGTAATGTAGTCAGGTCTGCGGTTTTGGTAGTTTAGGTAATAAGCATGTTCCCAAACATCCATTCCTAAGATTGGAGTACCACCACAAGCAACACCTGGCATTAATGGGTTGTCTTGGTTTGGAGTACCACAAACGTCTAATTTACCGTCTTTAACACATAACCAAGCCCATCCAGAACCAAATTGAGAAGCACCAGCTTTAGAGAAAGCTTCTTTGAAGTTAGCAAAAGAACCAAAGTCTTTATTGATTGCTTCAGCTAATTCTCCTGTAGGTTCTCCACCACCATTAGGTGACATTACAGTCCAGAATAAGTTGTGGTTATAGAAACCTCCACCATTGTTACGTACAGCAGCCTTAGTCATATCTAAATTCTTAAGGATTTCCTCAATAGACTTTCCTTCTAATTCAGTTCCAGCGATAGCTGCATTTAAGTTAGTAGTGTAAGCATTGTGGTGTTTTGTATGGTGGATTTCCATAGTACGTGCATCAATATTTGGTTCTAATGCATCGTACGCATACGGTAGATTTGGTAATTCGAAAGCCATAATTCGTATTATTTAAAGATTAGTATTATTTTTATTTCAAATTTAAACATTTTATGCTTAATAGCGAAAAGTTGTATGTTTAATAAAAGTTAATGCTTAACGAATTTATAATGTCTGATAAACCCTCATTTTCAATATATAACGCCTCTGCAGGATCAGGGAAAACACATACTTTAGTAAAAGAATACCTTAAGATCTTGTTGTTAGACAGGCAGGACGATGCGTATAAGAAGATTTTAGCGATCACTTTTACAAATAAAGCAGTAGCAGAAATGAAGACCAGGGTTGTTTCGTGCTTGAATGGTTTCTCTCAAGAGATTGTTCCTGAGAAATATATTGGAATGTTTGATCAAGTTCTGGAAGAAACAGGGTTGAAAGCGGATTTTGTAAAAGCAAAGTCAGGAAGAATTATCAAAAGTATTATACATAATTATGCTTCATTTGATATTTCGACAATTGACAAGTTTACGCATAAGGTTATTAGGTCGTTTGCATTTGATTTAGAGTTGCCAATGTCTTTTGAGGTGTCGTTAGATTCAGATGAGCTGTTGCAAGAAGCAGTAGATGCTGTGATATCTAAAGCAGGAATAGACTTGGAGCTAACAGACTTATTAGTAGATTTCTCTATTGATAAGGCAGATAATGACAAAAGTTGGGATATTAGTAAAGAGTTGAAAGATGTAGGAGCTTTGTTGTTAAATGAAAATAACAGAGAAGAGATTGCTTTGTTTTCAGAAAAAACATTAGAAGATTTTGTGAAAGTTCGAGATTTTTTAAGACAAGAAATAAAGCGAATTACGGAAGAAACAAAAGAACTTGGACAGTCTATCTTAGATTTGATTGAAACAAAAGGAATAGATAAGACTTCTTTCTCAGGACAATATTTTGTCAAGAATGTTGAAAGAGTTGTTTTAGATACTGTAGGTGAAACTAAGCGATATCATGAATTTGATGAAGTTAAGATTAAGAAGGGAGCTAAGGATACTGAGCTGATAGAGGCTTATGTTGGTGACTTTTTAAAAATCTTAGAAAAAGTATATAGTAAATATGCTAAAAGAGCCTTTTATCAAGCATTTCTAAAAAACTTGACTCCACTCTCCCTGTTAAATACACTTGGATTGGAAATGGATAAGATTCAAGAAGAAAAAAATATATTGTCGATAACTCAGTTTAATGCAATTATTCACGAAGAAATACAAAATCAGCCTGCGCCTTTTATTTATGAACGATTAGGAGAGAGGTATCATCATTTTTTCATTGATGAGTTTCAGGATACTTCTGAAATGCAATGGCAAAACTTAGTGCCTTTGATTGATAATGCATTGGCTGGTGAAGATTTAACAGGAACAAAAGGTAGCTTGATGATTGTAGGTGATCCAAAGCAGTCAATTTATAGATGGCGTGGAGGAAAAGCAGAGCAGTTTATTGCATTAAGTAAAGATGAAAACCCTTTTTCTAATCCAGATAAGCAAACGGTAAATCTTGGAAAGAATTACCGTAGTTATGCTGAAGTTATAAACTTTAATAATGATTTATTTAAAGATATCTCGAGAAACTTTCTAAATGAAGATTACAAGGATCTCTATGAGAGTAATAGTTATCAGGAAGTTAATAGTAAGTCTGGAGGATATGTATCTATTGAATTTTTAGAAAAGGAGAAAAATATAGAAGATGAGTCAGTTGAAAAAGATGAGCAATATGCTAAAGCAACTTTAGATACTATTCACGATATTTTAGAGCAAGGGTTTGATTTAAAGGATATTGTTATTTTAACTCGAAAGAGAAATCACGGAGTTGTTTTGGCAAATTATCTGACTGAAAATGGTATTGATATTTTGTCTTCAGATTCATTGTTGATTAATAATGCCAGTGAAGTTAGATTGATTATCAATGTTTTACGTTACTTGAAAAATGATAAAGATTTAGAAGCAAAAATGATGCTTCTTTATTATGTAGCAAGTAAAAAGAACCTTGGTGAAACGAAACATGATTTCATTAAAGAAGGATTAGTGATTAATGATGAAGAAGAATTTGCTGGTTGGTTGAATTCACAATTAATACCAATTTCGTTTAATACATGTCGCGCTAAATCCTTATATGATGCTGTAGAAGCAATTGTTCATGCTTTTATGCCAGAAAAGAGTACTAACTCATATGTGTTATACTTTTTGGATTTAGTATTAGAGAAAAGTTTAAAGAGTCAGTTTGGTATAAGTGACTTTATTGATTATTGGATTACTAATTATCAAAAGTTTAGCATTCCAACACCAGAAGGAAGGAATGCTGTGCAAATTATGACAATTCACAAGTCAAAAGGATTGGAGTTTCCTGTAGTAATATTCCCTTTTGCCGAAGAGGATTATTCAAGACCAAGTAGAGATAAGCTTTGGATTGATATAGATTCAGAGGAAGATAATATAGCTTTTCCTAAAGCGCTGGTTGATTCTAAAAAAGAAGTAGTAGAGTATGGGCATCTTGCACAAGAGCTTTATGAAAGAAAAGAACAAGAGATGTTATTGGATAATGTTAATGTGTTATATGTGGCATTGACAAGAGCAGAAGAACAATTGTATGTTATAAGCTATAAAAATGTATCGACAAAAGGAGAGTTTAAAAATAATTTATCTAAGTTCTTTCTCGATTTTTTGTTTTCAAAAGGTGTATATAATGACGTAGACTTAAAGTATAGTTTTGGAGAGCCAAAACGCCTTTCAATTCCTCAAGATAAGATAGAGGGGGAAGATAGTAGGCTGATAATGCCAGTAAAAGAGATATTAAATTTTGATGCAATTAAGATTGCTCAACGGGAAGCCCTGATGTGGGACTCTACGAATTTACAAGCTATTGAATACGGAAATTTAGTTCACAATTTGATGTCATTTGTAAGTTCTTATAAAGATGTGGATAAAGTAGTACAGCAAGGGTTAGAAAATGGATTAATTCAAGAGACTCAGAAAGAGGGTTTTTATAAGATTATAACAAGTATTGTTTCTCATCCAGCGTTAACAGATTTCTTTTTAGAAGATAATATTGTTTATAATGAACGTGTTATAATTGAACAATCTAAAAGGAATACAATTCCAGATAGGGTGGTTGTCCGCGGAAAAGAAGCAATGGTTTTAGATTATAAAACAGGAAAAGAAGAGGAGAAGTATAAACAACAAGTGAATGCTTATGCCAAGTCATTAGAAGAAATGGGGTATAATGTAGTTAAAAAGGTGCTACTATATACCGGAGAAGATTTAAAAATAATACATTTGTAGTTATTGAGTATTTAACAAACGCTAAAAAAATATAAGTATGTACGGAGAAATTAAAGGTTATCTTCAAAAAGAATTAGCCGCTATTGAAGAGAATGGTTTATTTAAAAAAGAAAGAATCATCACTTCTCCACAAGGAGCAGAGATAACAGTATCTTCAGGAGATAAGGTTTTGAACTTTTGTGCAAATAACTATTTAGGATTGTCTTCTCATCCAGAAGTAATTCAAGCAGCAAAAGATACATTAGATACACATGGTTTTGGGATGTCTTCTGTTCGTTTTATTTGTGGAACTCAAGATATACATAAGCAATTAGAACAAACAGTTGCGGATTTTTATCAAACAGAAGATACAATTTTGTATGCTGCTGCATTTGACGCAAATGGAGGGGTTTTTGAACCACTATTAGGCGCGGAAGATGCAATTATATCAGATAGCTTGAATCATGCTTCAATTATTGATGGAGTTCGTTTATGTAAAGCTGCTCGTTACCGTTATGAAAATAACAATATGGCAGAATTAGAAGAGCAATTAATTAAAGCAAATGAAGCAGGACATAGATTTAAAATCATTGTAACAGATGGTGTTTTCTCAATGGACGGTTTAGTAGCGCCATTAGATAAGATTTGTGATTTAGCAGATAAATATGATGCCTTAGTAATGGTTGACGAATGTCATGCAGCTGGATTTATTGGAGCAACAGGAAAAGGTACTTTAGAAGCTAAAAAAGTAATGGGACGAGTAGATATTATCACAGGTACTTTTGGAAAAGCTCTTGGAGGTGCGATGGGAGGATATACTACAGGTAAGAAAGAGATTATTGAGTTATTAAGACAGCGTTCTCGTCCATATTTGTTTTCAAATTCATTAGCACCAATGATTGTAGGTGCATCGTTAAAAGTTTTTGAACTATTAAAGAATGATACTTCTTTACGCGATAAATTAGAATGGAATACAAATTACTTTAAAAAGGGAATGAAAGAAGCAGGTTTTGATATCATTGATGGAGATTCAGCTATTGTTCCTGTAATGCTTTATGATGCTAAACTATCACAAGATATGGCTAATAAACTCTTAGAAAATGGTGTTTATGTAACAGGATTTTTCTATCCAGTAGTTCCACAAGGGAAAGCAAGAATACGCGTTCAATTGTCTGCTGCTCATACGCAAAGCCACTTAGACAAAGCGATTGAAGCATTTGTGAAAGTGGGGAAAGAGTTAAAAGTTATTAAGTAAAAAGACATGTAAAAATAAAAAATGCTATTCTTAACGAAATTTTTTGTAAATATTGTTTGAGAATTGTATTTTTGCTTATTATTACGGTAAAGTAAAAAATAAAAAGTTATGAAACATCTCAACAAATTATTTGCAGCTGCAGTACTTTGCGCTGGGTTAACAGCCCATGCTCAGGATGCTGATCATCCATGGGCAGTGACTGTTGGAGCTAACGCAGTTAATACGAAAGTAAGTGCAGCTAAGGGCTTCTCACACAGAATGGGTGGTTATTTTAACACTAGTGATTGGAACATTCTTCCTTCAGTATCTTACTTAAACGTTGGAAGATACTTAGGTGATGGTTTTTCTATTGGAGTTGCTGGGTCAGTTAACAAAATTGACAAATTCATCAAAGATGAAAACGAAGGGTATGAAAAATACAACCCAGGGGATTTAACTTATTACGGTATTGATGCTGAAGTTAAATACAGCTTTAAAGAAATTTTAAAATCAAAAGTAATTGATCCTTTCTTATTAGTAGGAGGAGGTTATACATTTATGGGTGATGCAAGTGCAGGTACTGTAAATGGAGGTTTAGGATTAAACTTCTGGTTTACACCTAACATTGCATTAACTCTACAATCTACTTATAAACATTCATTTGATGATACAAGACTTCCAGATGTAGATGTTGCTTCACATATGCAACACTTTGCTGGTATTCGTTTCCAATTTGGAGGGAAAGACTCTGATGGAGATGGTATCTTAGATAAATATGACGAATGTCCAGACGTTCCAGGTTTAGCTGAATTCAACGGATGTCCTGATACAGACGGAGATGGTATTCCAGATCATTTAGATGAGTGTCCAGATGTTCCAGGATTACCAGAATTCAACGGATGTCCTGATACAGATGGAGATGGTATTCCAGATCATAAAGATGAGTGTCCAGATGTTCCTGGTTTAGCTGAGTTCAACGGATGTCCTGATACAGACGGTGATGGTGTTCCAGATCATTTAGATGAATGTCCAGAAGTTCCTGGTCCAAAAGAAAATAAAGGTTGTCCATGGCCAGATAGAGATGGTGATGGTGTTCCAGATCATTTAGACGAATGTCCAGATGTTCCAGGTCCAGCTTCAAACAATGGATGTCCAGAAATTAAAGAAGAGGCAGTAAAACAACTTAATGACTATGGTAAAACTATCTTATTCAATACAGGTAAATTTACTTTCCAAAATTCTTCTTACGCTGTTTTAGATAACATCGTTAAAATTATGAAAGAATATCCAACTGCTAAGTTCCACATTGCTGGATACACTGACAGTACAGGATCTGATAAAATTAACGTGCCATTATCTGATAATAGAGCTAACGCAGTTAAAGTTTATTTAATTGAGAAAGGTATCGATGCTAGCCGTTTAACTTCTAAAGGTTACGGTTCTGCTGATCCAATCGCTTCTAACAAAACAGTTAAAGGACGTGAATTAAACAGACGTGTTGAAATTCAATTAAAAAAATAATTGATTTAAGCATCATATAATTATAAGGAAACGCTTCGAGGTAATCGAAGCGTTTTTTTTATATCTTTATTTTATGAATACAACTTCTTTTTTAGATAAATTAAGCGCTCAGATAAAGGAGGATTTTCCTTTGTCTATGAATGATTTAGTCATTGTACTTCCCAATAAAAGGGCTAAAATATTTTTGTTAGAAGATTTAAAAAAATATTATAATACAAGTGTTTTTGCACCTGAAATAATTAGTATTGAAGATTTGATACAAAGTTTGTCAGGTATCCGTACCATAGATTCAATAGAACTATTGTTTGAATTCTATATAGTATATAGAGATATTCATGGCGAAGGCGCACAAGATTTTGATCATTTTGCAAATTGGGCAAAAATGTTACTGCAAGATTTTAATGAAGTTGATAGGTATTTATTAGATCCTAATTATGTGTTTTCATATTTAAAAAATATTGAAGATATAAAACACTGGTCATTAGATCCTGAACAAAAGACTGACTTAATTAGTAGTTATTTGGAGTTTTGGGATAAAATGCCTTTATATTATGATAAGTTATATACCCGATTGATTGAAAAGAATATTGGGTACCAAGGATTGGTTTATAGAGAAGCTGTCAATAAGCATAAAGAGTTCATAAAGGCTAATAATAAACAATATTACTTTGCGGGATTTAATGCTCTTAATGCTGCGGAAGAAGTAATTATTCAACATATTCTACTCGAAAAGAGAGGGAAAGTGTTTTGGGACATAGATCAATATTTTATGAATGATCAATATCACGATGCAGGATTGTTTTTAAGGCGAATAAAGAAGAATTGGACTCATTATCAGAGAAATCCTTTTGAATGGATTGTAGATGAATTTGATCAAGAAAAAAAGATTACAGTTATTCAAACACCCAAAAGTGTTGGTCAAGCAAAAATTGCTGGTCAAATTATAGAATCTATTTTAGGTAGTAGTCCTAAATTAGAGAAAGTTGCTGTGGTTTTGGGAGAAGAGAATTTGTTGTTACCTGTATTGCATAGTTTACCAAATCAAGTTAGTAGTTTGAATATTACAATGGGATATAGTGGGAATAGTAATCCTGTTCAAATTTTATTAAACAAAATCTTCAAGATGCATTTATCAGCCATTAGAAGGTCAGGAAAACAATATATTGTTTATTATAAAGAAATTCTAGATGTATTAAGTAATCCAATATTGAATGTTGTTATTTCTGGAGAATCTATTGTAAAGGAAATTAATAATAAGAATATGACTTTCTTCACGCTTAATAGATTTGATGAATGGATTAATGATAGTACTTTTCCTTTGAGAAAGCTTGTATTTGAATCATGGAAAGAGAAAACTCCTTTGGATATTCTTCAAACATTAATAGATATTGTACTTGTAATTAAAAATAATCTTAATGATGAAATAGATAGTGAACGATTAAGTAAGACATTTTTGTATTCAGCTTATCAGATGTTAAATCGACTAATTTCTTATTGTCAAAAGTATAGTTTTATAGCAAGTTATGAGACGCTATATGCTTTATATAAGCAAGTTATGGATATGGCAGAGGTGTCTTTTGAAGGGGAGCCTTTACAAGGACTTCAGGTTATGGGAGTTCTTGAGAGTAGGGTTTTAGATTTTGATACTGTGATTGTTACCTCAGTAAATGAAGGTAAGTTTCCTGCAGGAAAATCTCAAAATTCATTTATACCATATGATATTAAACGCGAAATAGGGTTACCTACTTATAAGGAAAAAGATGCGATTTATAGTTATCACTTCTATCATTTGTTATTGCGTGCTAAAAATGTTTATTTAATTTATAATTCTCAAGCTGATGGAATGGATGCAGGAGAAAAAAGTAGATTTTTAACGCAGTTAGAAGTTGAACAATGTAAAAACCATAAAGTTGAATATGTTACTTATTCAGCAGATTTGCCAGATAAAGCATATGAAGCAATTGAAATTCCTAAATCAATAAAGCTGCAAGAGGAGTTAAAAGATATTTCACTAGGGAAAGGTTTTTCTCCCTCAGCCTTATCAAACTATTTGCGTAATCCAATACAGTTTTATATGCAACGTGTTTTGCGTATACGTGAAGTAGAGGAGGTAGAAGAAAGTGTTGCTTTGAATACTTTAGGAACCATTATTCACAATGCTTTAGAGAATTTATATAAGCCATTTGTAGGTGCTAGATTAACTATTCCAATTATACGGTCTATACAAAAAAATGCTGACCAAGAAGTTCAAACACAATTTGAAGAAGTATATAATAGTGACAAAGAAAAAATGGGTAAAAACCTTTTAGCATTTGAAGTAGCTAAAAGAAATGTATATCATTTTTTAAATGAGGAGGTTAGTCGATTAGAAAAGGGAGATGATGTATTACTATTAGAACTTGAAACAGAGTTAAAGCTTACATTAGAAGATGACCGCTTGCCATACCCTGTCAACTTATTTGGATTTGTAGATAGAATTGAAGAGAGGAATGGTGTAATTCGTATTATTGATTATAAAAGTGGTAAAGTAGAGTCAAATAATCTTAAGTTAAGCGCTTGGGAAGGTTTGACTTTAGATTTAAAAAATGATAAGATTATTCAGCTTTTATGTTATGCATTAATGTATGCACAAGGAGAAGAAAATAAGCCTTTTGAAGCTGGAATTTACTCGTTTAAGAATAGACGAGAAGGTTTTCTTTTCTTCGGTGTTCGTAATGGGAAAGAAGTTGACCATAGCATTACAAGTGAGACATTATCATTTTTTAAAGACGAATTAGTTGCTTTGATCTTGGCTATTTTAAATCCCCACGATAGTTTCTTAGAAGATATAAAATAATAAAGAGTGGTAAATATGGACATGCCCAAAAGGTATTTAATTTTTAGTGGGCATGTCTAAACAATACCTCTCTTTATTTATTTTAAAAATGTTTTTATTGCTGTCAATAACTCTTCTTTAGCTTCAATATGTAGCATATGTCCTCCATCTAAAGTAATTAGATCCTTTTGCTTGTTGTCAATTTGTGTTATAATATCATCATAAACCATAACAGGGTCTTTTTCTCCAAGTATAAATTGTATAGGATAAGGGGCGAAATGTAATAAAACTTCTCGGTCTGTTCTTGTTTTCATTCCCTCTAAGGCTGCTACAATACCTTGTACAGGCGTTGCAAGAGCATTATTTAGATGTTCTTCAATTTCATTTACTTTTGATTTTCTAGTTTGTAATTGAAATTGATTTCCAACAGCCATTTTAACAAATAGATCACTGTTCTTTTTAATAATATCTATGGCTCTATCTCTGTTTTGTATTCTTGTAGAACTGTCACTTCTTGTAGTTGAGGCAACTAAGATTATTTTTTTGACAAAATCTGGATAAAGTTCTCCAAAAGCTAAAGCTACATATCCCCCCATAGAGTGGCCAATAAATGTAACTTTTTTTAAGTTTAAATGAGAAATAACTGCAAAAACAGCATCTGCCATATCCTCCATACTATGGATATATCCAATGCAGTCTGTTTTTCCATGCCCTAATAAGTCAATAGAAATTACACGATACTTTTTGGATAGACTTTCTGTGTAATAGTTCCACATTGTTGCATTTTCAAGAAAACCATGTAAAAATATTAAAGAGCTTCCTTTTCCTTTGTCTATAAACGAAAGGTCTATGTTTTTGTAATTTATCTTGATTAATCCCATTCTAACGTATTTGTTTGCAAATTTATGAGTTCCCTTATATAATCAAAACAAAATTCAGGATGTTGTCTGTCAAGTAACGAATATGTTTATTTAAATTCATTCTTAATTAAAGAAAGCTGTTATATTTGTAGCAAATCATAAAAGTATAAAATAGATGAAAAATATAGTTGTAGCTCTTTCGTTGATATGTTCATTTGGTTTTGCCCAAACAGGAAGGCCATATCAGATTTATAATCAGAAAGGAAAAAAGGTTAGTTATGATAAAATGATTAAAGAACTTATAAAGGAAGATGTTGTGTTATTTGGGGAGTATCACAATAACTCATTAGGACATTGGCTACAATTACAAACTACAGAGTCTTTAGATAAACAGCGTCAATTAGTTTTAGGGGCAGAAATGTTTGAAGCTGATAATCAAGAAGGATTGAGAAATTATATTTCAGGAGAGATTAATGAAAGTGAAATGGGAGAGCAAGTACGCTTATGGAATAATTATGAAACAGATTATAAACCATTAGTAGAATATGCGAAAGTTAATAAGCTTAGTTTTATCGCTACTAATGTTCCGAGACGATTTGCAAGTATGGTTTATAAAAAAGGTGTAGAGTCTTTAGATACATTAAGCTCACAAGAAAAGAAATGGATTGCTCCATTACCTTTTCCTTATGATAGTAGTTTACCCGGGTATCAAAAAATGATGACAATGTTTGAAGATCATACAGATGAAAATATGCCCAAAGCACAAGCTATAAAAGATGCTACAATGGCCCATTTTATTGTTCAAAACGCGAGAAAGGGAGAGTTGTTTTTACATTTTAATGGTTCATATCACAGTAATAATTTTGAAGGGATTGTTTGGTATTTGAAAAAGTACAATCCTGCTCTCAAAATTGCGACAATTACTATGGTTGAAGGGGAAGATGGGGTACAATTTACCCCAGATAATTTAGGTTTAGCTAACTTTATTATTGTTATTGATGCGAACATTTTAAAATCTTTTTAGTTTTTTTTAACTAAAAAGATTATTTAGTCTTAAATAGTGTGATTATTGCGATTTGTTTCTTGATTTTTATTGTGTTTTTCTCTGTTTAAACTCAGTATAAATAGGGCTTCGCTCGTTGTGCATAACGTTAATAAGCTGTATTTTTGAGAGATTTTTTCAAGAAAAACAATTAAAATTACATTATGGCAAAATCTGCACTTTTAAAGTCATCCTTAGCGAAGAAGTATTGGATGGCTCTTACAGGGTTATTTTTATGCTTGTTTTTGGTTGGTCACTTGGTGGGAAACCTTCAATTGATTTTTGGTGATGCTTCAAAATTCAATGAGTACGCATTATTCATGACAACTAATCCAGCAGTAAAAGTATTATCTTATGTTACGTATATTTCAATCTTGTTCCACGCGATTGATGGTATCGTTTTAACAATTCAAAACAAGAAAGCACGTCCAATTGGATATGCTAAAAACAATGCTGCTGCTAACAGCTCATTTTCTTCAAGAAATATGGCAGTTTTAGGTACTTTATTGTTAGTGTTCATCGTTACTCACATGGTTAACTTCTGGGCAAAAATGCATTTTTCTGAAATGCCATTGCAAACAATTGAAGTAACAATTGAGGGGCAAGAACCAGTACTTGTTTACAAAACAGTACAAGAACAAGCAATTCCTGTTACAGCTGTTGAAATGGGACAGTTAGAAGTGAAAGGAACTCAGTTTTTCCAAGCGAATACAGACTTGAAAGTTGCTGATGGTTACAAAGATTTACACAAAATTACAATTGAGTTTTTTAAAGACCCAAGTACAGGACTTATTAGTACTATCTTGTATGTAATTGCAATGATTGTTCTTGGATTCCACTTATCTCACGGATTTGCAAGTGCATTCCAATCTTTAGGGGTAAACAATCCAAAGTATAACGGATTAATTAAATTTGGTGGAAAAATCTTCTGCTATTTAGTTCCAGCGTTATTTGCTATTATTCCTTTATATATTCACTTTATTAAATAGTCCTAAAGAAATTGATTATGAAATTAGATTCTAAGATACCTAATGGACCACTTGATAAAAAATGGTCTGATTATAAAAACCATATAAAATTAGTTAACCCTGCAAACAAACGTAACATTGATGTTATTGTTGTTGGTACTGGATTAGCTGGGGGATCAGCTGCTGCTACATTAGCTGAGTTAGGTTATAATGTAAAAGCATTTTGTTACCAAGATTCACCTCGTCGTGCGCACTCTATTGCTGCTCAAGGGGGAATCAACGCATCTAAAAACTACCAAGGTGATGGTGACTCGGTTTACAGATTATTCTATGATACTGTAAAAGGAGGTGACTACCGTGCACGTGAAGCTAACGTTTACCGTTTAGCTGAAGTTTCAGAAAATATTATTGACCAATGTGTGGCTCAAGGTGTACCTTTTGCTCGTGAATACGGAGGTCTTTTAGATAACCGTTCTTTTGGTGGGGTACAAGTATCTCGTACATTCTACGCTAAAGGACAAACAGGACAGCAATTATTATTAGGTGCTTATTCTGCTATGAACCGCCAAATCGGTCGTGGAAAAATTCATATGTACAACCGTCACGAAATGTTAGACATTGTACTTGTTGATGGAAAAGCAAGAGGTATTATTGCTCGTAACTTAATTAATGGTGAGATTGAGCGTCACTCAGCTCACGCTGTTGTAATTGCAACAGGAGGATATGGTAACGTATTCTTCTTATCTACAAATGCAATGGGGTCAAACGTTACTGCTGCTTGGAAAGCACACAAACGTGGAGCATATTTTGCTAACCCTTGTTTTACACAAATTCACCCAACTTGTATCCCTGTAACAGGTGACCACCAATCAAAATTAACTTTGATGTCTGAGTCATTACGTAATGACGGACGTATCTGGGTTCCTAAGAAAATGGAGGATGCAGTAGCTATTAGAGAAGGTAGATTAAAACCAACTCAAATTGCTGAAGAAGATAGAGATTACTACTTAGAAAGAAGATATCCATCTTTTGGTAACTTAGTTCCTCGTGACGTTGCTTCACGTGCTGCTAAGGAAAGATGTGATGCTGGTTATGGAGTAAACGCTACTGGGGAAGCTGTATATTTAGATTTTGCTTCTGCTATTGACCGTTACGGAAAAGAGCAAGCAAGATTGAAACACTTAGATGAAAACGACGCTAAACTTGTTTACAAATTAGGTAAAGACGTTGTTGAAAATAAATATGGTAACTTATTCCAAATGTACGAGAAGATCGTAGATGAGGATCCATATACAACTCCAATGATGATTTACCCTGCAGTTCACTATACAATGGGTGGTCTTTGGGTAGATTATGACTTAATGTCTACAATTGAAGGATGTTATGTGTTAGGTGAGGCTAACTTCTCTGATCACGGAGCTAACCGTTTAGGTGCTTCTGCTTTAATGCAAGGATTAGCTGATGGTTACTTTGTTTTACCTTACACAATTGGTAACTACTTAGCAAACGATATCCGTACTGGAGAAATTCCAACTGACTTACCTGAATTCGAGGCAGCTGAGAAAAACGTACGTGGTATGATTGATCACCTTTTAACTAATAAAGGTTCTCATTCAGTTGACTACTTCCACAAAAAATTAGGTAAAATTATGTGGGATAAAGTAGGTATGGCTCGTAATGCTAAAGGTTTAACTGAGGCAATGGCTGAAATTGCTAAGCTAAGAGAAGATTTCTACAAAGATGTAAAAGTTTCAGGTACTGCTGATAGCTTTAACCAAGAGCTTGAAAAAGCTTTAAGAGTAGCTGACTTCTTAGAGTTAGGTGAGTTATTTGCGAAAGATGCTTTACACCGTGAAGAATCTTGTGGAGGTCACTTCCGTGAAGAGCACCAAACTCCTGATGGAGAAGCAAAACGTGATGACGAGAACTTCGCATACGTTGCTGCTTGGGAATACAAAGGAAACCCAAGTGATGCAGTGCTTCACAAAGAAGACTTGGTTTATGAAAACATTAAATTGGTAACTCGTAGTTATAAATAATATTGAGACAAAGATTTTTTAATCTTGTCTTATTGTAAAAATTCGATACAAATGAATCTTACACTAAAAATATGGCGTCAATCCAACGCTAAAGTACAAGGAAAAATGGTTGATTATAAAATCGACAACGTTTCTCCTGATATGTCTTTCTTAGAAATGCTTGATGTTTTAAACAATGAGTTAATCGAGAAAGGTGATGAGCCAGTAGCTTTTGACCACGACTGTCGTGAAGGTATTTGTGGTATGTGTTCATTATTTATTAATGGAGAAGCTCACGGACCTGATAGAGGTATTACAACTTGTCAGTTACACATGAGAAAGTTTAAAGATGGAGATACTATCTACATTGAGCCTTTTAGAGCTAAAGCTTTCCCTGTAATCAAGGATTTAGTTGTAGACCGTACTGCTTTTGATAAAATTCAACATGCAGGTGGATTTATTTCTGTAAATACATCAGGTAATACACAAGATGCTAACGCTATTCCTGTTCCTAAACATGATGCAGACCGTGCTTTTGACGCTGCTACTTGTATTGGATGTGGTGCTTGTGTTGCAACATGTAAAAACTCTTCAGCGATGTTATTCGTTTCTGCTAAAGTTTCTCAATTTGCTTTATTACCGCAAGGTAAAGTTGAAGCAGCTGATCGTGTTATGAACATGGTTGAAGAAATGGATGCTTTAGGATTTGGTAACTGTACTAATACAGGAGCTTGTGAAATCGAATGTCCAAAAGGTATTTCTCTTGAGAATATCGCTCGTATGAATAGAGAGTATTTAAAAGCAAGTTTGAAGTAATTCAACTCAATTTATAGGAAAGCCCGTGTAAGACACGGGCTTTTTTTATGGAACATTTTCATCTTTGTTTTTTCAACTAACATTATAGGCTTAGAAAATATTTGTGCAACTGCACTTTTGAAAAGAGGAGTTACTTCAGCTTTCTTTTCTTATTTTTGAATTTATTAATCAAACCAAAATGACAATGAAAGTAGCATTAATACAAGCGCCATTGGCTTGGGAAAATATAGAGGAGAATAAACAGACATTCTTGAAGAAGTTAAATAGTCTTTCTGAAGATACTGAACTTGTAGTTTTGCCAGAGATGTTTACCTCGGGCTTTACAATGCGTCCAGAGCGAGTTTCTATGGGAATGTCGGATATGTTTATTGGTGAGTTGATATCATTGTGTAAATCGCGTCATTTTGCTTTAACAGGGAGTATTGTTATTGAGGAAAACAGCAGGTATTATAACCGTATGTTTTTTATCTTTCCTACGGGAGAAGTAAAAACCTATGATAAGCGCCATTTGTTTTCTTTAGCAGGCGAAGAAAAGGTATATACAGCAGGTCAAGAACGATTAATTGTGGAGTACAAAGGTTGGAAAATTTGTCCTCTTGTTTGTTATGATTTACGCTTTCCCGCATTTAGTAGAAATGTAGGAGGGGTATATGATTTGTTGCTTTATGTTGCAAGCTGGCCAGACCAACGTATTTACGCGTGGGACTCTTTGATTAAAGCGCGTTCGATAGAAAATATGTCTTACGTAGTTGGAGTCAATAGAAGTGGCTCTGATGAGAATAATAATGTGTATTCAGGACATTCACAGGTTTTAGATACATTGGGTAATTACCTTGTTGAACCATTAGTTGGAGAACAAGTAGTTTATGTTGAATTAGATAAAGAAAAGCAAGATAAGTTACGTCAGCGTTTTGGATTTTTAAAAGATGCGGATGACTTTACATTGTTGAGATAAAAAAGAGAAATACTAAAAAGCCTCTTAGTAACCATTTACTAAGAGGCTTTTTTATTGATGATAAATCTTAATTTATAAGGCAATTTGTTCATTAATATCCCAGTTAGCGCGAACATCTATTTGTTCTGGAAAATAAACCGTTTCTTCAGGTTCTCTACGATCCCAGAAATATCCGGAATCCCATTTTCCATTTTTATTGTCGTCATAAGTTACACGAATGTAGTACTGACGAGGAGGCAATGCTGTAAATTCAAATTTATTCTTATCTTCACTATATTGACTTGCAATTACTTTTTCTCTTTCATCTAATAGTTCTACAATAATAGGGAAGCGTTTTATTCCTGTAAATGTTAAGGCTAAATTCCCATAATCAGTCATTGCTAATGTTTTTACATGAAAATTAAGCGTATCGTTTTTAGTGCCAAAGAAATCTGTTAATGCACCAGGCATTAAGTTTACAGTATAGGCATTGTTTTCTTCTCTATCAAATTTCAAAGAAAGCTTTTGTTCAAGGGGCAATTGCTCTAAAGTAAATGGAACTGCTACAGTGTCTTTATTAAAAATAGAGATTAATGCTTTATTAATGTCTTTTATTGGAGTAGTAGTTTCAATAGTGTAATCTGAAATAAAATCTAACGTACCTGATTTACCTGAAACTTTAAGAGAATCGACCTCTTTCATCTTTACTCTTGGTTTGACAGTAAAAGTCTTTGTATAGGTATCTTTTTTTGCTGTTATCAAAAGTGAGTCAGCGTCAATTTTAGGGAACCATACTTGTAAGCTATCTTTTTCTTTTAAATAAGAATACGCATTTGGAATAACTTTCTCTCCTTTTTTAACTTCAATAGAAACACTATCTGGATTACCGATATACGGTAAGTACCATTTGTTTTCAGAAACTTGTGAAGGTCTTGAAGCTTCAAATTTTTCATCTGATTTAAAAAGCGTTAATTCAAACTCCTTGTCTGTTGGAATTTGAATAGAGTCTTTAATAAAAGCAATTTGATCTTGTTTGGGATCAAACTTATAATCGTTGTTTTTATCCTTTAAAGCAACTAAATAGTAAGTTCCTTCCTTAATGTTTTCAATAGTAAATGTGGTTAAACTATCTAAAGTGTTAGTTACATACAATGGTTTTTGTTTGTATATAGTAGAATCTTTAAATGTCTTTGCATCATAAAGCATCACATTAACGAAGTTATCAGCTTTAAATTTGTTAGCAGATTTAATAGTACCAGCTAATTTTAGAGAATCGATATAATCTCCTGTAGAAAAAACGTATTTAAATTGTTTTAAAACATTTCCTTCATTATTGTCTATAATAGCATCTCCAAAGTTGAAACTATAAGTTGTATTAGGAGCTAATGTATCTGTAAATTTAATAGTAACGGTTTTTTTAGCAAGTCCCATCGGTTGGATATCAGGCATCTTTTCCAATGGTGGAGAGATAATTACGTTTTGATTGGCATTTTTAATCTTTACAAATTCATCAAAATCAATTTTAATCTCATTCTTATTAAAGTTTGTTGAAAAGTTTTTAGGATTACTACCAACCATAACGGGAGGAATAGTGTCTTTATCACCTCCAGAAATAAATCCTCTTTTCGCACAGTTAGACAATGTAACTGCACAAAGAATAGTAAAACAACATAAGAAGTATATGCGAAACTTGGACATAATTATAATTTAAAAGACAAATTAACAACTATATTTTTTAGTTAGAAAATAACAGATATTAAAACTTTTAAATGGTTGATGCTAAACAGAGAATAGTGATCTTTGAATTGGGTATTTTTAGTAAAATTTTACTACAAGCTTCTAATGTTCCTCCTGTAGTTAAGATATCGTCAATTAATAAGAAGTTGTTGGTTTCAAAGTTTAGTTGTTTATTATCCAGTGCAAATTCTTCAGTGTTATTTTTAAGTCGTTGAAATCTGTTTTTCTTTGTTTGGGAAGTAGTTTTTAGACGTTTGATTAACAGTTTATCGTTTATAGGTATACCAAAATGTTGAGATAAAGCTTCTGCAAAACCTATAACTTGGTTATAACCTCTTTTTTTTAGCTTCTTTTTGTGTAAAGGAACGGGAATTATTTCTGTTATATTAGAAAATATAGGTAAGTCAGTTAGTTGATAACAATACATCCTTCCTAAGAAATTACTTATTTCTGAATGATTGTTATATTTTAAATTATGTAATAATTTTTGAACAATACCTCCTTTTGAATAATAAAGCATACACGATCCAAATTCGAGAGGTATTCTTCCGTAAAACTTCATCATTGTTGTATTTTCATAATTTGTATGCTCCATTGTGAAGGGCAAATTATCGCGACAGTAAAAGCAAATCACCTCTTCATTTTTAAGTAATTGCTGCTTACAAGCTAAACAGCTCTTAGGGAAAAGTAGGTTTACAAGATTAATTAGCATAGGTAATAGATTGAAAATGTTATGTCTAATAAAAATAGAGAAAATTCGACGTTCTAAATAGTCAATATCAAATATCTTTGCTGTATAATGAAATAATAGATATGAATTTAGAAGTAGTAAAGAAAGAAGTTATGCAATTGATGGTATTGATTGCTCAAAATAAAAAAGTAGAAGCTAAAGAGGTAGCAGGGGCTGTATTAGAAATGATAAATGAAGGATTAGATTTTGCAGCTACGGATGAAGATTTAGTACAGTGGGGAAAGTTAGAGAAAATTGTAAATGAATTAAAAGCAAAAGTGGACTAATGATACAAGCAGATAAATGTTATTGTGGTAGTGATCTTACTTTTGATTTGTGCTGTCAACCATTTTTAGACAATAAAGCAATCCCAGATTCCGCTGAGAAATTAATGCGTTCGAGGTATTCAGCGTACGTTGTTGCAAATGCAAGATATATTATCGACACTACCCACCCGAAAACAAGACATTTTCATAGTAGAAAAGCAATTCTACAATGGTCAAAAGAGAATACTTGGGATAAATTAGAAATTATATTAAGTGAGGCAAATAGAGTGGTTTTTAAAGCTTACTTTAAAGATAGTGGTGAAAAAAGACAAATTCATTATGAAAATTCTCTTTTTGAGAAATTAGGAGATAAATGGTACTATGTATCAGGTACTTTCGAGGAGTAAAACCACTAAAATAAAGGAACATTTAATGAAAATTACTTTGTAACTTAGTGAAAATATAAAATTATAGCATATGAAATCTACCAGAATTGAAAGCGATTTATTAGGAGAATTACAAGTGCCTTTAGAAGCATATTACGGTGTACAAACACAACGTGCGATTAATAATTTTAAAATTTCTACCAGTAAGTTATCAGACTATCCTGAGTTTGTAAAGGGGTTAGCTATTGTTAAATGGGCAGCAGCAAAAACAAACTTCGAATTAGATGTACTTGATGAGAAGATATATAAAGTAATAGCAGAAGCGTGTCAAGAGATTCTGGATGGTAAATTACACCAAGAGTTTCCTGTTGATATGATTCAAGGGGGAGCAGGTACTTCGGTAAATATGAATGCCAATGAAGTAATAGCAAACCGCGCTTTAGAGTTGTTAGGTTTCCAAAAGGGAGATTACCAAAATTGTTCGCCTAACGACCACGTGAATTTATCACAATCAACAAATGACGCTTACCCTACTTCTTTAAAGGTAGCGGTATTTGAAATGAATAAAAAAGTAGTTGATCGCTTAGAAAAATTAGTAAAAGGTTTTGAAGCGAAAGCAAAGGAGTTTGAAAACATTATTAAAATGGGAAGAACTCAACTTCAAGACGCGGTTCCTATGACATTAGGACAAGAGTTTGGAGGGTTTGCTTATACTCTTAAAAAAGAGATTGCTGCGCTGAATCAAGCAAGCCAATCGTTTTTAGAGATTAATATGGGGGCTACTGCTATTGGAACAGGATTAAATGCTGTACCTGGGTATGCTGACTTATGTGCTAAGAATTTAGGACTTTTAATGAAGCAACCTGTTACATCTGCTGAGAATTTAGTAGAGGCAACTTCTGATACAAGTGGTTTTGTAGCGTATTCAGGGGTGTTGAAAAAAGTAGCTATTAAACTTTCTAAAATATGTAACGATTTACGTTTATTGTCTTCAGGACCACGTACTGGGTTAAACGAAATACAGTTACCTCCAATGCAACCAGGTTCGTCTATTATGCCAGGGAAAGTAAATCCGGTTATTCCAGAAGTTGTAAACCAGGTTTGCTTTAAAGTAATTGGTAATGATATGACCATTACAATGGCTTCTGAAGCAGCACAGTTACAATTAAATGTAATGGAGCCGGTATTAGCTCATACTGTAATGGAGTCAATGATGTGGTTAGAAAACGCAATGGAAACATTAGTTGATAAATGTGTATTAGGTATCAAAGCTAATGTAGAGCACAATAAAGAGCTTGTTTTAGGTAGTATTGGTATTGTTACAGCATTAAATCCTTATATTGGTTATAAAGCAAGTACAAAAATTGCTAAAGAAGCTTTAGAAACAGGAAGAGGTGTTTATGAATTGGTTTTAGAACATAATTTATTGAGTAAAGAACGCTTAGATGAAATTTTGGATCCTAAGCATATGTTAGCTCCACATAAAAAATAAGCAAAGTATTATTATATTAAAGCCTCCTTTTGGAGGCTTTTTTTATTTTAATATGATATGTAACTTTTTTAAAATATATTGTCTAAATAAAAATGGTAAGTTTCTTGTAGTAAGTATAGAAAATCAAAAATTATGAAAGCAGTTGTAATTGGAGCCACAGGGGCAACAGGTAAAGTGTTAGTTAGACAGCTTTTAGCTGATGACGACTATAGTTTTGTAGAGATTTTTGTTAGAAATGATTGGGATATACAACATCCTAAATTAATTTGTCACGTTGTTGATTTTGAGAAAATAGAGCAGTGGAAATACCTTATTGAAGGAGATGTTGCTTTTAGTTGTTTAGGAACAACCTTAAAAGATGCTGGAAGTAGAGAGAAACAGTGGCATATTGAATACGATTACGTAGTTCAATTTGCGCAGTATTGTAGAGCGCAAGGTATTCGTTCGTTTGTTGTCCTTTCTTCTAAAGGGGCTTCTGAAAGAAGTAAGATATTCTATTTAAAGTTAAAAGGAATGATAGAACACGCAATTCTTTCACTACACTTTGAAAATACAATTATTGTGCGTCCGAGTACATTGTTACGTCCTAATTCTACGCGTAAAGGAGAGAAGTTTAGTATAAAGCTAATACGTTTTTTAAATCGTTTGGGACTTTATAAAAGTTTTAGACCAGTTTCTGTATTTGATGTTGCTAAATGTATGCGAAAAGAGAGTAAACAACTTACTTATCGCGTTTCTGTAATTGAAAATACTGATATTTAAAAAGGCCTACTGAAACAGTAAGCCTTTTAAAGAAACTAAATATAAGGTGTAAAGTATTACTTTGCTTTAGCAAATTCTAAGTTTACAGCGATTTTTACATCTTTTGCAATCGCTTGTCCTGATGGATCGTAAGCAACGTCAAAGTCAAAGCGATTTACAGTAGTAGTAGCTTGGAATCCTAACTTTTGGTTTCCTTGTCCATCATCTTGTAATAAACCTCCGTAAGTCAGATCAAATGTTACTGGTTTAGTTATGTTACGAATAGTTAAGTTACCTTCTAATTTGTATTTATCTTTTCCAGTTTTTTTGATTGATTTACTTTCAAAAGTCATTGTAGGGAATTTCTCAACATTGAAGAAATCATTTGTTTTTAAGTGATTGTCACGCATTTCTACAGACGTGTTTACACTATTCATATCTACTGTAAAGTTGAATACTCCTTTCGTTAAATCTTCTGGAGTACCAACGAAAGTACCTTCATATTTGTCAAAGCGACCATCTACAAAAGAGATTCCTAAGTGTTTTACAGAGAAGTTAACAAAAGAGTGCATTTTATCAACATTCCATTTTGTTTGTGCGAAAGTAGCTACAGAGAATAAAGTGGCTACAAATAATAAAGCTATTTTTTTCATGATATATATTTTGTTTGTTATTTGATTACAAATGTACTATCAGCTATAGGTATAATCACTTAATCTACATTAAGAACGTATGTAAACAAAAAAAGCTGCTCAATTAACTTGAACAGCTTTTTCTATAAATACATCAATAAATATTGATTACATCATTTTTTTTAACCAGTTTTTGATAGACACCTCTTCGTTGATGATGTTTTTAAGATCGGCAATTGCTACACGGTCTTGTTTCATCGTATCTCTATGGCGAATAGTAACTGTTTTGTCTTCTAATGTTTGGTGGTCCACTGTAATACAGAATGGAGTACCTAATGCATCAGCACGACGGTAACGACGTCCAACAGCATCTTTTTCATCATAAGCTACATTGAAATCCCATTTCAAATCTTCAATGATTTCTTTAGCGATTTCTGGTAAACCATCTTTTTTAACCAATGGTAAGATAGTAGCTTTTGTAGGAGCTAATACAGCAGGTAATTTCAATACTGTTCTTGTACTTCCATCTTCTAAAGTTTCTTCTTGAAGAGATTTAGAGAAAATAGATAAGAACATACGATCAAGACCTACAGATGTTTCTACTACATAAGGAACATAAGAAGTGTTTGTTTCGTTGTCAAAGAATTGAAGCTTTTTACCTGAGAATTTCTCATGTGCTTTCAAGTCAAAGTCAGTACGAGAGTGAATACCTTCTAATTCTTTAAATCCGAACGGGAAGTTAAACTCGATATCAGTAGCAGCATTAGCATAGTGAGCTAATTTCTCATGGTCGTGGAAACGGTAGTTTTCAGCTCCCATACCTAAAGATAAGTGCCATTTATGACGAGTAGCTTTCCAGTACTCATAGTATTTCATTTCTTCTCCTGGTTTCACGAAGAATTGCATTTCCATTTGTTCAAATTCACGCATACGGAAGATGAATTGTCTTGCAACGATTTCGTTACGGAATGCTTTTCCTGTTTGAGCAATACCAAAAGGAATCTTCATACGTCCTGTTTTTTGAACGTTTAAGAAGTTTACGAAAATACCTTGAGCTGTTTCAGGACGTAAATATAAATCCATAGCAGAGTCAGCAGAAGCACCAAGCTTAGTACCAAACATCAAGTTGAATTGACGTACCTCAGTCCAGTTTTTAGAACCAGTTTCTGGGTCAGCAATTTCTAACTCTTCAATTAATGCTTTTACGTCAGCTAAATCTCCTGAGTCTAATCCACGAGCCATACGTTCTAAGATTTCTTTTTTCTTAGCTAAGTATTCTACAACTCTTGGGTTAGTTGCTACAAATTGTTCTTCGTCAAAAGATTCTCCAAAGCGTTTTTTAGCTTTTTCGATTTCTTTCTGAGCTTTTTGATATAGTTTTTCACAGTAGTCTTCAATTAAGACGTCTGCTCTGTATCTTTTTTTACTGTCTTTGTTGTCAATTAATGGGTCGTTAAACGCGTCAACGTGACCAGAGGCTTTCCAAGTGGTTGGATGCATAAAGATTGAGGCATCTATTCCTACAATATTTTCGTGCATTTGTACCATTGATTTCCACCAGTACTCGCGAATGTTTCTTTTTAACTCCACACCGTTTTGAGCGTAGTCATATACTGCGCTTAAACCATCGTATATTTCGCTTGATGGAAAGATATAACCATACTCTTTAGCGTGCGAAATAACGTTCTTAAAAATATCATCTTGTTTTGCCATAATGCAAAAGTAATAAAAGACTTTAAGATAAGAAACCTCAAAAAGGCCATTTTACTATGAAACTTCTAAAGTTTATTAATCTTTTGTCATTAAAGTTATTATTTGTTCTTTTTTGGCTTGTTATAAGCTCTTAAAATGCGTTCAGTATTTTCAATGTGTCCCCACATATTCCAATCGTCGTGTCCCGGAATTATCGTGTCAGGAAAAGGAAATTTATTTTTCACTTTTGCAATTGTTGCTGGCCATTCTTGGGTATTTGCATCTCCAATAAAACCAAGGTCTGTTGCTTCTGCACTTTTTACAAGGCACCCTCCGTATAAAACAGATTCGTTGGGAAACCAAATAACGACATTGTCTTTGGTGTGTCCTTCACCCAAAAAGTGAACAGAAAATTCTTCTCCTGCTATGTTGAAATCTTTTTCATTGCCAAAAGTTTCCTGTGCTATAGGTTCGTTTTTACTTTGTAAGATTTCATTTGTTAGTTCATACGCATACGTTTTTGCTCCTAATGCTTCAAAGTATGCTAAACCACCAGCTCTATCTTCGTGAAAATGTGTTACAATTACTGTATTGATTTCCTTGTTGTGATTTTCTTTGACATATTCTACAAGGGGAATAAACTGCGTTTTATCCCAAGGTGTATCAATTAAAATAACACCTTCGTCCGTTAAGACATACATTCCATTTGCAGCGTATATGGTACCATTAATCTCTTGGAAAGTTGTGTACACATACATCTGTTCATTTAGTCTGTTTATTTTTAAGTCTTGAGATTGACTATAAGCAAAAAAGCTACTGAATACAGTAGCAATTAAGATAAATGATTTTTTAAGCATTAATTAGTTTGTTATGTAAGGGAAGGATAGGTTTACACCCATCCTTTTTTTCTGAAGTCTTTTAAAGTTGCTGTAAATCTTGTCATTTCTTCCGGTGTTCCAAGTGAAACACGACTCCATTGTGTCAAAGGAGGGAATGGGCGACCTACTAATATACCTGCTTCTTCCATACGTTCCATATATTTTTGAGGATCACCAGTTATTTTGTGAAAGACAAAGTTTCCTTGGCTTGGTAAATATTCTAAACCTAAAGCGTCTAAGGTAGAAGTGGTAATAGCTAATGAGTTTGAATTCATTGCAAGACTATCAGCTAAGAACTGCTTATCTTTTAAAGAGGCAATACCGGCTACAGCTGCTGTAATATTTATGTTTAAGATAGACATAAAAGTTGCCAATTCTTTAGTCAGTTTTTCTGTTGCTAAACCATAACCAACACGCATTCCTGCCATTGCAAATATCTTAGAGAATGTACGTAATACGATTACGTTATCCATTCCTTCTTGTACAAATTGAGTTCCACTTACAAATGAAGGGTCAGTGATGTATTCTGCATATGCTTCATCAACCATAAAGAAGGTTTTATCTGCGTTAGCTGTTTTTACCCATTTTTCAATAGATGCACTTGAAGTTAATGTTCCTGTTGGGTTGTTAGGGTTACATAAATAACAGATAGATAGTCCATCAAAGTTATCTGCAGCCTGTTTCATTTTGTTAAGATCCATTTCATACTTTTCATTCAAAGGAACCATTACTACTGGTATTCCAATACCTTCAGCGTGGTCTGCAGCTAAAAAGAAAGTAGGGTTTGGCGTGATAAATTGAATCTTTTGCCCTTTTTGTAATGCTTGAACACCTAATTTGTTGATAATAGCACGAATTACATCAGAAGAACCTACACCAAGTGTCACTTGAGAAGTTTTCATCTGGTAAGAGTCTGCAATGGTTTGTTGTAACTCTTCAATATAAGCATCCGGATATCGATTAGCAGAAGGGATAATATCTATAATTGCTTGTTGTGCTTTTTTAGATAGTCCTAAGCTATTCTCATTGTAATGCAGATACAATGGTGTTTTATCAACAGTTGTTGGTAAGCCTAATTCAGCAATTGATTCTAATGTTTGTGTTGCAGCTAACCCTCTTGTGAAGATTGCTCCTGCAAATAATGTTCCCGACAACTTTAGTATGTCTCTTCTGTTCATCGTTATTATGTTTTATTGGTTTTTTACTTTATTGTTTTTTAGGTAATTGCTAAAAATGGAAAGTAATCCTTGAGTGAAGTATAAAAATAGAATAATATTGATTAAAAATGACGTAATCTTAAAAAAAATATAATTTTTTTCTATAAAAAGGATAAAGTGTGTTTTTATGAAATAGTTGTTTTTAAAAGTATAATAGTTGAATTTTATTTAAAACAAATTGATATATTGTGAGTTAAATGATTTATTTTTGAATAGTAATTGCGTTGTATGAAAAAAAGAAGCATAGTTTATATTGTTGTATTCATTTTAGTTGGATTTATTACCTCTTGTGAGGAAATTGACTTTTGGAGGAAAGATTGTTATAATCCAACGAAGGTAAGTCAGAGTGAAGTGAGTTTTGAAAATTATGGTGGAGAGGCCTATATTGATGTAACGCCACAACCTTTCGTTCTTTATCACGATGTGCCTTTTAACGATGGTTCTGGAATAGTTGCCAGTGAAGTTACAACAGAGTATGGAACAAAGGATTATCGTGTTATGAAAACGGCTGATAGAAGATTATTGATAAAGGCTTTTCCTAATAAAACAGGTGTACCTATTGAGTTTGAAGTGAAGGTTGAAGGAGGGGACTGTAGTAAGACTATAAAGTGTAGAATCAAAGAGTAAAGAAGATAAAATTATAACGTAGTTTTCAAAGAGAACTATAAGCAAGTGCTAATCAATCTATTTGTTAGCACTTTTTTTGTGGTTTGGATAGTGTTTTAATTCAGTTTTGTAGGTACCATATTCGACACATACCCCACACAAGTACCACATTTGTTCGGGAAATGGCCTGTTTTCCGAACAAATGTGGTACTTGTGTAGAACATGTCTCGAAGGAGTGCCGTTTAAAACTCCTATAAGTCTTAGTGTATATAGGATTAAAACATTTGCTTATCTATAGGTTTTAGTGTTTTTTAGCAACTTAGTAGAGTGCTTTTTATAATTTGAAAGAGGCGTATTTCCGAAAGTTTATATAAATAAACAGAGGGATACCATTATGATATCCCTCTGTTTGTAAGTGAGAAAGAGTATTATTCTTCCTCTTCTGTATTTTTTAGTTTCATCAACAAGGTATAAGCGCCTTTTGAAACTATTTTTTTACCTTCTAATTCTTCTGCATTCTCAATTTGGATAAATCCATTTTCCTTCTCTCCAACTTTAACAGGAAGTAGCTGATAAGTTTGTTTACCAATTTCATTGAATACAAAATACCTTCCTTCAAAGTAAACAACACTCTCTTCAGGTAGTGCTTTAGACAGCATAGAATGTGTGTCTATGTCTGCATTCATATACATTCCAGGAAGTAACTTTTGATCAAATTGTTCAAAGTGACAATGTACTTCTGAAACACCTTCCATATTGATGTCCATGCTAATTAAGACAATTTCTCCTTCGTACTTTTTCTCTGGATTATTGTTTGTATAACTTACAACGCGTTGTCCAACTTCTAATTTATCTAAGTCTTTTTCATATACTTTTAGATTTAAGTGGATATCACTTGGATCGATTAACTCAAACATTACGTCTGAAGGTGTAACATATTTACCTACGTTTACATAGGTATTACTTACAAATCCTGTAATCGGACTATATAAAGGCACTGACTTACTGATGTTATCGTGTGTTAATGTCTTAGGATTGATGTTGATTAGACTCAACTGCTGACCAAGAGCATTCATTGTGATACGTTGACTATTCATTTCAGCTTGTGCTTGTTGCATCACTTTATCACTACTCGCTTGACTGGCATTTAGGTCTTTTTGGCGATTATAGTCTAATCTTGCAAATTCGTATTTATCTTTTGCAATTAGATAGTTCTGTTGAATTTGGATGTATTGTGGGTCTTCCATTACCGCAATAAGCTCTCCTTTTTTAACTTGCATACCAGGTAACAACTTCGTTTGTTTCAAGTATCCCCCTAAAGGGTTAGTAACTGAAATTAAGTTTTGAGGCGGAACATCTATTTTCCCATTTAACTTCAATGTTTTTGCGATTTGACGCTCAGAAAGTTGCGTTGTCTCAATAGTAACGTGTTTTAATTGCGCATCTGTTAATTGTACAGTATCAGTGTCCTCTGTTTGTTCTGTTGTTTCTTCGCTTGCGTCTTCTTTTTGTTTACACTGTGTGAATAATAAAGCTCCTGAAATAGCAAGGATAACAGTAGCATATTTGATATTTATATAGTTGAATGACATAGTATTAGTTATTTGAGGTTAGATAATTGATTTGAATGATGTTATCATTATACATTTTTAGCGTATCTAAATAGTTATTGATAAAATCAAGTGCTTGATTAGTCAATATCACATACTCTAAATAGTTTATCTCTCCATTGATAAATTGTAGCTGTGCTGTTTCAATAATTGTTGAGGTATTTTTAAGGGTGTTATTCTCATAATTAGCAAGAATAGCAACATTGTTCTGATGATTTGTCAACAATTGTTGATAACGGTTTTCCATATTGTTTTTAGTCATTTCTAATTCAGCATCAGCTAAATCTTCAGCCTTTTTAGAAGCCTTAATTCTGGCGCGTTGCCCAGTTGTAAATAAAGGTAAACTAACACCAACGTGGAAAGAACTAAAGCGCTCACTTCTGTCATAGTAAACATCATTAGAAGCAACTCCCATAAACGTACTATTGTTGTAACCAACTTGTAAATTAGGTAGTTGTTTAGATTTCTCTAATTTTGTTTGCTCGTGTGCTATGACCTTTTGTTGTTCAATCATTTGAAGAACTGGATTGTTTGTTAAATCTGCTTCAAGCGCTGTTAAAATAGCTTTGTTATCTTCTAATTGAGGAACAATATTTTCTGTTGTATTCAATAAATATTTTAATTGAAGTTGTGTTAAGCTAATGGCTTTTTGAACTTCAGCTAATTGTGCTTGAATACTAATTTGCTGGTTTTGAGCTGTTGTTTTTTCTAAGATGTTACTTTCTCCTTTTTGTAGTCTTAGTAAAGCTTTGTTGTAGAAGTTAGTGTACATACTATCTGCTCGTTGTAGTAATTTCTCTTTTTCTACCCAATAGCTATAATCATAAAAACTTTGTGTAACAGCTCGTTTTAGTTCATAACTTTTTAAATCAAGGTTATAAATACTTTGTTGATATTCTGCTCTAAACACATTCTTTTGTTTACTGTAAACGGTTGGGAACGCAAATTCTTGAACTACACCAAACTTGTTGTCAGTGTATGGTCCATTGATTTGTCCAAATTCACCTGTAAATGTAGTTTGTGGCAAATCAGTACCTGTTTTGATAAAGGCTTTAGCATATTCCGTTCTCAACTTTTCAGCGCGAATTGTCGTATTGTTTTCTAACGCTGTTTCTAGCGCCGTGTTTAGTGTTATTGGTGTTTGTGCATTAGCTGTAAAACCAAGACCTACAAGTAATATAGCAACAACTGTTTTCTTCTTTTTAAAGAAGTCAAACTTTAAGCGTTGTTCAAATGTGATGTACAACAATGGTAATACGAATAAAGTTAGGAATGTTGCTAACATTAATCCACCAATTACAACAGTTGCTAAAGGTCTTTGTACTTCAGCACCTGCACCATTACTCAATGCCATTGGCAAGAACCCAAAAGACGCCACACAAGCAGTCATTAATACTGGGCGCAACCTTGTTTTTGCTCCTCTTATCACGATAAATACTAAATTTTTAATTCCTGATTTTTGTAATCTATTAAATTCGGCAATAAGCACAATACCATTAAGTACGGCTACCCCAAACAGGGCAATAAATCCGACTCCGGCACTAATACTAAATGGCATTCCTCTTAAGGCTAATAAGAATACTCCTCCAATAATTGATAGTGGAATAGCAGTGAAAATCATTAAACATTCGCGTATATCTTTAAAAGCAAAGAATAATAAAACAAAGATTAAGACCAATGCTAACGGTACTGCAATTGCCAAACGAGCTTTAGCTTCATTTAGGTTTTCAAATTGTCCACCATACGTAATTTGATATCCGACAGGTAGCGTAATTTGTGCTTCTACTTTTTCTTGTAACTCTTCTACAATACTTTGTACGTCACGCCCTTTTACGTTAAACCCTACAAAGATTCTACGTTGTGCGTTTTCGCGTTGGATTTGGTTAGGTCCCTCTTTGATTTCAACTGTTGCCAATTGGTTTAAAGGAACTTGGTTGCCAGATGGAGTAGGGATTAGTAAGTTTTGAATATCACTTACATCTTTTCTGTTTTTCTCATCCATACGAACAACCATATCAAAACGTTGTTCTCCTTCATAGACCATTCCTGTACTTTGTCCAGCTAAAGAAGCGTTTACAATTCTGTTGATTTCAGCAATTGAAAGTCTATAACGGGCAATTGCTTGTCGGTTGTAATCAATTAGTAATTGTGGCATTCCCGTAATTGGCTCAACATATAAATTGGTTGCTCCAGGCACGGTATTGATAAGTCCGGCAATTTTATTAGCAGTATAGGCTAAAGTATCTAAATTTTCACCAAATACTTTCACCACTACATCCTGTCTGGCTCCTGTCATTAACTCGTTAAAACGCATTTGTACTGGATATTGGAAACCAACAGTAATTCCAGGTATTTCCTCTAATGCGTGAGTCATTTTCTCTGCTAATTCAGGGAATGATTTTGCTGAGGTCCATTCGCTTTTATCTTTTAAGATGACCATCATATCACTGGCATCCATTGGCATAGGGTCGGTTGGAATTTCGGCACTACCAATTTTAGTAACAACTTTCTCTACTTCAGGAAATCTTGTTTTAAGAATGTGAACAGCTTTTTGTGTACTCTCAATTGTTGTGGTTAGGTTACTACCGTTTAATACCTTTGTATCTACAGCAAAGTCTCCTTCTTCTAAGGAAGGAATAAACTCACCTCCTAATGTTGATAGAATGTAGATTGCAATCACAAATAACACACCTACTACGCTGTAAATTAGTTTTGGAATCTCCATTACTTTTACCAACATACGTTCATAAAAGCCTTCTAATTTATTTAGAACGCGTTCTGATATATTGGGTTTATGTGATATTTTACGGCTCATAATTAATGAGCTCATCATTGGTATATATGTTAAGGATAAAAGGAATGCACCTAATAGGGCAAAGGCAACAGTCTGCGCCATTGGTTTAAACATTTTACCTTCAATTCCTTGTAATGTTAAGATTGGTATATATACAATTAAGATAATGATCTGACCAAATACAGCACTGTTCATCATTTTTGAAGCAGATTGTACAACGGTTTTGTTCATTTCTTCTTGTTTCAGATTGACCATCTTCTTGAACTTGGCGTTGTGGGAGAATTGGTGCATGACGGCTTCTACAATAATTACTGCACCGTCAATGATTAGCCCGAAGTCTAATGCTCCCAAACTCATCAAGTTTCCACTTACCCCAAAGAGGTTCATCATACAGATAGCGAATAACATTGCTAAAGGAATTACAGAAGCTACTAAAAGTCCTGCTCTGAAGTTTCCTAAAAACAAGACTAAGACTAATACTACGATTAATGCACCTTCTGTAAGGTTGCGTTGTACTGTACCAATTGCGTTATTAACCATTTTGGTACGGTCTAAAAAGGCTTCAATAACAACACCTTCAGGAAGTGTTTTTTGAATTTCGGCAACTTTCGCTTTTACATCTTGAATTACTTCATTACTATTTGCTCCTTTCAACATCATTACCACAGCACCAGATACTTCTCCTTGGTCGTCAAAAGTCATCGCTCCATAACGTGTTGCGCTACCAATTTTTACTTTAGCAACGTCTCTAATTAATAAAGGAAGTTCTGTTTGTTTTGAAGTGATAGCAATGTTTTCAATGTCCTCAATATTGCCAACTAATCCTTCAGAACGGATATATAGTACCGTAGGGCCTTTTTCAATATAAGCACCTCCAGTGTTTTCATTGTTGCTTTCTAAGGCTTGAAATACATCATTTATTGTAATGCCATAAGCATCTAATTTATTAGGGTTTATAGCAATTTCGTATTGCTTTAGTTTACCTCCAAAGCTACTTACTTCAGCCACTCCCTTTACAGTAAGTAATTGGCGACGTACTACCCAATCTTGAATTGTACGCAACTCTGTAAGGTCAAATTTATCTTCGTATCCTTTTTCAGGACGTACAACGTATTGATAAATTTCTCCTAATCCTGTTGAGATAGGACCTAATTCTGGTTGTCCAATTCCTTGTGGAATTTCACTTTGAACTTGTTGAAGGCGTTCTCCAACTTGTTGACGTGTCCAATAGATGTCAACATCTTCATCAAAAACGATGGTTACTAATGAAAGTCCAAAGCGAGAGAAGCTTCGGATACTTTGCATTCCTGCAATATTGCTGTTTGCTTGTTCAATTGGAAATGTTACAAGTCTTTCTATGTCCGTAGCTCCATAAGAAGGAGCAACAGTGATTACTTGTACTTGGTTATCAGTAATATCTGGTACGGCATCAATAGGTAATTTAGTTACTTGATACAATCCAATCCCGATTAACGCAAATACAAATAGCGAGATGATGAGTTTATTCTTTACAGAAAACTCAATAATTTTATTTAACATGATTATTGTCTGTTAATACATTAATAATGAATAACATTCATAGTAAATTGTTTCATAGCAATTATACTACGAAAGAATATTCCTTTGAAAATTCGATATGTATTAACAGTATTTAGGCGGTTGCCAAATAGAAGACAGGTAGCTACTCTCGATTGCATCTTCATCGAAAGCGTGTACTTTATTGTGGTTGGTATTAAATTTAATACGATTGATTTTAATAAGAGGTGTAGGGGTTACAATTCCTACAAAAGAAATAATATGTGCGTGAGAAACAAAAGGTAGTTTCTCATCTACGGGATCGCCAATTTCTTTATGACTTTCGCTATAGTGTATTTGTAAAAATCCCCAAATACTTAAATCAGGGTTGTTTGTTTTGTGCTCAATAAAGTGCTCCACTAAAATAGGGAATTTCAACAGCTGACCGAACTCAGTTGTTGAAACTAAGAATAATAGCATAAATAATATGGCAATTCTTCTTCTCACTTTATTGGAATTATTGATTAGTAATTGATGTTTACAAAATTAAGTATTCTTTCTTAATTGAGGGCGCAAGATACTAATTTGTAATTATTCAAAGTAAGCATACCTTTTACTTCTAATACAATTCTAATAATTATGATATATATATTAAAAGAAATCGTATCTAACGATAGATTAAAAGTTTAACGAAGGTCTTTTGTGTTTTTTATTAAAAAAGGAAGACTTCTTATTGATGACTTCAAAATGTTTTGTGATTAATTCATTGCCATATCTGTTTTCTAACGCTTGCCATTGTTCTTTTGTTAAGGGAACAAAAGCTAAAGTATCAGATCCTTTTGATATTTTGCAAAAGCGTATCTCATAGGTTGGTTGAAGTAATTCGTTTAACCAAATGATAGTATCGTCTAAATCAACAATAATTCGCTGGTGTGTTTTACCTTGATAAGATACAAACAACTCAAGTTCTTCATTTGGTCGGTCTTCTATTTTAGCTGCTAAGCTACCAGTTTCAAGACAATCTTCAATAAAATCGACTATTGCATCATCGTATTCTCTCCAATCTACCCAGAATACAAGGTCTTTTCCTATTGCATAAAAATCATCATAGTTTTCTGTTTCAAAGTACTTTTCTAATTTTAAAAGTTTGTCTTGCATAGTGTGAATGATTAAGGTTTGTTCGGTCTTATTAAGTTACGAAAAAAAAGTTTAATAGAGAAGTATTGTGCTTCGTAAATCACTCGCTTTTGTTTTATGGATGTAATACTTCATTAAAAGGTTCGAATTCTCGTTCTGTAAACGCTTCTGTTAAAATTCCTGCGTTGCACAACCATTCAATAGCATCATTTAGATTAGTTCCTACAGCATAGATGTTTTCTTCATTTCTTGGTAAAACAAAGTATTGGTGGTTATAAAAGATAATTTCATCTCCATCAAAAGTATCTCCGATGCAAATGGCCTGTAAGACTTGTTCTTTAGTTAATACCTCTTTACCTCTTTCCCAAAAATAGTATTGTGCTACTCGCTCTAACCATTGACACTGTTCTTTTGAGATACGAGTAGGAGAATAGATGCGAATGTATGTTCCTCCTAATAAACCTTCTCCATATTGTAGCATATATGTTTTGTAATCTTCTTCAAAATGAAAGTTTAATAGTTGTTCACAATTGTTAATATCTTTCATAGAAGGTAAAACTAAACTTGTGGAGTTGGTATTAATATTTGGAATTATAGTATAATGGCTAAACTTGTTCATTAGATATATTTGTTTTCAATATCATTTAAACCCTCTCTAAATTCTGATTGTAGAAGGAATTGTTCGGTTACATTAACAGCTTTTTTTGCTGATTGTTCAATGTCTTTTCCTTCTTTAGTCCAAAGTGGTGGGACAAAGTTAATTACCTGATTGTATTGTAATGATGCTATTTGTTCTTGCCAGTTAGTCCATCTAAAGTCTTGGTAAAACTGCTCTGTTCTCCCTGTTAAGAAGAAGTTTAATAGTTGAGAGTATCCTATTTCAAGGGCTTCATAATCTAATGTGTCAGGAGCAAAGTAGTATATCTTGCCAATGTCCTTGCCTAAAGCACCGCTATTGATACAGAAATAACCTCCTAAAACATCAAATGCTACGATTAAGAAGCCTTTGTTGGTGTTGTTGTCCATAATTGTTTTGCCTTGATTCCACGTTAGTATGTCTAACATTTGGTCGCTATGTCCTCCGCCAAGAACCTTAATCCATCCATTATCAATAAGAAGTCCTCCTGATTCATAGATAAGTGCACCTAATGTTGATTTGGTAGTAAGCTGTAATGTTGTCAAAGCATTGTTAGCAATTTCTTGGGTGTTTTTAGAAAGTGTAGTAACTTGTTTAGGACTCTCAGCTATCCATTGTTTAATCATTGGCCAAGCAGAGTCATTCGTATCAATTAGTTCTTGTAATGTGCGCATAGAAACGATTTTAAGAACTAAAGATAATTAATTTTAAAGGGAAGGGGTAAAAAAAAAATGTAAACTACAAATCAAGTGGTAAGTAGTTTACATCATAGATTGGTTGGTTGTATTGTAATTATAAGTCTGCGATTGCCTCTGGAATTGGCATATAGACATATAGAATTGATTTTACTGAAAAGGCAACTAATACTAAAAGAACAAAAATACTTGCAATAGCAATCTTCTTAGAAGACAATTGTAGTGCTGCTATACCTAATGTAAGGCTTACTAAAAAGGCTATTGGCAATAGCACTTTGAAGTAGCTCATTGTTGGAAAAAAGAATAGTCCTAATGTAATAATTGAAAATATTAATGCGCCTATACTCAATAGTGGACTTTTGTTTGCTTCTTGATTTATAGTGTTCATATTTTATTTTTTTAGTTGTAACTGTTAAAGAAATAGCTTTAAGTCAGTTTTACATATACAAAACTATGCCAATATGTTGTAAGTTCAAAACTTTAACAGTTTTAAATTTATTGATATTGTTGTTTTTTAATAATTAAATATGTTATTATGTGTTATTTTGTGTATTTAAAGGGAAATACGTTTGGTTTTGTCTTAAAAAACAAACGTCACTATGAAAGTGACGTTTGTTCAATATATAATTTTTAAAAAAGAATAATTATTGCCGTTGCTTCTGAATAGTAAATAAAAGGAGCAACAATGTAGAAGTTAGCTACAGTGGAATATTTCCGTGTTTGCGTTTTGGCAAGTCAACTTCTTTATTTTCAAGCATTGCAAAACCTTTTAATAGTTTTCTTCTTGTTTCATTAGGCAAGATAACTTCATCAATAAATCCGCGTTGAGCCGCTCTGTAAGGCGTTGCAAATTTCTCAGCGTATTCGGCTTCTTTCTCTGCTAATTTAGCAGCAGGGTTTTCGGCTTCAGAAATCTCTTTTTTGAAGATAATCTCACTTGCTCCTTTTGCTCCCATTACAGCGATTTCAGCGTTAGGCCACGCGAAGTTTAAGTCTGCGCCAATGTGTTTAGAGTTCATTACATCATAAGCTCCACCATAGGCCTTACGCGTAATTACAGTTACTTTTGGCACTGTAGCTTCGCTTAAAGCATAAAGTAGTTTTGCTCCGTGAACAATAATTCCATTCCACTCTTGGTCTGTTCCAGGTAAAAAACCTGGTACGTCAACTAAAACTAATAACGGAATGTTGAATGCGTCACAAAAACGTGTAAATCTCGCCGCTTTGATTGAGCTATTTACATCTAAACATCCTGCTAAAAACATAGGGTTATTTGCAACGATACCTATGCTTTTTCCGCCTAAGCGAGCAAACCCCACAACGATGTTTTCTGCGTAATCTTTGTGTATTTCATAGAAAGAGTCTTCATCAATAATATTGTGAATAATTTCTTTCATATCATAAGGTTTGTTAGAGCTTTCAGGAATAATAGTGTCTAATCCGGGTCTGTATTCTTCTCCTAATGTGTACGGGATATCATATGCTTTCTCTGCATTGTTCTGCGGAATATATGATAGTAGTTTTTTTAAGTCTTCTAAGCAAGCAACATCATTTGCTGAGGTAGTATGAGCAACCCCTGATTTCGTAGAATGCGTACTTGCTCCTCCAAGTTCTTCTGATGTTACTTCTTCATTTGTCACTGTTTTTACAACGCTTGGACCTGTTACAAACATATAGCTTGAACCTTCAACCATCATTGTAAAGTCAGTCATTGCAGGTGAATAAACTGCTCCTCCTGCACAAGGTCCCATAATTGCAGATATTTGCGGAATTACACCTGATGCTTGTACGTTGCGGAAAAAGATATCAGCATATCCTCCTAATGAACGTACACCTTCTTGGATACGCGCTCCTCCAGAGTCGTTTAGTCCAATCATTGGTGCTCCCATTTTAACAGCCATATCCATTACTTTGCAAATTTTCTCTGCGTGTGTCTCAGATAAAGCTCCTCCAAAAACAGTAAAGTCTTGTGCGAATAAGTAAACTAAACGTCCATTTATTGTTCCATAACCTGTAATTACACCATCTCCGTGATAAACTTCTTTGTCCATTCCAAAGTCAGTTGTACGGTGGGTTACAAGCATTCCTATTTCTTCAAAAGAACCTTCGTCAAGTAAGTATTCAACTCTTTCTCTTGCTGTTAGTTTTCCTTTGCTGTGTTGTGTATCTATTCTTCTTTGCCCTCCACCAAGTTTAGCTTGAGCCTGAAGATTTTGAAGTGTATTTATTTTCGGATTCATAGTCATTAGTTTGGTAATCGAAGTGATTTTTGGTCTTCTAAATATTGTTTCAATGCAATGTAAGCTGCTACTTGTGCCTCGTCTTTGTACTCTTCTTTAATCAATTCTCCGTTGTAATATTTCTTAACGAAGTTTGTATCGAAGTGTCCATCGCGAAAGGCATCGTGCTCCATAACAAACTTTCCAAATGGCAATGTTGTTTCAATTCCCTTTACTTTGTAATCGTGGATAGCTGTCAGCATTGTTTCAATAGCTTCTTCTCTTGTCTTTCCAAATGTGATTAGCTTGGCTAACATTGGATCGTAATAGATAGGAACGTCCATTCCTTCTTCTATACCATTATCTACTCTAATACCGGGGCCTTTAGGAAGTTTGTACACTTTTAAATTACCAACACTTGGCAAGAAGTCATTTAGTGGGTCTTCGGCATAGATTCTCAATTCTACAGCGTGTCCTTGTATTTTTAAATCGTCTTGCGTAAAAGGTAGCTTTTCTCCTCTGGCGATGTTTATTTGCATTTCAACTAAGTCAAGTCCTGTAATTAATTCTGTTACTGGGTGCTCAACTTGTAAACGGGTGTTCATTTCAAGGAAGTAGAAGTTTTTGTTTTCATCTAATAAAAACTCAACCGTACCTGCCCCTACGTAATCACAAGAGGCAGCAACTTTTACTGCTGCTTCTCCCATTTGTTTACGTATTTCTGGTGTTAAAACAGTTGAAGGAGCTTCTTCTACTACTTTTTGGTGACGACGCTGAATACTACATTCTCTTTCAAACAGATGTACGATATTACCGTGTTTGTCTGCTAATATTTGTATTTCTATGTGTCTTGGCGAACCAATATATTTCTCAATAAAAACCGAACCATCTCCAAAAGCATTTGTTGCTTCTGAAATAGCGCGGTGCATTTGTGTTTCGAAATCTTCTTCTTTTTCCACTACACGCATTCCTTTTCCTCCACCACCTGCTGAGGCTTTGATAAGAATCGGAAAGCCAATTTCTTTTGATATAGCTTTTGCTTTTTCAATATCTGTAATGGCTTGATCTAAACCAGGTACCATCGGAATGTTATAAGCTTTTACTGTTTCTTTAGCAGCAAGTTTACTACCCATAATCTCAATAGCGTGAGAGTTAGGGCCTATGAATGTTATTCCATTCTTTTCACACGCTAAAGCAAAAGAGACGTTTTCACTTAAAAAACCATAACCTGGATGTATTCCGTCAACATTTAATGATTTGGCAACTTCAATAATTTTGTCGCCTAATAGATAAGACTGATTGGAAGGAGCTTCTCCAATGCAAACAGCTTCATCGGCCATTTTTACGTGAGGTGCCATACGGTCTGCAGTTGAATAAACAGCTACTGTTTTTATTCCCATTTTTTGTGCTGTCTCCATGATACGAACAGCGATTTCGCCACGGTTGGCTACAAGTATCTTTTTCATTTTATTCGAATTCAATTAGCACTAATCCCTTATCAACAGTATCTCCTTTGGTTACGTTGATAGCTTTGATTTTTCCACTTCTTGGAGAGGTTAGATTGTTTTCCATTTTCATGGCCTCTAAAATTAACAAGTTGTCATTTTCAGCCACTTCTTGACCAACTTCTACGTTTATTTCTAAAATTAGACCTGGCATTGGTGCTTTAATTGAATTGACCTGCTTTGCAGTGTTTAATGAAAAACCTAAGTCCTTAATTAATTTATCAAGTTCGGTTTGAATGTTAACGGAATAAGCGTTGCCGTTTACGACTACGTCATAATGTTTTTGGTTGAATTGTGAAGACGCAATTTCTACCTCGTATGACCTGTTGTTTTTGAGTACATGGTATGCAGCGGCTCCGACTTTAGCAGCATTAATGTCGTCCTGTAATAAATTGTAACTCTCAAAAACAGTATCATCATTAACTTTAAGTTGATACGTTTTGTTCATTTTATAAATAGTTTTTGGTATTTGTAAATATAATTAAATGTTACAGATGAGCAACTTTAATTATGGGTAATTTATTTTTTCACTCAATTTAATGTGAATTGTATATAATTGACAGTGAAGAGATTTGTTGAAGATGTAGTGTAAGTAAGGGGGGGAGGGAGGGAGGAAAGGTAAGTGTTAGTGACTAGTCCTAAAATAGATTGACAAGTTTTTAAACAATACATCCAGAGGGATTTTCTCTCTGGATTTTTTTATGCACATAATTTGGAGTGAGCA
>NZ_FNDQ01000028.1 GCF_900099675.1 Myroides phaeus
TGCTCACTCCAAATTATGTGCATAAAAAAATCCAGAGAGAAAATCCCTCTGGATGTATTGTTTAAAAACTTGTCAATCTATTTTAGGACTAGTCACGTAGTATTAAGGTTGATTACTTCTGAGTACAATTTGTGCGGTAGGATTTTTGTACTTTATAGATGTAGGCATTCATATCAGTAGTATTTTGTAATATTAGAAAATAGATCTAATTATTATATAAACTAGTATAGAAGATAAGGTGAATAAAAAAAAGCATAACCAAATGAATGGTTATGCTTTTTAGTATATGGATGTAATGATTATCTCAATTGAGCACCAACATTATTTTCAAGTTGGTATTGTATTTTACCCATTATTTTTTCAACTTGACTATCAGTTAATGTTTTACTTGAATCTTCCATTAAGATTGAAATAGCATAAGATTTTTTACCATCTTCTATTTTATCTCCTTGGTAGACGTCAAATAATGTAACATCTTTAATGATATTTTTATCAACCTGTTTAACAATATTGAATATTTCTCCAAATGTAACATTCTCATTAATTAAAAGAGCATAGTCACGTTTAACAGATGGATATTTATTAATGTCAGTAAATTTAATTTTAGCAGATAACATTTTAATGGTGTTATCCCAATTAAATTCTGCATAGAATACTTCTTGTTTGATGTCAAACTCTTTAAGAATACCTTTCTTAAGAATACCAAATTCAACAATTAAATCTTTACCTAAGTAATATGAGATACCTTCAGAGAAGATGTCAGATTCAACAGGTTGAGTTGTTGTTTTTGTTAATCCTAAACGAGCTACAATAGCATTGATGTATGCTTTGAATTCAAAGAAATCAATAGGTTTTTGTGTTGAGTTCCAACTTGCTTTAGTGATATTACCCGTTGCAAAAACAGCCAATCGCTTGTATTCTTCATAACTGTTTAGCATTTTATGGTAAGTTTTACCAAATTCAAAGAATTTTAAATCACCACGTTTTCTATTGATGTTGTAAGAAATAGACTCTAAACCTCCAAAAAGTAAAGATTGTCTCATTACACATAAGTCGTGGCTTAATGGGTTTAAGATATCTACTTGGAAACTTGAGTTGATATTCTCTGATAAATCGCTGTAATCAGGAGTAGTTAATGAGTTGTTCATAATCTCATGAAACCCTTGAGCAACCAATTGGTTAGCAATAATATTCTGTACTTTATGATCTTCAGTACGAGAGTTTGCTGCAATTGTAGCGTTTAATTTAGAAGAATAAGTGATATTGTTGAAACCATATACACGTAATACCTCTTCGATAATATCAATTTCTCTTGTTACGTCTGCGCGGTAAGCAGGTACAGTGATACCAATACCAACATCAGACATACTATGTACTTTAATATCTAAAGACACTAAGATTTTCTTTATTGTATCTTTTGGGATTTCTTCTCCAAGTAAACGGTTGATATTATTGAAGTTTAAGAAAACTGAACTGTCTTCAATTTTTTTAGGGTACAAATCAACGATATCAGAAGTGATTTCACCTCCAGCTACTTGTTGAATTAATAAAGCTGCGTGTTTTAAAGCATATTCTGTAATAGACGGGTCAATTCCTCTTTCAAAACGGAAAGATGAATCAGTATTTAAACCATGTCTTTTAGCCGCTTTACGGATAGTAACAGGGTTAAAGTAAGCACTTTCTAAGAAAATTGTAGTTGTGTTTTCAGAAACAGCTGATCTTAATCCACCAAAAATACCTGCTAAGCACATTGGACCGTTCTCGTCACAAATCATCAAATCATCTTGGTGAAGTGTTCTTTCAACTCCGTCAAGAGTTGTGAATTTTGTTCCAGCCTCAACAGTTTTAACAATAACTTTTCCGCCTTTGATCTTAGCTGTATCAAAAGCGTGTAGTGGTTGCCCTAAATCGTGTAGTACATAGTTTGTAACGTCAACGATATTGTTTTTAGGTGCAATTCCAATAGCTTTAAGTCTGTTTTGTAACCATTCAGGAGATTGTTTTACTTCAACGCCAGAGATAGTTACTCCGCAGTATCTTGGAGCTTTTTTATAATCATTAACGCTTACGTCAATTTTTAACGTTCTACGTTCTACTTTAAATTTACTAACAGAAGGAGTAATCAACTCTTTATGTTGAATTTCTTCTTTTGAGTTTTGTAAAAGGCCAGCTCTTAAATCACGAGCAACCCCCCAATGGCTCATTGCATCAGAACGGTTAGGAGTTAATCCAATTTCAAAAACCTCATCAGTTACAACATTGAAAATAGTTGCAGCAGGAGTACCTGGTTCCCATTTGTTGTCAAGAACTAAAATACCACTACCATCTGTTCCAATTCCAAGTTCTACTTCAGAACAAATCATACCAAAGCTCTCTTCTCCACGAATTTTACCTTTTTTGATTTGGAATGCATTTCCTTCTGCATCGAATAATTCTGTACCAATTGTAGCAACAGGTACTTTCTGTCCTTCAGCAACATTAGGAGCACCACAAACGATTTGTACTGGTTCACCTGTTCCTAAATCAACTTTTGTTACGTTTAATTTGTCTGCATTAGGATGTTTTGTACAAGACAATACGTGTCCAACAACAACTCCTTTTAAACCACCTTTTAAACTCTCATAGTGAGTGATTCCTTCCACCTCAAGACCTAAGTCTGTTAAGATTTCTGAAGTTTCGTCTGGTGTAATGTCTAATTTAATGAATTGTTTTAACCAATTGTATGAAATCTGCATTCGAGAATAGTTTTTTATAAGTACGCAAATATAAGCAATGCCTAAGTTTAAGTGAAATTATTTGCGATTAAAAAATCACAAAAAAGTATTAAGATTAGAAATTACAGGAATTTCTGTTTAATTGATTCATTAGGAATCATGCAACTTTCCTTTTTTCCATACCACTTATAACGATTTTTAGCTATAAAATCATAACCAATATCTGTAAGTGCTTTGGGGAAAACAGAAAAGATATTTATCAGAGAGTAGGGAAGTCCTAAGTATGAAGCTATCTTAAAAGCTGCTTGGGATTTTAGGTAGTATGAAATACCTGGTTGGTAAAGCACAATGCTATCCATTTTTTGTCTATCCACACCTATGTAGTCCAAAATCTGTTTACCGATTTCAGAGTCTAAAGAAGCAAATCTAAACTGATCGTTTTTATCTGCTTTAATAACCTTTTGGACGGTGTTGTCGCAAAGGTTGCAAACACCGTCAAACAAGATTATTTTTTTATTTCGTGGTATATCTAACATTACTTTTTGCGTTGTACCATCTCCAACTGGTCTAAACTTACTTTAGAAGTGAAGAAACCATAGTTAACAGTAGCTTTATTTTTTTCAATAACATCAATTGTTCCAACAGAACGACCGTCTATCATACGAACTCTATCACCAACTTTTAGAGGGAAGTTCGTTTTGTTTTTAACTTGTTCTTGTTGTTTTTTGACTTTTTCTTCTTTCTTTTCTTGGCGAATAACCTCAACTTTTTGCTCTACTTCTTTAATAAGTTCTTTTTGTTGTTGTTCTTTCTCCTTTTTCTCTTTTATGGTAACTTTCTTGCGTTTAGAGTTTTCAATTTCAACTACTTTTAGAATTTCTCCAAACAAAGTCTTCTTGCTTTTATTGTTGAAGTATTTTTCTGATAAATCATCTAAACGTTGTCCAAGAGAAACTAAGCGTTGATTTGAGTCGAAAAGCTCTTGGTATCTCTCCAATTTTTCTTGAATCTTTGTATTTATAGATTCCATTTTCTTGCTTTCTTCTCTTGCTTTTGTTTCTTCTTCTTTTAAGTTCTGAGAGGTACGCTCCAACTTATGACGTTCTTTTTGCAAATTAGCAATTGTCTTGTCAAAGCGAACTTTGTCACCTTCTACTTTTTTCTTAGCTCTATTAATTAAGCTAAAAGGGATTCCGTTTTTCTGTGCTACTTCAAAAGTAAACGAACTACCAGCTTGTCCCACATTTAACTTATACATTGGTTCAAGTGATTTCTCGTCGAACAACATATTAGCATTGGTGGCATTAGGTAATTCATCTGCTAATATTTTTAAATTAGTGTAGTGAGTGGTAATGATACCATAAGCTTCACGATCGTAAAACTCTTCTAAAAACACCTCAGCTAACGCTCCTCCTAATTCAGGGTCAGACCCAGTACCAAATTCGTCAATTAAAAATAAAGTACGGTCGTTACACTTTTTCAAGAAGTAATTCATATTCTTTAAGCGGTAACTGTATGTACTTAAATGGTTTTCAATTGATTGATTGTCTCCAATGTCTGTTAAAATACGATCAAATAAGAAGGTTTTACTGCGTTCGTGAACAGGAATAAGTAAACCCGACTGTAACATAAGTTGAAGTAATCCAACAGTTTTTAACGTAATACTCTTTCCTCCAGCATTTGGTCCAGAGATAACAATAATACGGCTATCTTGTTTTAAACTAATTGTTTGAGGATAAGTTGGTTTCCTTTTCTCTTTGTTGTTAACCAATAGAATAGGGTGGTAGGCTTCTCTGAAATACATTTCTCTTTCGGATGTTATTTCAGGCAACAGACCATTAATTTTATTAGCATATTTTGCCTTAGCGGCAGTAATATCAATAAAAGTTAAGAAGTTTTGATAGTCAAACAACAACTCTCTAAAAGGGCGAATTGTGTTTGTCAATCTTTTTAAGATACGAACTATCTCTTCTCGCTCTTCATATTCTAAGTTGTTTAATTCTCTTGAAAAACGCAGTGTAGCCTCTGGTTCAATATAAACGATGCTGCCCGTTTTAGATTGACCAAGTACACTACCTTTCACTTTACGTCTGTGCATTGCCATTACAGCTAATACACGTCTGTTTTCAACTACAGTTTCACGGATATCATCTAAATATCCTGCACTGTTGTATTGTGATAAAGCAGCACCGAAACTTTGGTTGATTTTTCCTCTTACTAAATTGATGTTCTTGCGAATATTCATTAAGTCAAGAGAAGCATTATCCTTGATCTCACCGTATTTGTCCAATACATTTTCAATATCTTTTAAGATACTTTTTTCAAGGGGATAATCAACTGCTTTACTATATAAATTAGGGTAATATTCCTCAAATTTCTTTAAGTAAACAAGTAAGTTAAGCGTTGTTTCTGTCAGTGTAAATATCTTTTTAAAGCTACTTACTTCAAGAAAACTATCTTCAATTCCTAAAAACTTTAATTCGTAGTCAATACTGTCGAAATAATGATTGGGAATTATATTATTATTAGTGTATGAAGAAACATATTCAGACGTTTGTTTTAACGCTCGAATAGTAGATTCTTCTGTTTTATATGGTCCGATTTCCAAAGCAGCTTCTTTACCAGCTTCTGTTACACAAAGTGCAGAAACAGTTTCTAAAACTGTATGGAATTCTAAGTCTTGTAATGTTTTTTTATTTATTGATGTCATTCTTTGTAAATGAGATTGAATACAAAAATAATACTATTTGGATTAATAATCCTTTTCAAATTAAAAGTTGTACAAAAGGCTGGTAAATATTGTCAATGTTGAATTAGTAAATCACAATAGATATTTGGCAATGGATATCGTCTTGTATAGCGCAATTCACGTTTTAATTTATCCGTAGTGAATAAATAGACAAGATGCATAGGTATTCAAAGTAGATTAAATATAGGCTAAATTAGAGCAGTTAATCACCAAAATTACTCAATATGTACATAAGCGATAGATTTATTTACCTAAACCCAACATCTGTCATATAATCATACAGTGAAAAGTTGTATTTTGTAAGCTGTTTAATCAAGCCAGCGATAACATCAATAGGTTGTACTAAAAGAAAATATTATGAAGTATGTTTCAGCGTCAGAAGCGGCAAAAGTAGTCAAGTCCGGAGATAGGATTTATGTGCATGCAGCAGCGGCAACCCCCAATGTTTTAACAAAAGCTATTTCAGATAGAGCAGATGAATTGAGAGGAGTAGAGTTTTGTCATATTCATACAGAAGGAGCGGCGCCATATGCAGACCCAGCGTTAGCTGATAGTTTTCACGTAAATTCATTCTTTATTGGAAAAAATGTACGTCATACTATTGCGGCTGGCAATGGCTCATATACCCCAGTTTTTTTGAGTGAAGTGCCTAATTTGTTTAGAAAAGGAGCTGTTACATTAGATGTTGTTTTAATTCAAGTTTCACCACCAGACGAACACGGTTTTTGTTCGTTAGGAGTCTCTGTAGAAGCTACGGTCGCAGCAATGGAATGTGCTAAGGTTGTTATTGCTCAAATTAATTCTTTTATGCCACGTACTTTTGGTGATAGTGTGTTACACATTTCAAAGATTGATATGGCAGTAGAACACAATTGTCCGCTTTATGCTTCTAAGCCAACTGTAATTACGGATACAGAAGCTAAGATTGGTGGTTTTGTGGCCGAACTTATTGAAGATGAAAGTACATTGCAAATGGGAATTGGAAATATTCCTAATGCGGTATTAGCTCAATTGACAAATCATAAGGATTTAGGACTGCACACAGAAATGTTTTCAGATGGTGTGATTGATTTGATAGAAAGTGGTGTAATCAACTGTTCTAAGAAAGCTGTTACCAAAGGAAGAGCATTAGCAACGTTTTTGATTGGTTCAGAGCGATTATATAAGTTTGTTGACAACAATCCGTTTATCGTTTTGAAAGAGTCTAACTATGTTAATGATACCTCTGTTATTCGTCAAAATCCTAAAGTAGTAGCTATTAACTCTGCTTTAGAAGTTGATTTAACAGGACAAGTATGTGCGGACTCGCTTGGTACAAAAATGTATTCAGGAGTAGGAGGACAGATGGACTTCGTACGTGGGGCATCGTTGAGTAAAGGAGGTAAAGCAATTATAGCATTGTCTTCTGTTAGTAATCGCGGTGATAATCGCATTGTACCTTTCTTAAAACAAGGAGCAGGAGTTGTTACTACACGTGCTCACGCGCAATATATTGTTACAGAATATGGTGTAGCAGATTTGTATGGAAAGACTTTAAAACAAAGAGTGGAGGCAATGGCAAGTATTGCACATCCTAATTTTAGGGAAGAAGTTTTACGCACGTACTACAATAGTATAAAATAATCAAACTATACGATAGCAAAAAGGAGGTCAATGACCTCCTTTTTTAGTTTCCAACTTACATTGAAACCTTATTATTAACCAATAATAATGTTTTAAACTTGCGCTATTTATTAATTACCCAAACTTTTTACTTCCAGCTACACATAAAATGACTCCAATAGTAACTAATATCATATTCGGACTTACATATTCGTTTAACAATGTAGCCGCTAATGCTAAACCAAAGAAAGGTTGAAGTAATTGTAATTGACCTACAGACGCAATTCCTCCTTGTGCTAATCCTTTGTACCAAAATACAAATCCAAGAAACATACTAAATACTCCTAAGTACGCAACACCAATCCAAGCGTCTAAACCTACAAATTCGGGATTAGAGGGAGCTGTAAAGAACATAAGAGGTAGTGATACGGGAAGAGACAATACAACGGCCCACGAAATCACCTGCCATCCTCCTAATGCTTTTGATAATTTAGCACCTTCCGCATAGCTAAGCCCACAAAGTAAAATAGCAATAAGCATAAGAATATTTCCGATTGTAGAACTTGTCCCTCCTTGTAAAACTGCAAATCCAATTACGATTAAACTACCTACTATAGAGAACAGCCAGAATATTGGCTTAGGTTTTTCACCTCCTCTTATCACTGCAAAAACAGCAGTTGACATAGGTAGTATTCCCAAATAAACTAATGAGTGTGCTGATGTAATATGTTGTAAAGCCAATGCAGATAGCAAAGGAAAACCAATTACACCACCTATTGCTACAATAGCTAAAGGTGTTAATTGTGCTCTTGTTGGCTTCTTTTCTTTAAATAATAATAAACAGACCAATGCTAAAATTCCTGCAATCGCAGCTCTTACAGCAGTTACAAAAATAGGGTCTAAGGAAATAACAGCGGCTTTGGTTGCAGGCATAGAACCACTAAAAAGCAATACCCCTATAAAGCCATTAATCCACCCATTTGAAAGGGAGGTTTGTTTTACAGTGTTTAATGCAGTAGCTTGTTTCATGTCTAATGATTTAGTTATAGGACAAAAATACAAGGATACAGTTGATAAGCACAGTAACAATTTTGTATATTTGAATGGATACAGTTTAGAAAATTATGGAACACAATTATTTATATATAGGCATTGCAGAGGCTATAGCAAAGCAAATAAAGAGTGGAGTATTACGGGAAGGTGATAAGTTAGCTTCTGTGCGTATGCTGTGTAGCGAACACAAGGTAAGTATGAATACAGCTAAACGGGTATATCTTGAATTAGAGTCGCAAGGGTTGATAGAAGCAAAACCTCAGTCGGGGTATTATGTTAGCAATTGTTATTATGATGATATCCCATTGCCACAAGCGAGTAATCCTATTTTATTAGCTAACAATAAAGAGCCAAAGGAGATAATTAGAAAGGTATATGCTAATATGGGAAACAGAGCATTAACCTTGTTTTCTTATAGTACTTTATATGATGATTTTCTGCCATTAGCTAAGATGAAGAAAGAGATTATAGCAGCTTCTCGTACAGTAACTCACGGAGGAGTAGAATATGATTCTGTGCAAGGAAATATTAATTTAAGAAGAATGATAGCACAACGATCTATTAGTTGGGGAGGTAGTTTGAGAGAAGAAGATATTATTACTACAAATGGGAGTATGAGTGCTATTTCCTTGTGTATGTTAGCACTTGGTAAACCAGGTGATACAATTGCAATTGAGAGTCCGTGCTATCCAGGCATATTTCAGTTAGCTATTGATTTGGGGTTTAAGGTAGTTGAATTACCAACAGATCCAGTAACTGGAATAAAAATTGAAGCATTAAAAGAGGCTGTAGCTTATATAGATATGTGTTTGTTAATCTCCAATTATAATACTCCTTTAGGAAGCTGTATGCCAGATGAAAATAAGAAAGAGATAGTGGAGTTATTAGATAAACATAATATTCCGCTTATAGAAGATGATGTTTATGGAGATATGTACTTTGGCAATCAACGACCAAAGTGTTGCAAAGCCTTTGATAAAACAGGGAATGTTTTGTGGTGTAGTTCTGTATCAAAAACGTTAGTGCCAGGTTATCGCGTGGGATGGGTTTCTGCAGGAAAATATAAGCATAAGATTATACACCAGAAGTTGGTTCACTTAATATCTACTCCCTCTTTAATGCAAGAAGCAGTTGCGAGTTTTATGAAATCTGGCAATTATGATAAACACCTGCGTAAGTTAAGGAAGGATATTTATAGCAATTACCAAAAATATTTGAATACCATTATTAATAGTTTTCCTTTAGGAACAAAGGTTAATAGACCACAAGGAGGTTTGTCATTGTGGATAGAGTTTGACGAGCGAATAGATGCTATGGATTTGTACGATTTGGCAATTTCAGAGAAGATAAGCATAGCTCCTGGGCGTATGTTTACAGTACAAGAACAATTTCAGAATTGTATTCGCCTGTGTATTGGTTTACCTTGGTCAGAGGATGTCGAGATAAAATTAAAGAGGATAGGGGCTTTGAGTAAACAATTACTTAAAAAATAATCAGATTGTTTTAAAAAATTGAATTGCTTGCTTATAACTTACTATTTGTAAGTATGTACTTATGAGACATTAGTCAGTAATAATCTTAAGGAATGTCCCTTTTTAAGATAAGCAGTAATAAAAAAGGAGGCCAATGACCTCCTTTTATAAGCTGTTGTACAGCCAGCAAAAATATTATTTCTTTTTGTAACCGAAAAGTTCTTTTTCTTTAATGATTTTAGAAATACCCTCAGGTAATTTATCTTCCCATCCTTCTTTGTTTTGTTGAAGAAGTTTAAGAACATCTCTTGAGAAGATTGATAAATTCTCTTTTTGATAATCATCAATATCAATGATTTGCTCTGTTTTCTTAAAGAATTTGTATAACTCTTTAATGTGTAAAGCTACTTTTAAGTTTGTAGAATCAATGATTTCTCCCTCTTCGTTTAACATAGGATATAAGAAAATCTTCATATCATTTCTAAATAACTTACCAAGTCCTTCTAAAATACCACCAGTTAAGTTTTTGTAATATTTCTCTTCAAAAATGTTTAACAAGCTACTAACTCCCATTGCTAATGCAATTTTTTGGTCAGTGTATTTAGAGTAGTACTCTGTTAATTTGTAGTACTCTTGGTAGTTAGAGATCATTACTGTTTGTCCTAATGAGCACAATAAATCAGCTCTGTGTAAGAAGTCGATTTCATCTAACTCACCTTCAGATAATAAGTTAGAAAGCGTAATTTCAAAGATTACTTTTGTGTTGTTTTCAGACAAGTTATTTGTACTTAAAAACTTAGCAAGAGATTTTCTGTATAAGTTCATATTTACAATTGTAACTGGTCTGTAACTACCTCTTAACGTAAGAATGTTTTGTTTGTACAATGCATTAGCAGGTAAAATACTTCTTCCGTCAGGACCAAACATTACAGCCTCTGTCATTCCGTTTTTAACCAAAAGTAAACTCATCAAACGATTGTCTACTTTATCAAACATAGGACCTGAGAAGTTGATACTATCAATCTCGATTTGGTCTTTGTCTAAGTGATCGTATAGGCTATAAATTAATTTCTTAGGATCGTGATGTTGGTAAAAAGCACCATAAATTAAGTTAACCCCTAATATTCCTAATGTTTCTTGTTGTAGTTTAGAATCAGTTTCTTTGAACTGAATGTGAAGAACAATTTTACTGTATTCTTGGTCTGATTTTCCTTGGAACATAATTCCAACCCAACCGTGACCTTTGTTCTTTTTAGCGTAGTCAATTGTAGCTACTGTATTGGCATAACTAAAGAAAGTTTTTGTAGGGTTTTCTGCTCTCACTAAGCGGTCCTCAATCTTCTTAGTCTCGTAATCTAACATTTTAATCAGACGGCTTTCTGTTACATATCTCCCGTCGTCTTCTACTGTGTAAATAGCGTCACTAAAAACTTTATCATAAGCAGACATTGCCTTAGCAACTGTTCTTGAAGAACCACCAGCTCTAAAGAAATGGCGCACTGTTTCTTGTCCTGCACCAATTTCGGCAAATGTTCCGTATATGTTATTGTTTAAGTTTATGCGAAGAGCTTTGTCTGATATGGCAGGCTGATGCTCTATAAATCTATCTCCTTCTAATACTAAATCTTCTGCAAAATTTTTCATCTGTAAGCTATTTTAAACAAACCTAACAAATATCGTACAACAAAAAAAGATAAACCTTATTTTTGTGGAAAATTATAGCGTTTTGGAAGTATATTTTTTGGGAACAGGTACCTCACAAGGTATTCCTATTTTGGGGATTGATCATCCAGTAGGTAAAAGTGAAGATCAAAAAGATAAAAGATTGCGAACTTCGGTTTTAATCAAATGGGATGATACTACGATTTTAGTGGATTGTGGTCCTGACTTTAGACAACAGATGCTAACGGCAGAGTGTAGTTACTTAGACGCCATACTGTTTACCCACGAACACGCTGATCATATTGCAGGACTTGATGAAATACGACCTCTATGCTATCTTCAAGGATCTATGCCTCTCTATGCTTCTGAAAGAGTAATGACTGCTTTAGAAAAGAGATATGAGTATATATTCACACAAGAGAACAGATATCCTGGAGCTCCGAGTGTAATAGAACATATTGTGAACTCAGGTGAAGCTTTTCAGGTTAAAGATAAGACTGTAATTCCCATTGATATTATGCACGGACCATTGCCTATTTACGGGTATCGCTTTGGAGATTTAGTTTATATTACTGATGCAAAATACATTTCAGAAGAGGAAATAGAAAAGCTAAAAGGATGTAAGGTTTTGATAGTAAATGCCTTGAGAATAAAAGAACATCCAACTCATTTTAATTTAACCGAATCCTTAGCGTTTATAGAGCAAGTAAAGCCAGAGAGAGCTTATTTAACACACATTGCACAAGATTTAGGTTTTCACAAAGAAGTCTCTGCAATTCTCCCAAATAATGTATATTTGGCATATGACAATTTACGAATAAATATTTAAATTTACTTTTCATTATGAGACATAAAGCTTTCTTCTATTTATTCCTTTTTTCACTTGTTATCATGGTGTTGTTTTATGCAAACAATAAAAACATGTATCAAATGGAGGAAAAGAAGATAGAAATTGCACACAAGAGAATTGATATTGTACGAGATTCTTTAAAGCAAGTGATTAAAGAGTACAATGAGGCAAATTACTTTTCAGTAGAAAATAACGAAGATGCGCAAGAGTATTTCGATTATAAAAAGATTGATGATAATTTGGTTCAGATTAGAGAAGAAATATTAGCATTAAATCACCAAGAGAATGGTAATCCTTTAGTACCTTATGGTAAAATAAACGAGGATAAATGTATTATTAATAAAGTAAAAATTATTAATCACCGTTGGGTTATTGCTGATTTCTATGCTGGAGCTATTCACGGAGAAGTATTAATTAAGTATTTCTTTACAGAAGGTAAACCAACAGAGTTTAAGACAATTGATACAATTTTATATCCTACAAAATAAACCTAACCACTTATTAATATGAGAATATCTTTAAGTTTAACAGCGCTGTTATGCTTCTTTTTAACATCATGTGATTTTATACTAAAAGAAGACAAAAGTGAAACAAGTAAAGAGGCTATTTCTACTAATGGAAGTAGAACCATTGTTTCACAAGATGAAGATGAACACGGTTGTGCTTATACAGCAGGGTATAAGTGGAGTGAAATTGAAGATGATTGTGTTCGTATTTTTGAAAAGGGATTTCGTTTAAACCCGATAGGATTAGCAGAAGATAGTACGGAAGAAAATGAATTAGAAGACAACGATGTGAGTTGTTTTGTACTTTTCTCTAATAATAAAAAAGAAGCTGAAATTTTCTTACCAAATAAAGTAGGAGGTATCCTTTTAGAACAGACAAATAAAAAGAAATTATATACTAACGCAGGTTGGGAATTAGAAACTGAAAAAGATTTAGTGTTGAAGTATAAAGGTGATGTTAAGTTTACTGCTGCTAAGACAATAGAATTAAAGGTTATTAATTCGGATTTAATACCTGAAGAAGACGAGTAATAAAAAAGGCTGGTATAAATTTTATACCAGCCTTTTTTATTTTTATTTCAATAAGAACTTTTTGAAGTCTGCAAAGTTCAACGGGTGAACTCCGTGTCCTACAGGGTATTCTTTATACTCGTGTTCAATGTTTAAACTCTTCAAAATAGTAGGAGTTTGTCTTGCCCAATCTACAGGGATAACTTGATCTACTGTTCCGTGAGAGGCAAAGAACTTTAATTTGCCAAGATTTCCTTTTTCAAATCCTTCTTTAATGATATTACTATTGAAGTATCCACTTAAAGCAACTACTTTATTAATCTTTTCAGGATAAGAAAGTGCAATAGCATAACTTAATATAGCACCTTGACTAAACCCTACAAGATTGATGTCGTTAGCATCAATTGGATATTTAGCAATTAGTTCATCAATAAATTTAACGATTAAGTCTCTTGATTCAATAGCCTGATTATCGTCAGAGAATTTATTAGCATCTGCGTCAAAGTGTATAGCATACCAAGCATTTCCGTAAGGAGGAACAGGGTAGGGTGCACGTGCAGATATTACATAATAATCTTCAGGTAATTCAGAAGCAAAAGAAAATAAGTCTTCTTCATTACTTCCATATCCGTGAAGTAATAAAATAAGAGGGTTCTTTTCTTTCTTAACTTTTGGCTCTTGAATTAAGTATGCAATTGATAATGATGTATCCATAATAATTAAGCTGATAATTTATTAAACCATTTTTGGAAATATACGCCAATTTTTGGAAGTGGCTTAATGTCATTGCTCAAAACTCCTACAAAGCTGTAAACCCACAGTACGAAGAAACTCAAGTAAAAAGCATAGAAAGCCATTTCAGAAGCGATTAAAGATGCAAGAGTCATCATTATAAAAAAGAACAAGTGCAAACCAATAGTTTGCTTTACATAAAAACCAGCAAAGCGATTTTTAGGTTCTAAGTTCATAAATACCGCAATAATACATCCGACAAATGTAAGGTGTGTAATAATAGCAGTGATTTTTCCCTCTTTAATTTCTTCTTTCGTAAATTGTTTCAGCATTGTAATTTATGTGTTTTATTTTTTGTTGAAGATAGCATTATTACCGTTAATAACACCTATAACTTTTCCTTTCATTGGTTGATTTAAGAAAGCAGAGTTTTTAGATTTTGATAATATAGCCTCTTTTGTGAATGTCCATTCGCTATTAGGGTCAAACAACGTAATATTTGCTTTAGCCCCCTCTGTGATAGTTGCTTTTTCAACGTTAAATATCTCCCTTGCTTTCGTAAGTTTATCAACAATTACTTCAGTTGGTAAAATAGTTCCTAAAGCACCTAAAGCAGATTCAAGTCCAACAGTACCATCTGTTGCTTTTTCGAACTCTAATTTTTTGTGTTCAATATCAAGTGGATTGTGCTCTGATGTAATACAATCAATAGTACCATCAAGAACTCCAGCGATTAATGCTTTTCTATGACTGTCATCTCTCAATGGAGGTAATACTTTATATCTTGTATCAAAATCGTTTAATGTGTTATCCGTAAGAATTAGTTGATGAACAGAAACACTACAAGTAACATTTAATCCTTTACTCTTAGCTTCTTTGATTAATTCAACTGATTTTGCAGTAGATATAGTAGGAATGTGCATTTTACCACCTGTATATTCCAATAAGAATAAGTTGCGTGCTATTTGTAATTCTTCAGCCAGAGCAGGAATACCTTTTAATCCAAGTTTAGTACTTTCAATTCCTTCGTGAGCAACACCTTTTCCTTTGATACTACTATCTTGAGAGAAAGCGATAACTAATCCGTCAAAATCTTGTGTGTATTGTAAAGCAATTTTAAGGATATTAGCATTTTGAATTGCTTTTTTATAGTCTCCAAATGCAACTGCACCTGCATTTTGCATATCGTATAATTCGGCTAAGTCAACTCCCTCTGATTTTACAGTTAAGGCACCGATAGGGAATACCTCAGTAGTTTTATTAAACGCTTTTTGTTTGATAAAACTAATGATACTTTGTGTATCAGGAATTGGATTAGCATTTGGTTCTACCGCTATTTGTGTAAAACCACTTTTCGCAGCCACGTCAAGACCATTTGCGATAGTTTCTCTATCTTCAAAACCAGGTTCTCCTAAGCACACAGAACTATCAAACCATCCTTGAGAAATGTGTAAATTTTCTGCATTGATAACTTCGCAATTTGTAGCGTTGATATCTTTTGCAATTTTAGTAATTACACCATTTTCAATCTGTAAATCAATAGTTTGGTTGTGGAAAGGACTCTGAGGGTCAATAACTTTGGCAGCTTTTAGAACAATATTCATCTTTGGTATAGTAGTTTATAATTAATGATGTGTTGTTATTTGTACAAAAATAGTTTTTATTTCTATTTTCCATAAGGGAAAACGGGGAAAAAGTGCAAAAAAAATACATCTATTAATTAGATGTATTTACTTTTTTAGTTGCAAGAACTTTAGAGTTTTCAAAACAATCGCTAAGTGCTTGATATATTTGAAAATCGGTAGCCGTATAGATGAATTTATCACTATAGTTGCAGTTTTGTAATGATTTAACAATGTCCTCTCTTGTGATATCTAAAAGACCACAAACGATTTCACGGTCATACCTTGTTTGCATTAAAGCAATCATATTCTGATCTTCTTTAATAGCCTCAAGTTTTTTAAGCTTTTTTGATTTTCCTTTAAATAGGTTATAAACCACATCAACAGGACTAAAAAATGTACCCATTGCAGTTCCGTAATACGGAGTTTGGTTTCTTCTATAGAAGTCGAACTGCATTTTTTCATTTAACGCAATAAGTTTAGTGTCAACTTCCAAATAACCAGTTAGGTCAAACTTCTTGATAACGATTTCGTCAAGCTCAATACTTTGTTCAGTAAAGTAGACTTTTAAGTTGTCATTGTTTATCCAGTCGTTTGTAACTTTTAGTTTGATTGGCACATAACCAGGATAAGAAAAATGAATAGAGTCGTTAAGGTTAGCCTCCACGGAGAAGCTACCATCGCGTTTGCTGATGGTTCCTTTAACTTTAGTGATATTAATTACATTAACATCATCGATCGGTAGAAAAGATTTATCATTTAGAATAGTACCACTTACAGTTGTCTTGTCTTGCGCCAAAACGCCCACAGTAGTAAGTATTAGAAATAAAAAAACTGTAAAATTTCTCATAGTTTTTAAGATTGCTTAAAAATAAGAGATATTTTACAGTTTTGTATGTTATTTTAAAAAAATTAACAACTTAGTCTCTTCTAGATCTTCTAGATGAATCACCGTCATTACTTCTTCTTGATCCTCTTTCATTTCTTGGAGAACGATCTGATGATCTTCTTTCTCCACGTCCTTCAGATGATCTTCTTTCTCCGCGACCTTCAGACGATCTTCTTTCGCCACCGAAAGATCTTCTCTCTCCGCCACGACCTTCAGATGATCTTCTTTCACCACCGCGTCCACGTCCACCACCACGGTTTCCATGATCACGTCTTCCGCTGTTACGTCCACCATCATTATTAGAGATTTCAACGTTAACACGTCTTCCGTTGTAAGTAACTCCGTTAAGAGTTTCCATTACTTTTTCTGCGTGTTCAGCCTCAGTATTAAAGAAAGAGAAACCTTCTTTTACATCAACTTTGAATAAGTCATCACGACCTAATTCTAAAGTATCACGTAAATAATCTTTTAAAGACATCCAATCTAAATCATCTTTAGCACCTAAGTTTACGAAGAAACGAACAGCACCATCAGTAGGAACCTCTTTAGAGTTGTTGCGGTTTGCACCACCTACGTTAGATAAACTGTTAGAAGCTTTTTGGTAGTACTCTAAGAATTGGTTAAACTCTACAGAAACTACTTTTTTAATGATTTCTTCTTTGTCGAAGTCTTGTAATAATTCAGAGATAGCAGGTAAGTAAGCCTCGATTTCAGGGCTAACTTCTACTTCTTTGATTCTGTTAGCCAAGTGGAATAATTGAATTTCGCAAATTTCAATTCCAGAAGGAATTGGTTTCTCTTCGAATTTATTTTTGATAATTCTTTCGATTGCAGAAATTTTTCTTAATTCACTTTTGGTAACAATTACCATAGAAACACCTGATTTACCAGCACGACCTGTACGTCCACTACGGTGAGTGTAAGTTTCGATTTCGTCTGGTAATTGATAGTTGATTACGTGTGTAATGTCATCAACGTCAATTCCACGAGCAGCAACGTCAGTAGCAACTAACATTTGAATTTGCTTAGCACGGAAAGACTTCATAACACCATCACGTTGAGCTTGCGATAAATCTCCATGAAGAGCAGCAGCATTGTAACCATCTTCAATTAATTTTTCTGCAATTGCTTGTGTATCTCTTTTTGTTCTACAAAATACAACTGAGAAAATATTTGGATTAGCATCTGCTAAGCGTTTTAAAGCTAAATAGCGATCTCTTGCAGATACTAAGTAAAACTCATGACTAACGCTTTTGTTACCTTCGTTTTTATGTCCAACCGTAATTTCTTCCGGTGTTTTCATAAATTCTCTTGCGATTCTCGCAACTTCAGCTGGCATTGTAGCTGAGAATAACCAAGTACTTTTTTCTCTTGGTGTATCCGCTAAAATAGCAGTGATATCTTCGTAGAAGCCCATATTAAGCATTTCATCCGCCTCATCTAATACACAGTACTCGATGTTCTTGATGTTCACCATACCACGGTTGATCATATCTTGCATTCTACCTGGAGTAGCAACGATGATATGAGCACCACGTTTGATGTCTTTTGCTTGTTCTGTAATGCTTGCCCCACCATAAATAGCTACAGTATGAAGTCCTTTTACGTACTTCGAATACTGTTTGATTTCGTTTGCGATTTGCAAACATAACTCTCTAGTCGGCGATAAGATAAGAGCTTGTGTGTTTTTATTAGACACGTCTATCTTTTGAATTAAAGGGAAACCAAATGCTGCGGTTTTCCCAGTCCCCGTTTGGGCTAACGCAACAATATCGGTATTTCTTTCTAATAGTAATGGAATCGCCTTTTGTTGGATCTCAGATGGATTTTCAAAACCTAAATCTTTAATCGCTGATAAAAGAGATTCATTTAATCCTAATTGTTCGAAATTGTTCATATAAATATTAAATAGCCGCAAATATACTACTATTCTGCGTAAAAAGATTATTTTGATACGGTTATTATTTTTAAAAAATCAAATTTTATGGTTTTAGTGGGAAAAATGTAATATATTAAGTGCTTTGTTTTGACCGCGATAGACTGTGTTTGTTGCTCTTTTTGAGCATTTTACTCTTGTTTTGTGTTTAATCTGAAGCAGTTGTGATTTAACATTTTTTAGGAGAAAGATTGAATGTTTGATTTAAAAAAATCATTTCAATTTATAGATATTGTTGTTTTTAGAGTGAATTTAATCGCTTTTTTTGTTTTCAATACAACTTATACATTCTTTTGTTGATGAATTCATATAAGAAATAAATACAATTGAATTAATACTCTTTCTATTTCAAGCAGAACGATGATGTCTTTAAGACAAGCTCATAGAGATATTTTAAAATCTATTATTAGGGATATTATTGTGTTTTATATATAATCTGACTTGCGATTTTAGGGCTGATTGTTATACTTTAAAAAGAGCCTTGTTCGGGACTTGTTCGGAAATGATACCTTTTTTGCGAAGGTGACTCGGACAGTTCCCGAACAGCTTCCGAAGAAAGCACGTTTTAAACGCATTTATTTTGTAATTTAAAGAGGTGTTTTAAAAGATAATTTCTGGAAGAAGAAAGGAAATTCTCTGCAAGTTAATCAAATTATTTTCGAGTAGGTGTAAAATAAGTGAAATTTGTATTGTTTATCAGTTGGTTAGGAGAGTAGTATGAAGTTGGTTGATTTGAATTTAGGATAGGGTAGTGAGCTAAGTTTAATAAGAGAAATTTTAGCATAAAAAAAGCTATCATTTCTGATAGCTCTATATTTCTACTTTGCTTGTAATAAGAATTCTACTAATTGTTTGACAGCTTTTCCTCTGTGACTAATAGCAATTTTCTCTTCCATACTTATTTCTGCAAAGGTTTTATCCATTCCATCTGCTTGAAAAATTGGATCGTATCCAAAACCATCTGTTCCCTTGCGTTGGTCAATGATTTGTCCGTTTACAATACCGGTAAAATTATATGTTTCACCTTTGATATGTAATGTAATGACAGTTTTAAAGTTAGCTTTTCTATTGTCTTTGTCTTTTAATTCACGTAACAACTTGTCCATATTGTCCTCGTCGTTTTTTTGTTCCCCTGCATAACGAGCAGAGTAAACCCCAGGCGCTCCGTTTAAAGCGTCAACTTCAAGTCCTGAGTCGTCAGCAAAACAGTCATAACCATAGTGGCGTTTAATAAAGTCTGCTTTTAAAAGAGCATTGCCCTCAATTGTATCAGCTGTTTCAGGAATATCAACAACACATCCGATGTCTTCCAAACTTAATATTTCGATAGAATCTGGTAGTTGGTTTTTGATTTCTTTAATCTTGTTTTTGTTGTTTGATGCGAATACTAATTTCATTGTGTTATTGTTAGCTTATGTAATTCCAAATGGTTGTTTTGCTATTTAATAGCTCTATTTTTTGTTTGATATATTGATTTTCAGGATCTTCTAATGAAGGGTCTTTTTTTAGAAGTTCAACTGCGTGATGTCTTGCATAATGCATTATTTCTTGGTCTTTAACAAGGTCGGCAATTTTCAATGGCAACGTACCACTTTGTTGCGTTCCCATAATATCACCAGGTCCGCGAAGTTTTAAATCAACTTCCGATATTTCAAAACCGTCATTTGTTCTGCACATCGTTTCCATTCTAATTTTAGAATCGTTGCTTAGTTTATCCCCTGTCATTAATATACAGTAACTCTGTTCAGCCCCACGACCAACACGGCCTCTTAATTGGTGTAATTGAGATAAACCAAAACGTTCAGCACTTTCTATAATCATAACAGAAGCATTCGGTACATTTACTCCAACTTCAATAACAGTAGTAGCTACCATAATATTGGTTTCTCCTTTTGCAAAACGCTCCATTTCACGGTCTTTTTCAGCCGGAGTCATTTGTCCGTGTACAATACTCACACTGTATTCAGGCAGTGGAAAATCGCGAGATATGCCTTCATATCCTTCCATTAAATTCTTATAATCTAATGTTTCACTTTCATCAATTAAAGGATATACGATATATACTTGTCTGCCTTTAGCGATTTCTTGTTTGATGAAATGCCAAACTGCAAGTCTTTTACCCTCAAAATAATGAGCTGTACTAATAGGTTTTCTTCCAGGGGGTAATTCATCAATTACAGAAATGTCAAGATCTCCATATAAGCTCATGGCAAGCGTTCTTGGAATTGGAGTTGCAGTCATTACCAGTATATGAGGAGGAATAATGTTTTTCTTCCATAATTTTGAACGCTGTTCCACACCAAAACGGTGTTGTTCATCTATAATGGCTAAACCTAAGTTTTTAAAGATAACCTTGTCTTCAAACAAGGCGTGTGTTCCTATTAAAATATGTAAGCTACCTTCAGCAAGCTCTTGGTGGATTACTCGTCGTTCAGCTGTTTTAGTAGATCCGGTTAACAGTTTCACGTTTAAACCTAATGGTTCTGCCAACTCACTTATACCAATAAAGTGTTGGGTAGCTAAGATTTCGGTAGGAGCAACAATACACGCCTGAAAACCGTTATCTAAAGCTAAGAGTGAACTCATAAAGGCAACTATAGTTTTACCAGACCCTACGTCACCTTGTAATAGGCGGTTCATTTGAGCAGGCTGGCCGACGTCATTTCTAATTTCTTTAAGAACACGTTTCTGTGCACCTGTTAGCGGAAAAGGTAGGTGGTTTTTGTAAAAGGTGTTGAAATAGTCACCTACTGTTTCAAAAGGGAAACCTTTGATTTTTCCTTTTCTCGCGATATTCTTGATAAGTAATTGCATTTGTAAGTAGAACAACTCTTCAAACTTTAATCTAAACTGTGCTTTGTTTAGTATCTCAGGATTTTTAGGAAAGTGAATATTAATCAACGCTTCAGGCATAGATAGTAAGTTCAATTGTTTTCTAAAATCAGGAGATAATGTATCAATAAAAAAAGTGTGACTCTCATTTAAGAGTTGCGTCATCAACTTAATTAAAGTTTTATTAGAAATTTTAGAGCCAAACTTTTCTGTAGAAGGATAAACCGCTTGCATCGTAGAAGCGATGTTTTTTTTGTGTTCTTCTAAGAGTTCGAGCTCAGGATGAGGCATTGAAAATGTGTAGTTGAAACTATTAAGCTTACCAAAAACGACATAGGGAGTATTAAGTTGTAGGTTTTCTTGAATCCACCTAAAACCTTGAAACCAAACTAATTCAATTTGTCCTGTGCCATCAGTAAAAGTAGCTACTAAACGCTTACCTCTTTTTTGTTCTACTGTTTTTATATGAATAATTTTTCCCACGATTTGTACTTCACTACTGTTGTTGTGAAGTTCGTTGATTTTGTAGTATTGCGTACGGTCAATATATCGGTTAGGATATAAGTGTAGCAAATCTCTATAAGTAAAAATACCTAACTCTTTCTTAAACAAGTCTCCACGGTGTGGACCAACGCCTTTAAGGTATTCAATAGGGGTGTCAAGGATATTTCTGCTCATCATTATTCTTATAAATACTGCACTAAGATAAGAGTTTTTGGTTTAGTAGGAAAATAGAGAAGAGGAGAGTTAGGAGGAGAAATAGCTATTTAATCGTATGATTATTCTTAGGGTTAATCTGTATTTTATTAGCTATGAGCAGGATGTAAAACAAACCTTATTAGGAGCTTTTTTTAGATGAAATCGGGAAAGAAAGACTAATTAGAATAATAATAAATAGATTAAGAGGGTTAGGCTGGTGAGGTGTTTTTTTAGTGTTAATGCCTTGTTTGTAAGATAGGTAAGTGTGTTTTTTGTATTTGAATGTTAATCCTATTTTACATTGAGGTAATATACGTAAGGAGTTAATGTTTGGTTTGGTAACACTTTGATAATACTATTTTAATATGTTGTTAATGCGGTAACTCTAAGTTTGGTGAAACTAAAATATAAAATTATGAAACTTAGTAACAGATTACCTAAAATAGCTTTAGGACTATTATTAGCAACATCTTTTGTTGGCTGTGATGATGACAATTCTTCTAAGGCAGAATTACTGGGAGAAGAAAAACCAGAAACATCAATTGATTTGAAGAATTTTTCAAAAACACCAGCTTTTGTATATGCAATGCCTGGATTTGAAAATCTGGAAATTTTCTCACTAATTTCAAGTGAAGACAAATTAGAACAATCGCCAGATTTCGTTTTTGGAGGACAGCCAGATGGTGCAGGTTTTATGAAAGATCCTAATGGTGATGGTTATTTGATGATTACGAATCATGAGATTATGAAGTCAGTTTCGAGAGTGTATTTAGACAAAACGTTTAAACCTGTTAAGGGAGAGTATATTGTTGACGGAATTGGAGGGATAACAAGATTGTGTTCTGCGACATTAGCAAAGCCAGAAGTACATGGTTTTGGTCCTGTTTTTTTGACTGCAGGTGAATCAGGTGAAGAAAGTATGGTTCACGCTATTAACCCGTTGGGAGATGTGTCATTAAAATCAAGTGTTGATCGCGTACTACCTGCTTTAGGAAAGGCAAGTATGGAAAATGCTGTTCCTCTTCCAGTAGATGTTTCACTTGGAAAAACATTTATACTTATTGGCGAAGATCAGGGATATAGCTCAAGCCATCAAAGTGCTGGGCAATTGTTGATGTATGTTGGAAGTAGAGGTGATTTGCATAATGGAAAGTTATATGCTTTAAAGCGTAAATCAGGTGGATATACTGAAATGGATATGGTAAAAGGAAGTGAATATGATGTTGAATTTGTTGAAATACCAAATGCTAAGAATTTGACAGGAGCACAGATAAATCAAGTGAATATGGATTTAGGTGTTATTCGCTTTTCACGTGTAGAAGATGTTGATTATAGAAAAGGAGCGAAAAAAGGTAATGAGATTTACTTTACAGCAACAGGACAAGCAAGTGGTGGAAACCCAGTGAAAGGGTTTACTATGTGGGGACGTGTGTATCGTTTGGTACTTGATCCTGCAAATATGATGAGTGGTAAACTTGCAGTTATAGCAGAGGGAGATAGTAATCCAGGAAGAGATTTGATCAATCCAGATAACTTAGCTGTAACAGAAAATTATGTATATATTCAAGAAGATGGAGATTCTTATTATGCAGCAGCACAACACGATTCGTATATCTGGCAGTATAAAATGTCAGATGGTAGTTATAAACCTTGGTTGAATATGAAACACAATCGCGATGATGCAGAGTGGCAAAAGAATTATAATCAATCAGGTAACTTACAAAAATTTGGTTCGTGGGAGTTTGGAGCTATGGAAGATATTTCAGAGTTAGTAGGAATTCCAAATACTTTTTCAGTTAATATTCACTCTCACACTTGGCAAAAAGATGAGTTTGTTGATGCTGATAAGGCAGGAGTGAACAAAAATAAAGAAGGAGGGCAGGTAGTAATTATCCGCAATGTAGAAAGATAATTTAAAAGTTGTGTATTATCCCCTGGTATTGTCTTGTGCTTTATCAGGGGAAAATTTTTAGCCTATGTTTAAAGTTAAATATGTAGTCTTGTTGTCTTTGTTTATGCTATTTGTCAGTTGTAAACAGTCAGAAAATAGTTATGATAATGTTTCTTTTAATAAGTATTTACTTGAAAAGGTTGCTGTTTTAGAGCAAGAAGTAGATCATATGCTTGATGCGGTGGAATTGCGAAAGGATAGTGTTGCTATTCGAGAGGCATTTGTAAAAAGTAGAATATCCTTTAAAGAAATAGAATGGGCTGTTTCTTATTTTTTACCCCATACAAGTAAGTCAATAAATGGACCAGCTTTAGATCAATTAGATTTAGATGAGAATAAGTTTATACCAGCGGAAGGTTTTCAAGTGATAGAAGAAATAATCTATGGCGACTTTAAAGAAGTAGATTATAAAGAGTTGTTGACAGAAGTAAAAATAGTTAAAAATAATGTAAATAGTATTCGCAAGAACTTTGATGTTATTACTATTTCAGATACCTCGGTTTTGGAGGCTTTAAAAATGGAGTTGTTTCAAATTACAGCCCTTGGTATCACAGGGTTTGATACCCCTGAGAGTGGATTGCAATTTGTTGAAGCAGAGGCGAGTTTGCGCGGTGTTCTTGAGGTTTTATTATTGACAGAAAAATGGCGTGAGGCAGAGACATTTAATAAGTTAAATAAATTGTTAGAGGAAGCTATTGCTATCTGTGAAGTAAACCCAAGTAAAAATGAGTTTGATTACTTAACTTATATTGTAAGTTACTTAGATCCGATTGCAAAAGGTGTAGTAACCTTACAAAAGGAGTTAGGTATTCCTTTTAATCAAGGAAATCAAGTGGTAAAAGGAGAGGTAGGATCTTTGTTTGAAAAAGATCTTATTAATTTGAATGCTTTTTTGCCAGATGAATCATATTATATGACACCTGCAAAAATAGCATTGGGTAAGGAGTTGTTTTTTGAACGTAAGTTGTCAAAAAATCACGTGCGTAGTTGCTCGGATTGTCACCATTCAGATAAGGCATTTTCAGATGGGTTAAAAACATCTTTAGATTTGCAAGGAAATCCATTAAAACGAAATACTCCATCTTTAAACTATGCTGCTTATTATCACGGCCAATTTTGGGATATGAGAAGTGTTACATTAGAAAGTCAGTCTTCAGATGTAATTACTAATAAAGATGAGATGCATGGAAACTTAGAAGAAATAGTAGAACATTTGCGAGATTCTGAATCATATAGACATAAGTTTAAAGAGGTTTTTGTAGAAAGTGAGCAGATTGAAGTATGGCAATTAGAGAATGCTTTAGCGTCTTATATCCGCTCGCTGGCTGTTTTTAATTCTCGTTTTGATTTGTATATGAGAGGAGATCAAACTGCTTTGACAAAAAAAGAAAAGAGTGGATTTAATTTATTTGTTGGAAAAGGAGAATGTGCTACTTGTCACTTTATTCCTGTATTCAATGGAACAGTACCTCCATATTTTACTAATTCAGAGCAAGAAGTATTAGGCGTTCCTATGGACAAGAAAGGAACAAAATTAGATACAGATTTGGGTAGATATGTATTTAATACAGATTTAGAGCAGTTGAAATATGCTTTTAAAACACCAACTGTTAGAAATGCTGGAGAAAGTGGTCCGTATATGCATAATGGTGTATATGAAACTTTGGAAGAGGTTATGGACTTTTATAATAAAGGAGGAGGAATAGGGTTAGGGCTTGATGTGCCAAATCAAACGTTGCCTGACTATTCCTTAGAATTAACAGATGAAGAGATGAGTGATGTTATTGCTTTTATGAAAGCATTAAGTGATAAGAAATAACTTTATGTATAAACACAACTTTTAGGATTGATTTACTCTTTATCTTGTCCTTAATTTGAAAATAAATAGGAAGTGATATAAAACAAAAAAACTCTTGTATATACAAGAGTTTTTTTGTGGGCGATGAGGGATTCGAACCCCCGACCCCCTCGGTGTAAACGAGGTGCTCTGAACCAACTGAGCTAATCGCCCTTATTTTTAATTTTTAAGGGATTGCAAAGATAGACTTTCCGATTAAAGTAACAAATGTTTTAGTAACTATTTTGAAACTTTTTCTATGTCGTATAACTTAACTTTATTCTCATAGTTAATCATCTTAACTATAATAGGCTCATTTTCACCGTTTCTACCAGAAATAACGTACAGCTTACCTTTTTCAAGTTCAACTTTACTTTCAGAAAAGTCAACTTTCCCATACATTAATGTTTTGCGGATATCGTCTTTAGTAACCCATCCTTCAGTAAGTTTTACCTCTGCATCCTTAGAATATAGTACAGGTTTACTTCTCAAATCTTTTAAAACTCTACAATTTGGTAAGTAACAAAAGTCTGTTTTCTTTTCACCAAAGAAGAAGAATAAAAACATGGCACCAATTAATAGTCCAAATAAGTAATAAGCTAAACGTTGTGGAAACTTCATTTTTAATTTGTTTTGTGCAAAATTAGTAATTCAACAATGGAAAACTAATCATTTATCAAAATTTTAAAATGCGAATAGGTGTATGTCTTTATAATCAAGATTGAACCATTCTGCTACAATGCGATTTGTAATCAATCCTTTGTAGCTATAGATTCCAGTTTGCAACACAGAATCAGAATGTACAGCGCCATCTAAATCTCCGTTTTCAGCATACTCAATTAGCATTGGAGTTATAATATTGCTCAAAGCCATTGAAGCAGTCTTACTATAACGAGAAGTAATATTAGGTACACCATAGTGTATTACACCAGACTTAACTATCGTAGGATTTTCGTGCGTAGTTAATTCAGACGTTTCAAAACATCCACCAGAATCAATAGAAACATCAATAATGACAGCGCCTTTTTTCATATTTTCAACCATTGTTTCACTAACAACGATAGGAGCTCTATTTTTACCTCTTATAGCGCCGATAGCAACATCACAACGCATTAATGCTTTTTGAAGTATTTTTTCTTGTATAGTAGAAGTAGAGATTTGTTGAGGAAGATTGTTTTGCAGTCTACGCAATTTTTGAATAGAGTTGTCAAACACCTTGACGTTAGCTCCCATTCCTAATGCAGTTTTTGCCGCGTATTCAGCTACTAATCCAGCGCCTAAAATAACGACTTCTGTAGGAAGGACACCAGTTACATTACCAAATAAAAGACCTTTACCGTTGTTTGTAGTAGTCATTAATTCGGCTGCAATTTGGATAGCAGATATACCAGCTATTTCGCTAAGCGTACTAATTGCAGGGTATGCTCCATATTTGTCGTGGATAAAATCAAAACCAATAGCAGATATTTTCTTTTTAGACAATGCCTCAAAATACGCTTTGCTAAGTGTTTTTAGTTGTACAGTGGACCAAATAACAGTATAAGGAGCCATTAACTTGATTTCATCAAGAGTAGGAGGTACCACTTTTACAATTATCTGGCAACTATAGACTTTTTTAGGATCGCTGGTTAATTCAGCTCCAGCTTTACTATAATCTAAGTCGCTATAACTTGCGGCTTCTCCAGCTCCTTTTTCAATAAGTACACGATGTCCGTAAGTGCTTAAGGTTTGCACTGCCTCTGGGGTAATGCAAATACGTTTTTCTGTAGAGAAGTTCTCTTTAGGAACCCCTATAAACATATCACTTCGTTTGCGTTCTACCATTAGACACTCTTCTAAAGGTAGAAGGTCTTTCTTTGAAAAAGGAGTTGTCATCGCCATAATCTTTTCAGTATTTAATTATTACGTAATACAAGTTTTCTGTCGCCGTTTTCTAATATCTCTATTTCAATTTCAGCGTGTTCGTCTGGTATTATTGTTGGTGTTTTTTCAGGCCATTCAATAAAGCACCAATTGTTAGAGTCAAGGTATTCGTCCATTCCCATATCATATGCCTCTTCTTCATCATTTAAACGGTATAAGTCAAAATGATAAACTCTTTCGTTTGTAGTTTCTGACTTGTATTCATTTACAATAGAAAAGGTAGGACTACTGGTCATATCCTTAACCCCGATATACTCACTTAATTCTTTAATTAACGTTGTCTTACCAGCACCCATAGGAGCATTGAATAAAACAATTTTGTGTTGTAAGTTGTTAATCACTTTTTTAGCAACTTCTTTGATATCTTTTAACGAGTATATAATCTCAGTCATCTTTACAATTTAGGTGTTAAAACAATAAAAGGGACGATTACTTCTTCTAAAGAAATACCACCGTGTTGGTAGGTATTTTTAAAATAAGAAGCGTAATAGTTGAAATTATTCTGATACGCTAAGAAGTAATCATTTTTTGCAAAAATATAAGAACTACTGATATTAATGTTTGGTAATTGTATTTTTTTTGGGTCTTTAACGTGATAAACATCTTTGTTTTCAAAGGTAAGGCTCTTACCAGTTTTGTAACGCAGGTTTAAACTTGTGTTTTTGTCCCCAATTACTTTTGAAGGTGTTTTACAATTGATTGTACCATGATCAGTAGTAATAACAAGTTTATATCCTAATTGTTGTGCTTGCTGAATCATCTCTAAAAGAGGAGAGTTTTTAAACCAACTAACAGTTAAAGAGCGGTAAGCTTTGTCATTTGACGCAAGCTCTTTGATTACTTCCATCTCAGTTTTTGCGTGAGAAATCATGTCTACAAAGTTGTAAACAATAGTAATCAGTTTGTTGTCTTTAAGTGATTTAAAGTTATCTACAAGTTTTTTACCTTCACGTTGGTTTGTGATTTTGAAATATTCGTTTTTAATATTTAAACGTAGGCGTTGCAATTGAGCTTGTAAGAATTCATTCTCAAATAAGTTCTTTCCACCTTCATCTGTGTCATTTTTCCAATATTGAGGCAATTGCTCTGACATCTGCAAAGGAGTTAAACCAGAGAATATAGCATTACGTGAATATTGTGTAGCTGTTGGTAGAATAGAGAAGAAGCTGTTTTCTGACTCTACTTTATAATGATTTGTTACGACAGACTCAAAGGCTCTCCACTGGTCATATCTTAGGTTATCAATTACAACAAATAGAATTTTAGAATCTTCTTTCTTTAAATCAGGAGCCACCCATTTACGAAATATTTGGTGGGAAAAAACAGGACTATTCTCTGGGTCATTAATCCAATCTTCATAGTTGTTTTCAACAAACTTTCCGAAAAGAGAGTTAGCTTCAGTTTTTTGAGAATCAAGAATTGAAATTAAGCTTTGATCTTCAATGTTTTCAAGTTTTTGTTCCCAATATAAAAGTTTTCTATAAATAGAAATCCAATCTTCATAATCGCGCGCTTGCATTAAATCCATAGAGATATTTCTAAACTCCTTTTGGTAACTTAGAGATGATTTCTCAGAGATAAGTCTTGAATCATCTAAGTTCTTTTTTAAAGAAAGCAGAATCTGATTTGGATTTACAGGTTTGATTAAATAGTCAGAGATTTTTGCACCAATAGCTTCCTCCATAATGTATTCTTCCTCACTTTTGGTGATCATTATGATAGGTGTATTATTTTTTATTGCTTTAATCTCATTTAATGTTTCAAGGCCTGAAAGTCCAGGCATATTTTCATCTAAGAAAACGATATCAAAATCGTGTTCTTTAAACATTTCAATAGCATCTTGTCCGTTAGTACAAGTACTAACTGCGTAGTTTTTCTTTTCAAGAAAAAGGATGTGTGGTTTTAATAAATCAACTTCATCATCAACCCACAGTATATTAATTTTATTCATAGAAATCGTTTTGAGATACTTTGCTGTTTAAAGGTTAGGATGCCTTTTAAACATAAAGTATATTTGAATTTTTAAATAGTATTGATAAATATAGTGATGTATTTTCTTATTACAATACTTAACGATATTTTTGTCAAAGTATTATAAAAACTTTATAAATGTATTTTTCTTTTATTATTCCGGTATATAATCGTCCAGACGAGATAGACGAGCTATTAGAGAGTTTGACTCAACAAACTTATACTAAGGAATTTGAGGTGGTGGTGATTGAAGATGGTTCAAAAATTGATTCCCGTGAAATAGTAAAAAAGTATGAAGATAGATTAACTATCTCTTATTTCTACAAGAGCAATTCGGGACCTGGTGATTCAAGAAATTACGGAATGAGTAGAGCAAAAGGAGAATATTTTATTGTTTTAGATTCAGATTGTATTATTCCAAAGCAATATTTAACGGTAGTTGATAGTTATTTACAAGAAGAATATGTTGATTGTTTTGGTGGACCAGATGCTGCTTTAGATAGTTTTAGCGATGTGCAAAAAGCAATAAATTTTTCAATGACATCTGTCTTAACAACTGGGGGAATACGTGGGGCAAGTGAGCGTATAGGTAAGTTTCAACCCCGTAGTTTTAATATGGGGATTTCTAAGGAAGCTTTCTTAGCCTCTGGGGGATATGGGAAAGTACATCCAGGAGAAGATCCAGACTTAACAATCCGTTTGTGGGAATTAGGATTTGATACGCAATTGTTTTCAAAAGCGTATGTATATCACAAACGCAGGATAGATTGGGATAAATTTTATACGCAAGTAAATAAGTTTGGAAAAGCACGTCCGATTTTAAATCAGCGATATCCATCATATGCAAAGTTTACCTATTGGTTTCCGACTTTGTTTATTTGTGGATTTGCTTTGAGTATTTTATTACTATTTAGTAATTTTTACATCTTTGGATTATATGTAATATATTTTTTATTGATATTTTTGAGTTGTCTTATAAAAGAAAAGAGTTTTAAGATAAGTTTTCTTGCTATAATAGCAACTTTTTTACAATTTGTTGGTTATGGTATAGGATTTGTTAAAGCTAACTATATACTACACATCTTAGGTAAAAAAGCAGAAGAAGGATTACCAGAAATGTTTTTTAAATAATTAGAGAATTATGGCTTTAATAGTAGGATTGACTGGCGGCATTGGAAGTGGGAAAACAACTGTTGCAAAGATGTTTGCTTCAGAAGGAATACCTGTATATATATCAGATGAACGTGCTAAAGCTATTATGGATAGACCAGATGTAGTAGCTGCAGTACAAGCTTTATTTGAAGAAAACATAATGGACGGGCCAATTATTGATCGAAAAAAATTGAGAAATATAGTTTTCAATAACAAGACTTTATTAGATCAGTTGAACAAGATTGTGCATCCAGAAGTGAAAAAAGATTTTATCACGTGGGTAGAAGAACATAGAAATTTTAAGTTCGTTTTAAAGGAAAGTGCTATACTTTTTGAGAAGGATTTGGATAAAGAATGTGATTTTGTAGTTTTAGTAACTGCGCCAGAGGAGGTCAGAATTCAAAGAGTGATGGCAAGGGACGGTGTTTCTTCGCAGAATGTACAAGCAATTATCGCAAATCAAATGAAGGATTCATTAAAAATTCTTAAAAGTGATTATGTAATTGCGAATATTAATAAAGAACAGGTAAAAAAAGAGGTTAAAATGATAATTGCAGATATTAATTGTAAAATTTAAAGAATTTTAATGGTTAATATTGTGTTAACAAGTGTTTAAAGTGATTTTTTAATGTTAATTTTGAAATAAGAATGAGTAAAGTCAGATTTCGGCTTTTAGTAGGAATAATGAGTTTTTCTTTAATAGGAATAATCATTGTTCAGCTTTATTGGATTATTAGCTCTTATAAGAATAATGAAGAGCAGTTCAAATACCACGTACAACAGGTGATAGGTAATGTAGCAAATACACTGCAACAGGATGAAGCTACAGAATTTTACCGAATGTATAATCAACTTAGAGATAGTATAGGTACACCACCTAAGCAAAATGAGTTGAAGCAGTATTATGTGGTAGAAAGAAACCCAATGACCAATGAGCAAATAGTTTACTCTAATATTTTAGTTTTAGAAGACTATAATATTAAGAGTTCGTTCTTTGATAAAAAGACAGATAGTTTAAAAGTCAAAAACTTTGTGTCTAAAAGAAAGACAGAAATTTATAAAGGAGATGATTTCGATAGGAATAATTTAAAGCAGAATTATCCTGATGAAGTTATTGAGAAGACAGGGGATCTGGATGTATTAGATAAAGCACAGTTTGATATTTATTTTAAAGATATTGTAGCTCTAAGGAGTGTAGATGAGCGTATCTCTAAAGCCAAATTGAAAGAACTTCTTGAAAAGGAGTTAAAACAATACGGAGTTAATGCTAAATTCGAGTTTGGGGTTTATAATAGAGGGTTGGCTACTAAAATTAAATCGGATGAGTTTGAGTATGAAGATGATTCTACTTATGGAGTTCCGGTTTTGGTAGATAATGAAAATAAGAGTAAATATCAATTGTATATTACGTTTCCTGAAAAGAGTAAATACTTATTCTCTTCATTAATAGGGATTACGTTTTTATCTATTTTGTTTACAATTGTAATTATTGCAGCTTATTTAAATGCAATAAATCAGTTGATTAAACAAAAGCAGATTTCTGAGATAAAAACAGACTTTATCAATAATATGACCCACGAGTTTAAAACACCTATTGCTACGATAAATTTAGCCTTAGATGCAATTAAAAACCCAAAGGTTATAAATGATCCAGAGAAAGTAGATCGCTATTTGCAAATGATTCGTGATGAAAATAAGCGTATGCATGCACAAGTAGAAAATGTGTTGCGTATTTCGAAACTTGAACGTAGAGAGTTTGACGTTGAAAAAGAGGCTATGGATGTTCATGAGATTATTGAAGATGCAGTAGAACATGTTAGCCTAATTATTCAAGATAGAGGGGGAGAAATCAATCTTCACTTAGATGCGAGACGAAGTGATGTTTTAGGAAATGACTTCCATTTTACAAGTGTTATTGTAAATATCTTGGATAATGCAATTAAGTATTCGGCAGATATTCCTATTATAGATGTATATACAGAAAATGTTAAAGAGTACATCCTTATAAAGGTTAAAGATAATGGTGTAGGAATGAGTAAGCAAGCTCAAAAACGCATTTTTGACAAGTTCTATAGAGAGCATACAGGGGATTTGCATAACGTTAAAGGACATGGTTTAGGATTAGCTTATGTTCAGCAAATAGTTGAAGTTCATAATTCACAAGTGTATGTGGAGAGTGAAAAAGGTAAGGGGAGTACCTTTATCATTAAAATGCCATTAATAAATTAATACATATATGGAAACAACAAACAACAAAAAAATTTTATTAGTAGAAGATGATCCAAATTTTGGAGCAATCTTAAAAGATTATTTAGCCATAAACGATTTCGAAGTAACTCTAGCTAAAAATGGTATGGAGGGATTTGAAAAATTTAAAAGAGATTCTTTTGATCTTTGCATTTTAGATGTGATGATGCCTTATAAAGATGGATTTACTCTAGCCAAGGAAATCCGTGACAAAAACAAAGAGGTGCCAATCATTTTCTTAACTGCTAAGTCAATGAAAGAAGATGTACTAAAAGGATATAAAGTAGGAGCTGATGATTACCTTAACAAACCTTTTGATTCGGAAGTATTGTTAATGAAAATTAAAGCGATTATTCATAGAAAATCGTCTGAAGTTAAAACGGATAATACTAAATTTGAATTCCAAATTGGTAAGTTCCATTTGAACTCAAAATTAAGATTCTTAACTTTCGAAAATGATGAGCCAATCAAACTTTCTCCGAAAGAAAATGAATTATTAAAAATGTTAGCTATCTACGAAAATGACTTAATGCCACGTGAGGTTGCATTAACTAAGATTTGGAGAGATGATAATTACTTCACATCTCGTAGTATGGACGTTTATATTGCTAAATTAAGAAAATACTTAAAACAGGATGAAACTGTTGAGATTCTAAACATTCACGGTGAAGGTTTTAGATTAGTAGTTAAAGAAAATGAAGAAGAAAACTAGTCTTTTTTCATTGACTAGTCCTAAAATAGATTGACAAGTTTTTAAACAATACATCCAGAGGGATTTTCTCTCTGGATTTTTTTATGCACATAATTTGGAGTGAGC
>NZ_FNDQ01000017.1 GCF_900099675.1 Myroides phaeus
AACGACTATTTAATTCTTCAACTTTTGTAATATTGAAATGCTCTACCAAGTACTCAGGTAGGATTAGTTTTAGTATTTCTTTGCTATCCATCATGGTGCAAATATATTATTTTACAACTTCCTCCCCAACTTTTGTGCTTGATCCGAAATTTATATGCATGGTCTTTCGAAAATAGTAATGATATTAAATAATATAATTAATTGACACTGTGGATAAATCAAAATTTCTAAACACTATAGCCCAAAAAGGATATGATATAGGATTTGGGGCGAAAAAAAACTTTGCTTCTTTCGACATACTAAATAAACTACCTACATGGATAGGATTCATTTCACTAGCAATAGGTATAATACAAATTGCTTATGACAATCTTCCTTTAAACAAGGAACTTTCAATTTTATTAATTTTTATAGGAATTGCAATTATTTATATTGAACCATTTAGAAATAATATTGAACAATTTGAAAGCGAAGGAGTAAGATTAACAAAGTTATTTAATAAACTAAGGGATTTGTATTATTCTGTAGAAAGTGATAGTAATTATAGTTATTACCAGTATGAAAATAAATATCAAGATATTCTGAATGAATTTTACAGTAATTCTATAAGTAAACAAGTGTTTATGTCACAATGGTTTGCTCATTTTAAGTTCTTTTATGAATTACAAATAGATTGGATAGATAAGGAATTAAAGTTTAAATTCTTTAAAGATAAGATTCCCAATTCTTTAAAAATCTTTTTTTTTATAACATTTCTCTTAATAATACTATTCTTAATTTATGGACACAGAACAAATATTTCAAGATTTTTCCAATAATTTAATTGTAAATAATCAAAAAAGTATTGAAAATAGATTTGGACTTATAATTCAAAGATTAAATAGTGATTTTCATAATTTAGAATCTAAGACTGAAAATGGGATATATGTTGGAAGTTACGGTAGGACTACTGCGATAAATGGAGTTAGTGATCTTGATTTAATATTTGTGTTACCTGATATCTTATACAGTCAATATAATGATAGACAAGGCAATAAACAAAGTCAACTATTACAAGATGTTAGAGATTCTATTAAAAAAACCTACCCTAGTTCAAAAGTTAGAGGTGATGGTCAAGTTGTAGTCATTGAATTTAAAAATGATTTTATTGAAGTATGCCCGTGTTTTTTAAAATCTGATGGAAGTTATACTTTTCCAGACTCTAATAATGGTGGTACTTGGAAAAAAACAAACCCAATTCCCGAAGCACTAGAAATAAATAATTACAATAATCTATGTAACAAAAATCTTATCATTTTATGCAGATATATTAGAGCTTGGAAAAACAAATGTGGTGTTAAAATAGGTGGATTGTTGATTGATACCTTAGTTTATGATTTTTTCAAATCGGATACTAAGTACAAAGAATATACTTTTGAATATCACCACTTATTAATAAAGGATTTTTTCGAATATTTAGCAAATTTAAATGACAACAGAGTATACTGGTATGCTCCTGGTAGTAATCAACATGTATTTAAGAAAAATTCAAATTTTAGATCTAAAGCTAAAAAAGCTCTGAAAAATATAGAAGAAGCTATTGGGAAAAAAGATAACAAAACAGTTTACGAAATTTGGCGTAGAGTTTTTGGCAGAATCTTTCCATATCCACAATCTATTAAAGAAGTTAGTTATAATTATTCTTTATCTGAAGAATATATTGAAGATAAATATCCTCTGAATATATCTAATACTCTAAGAATAGATTGTCTTGTAAATCAATCCGGATTTAGAACAGAATTATTAAGACAAATTAATTTTTTAAGAAAGAAAAAAGAATTAATTTTTTATATTGATAAAACCGATGTTGTAGCACCTTTTGAAGTGTTATGGAAAGTAAAAAATGAAGGAGAAAAGGCTAAAGAGAAAAATTGTTTAAGAGGTGGAATTATTGATTCCAATATGGAACATAATAAGAGAAGAGAGAATTCAAACTTTGAAGGCATGCATTTTGTTGAATGCTATATTATAAAGAATGGATTTTGTGTTGCTAGAGATAGAATTGATGTACCTATAAGTGATGAATAAAACACATTGCGAAACATTTAATAGCAAAGATGTAAAGAATGCTTTTCGAGTAGATTGCAAAGTAATGAGTAAGTATTAAAAGAAAATATTTAGTTTAAAAAAGAACCTTTAGATTCATCTCTAATAATTTAAATTATGATAAAAATTGACATAAAAAAAGTAACTAATTTTTAGTTACTTTTTTTATTAAATATTAAATCTTCTTGAAAAAGTTCACCTAGTTTTATAGGAGGTAGTATAAGTTTAGAAAATTCAGTATTGGCTGTTTTTGCCATTAACATACCTCTTGTTGCTCCCACTACAATTTCACCTAAACGACATAACTTTGCTGTCTCAATAATTATAGCTTCTTCTTTAATAAAATCATTCCATGTATTTTCGTCAAAACCAAAATAAAAAGTTGATTTTATTTTTAAAATTATATCACTATTATTTTCAAACTTAACACTATGACTTAGTGCTAGTCTCTCATCTTTAATGTTAATTTTAACTTCTATACCTGTCTGAATCTGTAGTTCGCTCGAATTTTCAGGAAAAAATTCATCAAACAGTGCAAACTCTTCTATATCTCCCTTTAATAATTTAAATTTCATAGAATTTATCTTCAAGTTTAATTTTGTTAAACTTCATTTTTTTACTCAAAGCATTTTTGGGAGAAAAACTATTCAGTAGTTCATTCATCCCACTTTGATCTTTAATCGTTAAATTAATTTGTTTTATTTGTACATAATCATCTATACGGATATAAACGGATAAACTTTCTTTTTGACTATATATTTCTCTGTTTATTAGATTTATTTTAAGTACTTCTTCTATTTTTACAAGAGTTGAAACCTTATAATCATCTCCTTTCAACATTTTACTAATACTCTGAGGAGTTATTTGGAGAAGATTAGCCAAATCTTGTTGATTTAAATTTTGCTTTTTTAACTCAAAGAAAATTTTAAAAGCAATTTTTTTTACTGTATGTTTTAATATTAAGTCAGAGTCAAAATCCTCTTCATGATAATGTGTAGATAAAGAATCTAAGTTAGATGTGTTTATTAAATCTTTCATATTCTATGATTCTAAATAGTTATCAATAATATCTTCTTCTAAAAATTGTTTGCTAATTAAAAAATCTCGGCATTGATCTAATACAATTAATTCTTCAGTTGTATCTTTATGTTTTTCCATTCTTAAAGTGAATTTTATAGCTCCACCAGTTATTATAAAAGAACTATTTTTAATTCTCAAAGCATAAAGTCTAAGTTTTGATAATCTATTCTCGCTTTTAATAAACACTTTCATTTTTGATTCCTCAAAGCGAGTAATTCTTTGTTTATAATTCTGTAGGCTTTCGAAAATTTCATATAAGGTATTGCTTTCGCACCCACACTTTATAATCTGACGAAAACTTTCTCTATCAGAGAAAATTTCATTAAAGAATTGATCAATATCTTTTTCTTCAATAGAATTTTCTTTCGCTTTTGTATAAATATGCTCAAAATCTTGCCAATCATCCAACTTTTGAGTATAAATATCTTTTTTGTTATTTTTTACAATTGCAAATAATCTTTCTGCAAAGATACACCTTATATCCATAAAATCAACCTACAGGCTTATTAGTCTTTAGTTAAAAAAATATTAATCGAATATAACAAAAATCATTTAAAACAAACAAGGTTTAAATGATTTTTGTTATATTAAATTTTCAAAGAGGGAAACGTAATATAATAATTATATAAATCTTTAAAAATAGACTAATTATAATTATCAAGTACAATAACCTATTAGAACTGCCTGCTTTATGAAATTTTAAAAATTCTTCATTGTTTTTTGTTATCTCTCGATGAAATTGTTCAAATTCATTCTGTAATCGTTGTCGTTGTTCTTTTTCTATCTGTCGAAGTTCAGCAACATTTACTTTTACTTTGATATTGCTCAATTCCTTGATAGTATCTAAATTAGCTTTTTCACTTTGCTTTATCGTTTGTTCTAATTGTATGACTTGCTGAAGTAATATTTCGGTCATATCCGTGAGTTTAGGTTGGTTCTTTGCCATAGTTTATCTTTTTAGAGTTCTTCGTTTGCGTTTTTTCTGTTCATCATCTTCATCGTTACCGCCAAATTGTAAAACAGATAGCATACTAAATAAAATAGATGTATCTGTTTTCCAATTCTGCATTTGCGGTTCGCTTAATTCTTGATTGGTAAATAGTTTATTTATTTCATCTTTAGGCTCTGAGCTTACAGTGTTTTTAAATAACTCATTTAACTTAATATTTCGATCAACCTCACTTGCTTTTAAGTTTGTATTCGTTGGTAAATGAATAAAGCGATACCCTTGAATATTACCCTGTTTATTTATCGTAGGCTTAACCTCAATTTCTTTTTCGAACATTAAGCGAATGTACTCTTGTAAATCATTTGGCTTCTGCTTTAAAACTTCCCTGTGAGCTGATTTAATAGCGTTTTTAGCTATTAAATTAGTATTGTTAGCTCTTTGCTTCTTGTTCTTATTTTCTTGTCGTATTGAAGTCCATCCGTATTTAAGTGCTATTTCGTGAGCTATTCTTTGAGCTTCAAACCCAATGTAATTATCTTTTAATACCTTTCCGTTTTCATCTATGCGATTGGCGATAATGTGAATATGCTTGTGCTCTTTTTCTGTATGAACAAAAGCAATGTATTGAGCTTTAGTAGGATCGATTTGTAAACCAAGTAAAAACTCAACTGCTAATACTCGTAAATCTCTATCACTCATCTTTTGACTATCTGCAATGGTTGGAGATATAACAGCCGATATTGTGTTGTTGTTACATTTACTATTGTAATTTTGTTGACAGCAGATATACTTCAACCAAATAATTCGGCTATACCTCGTATTCCATAAACGTAACGTTTACTAAGGATGTCTTTTGATTGATTAGTAGAAGAATGAAGGGATTCGTTTACAGTTATTTCTTTTAATAAGTTTAATAACTCTTGTCCTGTCATTTGCCAAACAGGCTTTTCTTTAAATTCGTTTAAATACATGTTATAAAGTTTTTTAGGTTATACAATTGTTGTGTTCGAACATTGTAAAACTACCTATCAAACTCTGTGATAGTATGTGATTAAAGAATAAAAAAAACAAATTAATTTATTGACATTAAGATTATTGTGTATTTAAAAGTCTTTTAATGTGTGATTGGTTTTATAAGATGACTTTATAGCATCTAAAGATCCTTTAAACTTATAATTAATATAGAAATATGTATAAATATTAGCAAACTTTGGTTTTATAGACTCTTTATTCTCTTAATAGTTAGGAAATGATTAAATTCACCTGATTTTGAAATAATAAAAATAAAGTAATTATAATTTTTTAAATAGTTATAGATGATAAATTGGTTAAATCAGAGATATGACACTTCTTTTACAGAAAATAATATACAAAGCATTAAAGATTTTTTATTAATATGGAATCTATTTGAAGGTAAGTTTTTTGAAACAAGTTTTAGCATTGATAAACTAGAAAGGATATTAAAAAACACAGATATCGATATTAATTGTTTTCTACCTTATTTAGAGTATTTCAAGAATCGTTATGTTAATCAGGAAGATAATACGATTAATGAACGATTCCGTTTTTTACATTTTAGAAGAAATAATAGAGAAGATTTTGTTACAGAGGTGCTATTAAATAATAAAGACATACCTATTTATATAGAAACTAATACTCAATATGAAATAGTTTTAGCGATATCAATAATTGTTTATAGGTTTCGAAATAATCTTTTTCATGGAATAAAAAACATTCAACATGTCGCTCAACAAGAAGAAAATTTTGTGACAGCAAATGGTTTTTTACGAACTATAATTGAAACAATAGAAGATAATTAATTTAAGGCTTATCAAAATGAGAGATTATAGTAGTTACATAGATGAAATTTCCGACATTGATTTATATGAAGGCTTGGTAGGATATGGTCTTTTTGCAGAAAAGATACCAGATTTCTTAACTAGTATTGATTTTTTAGATTTTACTAATTCAATGACTTTTCCGATTAACAATAAACCTAAAGATTTTATTAGATATTCAAGCATGAGAAATATCAATATACTTAGACCTATGGCAATTCCGGAACCCTTTGCTTACGCTAATCAAGCTAAGTATTTAGCCAATAATTGGGATAAATTACAGGATTACTTCTTTGAAAAAACTAAAGATGATACATTTAAAATTAGTCGTATTCATCTACGTAAACTAAAGAATAGATCAGAATTGTTTGAAATGAATTATAAGAATTTCTCAAAAGATGGTGATCCAGAACAAGATATTGTTATAAAAAGTAAATATGTTGCATTAGCAGATATATCAAATTGCTTTCCAAGTATATATAGCCATTCAATATCTTGGGCTTTAGTGGGGAAAAGTATTGCTAAGTCTAAATCAAGTGACCAAAGTGAATGGTTTAATATAATTGATTTTAATACACGTAACTTAAAACATGGAGAAACTAATGGTGTTTTAATAGGTCCGCATTCCTCTAACTTGATATCTGAAATATTACTTGTCTCAGTTGACAATGAGCTTAGTAAACAAAAATTCAATTATATTAGAAATATAGATGACTATACATGTTATGTAAATTCATATGAAGAAGCCGATAGATTTTTTCTTTGCTTATCTGAAGAGTTGAAAAAGTATGAATTATCTTTAAATAGTAAAAAATCAAAAATAATCCCTCTCCCTCAAGCAAGCGTTAAAAAATGGGTTACTAAATTAAATCATTTTAATTTTACTAATACCTATCAAGTTGATAATGTAGAAGCGATTAGAGTTAAAGAGCTAAAAGGATTCATTGATTTCGCTATTGAATTAATGTTAAACGAAGATTCTGACGTTTCAATTCTAAATTATGCAATTAAGATTATTTCTAATAAACACTTAGATAAAAACGCGAAAAATTATTACATAAAGCAAATTCATCATTTGGTTTTATTGTATCCTTATTTAGTACATATATTAGAAAGTAAAGTATTTGAGCCTCATGACATAAGTAAGGATATTATTAGCAATATGGCTCACGATTTATATATATATGGAAGTAAAAAGAAAATATATGAGGCTTGTTCTTATGCTATTTATTGGGCTATTAAATATGATTTTAAACTTGAAATTCCAACGATCAAAAAAGATGCTATTGATTCTTTAGATTGTATCTATTTAATGATAGCTTACTTATATGATAAGAAACATAACAAAAACGCATATTTAAAAGAATATAAAGAACTTTCTAAGTCCTTGAAAATAGATGATTTTGATAGGTATTGGTTATTTATCTATGAAACATTGCCACATACTGAATTATCGGATAATTTTAAAGCTTTAAAAAAGAAGAAAGTTTCTTTTATAAAGAAAGAATTTCTTTAAATAGAGAAGATTATATGTATGTTGACAACGAGACTATAATATCATTTATGCCCGTAAGATTTGATTGTACTGAGTTTTAAATTAAGCTCAGTACAGACAAATTCTCTCCATTGGTCTTTGATTTGTTTGTCAACTTTATCCGTATAAGGCTTTAACTCTTTAGCAAACTTGGTTACTTGCTTAAAAGACTGCGTAAAAGGAGCTTTAGGTTTTCTTCTATTTAAAATAAGATAGAAGTCTTCAAAACTCAAATCATTAGTTGTGAAGCATTGCATCAAGATACACTCCTCATAAAGAAGGTTAACTTGCATACTTGTAAAAATATCATCGTCTAAGTTTAATCGTTCCTATAGAAAATAGGGGGTAATCCAACCTTTGGCTTTACTGATAAAACTTTTAACAAACTACAATAGTCAGTTAGTAGATGAGTATTCTTCTTTTCAAATTGGAGCTTTTCATTTCTAATTTTATCTAGTTCATTTTTAAAGTATTCAATGTCTACTTCGTTAAGATTCTTAGGCACTTCTAAAGGAATTTCCCTTTCTTGTACATGTTTTAAATCTTCAATAGCAAGTTTAATCTTGTCATCAAATAGATGTGATATATAAACCTTGTGATATAGTTTATATAAATCTAACCTTTGTATTTGGGTATTATACTCTTCAAACAATAAATTAAGCTTGTCTATAATTAAAACGATGTTATATAAAGCTCCTTTTGAGAAGTTGTTAATCACGTTATTGGACAAAATTCTTTCCAACAGCATCTTTACGATTTAAATGACGAAATCCTAATTATGCAAAAACAAATAAACAAATCCGTAGACTAAGAAAAAACGTTAAATGCTAAATTAGAATTAACTAAACAATTAAATAGACTTATTGAAGAATCATCATATGCCATGATAAAAAACAATCTTGATAGCGAATTATCCGATTTAATCAATTTTGTTTGTGAATTGGGAAAACAAAAACTTGATATGTTAGTCGCTTATAAACAGTATCAGAATGATTTTTATCTTAAAAGATTCCATGACTTAGATAAAATCTATTTATCTATATATTTAAAAGTAAAATCGAAAGAATAGAATTACACAAAAAGACCTCGCCTTACTTAATTATAACAGATACCAAATGTGAGGCTTTTTTCTTCTATCTTAAGAGTAGTAAACAATCTATACTAAAAATCCCCCCCCAAAACGTATCTTGTTTTCATTTACCCCTAACAAACAAATCCCTATTTTAGCAAAACAAAACCAACACCACAAATGGACAAAAAAGCTAAAAACATCCTATTCAAAACCTATTGGAAAAGCGGATGGATAAACGTAAAAGATAGGCAAACAACCCCTGACGATCTGGCCTATGCCAAGGCAAAAGGACTAATGTTTGACCCCCTAACTATTTCCCACGATACCTGCTTAGACCTCATAGCCAACATACTCCCTACCATCTCAACACAACACGTAGCCAAAGCATTCCTAAGCAGCCTATCTACCAGACGCTTAGACTGGCGCTCTGGCGTAGCCTCTTACTTCATTGCTAAGCAACTAACGCCTCACAAATACACCAAGGCGATTAGCGGACAAAGCTATGATCTAAACGGAAACGTAACACACATAAGCTATACGTGTGGCATATGCAGAGATTTGAAATACGGAATTATTGGCGATGAACACTACGTTGATAAAGACTTAAACGTATTGAACTTTGAAAGAATAAAATGGGGCGGCGTAAGACACGGCGAACTTGTCTACACCTTGTTTGACCTTCAACAACTGCAAGCGGCAGACATCCCAGAACCGACAATAGAGGACATCGAGATTTTCAAAAATATACTAACGGTTATCGAAAATTCTCAACCAAACGACTATCCAAGTGCGTTAGAAAAAAACCTCGCGTCAGTTGTCAAATCAACCAAAGACGAACGCCAGATACTAATCGAAATATTAGCGTGTATCGACATCTTAAAACCTGCTTCTTATGACAGACCAGTGAAAGGAAAACACGATTGGACTTTTGTTACTTATTGGCGTGGAGAGGATAAGTACAATAAAGACGCTTTAAAGCAGTATTTCGGCAAATATATAATCTAACCCTTTCTAAAGAAACTAATAGCTTACAGCGCATTTATATACCTAACTTGCCACATTATAAGCAAGTGCTACATCTCAAGCAACGTTACTTAATTTACTGTTTGCCAAACGCATTAATCTTTTAATAGAAGATTTTAACTACATTAGCACATTGCCACTAACCTACTGATTGTGTGCTTATTTATACAAACGGTTGGCCGGTATTAAACCCATACCAAATGAACGTAGAACAGAATTATTTAGAAATAAACCGACAGTCTTGGAACAACAGAACGGATACGCACTTAAAGTCTGAATTTTATAATCTTGAGGGATTCTTGAATGGAAAAACCTCTCTAAATAAAATTGAACTGGACTTATTGGGCGATATCACAGGAAAAAAGATTCTACACCTGCAATGCCATTTCGGACAAGATACAATCTCGTTGAGCAGATTGGGCGCTAAGGTTACGGGGGTTGATTTGTCTGATAAAGCCATTGAAAGTGCCAAACAAATAGCGGCTGATACAAACGCTAACACGCAGTTTATTTGCTGCGATATTTACGATTTGCCTAATCACTTAGACGAACAATTCGACCTTGTTTTTACGAGTTACGGCACCATTGGTTGGTTACCCGACTTAGATAAATGGGCTCAGGTTATTTCCAAATTCTTAAAGCCAAACGGACAATTTGTGTTTGTCGAATTTCACCCTGTGGTATGGATGTTTGATGATGATTTTGACAAAATTGGTTACAGATATTTTAATTCAGGGGCCATCGTCGAAACGGAAAACGGAACCTATGCGGATAAAGAAGCAGACATCTCTCAATCGTACGTTATGTGGAATCATAGCTTAAGCGAGGTTGTCAATAGTTTAATCCGCAATGGCATTGAAATTAACACTCTTGACGAGTTTGATTACTCGCCTTATAATTGTTTCAACCACACCGTAGAATTTGAACCTCATAAGTATAGAATAGCCCATTTAGACAACAAAATTCCAATGGTTTATGCAATTGTAGCAACCAAAAAAGCAGCTTATACTTTGTAGATAAAATCAGTACTGTTGAGACTTTTCACAACGTCAAAACCAGTATAAATGTATCTCCTAAAAAGTCATTTGCTTCAAAAAGTATAAGGTACGTTTCTAAAATAACAAACAACCTCCTACCAAAGAGGTTGTTTTTTTTGCTCTCTACTCCCCTTCACTCAAATTATCAAGCAGTTCACTAAACACAACCTTATTATCCATTAAATATCAGTAAATTAGAAGAAAAATAGACTACTATACAGCAATTTAACGCTTTTAAACTAACCTGTATTTATTGATAAAACGAGTAAATTATGCATACAAAATTCAAACTATTCTTAGGAGTAGCCGCTTTCTTTTTAATGGGTTTACAAACAGCCTCAGCGCAAATCTTTCAAACGAAGACGAACATTATCCAAAAATACGGTAGCGATTACACAGCACATACTGCAAATGACAACACAAAGTATATTACATATAACGATGAAATTCAAACCGAAGACAGAGGTACATTCACGCAAACGATTGCGATGTACTTTGTTGAACTTGACGACAAAACAGAAATGTGTTATATGTTTAAAATTTTTGTTCCTGAAACAGAAATAAATACGCTTAAAAGTTACATAAGAGAAAACTTAGTACAAACCGATACAGCAGAATGGAAAGACTATGACAACAAAATGTTGTACCAAATAACAACTGGAGCAGGCCTTTGTGTACTAACGGTTGTTTATAACGAAGATTAATATTTCAACCAACGGAACCATACACACTAAATTCAACCTATCCTTAGACGTTACTGCTTTCTTTTGAGTAAAATTTAAAACAACCACAAATAACCTCAAGCACCAAAAAAAACTATTGCTAAGCTAAATACCTTACATAAATGAATACACTAAAAAGTAAAATTGAAATTATAAAAGGCGACATCACAACCTTGGCTGTTGACGCTATAGTAAACGCCGCTAATAGTTCCCTTTTAGGAGGTGGCGGAGTTGATGGAGCAATTCATAGTGCGGGTGGATCTGAAATCCTTGAAGAATGCAGACAAATCGTTGCTAAACAAGGCGGATGTAACACAGGAGAGGCTGTTATCACTACAGCCGGAAAAATGCCTGCTAAATACGTTATCCATACCGTAGGACCTATTTGGCATGGTGGCGATGATAACGAAGCAGAGAAGCTTAGAAACTGTTACCACAACTCTCTAACACTTGCGGTTGAAAACGGCGTTAAAACAATTGCCTTTCCATCTATCAGTACAGGGGTTTACCGTTTTCCAAAAGAAGAAGCCGCTGAAATTACTGTAAATACGATGTTGGCTTTTTTAAAGAACAACGACCAAATCGAAAAGATTACCATTGTCAGCTTTAATTACTACAACTTCAGAATACTTGAAGAGGCTTTAGAAAGAGCACTATAAATTAATCGAATAAAAAAGAGAGCGTAATAGCTCTCTTTAATTTAATTTATATTCTTTCAATATTTTAGGTTCAATAATAGGCGAAGATTTAACTAAAGTAAAAAGTTTTTCTAAATCCTCTGGTAAAACTTTACCTAAAGCTCTTTCCGGTTCTTTCATTAATAAATCATATAAACTTTGTCGATCAAACTCGAACAATTCACTACAATCTATAAAACTATCGTGGTCTAAGTAATCGTTAGCTTGATTTTTTATAGGATATTGTAACTCTAATAATTCTTGACTATTAATAATATTAAAATTCACATTAGTATTAATAAATACAGATCCTACGTAATTTCCTTCATCATTTATTCCTAAAATAACAAATCTTTTCTCTTTTGGAGGATTTGTATGCGAAGTAAAACATTTAATTACGTTACCAATTTCTAAATTAAAATTAGCTATTTCTTGCTTTATTCCTTCTGGAAAAAAATCCGATAACCTTCCCATTTAAACTATGCAACAACTAATTGCGAATTTTCTTTATTCTCAATAATATATTTAATCATCTCCTCATTTGCACCACCTTCTGTTGCAATATCTAAAAAATTCATATAATCATCTCTATTGGCATTATTCCACGCATACTGATGAGACTTTGATGATAATTCTTCAAAAGTTAAAGAGTAATTATCTCTAATTGCATCTTCTATACAGACAATATTTGATTTAGATAATTCATCAAAGTCAGGTTTTTCTAACGCACTAACTATATAGCGATCCTTTACTTCAAAAGCATTTACAAAATCATTATAAGATTCTTGCTTTGGTAAATCTCCTCTTACAATTTTAAATAAATCATATAACTTCGATGGAACTGGTCCATTTTTCATTGCGACATAATCATCATTCAAAATGAATCTTCCATACTTAGCCAGATGATTTCTTTCTGCGAAATATAAAATCTTAAATATTTTCAACAAATCAGTTTCTCCAATATTATTTATAATAAATAATACCGAAGCTTTTGCTTTTTCAATATTAAAGTTCGTTTTTTTCATAATAATTACTGTTATATAAATTCAACAAAAACTAAATCTATACAAATTATATTGCAAAGTTACAAAATAAAATCTACAAAATTAAAAAAACAAGACTATCACTAATAACTAAGCTTTCGTATTACCCATAGGTTTAAAGATAAAAGCCCTTTGTAAACGAGATAGTTAAACAATGAATACCAAAAGAAAAGAAATAAACTAAACCGCAGAGAACTTAATGCCTATTGTATTTGTTTCGAAGTATAACAATTAAATATACAAGCAGTAACTTTAGGATTACTGCTTGTTTTGTTTGAACATATAATAAGAAATTAAATATTGAATAAATATATCAAAATGTTTAAGCTTTTTAATCAAAACTTCGCTACAATTCTAAAAACAAACACCTCAATTTTTAAAACATATAAAGTAAAAACGTCCTCCTCCTCTCTCCTTTGCCGTCAAAACTCAAAAAGAGTGCATACCTTTACATTATAACCCAAAACTAATTCTCAATGAAAAAGCTTATTTTATTTGCAATTATCACCTCTACTTTTTCAGTTTTTAATCCCTTAAAAGCGAAAACTAATACACCGATAGCAGTAGAAAACAATACGCGAAAAGAATATGCTGAAGGATGGAAAAAAGGCTATTGTGAGGGCTGGAAAGACGTAAAAGGAAAACACGCTATTTGTCCTGCTACACCACATACTCCAGTTCCTGAAATGGGTAAAAAAAGTTACCAAGATGGGTACAATAGAGGTTTTAAAGCAGGTATCAAAGCCGCAAAACGATAATATGATTTACTAATATCACCGAAAGGAGAAACGACTTGTTTCTCCTTTTTTTATCCCCCTACACTGGCAAAAATAAAAAGCTCTTGCCTACATACCTACAATATTGTAAGTTTAGACATTACAAACACAGCACCTTATTAACTACTATAAAAATGACAAAAGAACTATCTACTTTCGAATGGATTGAAATTCTTCAAAACCCAGAACTCACAAATAACTTTGATTTAGATATTTTCCAAGCTTTATATGCATTTGAAAACCATCAAGCTCCCGCAAGTCAAATTGGAAAAATTCTTGGATTTACAGGAAAAAACACTTCAGGGTCACTAAATTTAGAAATCGGTAGATATGCCAAAAGAATTGCAAAAAACTACGATATCAACTTTACTATAAGACAAAATAAAAAATATAAATATTGGGACATTTTTTTTAACGGCTGGGATGAACCTCCCTTTTTTATTTGGCAATTAAAAGATAACTTAAAAACAGCATTAGAAGAAACTTGTCAAACAGATAAACTAACATTGCCAGAAGAATTAGACATCAATAAATCTGAAACATATACAGAGGGAATTAAAAAGACTATCATAGTTAATAGTTACGAAAGAAATCCAAAAGCACGAAAAGTATGTATTGAACATTGGAAAGCAAAATGCGTAGTTTGCAATTTTGATTTTGAAAAAACATACGGAGAATTAGGTAAAGATTTTATTCATGTTCACCATTTAAAACAAATTTCAGAAATTGGAATTGAATACCAAATCGATCCTATAAATGATTTAAGGCCAGTTTGTCCAAACTGTCATTCTATGATTCATAAAACAAATCCTCCTCTAAAAATTGAAGATTTAAAAGCAATTATAAAAGATAATAGTTAGCAGACTACTGTACCTAACAATAGAAGAACACAACTGTATTTTTCTTCCATAACATCAGCAGCCTTAACCCCAACACTCCAATGATAGACAAGAATTTACATAAATTACAGCAGCAAATAATAGACGAAACAGACGGAAACAAATTCGCTAAACTCATCCAAAAGCTATTGAAAAAATACGCCACAGCAGAGAGAGAATACGTCTTAAACCTATTGACCACTTATGTGCAAAGCGGACAAATAGTGCATTGGCGAAACTTCTTACTGACTGATATTATCAAACTTGTAGGTGATAGTGAAACCAACTACATCCCCTTTTTTGAATGGTGTATCACCCAACCCGCATTGACCTATTGGGGAATAGACGGATTGCTTAAAACTAAAGGAAAACAGGCATATCCTGCACTAATCGAACTGATAAAAAACGAACAGATTGAGCTATCTATCCGCGCTAAGGCTATCAAAAGTATCGCGGTTTACAGCAAACAAGCATTCGACCGAGAGTTGCCTAAAGACCCTGGATATTGGAAATTAGACAACCTAAGAATAGCAGAAATAGAAACTTGGCAAAACAACGGTTGTCCTGACGGAGATGGATATGCCGAACCTAAAACCCACCTTTCATTGCTATACCCAACAACGGAACTTGACAAAACAGCGGCTAAGCTCAACAATAAACTTGAAAAGCTAAGAGCCAAACACCAAGATTTGTCAAACCCTACCAATTGGCTCATTATTGCCAATGAAACAGATATTTCAACGATTGAGAACAAGTGGCAACTACCCCAAAATTACCTGTTGTTTCTTAAAAACTTCTCGCCTTTAAATGTGTATATAGACAACAAAAAGTACTTTCAAGGCCTACATCTATATGGCGCTGGCGAACTACTAAGCAGGCAAGACGGATACGCTTTTAACCCTGTAACCAATCAACCAATTGCCGATTGGCCTACTAACTATATCGTCATTGCAGACGCTGGTGCTGATCCGTATTGCATTGATATCAATCAAATCACAGACCACGACGCTCCTATTTACACAAGTATGCACGGAACTGGGCAATGGGAGTTTGAATTATACGCGGATAGTTTTCTTAGCTTTTTAAAGGAAATCGCGGGGAAATAACCGCTATAATAGATAAGCAGTAAGCACGAATTTTACAGTATGAGCGCTAACAAAAATCGCCTATTCTAATTATTAGGAGGTGCAAAACAAAAAACAATTATGAAAAATATAGACAGTATAAGCCCATTCAAAATAACGAATCAAACAACCGATTTTGGTTTACTTACAACTCTTTTAGCTGAAGTTGAAGTATCAACCAAAAATAGTATTTCAATAGATGACAAAACGTTGATGGCAAATTATATTTATAAAGAAAACGACACCTATAATTTAGTCTACACCCTCATTGACGCAAACGGAAATACGGAGAGTTTTATAGAAGAAGACGGCATATTACCTACCTTATTTTTAAGCCCTAATCAGGAGAATTACGTGTCGATTGTTCCCTACCACCCTACTAAAGAATTAGAAATTAGCATTCCTATTTTCAATAGAGAAAATACCGAATTACCAAAGGGCAACCGACCTTTTGAAGGTGATTTCATAGGTGTATCTAATCAGTTTTCTATCTTCTATGACGTTGATTTTTGGTCAGACACAAAACCAGACAAGATGCTGTCGATTGAATTTAAAAACAACCTGATAAAAAAGAAACATAATGTCAAAATTCCACTTCCAAGGAACAACAAAATATTCATTAACAACAATGAAATTCACCTGCTTACGGATAGCGGAAACACTTGGTTACACAGGCAAATTGACGAAAAAGGAAAAGAGCTAAAACAGCGTAAATTACAGTTAACCCAAGACAACTTCCACCAGATACTCAACCTATCGTTTACAGAAGACTCTCATTTAATAACACAAAAAAAAGGAAAAGTAAGCATTGAAAAAATAGACATACAAGGCAATTGTAGAAGCATTGATCTCATCGATATAAAAGATCCTTTTTACAATACGTGGCAACCTCTAAGCCTATCAGAAAACACGTCAATCACCCAATTCAACGGAGAGTTTGGCAACGGTTGGTTCACAATACAAAACGATCAACTCTTAGAGTTTTTTTACAGCAAAGGACAAAAGGGGTATAAGAATTTACTGACAAATGAAGTCTTACCTATGGACAGTGAAAACCTGGCTATTTCAAGTATAAACAAAACGAAACAGAACAGCTATGCTGTTGTATTTTACCCAATGACGGATCACCCAACTAAAAACAAAACGATCCTTGTTTTAAATCGCGTTGTGGGATAAAAATTTATGACACCTTGAAACACAATACATATAATACAATGTGCTTCAAGATAATACAAAAAATGAGTTGTAAAGTAATTCTTTACAACTCATTTTTTTTTTACTTTTCATTAAGCTATTTATCATTTTCGAAAGGTTTATTTTCTAACCTAACAGTTAATTCATTCTGAGTACGCTCTTGTGTCTTAAACACATCATTACTTACCAGAATTAATTCAGCATAAATACTAGAAAATAATTTAAGTTACTCTTACTTTTTTAATCCTCTTTGCCAAAAAAACATATCAACTATTTTCATTGTAGGATAATAAACATTAGAGTTCGACAAGTATTCTTTACGTATTTCTTCAATATCACTATTATTTTCCTCAATAAACGCAAATAATTGTTCTAAGCCTTTAATCGTAATCTTTGAAATGAATATATTATTCTTTTTCAACCCTTCTAGGAAATATCTATCCAACGCAGGTAGACACCCCAACGTACCCAATATAATTTTACTAAGCAGTACATCTGTTGGAGAAATAACTAACTTCTCACCTTCTTTTATATAAGACTGTTTTTTATAATATTCTTTAAGTTCATTTTTAAGCTTGATAATATCTGTAATTTGTTCCTTACTCACATCAAAATCATTCTGCTTACACTGCAAATATTGATATCTCTTGATGATAGTCACCGCGCCAATATGTACCTTGTAGTTCTTTTGTAACAAAGAACTCGATCCTCTATACATCCCCCAACTTGCTAAATAAAAGGCTAAATGTAATGCCAATATATCAGTATCTTTTTCAGTTTGAAATGCGTGGAAGCAGTGGTTCCATGATGTAAAACGATGATCGGGATCGCTATTTATTTGTTTCAAATAATCTTCAATACTGTTCTTTAAAATTAGATTCATATTTTAGCTAATTAACAGAATAAATTTAGCTAATTTAACTTCTACTACAAAGTATTATTAAACACCTGTTTTTATCTTCATAATCTCCTTATTTAATATACAAACTATGAAAAAATACTGCTTAAATATCGAATTTAAAAATGTTAACCTTAATAACTACTTCATAAAAACTGACTTTGAATTCAAAGAGTTTAAAACTGATCTTTATGTTTCTTCAGATACAATAGAATTTCATATTCATTACGATTCTGTTATGTATTTAGGTGAAAAAATTGGTATGTGCCTACAAAAAATGTCTTGGAAACAATTCACTGCTAACATTAAACTCTCTGGATTTGAAAAAATACAGAATCTGATAAAAATTGATCTATCTGAATCTTCAAAATCTTCTTGTAAAACATCGGATGGTTTTATACTTTGTTTTTCATCATAGAATAACACTAATTTATCAGATTGCAACTGGGCCCATTCCAACTCTGAACTTGTTTCTTTATCTAATCCTAATGCCAAACAATATTCGTCAAACTTACCATAATAAGCACCTAAGTTCACTCGACGTCGCAAACGATGAGATTCGTCTATAATCAAAATATCATAGTGACTCTTAACCATTTCAGCAGGTCCAATCACCATTTTTGCATTTAATCCTTGTATATTTTTAAAAACATTAGATATTGTCTTTCTAAAAGAAGACATTGGAATAACTAAGGCCATTTTAAGATCACTATATCTTTCTTTAACACGCTCCAACAAATCAAGTAATTCCGTTTCAGAATCTTCAAAATCACTATAGTTGAAATCTGACAGTTCTGTTTTTAATAATTTAAATAAAAATATTGCTAATATACTTTTTCCTGTTCCTGCTCCTCCTTCGATTAAACTAATCTTCGCATTATCATCAAGCAAACAGTTTAATATTTTTTTCAATCCTTCAACCTGTCCTCCAGATAAACTTTTATATGGCGAATACTTAAATAAATCTGAATTGTCAATATAATCTAAGGAATGTCTGGCAATTCCTATTGATCTTAAAGAATCCCAAATACCTGTAAACAAGTCCCAATAAACTTCTTTCTGTTGATAATAGTGATGATTAGCAATACCTAAATTTCCATTGATAGGCTTAAACTTACCATCAGCTGCTATGTAACGTATTAGATTTGATTCAATATCTAATGTAGCCGACTTATTAAAATAATCACCTGTGATAAAATGAACTGATTCCATTTTTTTTCACTATGCTTTAAGTGTGCACGCATACGTTTTTGCACCTCAGTCGTTTCTCCAATATAAGCAGACTTTGACTTATTATCACTTAACAAATAAACTAATGGCCATGATAAAAACTTAGGACTAATAAGCTCGATTTCTGTAATTACAGTATCATTAAAATCTCTTTTAACTAATTGAAACTTATCTTCCATTATAACTCTGTATACTTTTTAGCTGTCCCTTTTGATTTCTCTACTGGATACTTTTCGTTGTTTTTTTTAATTTTAGCATCCATTATTTCAATAACATCTATGTTGTTTTTTTCTGCTAATAACAAACTATATAACATTACATCAGCCAACTCTTCTTTTAGTCTTTCCTCATTACATTCTTCATTACCTTTCCACAAAAACAATTCTAATAATTCAGATGCTTCAATAGATAATGCTACTGCTAAATCTTTTGAATTATGAAATTGACTCCAATCTCTTACATCTCTAAACTCTATCAATTTTTTTATTATTATATCTAAGTCTTTCATTATTGTATGTTTTAATATGCTAAATGTACCTATCCTTTTTTTACCTATACTAACAAATATTCGCATTATTTAGATAAGTATCTTTTCAATTATAGATAGTAAAAATACCATTTATTATGAATTATTTTTTCACAATTACGCTCAATAATAGCATTTAGCATTCTTTGAGTAAACTGCTTATTTTGTTTCCAAATGCCAAGTTCAGTGTGAAAGAATAACAATTTCCCCCTACACTGTTTATCATTAGAAATTGATAAACATAAAACGAGACGAGGGAATAGGAAACCTAAATAACATAATCTCTTCATGTCATTGTATAAATCCCACAAATAATTTTTTTTCTTACCATCTTAAAGAAAAATATTTTGTTTACTCCCTATTTATTACGTGGTTTAAACCAATAAAAGCCTACCTACATACAAACACCCTAAATTCTGAATATCAATAACATACAAATAATATTCGCTTCTTTCTTTGGAACGGCTTTGCAATAGTGCAAGAATTCTTCGGAAAACACCCTCCTTTTCCGAAGAAGTTCTAACCAATGGTGCATTCGTTCCCGATAAAAACACAAATAAGAATAACAACATTATCGCTTGTTCATATTCTGTTGCCTTTCAAAAAAACAAATTACTAAGAAATTACAAAAGCCCTTCAATGAAAATTGAAAGGCTTTTGTAATTTTATGATGTACTAACAATTAACCATCGATGCAAACACCATCGTCAAACTGTCCGTTAGCCATTTCTATCGTTAAAAAATGTCCGCCAAATAAATCGCCTCCTTCATACATAAACTCAACGGCTGTATCTCCCGTGAAATACAATGAAATTAAATTAAGCCCCTGCATAAATGCTTCATCCGTAATAGATCCGTCTTCACAATAAGCATCGTAAAGCTCATCTACAATTAATCGCTTCCCTCTTTGATCAAATGCCTGTAAATCACTTACAATCGTATTAACATCGGCTAATAAACCTTCTAAATTATCATCCATATTGTGAATAGCAATGGTGATCTCCTCTTCTCCGTGGGCTAAGTCCATTTGTAATACGTCTTGATCGTAATCTGCTACTTCAAAATCTTTTACTGTTATTGTCATAATTATATATTTTATTAATTATCGTTCTATATCTCCTACGTGTGCAAATATACTTCTAATACAAAAGTGAGAAACAGTAGTTTTATCTTTTCTCTCAAAAAAACAATTCTCCTTATTAAAAGTTACATTGGATATATTGCCTATCGCTTTTATAAATTGTACTTTAACCTTGTTTAAAAACAATAACTTTTATGGAAAAGACAATCAAAATACTTTTAGCAGTTATCTTATTGCTCTGCTTACTCCCCCTACCGTATGGTTTCTTTGAATTAGTGCGCTTTATCGCTTTCATCGGTTTTGGATATTTAGCCTTTATGGCCAACAAGAGAAATAATCAGAATGAAATGATCTTGTTTGGTGCTTTGGCGTTGCTGTTTCAACCGTTCTTTAAAATTGCCTTGGGTAGAACGCTGTGGAATATTGTAGATGTAGTAGTGGCGGTAGGTTTATTGCTTACGATGAACAAAAAGAACATCTTAAAAAAGTAAATGAGATACAATAAAAAAATCCTTTTAGAAAACACTCTAAAAGGATTTTTTTTATGAATAGTAGTTATGGATTACTGTTTAACACCGATTAAACGAATTACGGCTGCTTCGCCAAGATGAAATTGCCCTTCTTGTAATGTTACTACTTGCTCTTCGGCTAAGGTAAAGGTGAAGTCTTGAAAGTCTTCTTTTAACTCAGCAAGGTCAAATAACATACTTACTTCTCCCGGGCCACCAACAGCGGGGTTCTTCTCTTGCTTGGCTTTGTGCTGTTTGCTAAAGCCTTCTAAGATTAGCGTTCCTCCTTTTTTTATAGCTTTTGCCAATTTGCGGTGGTATATGCGTCTGTATTCTTCAGGAAAGTGGGCAAAGATTAACCCCAGTGTGTCAAACTCTCTTCTGTCAAGATCAATTTCTTTGACAGTTGATACTAAGTAGTTAATCACTACTCCCTTGTCTTGTGCTAACTTCATAGCTTTCTTTTGTCCTTCTACACTCATATCAAATGCAGAAACAGTCCACCCTTGTTGAGCTGCAAATACAGCGTTTCGCCCTTCTCCTTCTGCGGCTAATAATACTGTGCCTACTTGTGGCAACTCGCTTAGCGCTTGTTCAAAAAAGCGATTAGGTGTTGTGCCATACGCATAAACTTCTTCTTTATATCGGTTGTCCCAAAAATTGCTCATCGTTTATTTGTTTACGCTTTTTGCTACATTTTGCCAAGAACCTCCATTGATTACTTGCTTGTATCCGTTGTTGTTTAACACCTGCTTTGCTTGTCCACTGCGCATTCCACTGCGGCAGAAAACAACAATTGCTTTGTCTTTTGGCAATTTGTTTAATTGTCTTTCTAAAGTGTCTAACGGAATATTGATTGCTCCACTTACAGAACCACCGTTAAATTCCCCTTGTGTGCGTACATCTACTAATAATGCTCCGCCTTTGATGTATTGTTCTAATTCGTCATTTGAACCAAAACCTGCTACTTTTTTAATAAAATCAAACATTGTGCTACAATTTTAGATTGCAAAAATACACTCACCTGTTCCAATAGCGTGTAACTTAGGTTACACAGAACGGAAGTTTCACAGCATTTTGGCTGCTTAAACGGAAAAAGGCAATGGCATTTTACAGAAAAAAATAAAAAACATACTTTTGCAAAAAATACACGAATGAATATCAAGTTAATTGCCATAGGAAAAACGGATAGTAAACCGCTACAGACATTAATGGATGAATACACTAAACGCCTGTCGTTTTACGTCAAGTTTGACTTGGAGGTTATTCCGGATATCAAAAATTCGAAGAATATGTCGGAGGCGCAACAAAAACAAAAGGAGGGGGAACTTATTTTATCTAAAATAACGCCTACTGATTTCTTGGTTTTGTTGGATGAAAATGGAAAGGAATTTAGCAGTATTGGCTTCTCTGAAGAATTGCAAAAAAGAATGAATGCGGGGATTAAAACTTTGGTATTTGTCATTGGTGGACCTTATGGTTTCTCTGAAGAAGTGTACAAAAATGCAAAGGGAAAGATATCGCTTTCTCGTATGACGTTTTCTCACCAAATGATTCGCTTGTTTATCATAGAACAGATTTATCGCGGGTTTACAATCTTGCGCAATGAACCGTATCACCACCAATAAAAAAAAGCCTGTTATTCAACAGGCTTTGGTATTTTTAGTAGATTAAATCTGTCTTAGCAAATTTGTCTTGTACTTCTTTTTCAACTAAGAAAATACGCGTTTGTAGGTATTGTTCAAATGTCAGGTCTTTATTAAACCCTAACTGAACACTATCGCGGTCTTGAATTGCTTGCACTAATTGGTCTTTAGACACTGCATTTCCTTCAAACAAAATAGTGTTTGCATCTTTTACATACACCACGTTTGCCATAGTTGTTGGTCCTACGAATCCGTAGTCTAACTCCTTAATTGGAAAGAATGACAAGTGCTTACTCACTGTATCCGCATAGCTTAAAAACACTCCTTTTTCATCTTTGTGCATGTTTTCTTCGTTGTACTTGTGGTCTTTGATGCGCTTAATCTCTGTCAATACGTCTTTTACATTCAAATCGCGTTGTACAGAAACGATGTAATTTGTACCGCTAATTCTGTTGGCTTCGATTAATTCAAAGCTCTTACCTTCTTCTCCTGTTTCAAAATAAATAGGCGAATGGTCTTCCACTCCCTCTTCTACTGTAAAACCTGCACGAGGAATGTGCATTTCTTTTCGATTGCAACTGCCTAATAGTATCAAAGCAGGAATTAGCAATAATAGCTTTTTCATTTAATTATCTGTTTTAATATTTCTCTTGTTTGTACTGCTTCTTTAACATCGTGAACGCGCAAAATATTGGCTCCTTTTTGTAGCGCAATAGTGTTTAATACAGTGGTTCCGTTTAACGCCTCTTGTGCTGTGATGTCTAACAGTTTATAAATCATTGACTTTCTCGATATTCCTACTAATAGCGGTAGGTCAAACGAAGATAGTAATTCCATCTTACCCATTAGTTCGTAATTCTGGTCTAAGGTTTTTGCAAACCCAAAACCGGGGTCTAAAATGATGTCGTTAATTTTGTGTTCACGGGCTTTGGCAACGCGTTCTGCAAAGTATAGCTTTACTTCTTTAACCAAATCGCTATACGCAGTCAGCGATTGCATAGTTTGTGGAGTTCCGCGCATATGCATCATAATATAAGGCACTTGCAACTGTCCTACTGTTTCAAGCATTGCCTCGTCTAAGTGGCCTGCTGCAATATCATTTACTATTGCCGCACCTGCTTCTACTGTGGCCTTTGCTACTGCTGCTCTAAATGTGTCTATGGATAAATGGGTTGTTGGAAACTCCTTTTGCAACATCGCTACAATCGGTACGATACGCTGTATTTCTTCTTGTTCACTGACAAACTCAGCACTTGGTTTACTTGAATAAGCGCCTACGTCAATGAAGTCTGCCCCTTGCGCAATCATCTCTTCTGCGTGTTTTAGAAATGCCGCATCAGACTTGTACTTTCCTCCGTCATAAAAAGAATTGGGAGTGATGTTTAGAATTCCCATTATTTTTGGAGAACTTAAATCAACCAATTCTCCTTTACAATTTATTGTCATTCCGTTCAATACCTTACTTTTTTTCGTATTTTTATATATTATTACGCTCCAAAAACACATTCCCTCTTTCAAAGGGTTAGTATTATTACTATTTTTGGAAAAATATTACACAAATATAATTCAAATGAATACTACTTCTACTCAATTTGACCAAGTAATTGCCATCTGCAGGGATTTATACCAGAAAAAAATGCACGATTATGGGTGTGCTTGGCGAATTTTACGTTTACCTTCTTTGACGGATCAAATATTTATTAAAGCACAACGCATTAGAAGTATTCAAGAAAATGAAGTGCGCAAAGTGGATGAAGGTGAAATGCCCGAGTTTATTGGTATTATCAACTATTGCGTTATGGCGCTTATCAATTTAGAGAAAGGCGTAGCAACGCAACCTGACTTGTCAAGTGAGGAGGCAATTAAATTGTACGATGAGAAAATTGCGGAGACAAAAGCGTTAATGGAAAACAAAAATCACGATTATGGTGAGGCTTGGAGAGAAATGCGCGTGAGCTCTTTGACGGATTTAATCTTGCAAAAATTATTGCGCGTTAAACAAATTGAAGATAACAAAGGAAAGACATTAGTGTCTGAAGGAATTGCTGCGAATTACCAGGATATGCTTAATTATTCTGTGTTTGCTTTAATTCACTTAGACGTTGCTAATCAATAATAACGTTTTTTAAACAATCATTAAATTATGAAAATCATTGCTCAACTATCGCGCATATTTGTAGGTGTTTTATTCATCTTGTCAGGATTAGTTAAGTTAAATGACCCAATGGGGTTTTCTTATAAATTGGAAGAATACTTCTCTGAGGCTGTTTTAAACTTACCTTTTCTAATTCCTTATGCTGTTGCTTTAGCCGTTGTATTGGTTATTGCTGAAGTGGTTTTAGGGGTGGCTTTATTGGTAGGATACAAGCGCAAGTGGACTTTGACTTTGCTGTTTTTAATGATTATATTCTTTACATTCCTTACTTTTTACTCTGCTTATTACAACAAAGTAACTGATTGTGGGTGTTTTGGAGATGCAATTGCACTAACGCCTTGGGGCTCGTTTACCAAAGATGTGGTGTTGTTAGTCTTGCTTTTAATCATCTTAAGAGATAGAGAGGTTGTACAGCCTTTATTCCCTGGTAAAGTGAATGGTACTCTTGTATTTATTTCATTGGTATTGAGTGGTTTTATGGGGTATTGGGTGTTAAATCATCTGCCTTTGAAAGACTTTAGAGCATATAAAGTAGGTACTGACATCATGAAGGGAATGGAGATTCCGGAAGACGCACCGCGTGCGGTTTACGAGATGTCATTCTACTATGACGTAAATGGTGAGGAACGCAAGTTTAGCGATAAGGAATTAACTAAACTGCCTGAAGGGGCTAAGTTTATCAGAAGAGAAGATAAACTTATTTCAGAAGGTTTCCAACCGGCTATTCACGACTTGTCTATGGATAAAGATGGTGAGGATTTCCTTGGTGAAATGCTTGCTGAACCTAAGTTAGTGTGGATTATTGCTTACGATTTAACACGCGCTGACGAAAAAGGTTTAGAGGCGATGAAGGACTTTGCTAATAAAGCGATTGTCAACGGATACATCGTAGCAGGTATGTCTGCTTCTGCTCAAAACTTGGTGGAAGAGGTTCAAAAGAAATATAACTTGCCTTTTGACTTCTACTCTTGTGATGGTACGACTTTAAAGACTATTGAACGCGGTAATCCAAGTATCGTTGTCCTTGAAAATGGTGTGATTGTAGAGAAAAAACACTGGAACGACAGAGAAAAAGTAACCCTTAAATAACATAAAACAATCTTGTTAAGCTATTTCCTTAAAAAACTGCTTTATGCTTTTTTTACCCTTTTTGGTGTAGTTACAGTGGTGTTCTTTTTGTTCAACGTATTGCCAGGTGATCCGGCGAGAATGATGCTTGACCAAAATGAGAACTCTGAACAATTGCTGGCTATTAAAAAGAAATATGGTTTTGACCAGCCGATTAGTAAACAATATGTGTTGTATCTAAACGACTTATCTCCTATTTCCGTACACAGCAATATGGCTGATGACTACAGTTTTAACACAGATGATAAATATACTGGAGTTACCTTGCTTAACACAGGGAGCTATTCTGTAATGGCAAAAACACCTTATTTGAGAGAGAGCTTTCAGAAAAGTGGTAAAAAAGTGAGTAGCATCTTGGCAGATACCTTGCCTAATACGGTGTTATTAGCTTCTTTAGCTATCGCAATTGCCTTAGTGGTTGGGGTGTTTTTAGGAATTATATCAGCCTTGTTTAAGAATACGTGGATAGACAAGAGTATTGCAATTATCAGTACGTTTGGAATGAGTATCCCCTCTTTTTTTAGTGCTATTTTATTTGCCTGGATATTCGGTTATGTATTACACAAATACACCCATTTACCGATGACAGGGAGCTTGTATGAAGTTGATGACTTGGGTACAGGCCGACATTTAGCTTTAAAAAATGCCATTCTACCGTCTATTGTATTAGGGATTAGACCCCTTGCTGTTGTCATTCAGTTGATGCGTAATACCCTGTTAGAGGTGTTGTCTCAAGATTACATCCGAACAGCCAAAGCAAAGGGATTAAGCACGAGTAAAATTATCCGTAAACACGCGTTGAAAAACTCCTTAAACCCAGTGGTAACTGCCCTTTCAGGTTGGTTTGCCTCTATGTTAGCAGGAGCGGTATTTGTAGAGTACATTTTTGGTTGGAATGGTCTTGGCAAAGAAATTGTAGATGCATTGAATACATTAGACCTTCCGGTCATTATGGGGGCGGTACTTATCATTGCTACTTCTTTTGTAATCATTACAATTTTAGTAGATTTGATTTATGCGTATTTAGACCCTCGAGTTAAATTAAACTAACTTTTTAAAATAGAAATAACCCCATGAGAAAAACAGTAATCGCTTTAGCATTCGCGGCTATTTCATTCGCTTCTTGTAATCAGAAAACGGTAACGACAGAAGAAATTACAAATGAAGTGGAACAACAAGCTGACACAGCAAAAACAGAAGAAGTAGCAAAAGACACAACTGTGTTTGCTGAAAGAGCTTTAAAACAAGAGTTTGTTGGCTTAGATGGTAAATTCATCAACTTAGAACAAATATTAGCACAGTACAAAGATAAAGTTGTGCTAATTGATGTATGGGCGGCTTGGTGTCCTGATTGTATCAAGGCTGTACCGACTATGCAAGAAATCAAAAAAGAGTTTACGGACGTCGTATTCTTAAACTTGTCGTTAGATAAAACTCAGGATTCTTGGAAAGAGGCTATTAAAAAACACGAAATTGAAGGAGAACACTACTTCTCAATGGAAGGGAAAGGTATGAAAGGTGATTTCGGTAAAGCGTTAGACTTAAACTGGATCCCAAGATATATTGTTGTTGGTAAAGACGGTAAAATCGCTTTGTATAATGCAACAGAAAAGAACTTTGAAGAAATTAAAGAATTACTAAACAAAATTCAATAATATGAGACACACAATCGTTGCGGGTAACTGGAAAATGCACAAAACATATTCAGAAACGCACACTCTATTAGACGAACTTATAACAAAACTTCCAAGTGGAAAAGAGGTTGAAGTAATCGTTGCTCCAACTTTCACTAACTTAGCAAGTGCTGTAGCTCACTTAGAAGGTACTAACATTCAAGTGGCTGCTCAAAATGTGCACCAAGCTGAAGGGGGTGCTTTTACTGGAGAAATCTCTGCTCAAATGTTGTTGAGTGTTGGGGTTGAAACGGTAATCATTGGACACTCTGAAAGAAGACACTACTTCAATGAAACTGACGCTGTATTGGCTGATAAAGTAAACACTGCTTTAAGACATAATATGCGTGTTATTTTCTGTATTGGTGAGGAATTAAAAGATAGAGAAAGCAAACAATACTTAAATGTTATCTTTAACCAATTAACTGATGGATTATTCCACTTGTCTAAAGACCAATGGAAAAATATCGTAATTGCTTACGAACCAGTTTGGGCTATTGGTACTGGTGAAACTGCTTCTCCTGAACAAGCGCAAGAAATTCACGCTTTCATCCGTCAAGAGATTGAAAGAAAATACGACAAAAACGTTGCTGAAAACACGTCTATCCTTTACGGAGGTAGTGTGAAACCAAGTAATGCAAAAGAAATCTTCTCTAAACCTGATGTTGACGGTGGTCTTATCGGTGGTGCTGCTCTGGTAGCAGATGATTTTATTGCTATTATTGAGGCTGCTAACTAATTGTAGGTATTCATCATAAAAAATAGGCTATCTGTAATTAGATAGCCTATTTTTTTACACCTCAACGGCATATTACCTTTTTATTGATTTATAAGCGCTTAGGCAAATTATCTCTCCTTCTCTTTGCACTGTGTACTTCTGCTTATTTTACTCCCTCCTGCCCTTTGCTTTTGCGCCAAACTATATTCTTCTTATTTCACTTAATTGTTCTTCCCGTATGCCTAAATATGAGGCGATATTTTTTTCTGAAAGACGTTCTATATCCTCTTGCAATTTGCGCAATAAACGGTAGTAACGTTGTACGGGCGACATTAACTGCAACTGATAAGCGCGTTCTTCTAAAAGCATACAATAGTCCTCTGTAAAACGACGTGCAATCATATTTAACTCAGGATATTCTCTGTAAAAACGCAAAAGTACTTGATTGGGAATAGCGTAAACAATACAATCTTCTATACATTGTACATACTCCAAAGAAGGCTTGCTCTTATACATCTGATAGGTCGCCCCTAAAATACTGTGTTCAAAAGCATACCAAACGTCTATTTCTCTACCATCATATAGATAATAACCACGTACAGCTCCTTCTTCAATAACATATAAACTATCTGATTGATGCCCTTTCTGAAGTAGAAAGTCTCCTTTTCGCTTAAAGAATATTTGGGTATTTTCTTCTAAAGCAACTTTACACAATGGTGATAGGTAACCATATTGTTCCAGTAACCTAACGAGTGTATTCATAGTACTTTTTCTTTTATTAGCTTGTTTTATTTGTAACTCTAATATACCAATAATGTTTAATATCTTGGTAATCAAAGGTGTTTTATTTTAATGCCTTTTCATTTTAAAACAATGGAATATACTGTGTTTTGTTGTTTAGCAAGGTTATAAAAACAAAAATATCCCCTTTGTAAACTAAATATAAAAACACACTACTTTAAAAACTAATACAAACATTTTCAACTAATTACAAACATTCTGCTTATCTTGTAGTTTATATTAAACAATTAAACCTTTTTAAAATGAGTAAAACAGGACAAAGTGGACAAGGCAATGCTGGAGGCTGGCCATCTACAACAGGCAACCCTTCTGGAGGAGGAAGAAGTAACAATAGTTCTTCTTCTGGTAATAGTGGTTCAAAAGGAGGATCTTCTTCTGGAGGAAAAGGAGGTAAAAAATAGTGTTGTTATGTAAACATAAAAAAAGGTTCTCATTGAAAAAACAATGAGAACCTCTCTTACCCTACTTTCTAAGAAGTAGTATATAAAACTGACAATTAATACGCGTTGTCGATATCTGTAACACGGATAAGTTTTTCGTTTACAAATTCGTGAATACCATATTTCGCTTGCTCTCTACCATATCCTGAAAGTTTAGTACCTCCAAATGGTAACTCAGGAGCAATTCCTGTTACGTGGTTGATGTAAACCATTCCTGTTACAATCTCTCTCGCTACTGCAATTCCGTGTTCTTTGTTTTCCGTGAAAACACTTCCTCCTAATCCGTAAGGAGTATCGTTTGCTAAAGCAATTGCCTCAGCGTCGTTTTCAACAACATAAATCATAAACACAGGTCCGAATACCTCTTGAGAATAGATGTCCATCTCTTTTGTGATCCCTGTTAAAATAGCTGGTTCCATAAACCATCCATCTCTATCTAATTTTTTACCACCGTGAACTAAAGTAACTCCTTGTTCAACAGCTTTCTGAACTTGTCCTAAAACATCTTCTCTTGCTCTTTCACTGCTCAATGGTGCAACTTGTGTGTCTGCTTCTAATGGATCGCCAATTTTAGCTGCTTTAACTGCTTCAACAACACCAGCGATAAACTCATCTGCTACGTTCTTATTTACAATTAAACGTTTTGGAGATACACATACTTGTCCTGCATTCCATAAACGTCCTTCTACAGCTCCTCTGATTGCTTTTTTAACATCAGCATCTTCTAAAACGATAAACGCATCACTTCCTCCCAACTCTAACGTTGTTTTTTTGATGTGTCTACCTGCTGCTTCAGCTACACTTGCTCCTGCAAACTCACTTCCTGTGAAAGCAACTCCTTTTACTCTTGGGTCAGCGATAATCTTTTCGATTTGTGATCCTGGTACAAATAAGTTTGTATATACGTTTACTGGTAATCCACACTCAATAAAGATGTCCTCCATAATTTGAGCACATTGTGGAATATTAGAAGCGTGTTTTAATACCATTGTATTACCAGCCATTAAGTTTGGCCCTGCTGATCTTGTAATTTGATAGAATGGGAAGTTCCAAGGTTGTACACTTAAGATTACACCTATTGGTTCTTTACTGATGAAAGCTTCTCCAAATGGCGTTTCTATTTTCTCATCTGCTAATAAGCTTGCTGCATTTGTAGCGTAGAAATCAAAGATGTCTGCACATAACAATACTTCTCCGATACCTTCTTTTAATAATTTACCCATTTCACGAGTAATTAAGGCACCTAATTCTTCTTTTCTTGCACGGAAAGTTTCTGCTACTTTGTGAATAATCTTAGCACGCTCACTGATTGATGTTCTTTTCCATCCATCAAAAGCTGCGTCTGCTTTCGTTAAGATTTGGTCAATTTCTGTAGCTGACATTACGTCAAATACTTTCTCTTCTTTTCCTGTTGTAGGATTTATCGTTTTGATATTAGATTTATTCTGTGTACTCATATTTAGTTAATTTAATGTATTCACTAATTTAATTAATCTAAACTCACTTTATCCCCTATATAATGTTAAAAATAATCAACAGGGATGTACAATCCATAAAACGTGGGTATTAACAAGACAACAAATTCACGATTTAAAACAATATATGATGCAACAGCATTGCAAAAGCAAGAATAACCTATTTTTTCTATCGTCTTATTTTATCAAATATTCTACATTTGCACTATGAAACAAGGCAACAACATACTTACACTACTGCTCTCGCTTATCTTCATAGCGATTAGTATGTATCCGTGTGCAGATAAGTATGAGCATATTGTTTCTACTAATGAACTTGGTTTCGCACAAACAACAGTACAACAACACAGTGAGCATACATCTCATCAGGATGCGTGTTCTCCTTTGTGTGCCTGTTCTTGTTGTGCTGTATCACTAACCGTTGCCAAACCCACGTCAGTAAAGACTTTTGTGGCAACTTTCATCACTTCTAAAGTTAATTCTATCTACCAAAAATCGGTCGATAATTTAGTCTATTCTATCTGGCAGCCCCCTAAATTAATGGTATAAATAATCTTATGTTGCGTATTTACTCTTTCTCCTGAAAGCGTACAATACCGCCATTTTATACCTTAATTTAAACCATACTACAATGTTAGATAAAATCATACATTTTAGTATCCGCAACAAATTTATCGTCGGAATATTCGTCTTTGCCCTTGTGGTATTAGGCGTGTACGCTACTGTAAATTTGCCAATGGATACACAACCTGATATTACCAATAATCAAGTACAAATCATTACTACCTCGCCTACTTTGGCTACGCAAGAGGTAGAACAATTTATCACTTATCCAATCGAATTAGCAGTAAAACCAATTCCAAATATCACAGAACTTCGCTCTATTAGTCGCTTTGGACTAAGTGTGATTACCGTTGTCTTTACAGAAAACACAGACATCTATTGGGCAAGAGCACAACTATCTGAAAAATTAAAAAGTGCGGAAGAAGTAATTCCTAAAGGTGTTGGAAAACCAGAACTTGCTCCTGTGAGTACTGGTTTGGGAGAGATATACCAATATGTTGTTTACCCAAAAGAAGGCTATGAGCAACAATACAATAGTATGGACCTGCGTACGATACAAGATTGGATTATCAAACCACAATTAGTAGGTGTTAAAGGAGTAGCTGAAGTAAATACCTTAGGCGGACAACTAAAGCAATATGAAGTTGCCGTTAAACCAGACCGCCTGAAAAGTATGGACACTTCTATCATCGAGATATTTGATGCTTTAGAGGCTAACAACGAAAATACAGGTGGTGCTTATATCGACAAGAAACCTTATGCTTACTTCATCCGAAGTGTTGGAATGATTGGTAGTTTGGAAGACATTGAGCGCATCGTTGTTAAAAATGTAAACGGAACCCCTGTGTTAATTCGCGATGTAGCTGATGTGAGAATTGGCAGTAGTATTCGCTATGGCGCTGTAACCAAAGACGGAAAGGGCGAAGATGTAAGCGGAATGGTAATGATGCTAAAGGATGCCAATACCCAAGAGGTAGTTCAATTGGTAAAAGAACGTATAACACAAATTGAGAAAACACTCCCTGAGGGTGTGGCTATCGAACCGTTTATAGACCGAACGAAGTTGATTGATAAAACGGTGAGCACCATTCAAACTAACCTTGTAGAAGGAGCGTTGATTGTGGTGTTTGTCCTTGTTTTACTATTGGGAAATTGGAGAGCCGGACTTATTGTTGCTTCTGTAATCCCCTTAGCCTTGCTATTTGCTATTTCGATGATGTACCTGTTTGGCGTGAGTGGTAACCTGATGAGTTTAGGGGCAATTGACTTTGGACTAATCGTAGATGGTGCTGTTATCATTGTAGAGGCTATTGTACACCGACTACACAGTGGTCATAAGCGCAAACTAACACAGTCTGAAATGGACGAACAAGTTTTTAGTTCAGCCTCTAAAATAAGAACCAGTGCCTCTTTTGGTGAAATCATTATTCTTATTGTTTACCTACCTATTTTAGCCTTATCGGGCATTGAAGGGAAGATGTTTGGACCAATGGCAATGACTGTAGCCTTTGCTATTTTAGGTGCTTTTATCTTATCGCTGACTTATGTTCCTATGATATCTTCTGTGTTTTTATCTAAAAAAGCAGGAAAAGAAAAGCCAAACTTCAGCGACAAGCTGATTGATAAATTGTACAGTTGGTACAAGCCTCTTTTAGAAGGTGCTTTTAAAATAAAACGCTTGGTACTTGTAGTGGCATTCGGACTTTTCACCTTGGCGTTATTTGTATTTAGTCGTATGGGGGGTGAGTTTATCCCTACCCTTGATGAAGGCGATTTAGCCACGCACGTTATCATATCTTCTGGGAGTTCCTTATCACAAGAAATAGAAACAACAACTAAGGCAGAGCAACTATTAAAAGAGCGCTTTCCGGAAGTAAAGATGGTTATCTCTAAAATTGGTAGTGCTGAAATTCCAACAGACCCAATGCCAATGGAAGCTGCGGATGTAATCATTGTTTTAAAAGACAAAAAAGAATGGGTTAGCGCAAAGACAAAAGAAGAACTCATTGCTAAAATGGAAGAAACCTTAGAGGAAATTCCAGGTGTGAGCACTGAGTTTTCACAACCTATTCAAATGCGCTTTAACGAACTAATGACTGGTGTTCGTAGTGATGTTGCCATCAAAGTATTTGGAGATGACTTAGACCGCTTAGCCAGTATAGGAGATGAAATCAACGGATTGATATCAACAGTAAGCGGCGTAGCTAGTCCGAAACTTGAAAGAGTAACAGGACTTCCGCAAATATCTATTAAGTACGACAAGGATAAATTAGCCTTATACGGTTTAAAAATCTCAGATATCAGTCAGATTGTCCGTGCGGGATATGCTGGTGAAATAGCTGGTTTTGTCTATGAAGGAGAAAAGCGCTTTGACGTTGTGGTGCGTTTAGACCACGATGCCCGTCAAGATATTACAAACCTAAGAGATATGTTTATTCCCCTGCCAAACGGACAACAAATTCCGTTGGAACAAATAGCTTCTGTTGCTTACGAAGATGGTCCACAACAAATTAGTCGTGAAGACGGAAAAAGACGTATTGTGTTAGGATTTAACGTGCGCGAAAGAGATGTAAAAAGTGTGGTAAACGACATTCAAGACAAGTTAGACCAACACCTCAACCTACCAGATGGATATTATATTACATATGGCGGACAATTTGAAAATTTGGTAGATGCACAAAACAGATTGATGGTAGCTGTGCCAATGGCTCTTGCTTTAATCTTTGTTTTACTGTACTTCACCTTTAAATCAGTCAAACAATCGCTAATGATTTTCACTGCTATTCCCCTTTCAGCTATTGGAGGAGTAGCCGCACTATACCTGCGCGATATGCCCTTTAGCATCTCGGCGGGAGTAGGATTTATTGCTCTTTTTGGAGTAGCCGTTTTAAACGGTATTGTTTTAATCGGACAGTTTAATCAACTAAAAGTAGAGGGTATGAATTTATACGACAGAATAATTGAAGGCACTAAAATACGCTTGCGACCTGTATTACTTACAGCGGCTGTAGCTTCTTTAGGTTTCTTGCCAATGGCCTTGAGTACAAGTGCTGGTGCAGAAGTACAAAAACCATTAGCAACCGTTGTGATAGGCGGACTTATCTCTGCTACTATCTTAACCTTAATCGTTTTGCCAATCATCTATTATTACGAGGAAAAAGGGTTTGGTATACGCCAGAAATCAAACACAGCAATCATTAGTTCTCTTCTCCTTTTAGTGGGTTTAGGGGCAAATGCGCAAGAGGTAAAACGCCTTTCTCGAAACCAAGCTTTAGACATTGCCCTTGAAAACAACCAAGGTATAAAAGCCGCTGATTTGTCTGTTCAAAGTCAGAAACAAATGACTAAAACCAGTTACGACTTAGCGAAAACAGAGGTTACAACGGGCTTTGGCTACCTCAACGGAAAAGGGCAAAAAGACATTAGCGTTAATGTTAGTCAAGCTTTTAGTCCGTTTACCTATGGGAAGAAAAAAGCAGTGTTAAACAAAAATTACGAAACGGCTATTTTACAACAACAAGGTACTGTCATAGCCACTGAATATGCTGTGAAACAAGCGTGGGAAAACATCTTATTTGCCCTTTCAAAAGACCTGTTATTACAAGAACAAGCGGTTTTGTTGAGAGATTTTTCTAAGTCAGCCAAGTTGAGATATGACACGGGAGAAACCACATTAATGGAGAGTAATGTAGCTATTGCAAAAGAACAAGAAATCAATGTGATGATTACGCAAAACGCAACGGTACTTGAGAATGAAAAGTCTAAAATAAAGGCACTTCTCAATATCACGTACGACTTTATCCCTGCTGAAACGGAACTGTATTACGATAAACACAATCCGCTTTCTACTTTAGATTTAAGTCAGAACAACACCTTACAATTAGCAGCAAAGCAAATTGAGTCTATTGAAGCAGAACGCAAATTAGAGAAAGCTACGCTACTACCTGACATTACTTTAGCTTACAATATTGAGTCTGAAGCAGGACCAGTAGAGAACAACGGACAACTTATTGGCAATTACGGCAAGGACTTGCGCATTCCGAGTTATTCCATAGGTATTTCTATTCCCCTTTTCTTTGGCAGTCAATCTTCAAAAATAAAGGCTAAGAAGTATGAAGTACAACAGGTAAGCATGCAAAAAGAGTACATTCACAAGCAATTAGAGGAAACCGTACAGCAACAGTTAGACATCATTAAAGCACAAGAAAAGGTGATTGATTACTATTTAGACAATGCTTTAAAAAATGCGGCTATCATCAAAGACCACGCAAGAAAGCAATACAATAATGGAGATATTTCTTATGTGGAATATATACAGTCTACAGAAACTGCTTTTACAATTCAAAACAATTATTTAGAAGCTGTATTGCAGTACAATTTAAGTCACAACACACTCCATTATTTAGTAAACCAATAAACAAACAGCGACATGAAAAAGTCATTCATCATAGTAACTATTGCTGCTTCTCTCCTATTTTGGAACTGCAATAGCAAACAAGAAAATACAACAGATAAGCAAGCTAATGATACTGCCCTTGCAAATACTGAAACTACAACTGAAAACGAAGCAGGCAATAAAGAAGTGGAGTTAAACAAAGCACAGTTCACTACTGCCAATATCAAGTTGGGGGCAATAGAACAAAAAAACCTAAGCGATGTTATTCGCGTTAATGGCAAGACAGAATTACCCGCGCAGAACCAAGCAGATGTGTCTTCTTTTATGAGTGGTACAATTACCAACATCTATGTAAACTTAGGCGATAAGGTAAAAAAAGGACAAGTCATTGCATCAATCGACAGTCCGGAGTTCATCCAATTACAAGAAGAATACCTTATTTCTAAAAACACGTTGGAGTACTTAGAATTGGAATACCAGCGACAACAAACTCTGCGTGCGGAGAATGTAAACTCGGCTAAAATATATCAAAAGACAAAAGCCGACTTAAACATTGAACGCGCCAGATACCAATCGCTTAGCAATCGCATAAAACTGGTTAATACCACACCCGGACAAAGTTCGTCTTCCCTAAAGATAGTAGCCCCAATTTCTGGAAACATTGCTACTATTCCGGTTAAGATTGGAACAAATGTAATGGCAGGACAATCGCTATTTACCTTAGTTGACAACTCCCAAATACACTTGGATTTGATGGTGTATGAAAAAGATTTGGCAAGTGTTCACATCGGTCAGAAGGTTTCGTTTAACCTAACGAATATCGACAAGACAGAAGTAACGGCAACTATTTTCAGTATTGGCAAGTCATTTGAACCCGGTACTAAAACAGTGGCTGTACACGCGAATATTGACAATATTCCAGATAATCTAATAACGGGATTATATGTAAATGCGTTGATACAAACTGGTCATAATACGGTTGATGTGCTTCCGAGTGATGCTATTGTTAAAGCAGACGGTAGAGAATTTATCTTTTACAAAGAAAAAGAAGACGAGAATACAACCGAAAGTGAGCACTTTCACTTTGAACGCGTGGAAGTTAAAACAGGGGTGAGTGAGCTTGGATACACACAAGTAACTATTCTTGGTACTCCTCCTAAAGACGAAGAAATCGTGGTTAAAGGAGCTTATTACTTACAAAGTCACTTGATTAAAAACGAAGGTGGTGGTGGACACGAACACTAATCTTAATACACAACAAAAGCGGATGCCTACTACATACATCCGCTTTTGTTTTATCTTGTTTATTGAACTACTCCTTTGCTGCATTATCTGCTATAAAGAGCACTTATATTGTGCTATAAACTAATACAGTTTCTTCAACTCTTTAATCAACTGCTCTACTTCTGCCATTGGCATTTTTACTGCACTATTAATTGGTCGCATATCAACCTCTACTGTTAATACACCTTTGTTGTCCTCTTGATAGCCCATTTGTTTAGCTGCAAATTTCACTGTCTTTCCAACGTCGTATTTCTTTCTTTTGTCTTTAAACCATCCGTAATCAGCTTGGTAATAAATAACCTCTTTTCCGAAAGAAATTTCCTCTTTACCAAAGGTATTCCATAGGGCCAAACGGAATACAAAATACCCTAAAAAAAGAATAAAGGCAAACAATACAATGCTTAGAATTGACATTCCCTCACCTCCTGAAACTACACCACCTACAATTCCGACTACTGGCAACGCCACACATAAAAATACTAAGATATACAGCACCATCCTAACCATAAGAGATGCTTTCTTTACTTCCAAAACAACCTCGCGATTGTTATACTGATATTGCGTTTTCATACTTAACTGATTCACTTAATTAAAGATAGTAAATTCAGCTTTTAAAAACAATGTAGAATAGTGTGCTTTTGAAAGATTCACCCTTTATATAGAAGTATTTTAATACCTATCTATTGCCTTACTACTTAAGCTTTTTTAATCGCTTTAATCATACGGTCGTTTCCTACCATATCTTTTCTCAATTCAATAGCTGTAAACAGTAGCGATTCAAATAACGCAACCGTTTCTGCACCTAAGTATTGGTTTATTTCATAAAAAAGCATTCCCCCTTCTTGAAGATTATCATTTGCTAAAGTTGCTATTTTACGATAGAAAATCAACGCGTCGTCATCTTCTACAAATAGCGCTAAATGTGGCTCGTAATCTAAAACATTCTTTTTAATATCTACTTTTTCTAAGTTTCGAACATAAGGAGGGTTAGACACAATCACGTCATACTGTGCAGGCAATTGTTCTAATGCCAAAACATCTTGTAAAATAGCTTGTACCTCAACACCGTTTTCCTTTGCATTACGTGTTGCCATTTCTAAAGCTTTAGGCGATACATCCATCAAAGTAACCTGTGCATTAGGCAACTCCTTTGCTAAGGTAATTCCGATACAACCACTCCCCGTACCAATATCTAAAATGCGAATAGGCTTATCAGCTTCTACACTATTGATTATCCACTCTACCAACTCCTCCGTTTCAGGGCGAGGAATTAGGGTGTTTTCATTCACGTTAAACGTCAATCCGTAAAAATATGCACGACCAAAGATATACTGAATCGGCTTTTCTTGTTGTAAGTCGGCCAACACCTCATCCCAAGTAGTCAGCTTATCCGTTTGTAAATCGGGATTCATAACCAAGTCAATACGCGACTTCCCTTCTATTTCTTCTAAGGCAATTAAAAACAATTGCTCTGCTTCCATTTCATCATATAAAGGCGAAAGTACTTCCTTAAAGCGGTTTTGATAAGACTTGATTTGCATAGTTGTACACTAAAATTAATGAGTTTTAGCTAAAAAGCTTAAATTTGTTCAAAGATACAGTTTTATCAATTTTGGAAAAACACGAATTATATATTTCTCGTTGCCTACAATTAGCTAAACAAGGGACCTTTGCAGCGATGCCAAACCCCTCAGTAGGAGCTGTTGTGGTGTACAACGACAAAATCATAGGCGAGGGATTTACCTCTGCTTATGGTGGACCGCACGCAGAACCCAACGCAATTGCATCCGTTAAAAATCAAGAACTTCTTAAAGAAAGTACGCTTTACGTGAGCTTAGAACCGTGTAGTCACTTTGGAAAAACACCGCCTTGTTGTGATTTAGTCATCGCGAAGCAAATTCCGAGAGTGGTGATTGGTACTGTGGACCCATTTGCAAAAGTATGCGGTCGTGGTATTCAGAAAATGCGCGAAGCAGGTATTGACGTTGTTGTTGGTGTGTTAGAAAAGGAATGTCAAGAAAGCAATAAACGCTTTTTTACATTTCACCAAAAACAACGCCCTTACATCATCTTGAAATGGGCAGAAACACCAGACCATTATTTGGCGCCATTGACAAGGGATAACCAACGTCCTTTTTGGATATCAAATACGTATTCTAAACAAACCGTACACCAATATCGCAGTGAAGAAATGGCGTTTTTAGTAGGTACGCAAACCGTGCTTGACGACAACCCGTCTTTAACTACAAGAGATTGGTATGGCAATAACCCTGTACGTGTGTATTTGGATAGAACGGGTAAAATAGACAGCAGCTTTGCTCTTCAAAATGGAGAAGCTAAAACGATATGCATCACTGCTAATGAAGCCTTGGTTACAACGGAGAATGTTATTTATGAGTATGCCGACTTTGACCAAGAATTGCTACCTCAAGTATGTGCAATTCTGTACCGACATAACATCTTGTCGTTAGTTGTAGAAGGAGGTCGTCAGACCTTGCAAAGTTTCATTGACCACAATCTTTGGGATGAAGCGCGTATATTTGTAGGCGAAACCAATTTACACGAGGGGTTGAAAGCCCCTGTGATAAGTAAATTTGACACAGAAGAAAAACACCTTATTTTAAACGATACACTACGAATTGTATTCCCGTAAGCATGAGTGAAGAAATAGATTCATATAAAACAATAAGCCGACCAACGGAAGAGGTCTTGTATAAAGAGAAGAATAGTAAATTCTTTGGATACGCCTTTCCGATTCAGAAAGAAGAGGAAGTAAAGGAAATCTTAGAAAGCATCAAAAAAGTGCATTACAACGCACGCCATTGGTGCTACGCCTTTCAGTTGGGAGCAGAACAAATATACTACCGCGCCAATGATGATGGGGAACCAAGTAATACTGCTGGTGCTCATATTTATGGACAGATACAGTCATTTGAAGTTACAGATGTACTGATTGTTGTTGTCCGTTATTTTGGAGGGGTTAAATTAGGTGTGGGCGGACTTATCACTGCTTATCGAGCAACGGCTCAAATGGCAATGGAAGAAGCTGACATCATTGAAAAAACCATTGACAAGAAGTTTAAGGTTCGCTTTGAATACAAAGACATGAATAATGTAATGCGCGTGATAAAGGAAAAGAACTTAAACATCTTAGACCAAACAATGGAGATGAGTTGTGAAATAGAGTTATCTATCCGCAAAAGTGAATACCCCCAGGCTTTAGAGGCGTTTGTACCTTTTTATGAAGTCAAAGTGATTGAAGCTGATGCAGAAGATTATTAAAATATAAAAGAGCGTTTTCGCTCTTTTTTTGTGGTTTATATTTTGTGTTGGTGTAATTATTCTTTTTAGACCTTCCCCCTCCTTCAATATCTCCATACCTTTTATTGCTAATACATTGCAAAAGACAACAAAAACATTTTTTTTACTTCATTTGGACAATTAAAAATTCATTTTAAGACATAAACATCTATCAATACTTCCGTTTTTACTTAAAAAAACATCAGATGTAATTATTTTTTTATTTAAAAAAAAACATCTAAACAACTGAAAAACAACCAACTAAACACAAAAAGACATTGCTAATACTATATAGCTATTCTTTTGATAATAGTAGGATTTACAAGACTTTACCGCCAATTGTCTGACAATTGTCCGACAATTCACTGACAATACTCCGTCAACTCTTTGGTATTACTGGCCTGAGCATTATAAACTCGGACAATACTCAGAGAATACTCGGTCAACTCTCTATTGATTGTCTGATAATTCTAAAAATATATTTTAGTTTGACAATTACTACTTACTGGCATTTCAATTTGGAACTAATAATAGATAGGAAACCATCAAAAACCCATTAGACTATGTTTTGTTTATCGTTTACCCTCCAATACCTTAAAAAGATAATTAACTCTACATAAAGACATTATTTTATGATTTTTTATCCCAAAAGTATACTTTATAAAATTCAGTAAATATTATATTAGTACAATGATTATCAACATCTTAATCTTTTATCTATATGGCTGAAATTAAGGAAGGAATATTAGGTGGCTTTCAGGGAAAAGTAGGAACCGTAGTTGGCTTTCCGTGGAGAAATAAGAACTTGATGCGTTCTATGCCAAAAAAAACTTTTAAACCTCGTTCTGAAAAACAATTAATACAGCAGTCTAAATTAACGTATTGTACACAGTTTCTCACCCCTCTACGTAAATTCATAAATAAAAACATTGCTGTTTCTAACAAAAATCAAATTGGTTTTGACTTGTTATTATCCAAACTTATGAAGGAAATGTATATTGAAAATGATGAGATATTTCATATTGATTATTCACACTTATACTTAGCTTTAGGGGTATTACCTACTACTCTAAAAACTAATGTTAAGTTTTTAAAAAACGGAAAGCTTAAATTGCAATGGGAAGATAATAGTTGTCAGGGATTAGCTGAAAAGGAAGATAAATTAAGTGTCATCGCGTTAATGCAGGAAATGCAAAAATTTCATGTATTTGAACGAATTGCTAATCGTGAAGATGGCAAAATTTCTTTAATACTACCAGATAAATGGATTAAGGGTTCTATTCACCTTTGGTATATCTGGAGTAATGAAGCTGATAATCTTAATAGTACAAGTATGTATATAGGGTGTTTAGAAATTCCTGTTAAGGAGGAGGAATAGGGTGTTTTTGGGTGTTTTATATATAAAAAAAGCTGCCCTAATTGGACAGCTTTTGTGTTTGTATTATCTGCGTAAAATCTGATTTACTTTTTGTAGGATAGATTGGTCTGCTACTTGTAAGGTGCGTTGAGAAACACTTGTTGATATTTCAAACTTAGCGATTAATGAAGATGAAATCCATTCTTCAAATCTTCGCTTTCCTTTAGATTGATTTATCGTTCTCAAAGTAACCTTTACATTTCCTTCACAGTTTACCACTTCTGCTATTTGTTCATTTGTCATACGGTCTCTGTACTTCATAAATAGTTCTTCAGATGAACGTACGTGCTCGTAATCATATGCTTCTCCTCCGCGAAGTGTTTTACCTGTATAACAATCTGTAAATAAAGCTACGCCACCTCCTTTTTGTTGGGCATCGGCATGTAGTCTTGCTTTTACTTTATTGAATACGTCGTCTATCTCCTTTCTGAAATATGGGCGTGATGGGTTGTTCATTAGTTAAAATTCGAAATGAAGACTAATTTTTATTGTATTAATTTTTTTTATTTTTTCAGTAAACCCTGCACTTAATGAAAAAACAGGAGAACTTAACTTTGCAGATAGTTCATATAATTGATTCAACTCCTGAGTAAGCTCAGTCGTTGCGTTTTTTGCTACCAACTGCACCTTTGATTCCCTATTATCTCGACTCTCTATTAAATTAATTAATGATCTTTCATGGTGAAGATTATACTTTTTAATCATCTTATAAATCTCGTCTAAATTTTTATACAAATCAAAATCTTCACCTTGAATATGATACTCCTTAACATTACAAATCTTTGAGAGATTTTGTTCTACTTTTTCTTTATAATCAACACCTAATTCAACAACCTTATAACTAACTTTACCATCAACACCTAATTCATATATACAAGTTTGCTCTAAAGAAACATTTGTTTCAATACTTTTTGCACCTAATAAAGCAGCGACTCTTACATATAACCCTATTTTCTCTTCAAATAAATAGTTTTCAATTACAGATTGCTCTACATATGTATTATCCTTATAAGGATGTAAAAAATATACATCTCCTACTGAAGTTCTTTTATTTCCAATCAAAGTATGTTTTTCTTTAAAATCATCCAAATCATATTCTATTGATTTAACTGCAATCTCATTTCCTAATGAATAAGGTATTTTAAACCTACAGTTTAATGCATTCTCATCCTCTTGAAAAACTACTACTTCTGGCAACTTATTCTTCATTTTTTATTTTTTTATTAAATATGTTAAAAGACTTAATCCTATAATTAGTAGAACTATTCCTATCACTTTTTTTTTAAGCTTTTTATTATTATTTATTTCTTCAACTATACCAAGTATTTTTTCTCTATCAAATGTTCTATCAATCACCTTTGAATCCTCTTTTAAATAATCCATAATGATATTGAAGTCATCCACCCCTTCTATTATATATAAATAATAAATTACACGTCCTACTATATCTTTATCTGTATAATATGATTTAAGAATTATTTTATTTTCTTTTTTTCTAATCTCGAGAAACTCATCTCTATATTCTTCTTGCCATTCATCTGTTTGAGCAATTAAACGTCCATATTCAACTATGCTATTGCCATCTATTAACAATTCTCCATCTACAATCAAATAATCTGTTCCATTATTCTCTTTATGTTGGGATAATAATATTCTTTTCATATTGTTTATTTTAACATTAATTTTTCAACCAATTCCTTTGTTTCGACAGAGTTAGTTAAATTTACATAAATTACTTTCTTTAACATCTCGGTATAGTTTTTATTTTGAACTAACTCATTAAATTTTCGCGTCATTTCTTCATCTGAAAGCAAACACTCATCTCTATGTGTTGCAATTATTACAACAGGCTTCTTTTCTTCTTTAACTCTTATATAAATATGTTCAAATCTTGAATTACACGATCGCTGATAAAGAATTTTATCACTATCTGAAAAATTCTTTAAATAAGCATTTATGTTAAAAAAAAATAAAATTATATCACTATTTTTTAATATTGACTCATAATCTACTCTAAAAACATTTCCTCCTCCAATATCTTTTCCTGATGCAATAGTTATTTTCTTTCCATTTTTCAATTGATAAGTAAAATCAAGATAATCTTTCCTATTCGTACTACTCTCTAAAAAAGGTTTACCTTCTAAAAAATTTAAAAAGCGTGTTTTACCAGCTCCTTGCATCCCTAAAATTCCTAATTTATTTTTAGTGATATCTTCCATTGTTTTTGCATATTTTTCACTGAGATATCCTATACCGATCCCTGCAGTTCCACCTATTAGTATAACCGCAGCTCCCCAAAGTAAAAAAGGAAGAATCAAAAAATGTGTAATCATAATTGTTTTATATTTAATTATTTTTAAAACTCTATTTAATAATCTCTAAGCTTTCTATAACTCTTGTCCCTCCCATAAACTATTCATAGTTACTTGCCCTATTCAGCATATCGACTATTAATACAATATGTTTTCTCTCTAAAAACTTCATAATTTAATTCGTCTAATTATTGAATCGGGTATGATGGAAAAAATTGTACAGCCATAATTTTTATTCATTTCACAGGCAAACCCAATCTCCCTCTACAACCTTAGCAAAATTGCCATATTTCTGTATTTGTTGTTGAAGCTCATAATTAGGTCTTACCCATATTTCTATTTGAAAGGTACTCTTACCTTCCTTGATTACACTTTGTGTGTGATGCAAAGGCAGACTTAGTACGTAAGGCTTTTGTGAAATGGCAAACTCAATAACAATACGCTGTCTATCCGAATCACTATGATTTAACCCTACTATCTCACTAAACAAAGCCTTGGCCTCATCTAATCTTGGTTTAAACTTCTTTTGTGTTAGTTCTACCTGTTTGATACGGTCTAAACCAAAACTCAAAAACTCCTCACCTACCTCTGCTATTAAATACCACCTATTTTGATATTGTTTAAAATACAATGGTCTTACTAAACTTTCTTTTGCCTTTATACTGCGATAACTTTGATGTGTTAGCTTCACTTCTAACCTCCTTTGTAGTGCAGTTAAAAGCGTGTTGAAAAAATTGATATTGTACAAACACGTTTGTTGTTCAAACTCGATATACTTTATTGCATCTATATCTTCACCTGCTTTTTTCATCAACAGACTAATCACTTCATAGTTTTCAATAAATTTATTTAAACTCAAAACGTCTAATCTCTCTCCATTTTCCTCAACCTCATTTAAAGCATAGACCTTAATCAACCTATTGTAAACAATTGGTATATTAAGTTCCTCTATCAACTTTTTACGCAAGCGATTCCACGTTTCATAACTTATAGGTCCACGTTCATCTCCAAGTTGACTACATATATAATCAACCGTTAACTCACCCTTTACCTTAAATGCCTCAAGTACTTTTTGAACTCTTATCAAGTCTTTCATCCTTTCACAGTATTACAATGACAGTACAAAGAAAACAGACCACACTGTCAAAACACGCAAGTCTATTTTATTTCTATTACTTCTATAAAACCAGGACTACAAGCAAAACCTTTTTTCAAGTCTACACCGTATACTCTTAAGAAAGCCTCTTGTATTGGTTTACCTTGTTCTACCATCCACGGGGGAGTAAAAGATGCAAATTCAACACTCATTCCCTTCTCAATGTACATTTCACCTTCTTTATGTGTACGCAGTACCGTAGCTCTATATCTTGCCATAATTCTTTATTTTCTAATTAAACGTAGCAACATTTAAAAGTATTCTAAACAAAAAAAGGGCGAACACTACCTTTTTTTTAGTGAAAAAAAACTCACTCAAAAAAAGGTAGTGTTCACCCAATTTCACAAAGACATTATCTCTAAAATTAATTCCCTCGTTTATTTTAAACTACATTCTCAAAAAAGCACAAAAAAAGAGGTTGATACCACAAAATGCGACATCAACCTCTTTTACACTATATTCTATTATGTAAACTTACAAACCTAAGAAACCAACAAAGTCAGCATACTGTTTTGCCAAATACAACTGATACTCTTCTGTTCTTTCTACTTTCACCTTGCCATACTCTGGTTGTGCAACCACATAGTATAAGAAAGCATCTACTCTGTCTTTAGGAATCTTCATATCCTCTAACAAATCACTTTTAGGATATTCCTCAACAAACTCTTGGATACGAATATCTAATCTTTCATATAATATTGCAGCCTTATCCTTTTTCTTTCTTCCTGAAACAAGATTAGCTAAAGCATCTAAACTAATACCCATTCCGTAATTTGCTGTAGAAGCAAACACAGTATTATTCTTTTTATATCTTCTTTCAGCAGGAGTCAATTTTTTCTTATTTCCTAACTCAAACAAATCATCATCAAAATTTTTGTGTAAAATAACAACCTCTTCTAACGTCTGACCTGGCTTAGTGAACACCACATTCACTCTTCCTAATTTAAAATCCTCTGCCGTCATAACATAATCTACAGGAGAAATTCTTTTATTAGTGAACTGAATTGTATCCCCAACTTGCGTATTGATCATAAAATAACCACGACCATCAAGTTTAGTTTCTTCCTTACTATTTTTATTAACAATAGTAGCAGGTACTATTTTACCGTCATACATACGAGCACGTCCGTCAATAATCTTCGTTTCCTGAGCAAAAACTCCCACAGAAAATAGACATCCAATACCCATTAGCCAATAAGCTGATTTCATATTATTTGTTTTTAGTAAATATAATTATTTGTTTTTAGTAAAACCATTAATTATAAAAACTCTTTTTTAATACTTACATTTCTATTGCAGCAACTTTATCAACAACATATTGAGGAGCAGCAATTGGACGACCTGTTATCATATCAATAAATACCAAAACAGAATTACCTGTTGTTAACAATTCACCTGCTTCATTATACAATTCATAATCAAATTCTATCTTCACGGAAGTCAGCTTTTTAAAGATTGTTCTGATAGTCAAATCCTCATCATATTTAGCCGATTTCTTATAATTCATTGTCAGTGAAACAACAGGTAGCATTACCCCCATTTCTTCCATTTTCTTGTACGATATTCCAAGGTTCCTTAACCACTCAACTCGCCCAATTTCAAAGTATTGCGCATAATTTCCGTGATAAACAACCCCCATCTGATCCGTCTCAGCATAACGTACTCTGACGTTAAAATCAAAATATTTCATATTCCCTTTAATTATATTTGTTTCTTCTTTTTTTTATAGTACTTACCAAATTAATTTGTTTTATACAATGCCTATTTAGTTTTTTTATCCCAAAATTTGTTCACATATTTGTGCTCTCAAATAAAGGTAGTTTTATCCCCTTAAAATATACCCAAAAGTAGTAACTGTTTTTATAATTCTAACCTAAAATGCACGAGTATACGATTAAGTCCGCAGAATCTGTTTGGAATAATTGTCTTGAGTTCATAAAAGACAATATCCAAGAACAAGCTTTTAAGACTTGGTTCATGCCCATTCAGGCAATTGAGCTTACAGAGAATGCTTTATATATTCAAGTGCCAAGTAAGTTTTTTTACGAGTGGTTGGAAGAACACTATGTAAAAATTCTTAAAGTAGCCTTAACTAGACAACTTGGCCCTGAAGCTAAATTGCTGTATAAAATTCAGATGGAAAATACATCTGGAAAAAAACAACCATATACAGAGCAATTACCAAGTGCTCAAAGAAGCCCTGTTAAACCACAAGAATTAGACGTACCTGTACAAAATAAGAATCCGGAATTAAAAAATCCTTTTGTAATTCCTGGAATTCGCAATGTTAAGATTGAGTCACAATTAAATTCAAATTATTCATTTGACAACTTCTTAGAAGGTGATTCAAACCGCTTAGCGCGTTCAGCAGGTTTAGCTGTAGCTAACAAACCTGGAGGTACATCGTTCAACCCTTTATTAATCTTTGGAGGAGTAGGATTAGGAAAAACTCACTTAGCTCACGCTATTGGAGTTGAGATTAAAGACCTATACCCTGAAAAGACTGTTTTATACATCTCTGCTGAAGTGTTTACGCAACAATATGTTGACTCTGTACGTAAACAAACAAGAAATGACTTTATTTATTTCTATCAGTTAATAGATGTATTAATTGTCGATGATATTCAATTCTTATCTGGTAAATCAGGTACGCAAGATGTATTCTTCCATATCTTTAACCATTTACACCAAAATGGTAAACAAGTTATCTTGACTTCGGACAAGGCACCTGTTGATATGCAAGACATCGAACAACGTTTATTATCTCGTTTCAAATGGGGATTATCTGCTGAAATTCAGCATCCAGATTTTGAAACACGAGTTAGAATCGTTGAAAGCCTTTTATACCGCGATGGTGTTGAAATGCCAAAAGACATTATTCAATACGTTGCTAAAAACGTAAATTCTAACATCCGTGAATTAGAAGGTGCTATTATTTCATTAATTGCACAGTCTTCATTCAACAAACGCGAAGTTACAATTGACCTTGCAAGAAACGTAGTTGAGAAATTCGTTAAGAATGTTAAGAGAGAAATCTCTATCGATTATATTCAAAAAGTGGTATCTGACTATTTCCAAATGGATACAGAAACACTTCGTTCTAAAACAAGAAAGAGAAACATTGTGCAAGCAAGACAACTTGCTATGTTCTTTGCTAAAAAATACACAAAGTCTTCTTTAGCAAGTATTGGTTCTCAAATTGGAGATCGTGATCACGCAACTGTATTACACGCTTGTAAAACGATTGACAATCTTCTTGAAACAGACAAAGAGTTTAAAAAATATCACGACGATATTAATCTTAAATTTAGTATGTAATGAAAGCTAAAGTTTTGATGGTTTGCTTAGGTAATATTTGCCGTTCTCCATTAGCAGAGGGTATCCTACAATCAAAACTTTCGAAAGAAAGTTTTTTTGTTGACTCAGCGGGAACGGGTGCGTGGCATATCGGACAACAACCTGATCCAAGATCTATAGAAGTTGCTTCGCATTATGACATTGATTTAACTACCCAAAGAGCTCGTCAATTTAGCATTACTGATTTTACTGAGTTTGACAGAATCTACGTTATGGACCAATCAAATTACGACAACGTAATTAAATTAGCTCCTAATGAAGAAGCGAAACAAAAGGTAAAACTCATATTAAATGAATTACACCCTGGTTCAAATAAAGAAGTACCTGATCCGTACTTTGGAGGTCCAGGAGGTTTTTACCACGTCTATAAAATGTTAGACGATGCTTGCAACGTAATAGCCAAAGATTTACAATCTTAGATATATTTAGTAAAAGGAAGAAAGTCATTTTCTTCCTTTTCTTTTTTGTACTATTCTTTATCTTTACCTTTGTACAACTATTTATAGAATACACTATTCATGACAAATCAATCACCAACAGGTACTTTATACCTTATACCAATTACATTAGGAGAAACAACTAATCCTCTTGATGTGTTACCACAAACAGTAAAACGCGCTATTGAAATGCTTGACATCTTCATTGTAGAAAATGAAAAAACAGCAAGGCGTTTTATTAAAAGTATTTGTCCAGAAAAGAAACAATCAGAACTTATTTTATTTCCTTTAAACAAGCACACTGAGATTAGTGAATACAAAGATTACATCAATCCATTATTAGAAGGTAAAAGCATTGGTGTAATGAGTGAAGCAGGATGTCCTGGAGTAGCTGACCCTGGTGCTGTAATCGTTGATTTAGCACATAAGCGCAATATCAAAGTAACACCTCTTGTTGGTCCTTCATCTATCTTATTATCAGTAATGGCTTCTGGTATGAATGGACAGAGTTTTGCTTTCAACGGATACCTGCCAATTGACAAAGCAGAAAAGAAGAATGCACTTAAAGGCTTAGAAAGATTATCACAAGAAAAGAACCAATCACAATTGTTTATTGAAACGCCGTATAGAAATAACCAATTACTACAAGATATGGCACAAATTTTAAACCCAAACACCTTAGTTTGCGTAGCTTGTGATATCACATTAGAAACAGAGTTTATTTCAACAAAACCTGCTTCTCAATGGAAGAATACAAAAGTAGATTTACACAAAAGACCGTGTATTTTCATCATACATAAAAACTAAAAAAGAGCAGCTTATAAAAGCTGCTCTTTTTGTATATATTCCGTGTGGTTTACAACCAAACACCTATTCTTTCTTCTCCTTAGGCAATATAAAGCCCATTCCCATACTGCGTAACATTTTCTTTACGAAGTTCCAGAAAAACACACGTTGTCCAAACAATGTTCCGATACAAAGTAATAACACCTTATAAACAGGTAATATCAAAACAAAATATAAAATCCAATAAAGAAACGGATACATCCCATCTCTTTCTATTCCAATATATGATAAAATAGGCTTAGATATATAGGCTGATGTTGAACCAGTAATTGCGAAAACAATAAAGATAACTGTCAATTGAAAATTAGATGTTACCCCCCAACGTTGCTTAAGTTTTTCCATTATTTAATTTAATTCTAAACAAAGGTAATTCATTTTGTGTAAGTAAAAAACTAAATTATCTTAAATAAAAAAGTCATTCCTTTCGGAATGACTTCTAATGCTATAATTCTAGTTTTGAGAGTGCTTCTAATACATACTCATGCATTACTTCGCGGTAATCTAAATGAGTTACCATTCGAAGCCATCCACCTCCCATATCACTAATAGATATGTTTTTTTGCCTTAGCTTATCAACAAACAACTTGCTTAAGACAGGTTCTTTTAGCTTAAAAACAACGATATTCGTTTGTACGGGTAAAACCTCACCAATCCAAAGTTTCTTGTTTAAAATCATCTCTATTTGCTTTGCTCTGAAATGATCTCTTTGCAATCTACCTACATTGTTCTTTAAAGCGAATAAAGCTGCAGCTGCTAAATATCCTGTTTGACGCATTCCACCTCCCATTAACTTACGGATGCGCAATGCTTTTTGAATATCTGCTTTTGATCCTAACAAAACAGAACCAATCGGCGCTCCTAATCCTTTTGAAAAACAAACTGAAATAGTATCAAATAAAGCTCCAAACTGACTTGGATGTTGTGATTTTGCCACTAAAGCATTCCACAATCTCGCCCCGTCTAAGTGCAACTTCAATCCTTTATCATCACACACCTCACGGATGCGTTCTAACTCTTGCATTTCATAACAAGCACCACCTCCAAGATTAGTTGTATTCTCTAAACTTACTAATGTTGTTTTTGGCAAATGAATATTAGTAGGCTCATTGTAGTGTTGTAACACTTGATCTGCCGTAATTCTACCGCGAACTCCATCTACTAAAGCACAAGTAACCCCACTATGTACAGCAACTCCTCCTCCTTCAAAAAGATTTATATGAGAAGTTTTGTCACAGATTAACTGATCTCCAGGCTGTGTATGTAACTTAATTGCAACTTGATTTGCCATTGTACCTGAGGGAAAAAACAGTGCTGCTTCCATACCAAACAACTCTGCTACAGCTACTTCCAACTCATTAGTACTACCATCTTGTTTATAAACATCATCACCTACCCTTGCTTTCATCATGTAGTTTAACATCTCAGGCGTAGGCTTAGTGATTGTATCACTTACTAAATTAATTTCCATAAATTGATAGGAATAAGTATTTTTGTGCTATAAAAGTATTAAAAATTATGGTAACCACAGAACAACAGAAGGATATTATTGATCGCCTTGGTGCGTTAAGGAGGTATCTTTGACGTCGATAAGAAGTTAATTGAGATCACAAACGAGGAAGAAAAGACCTTTGCTCCTGATTTTTGGAACAACCCTAAAGAGGCCGAAGTAATCGTTAAAGCATTGAAGTCCAAGAAGAAATGGGTTGAAGGATATGAAAATGCTAAAGCAAATTTAGAGGAATTACAGATACTTCTTGAGTTTTATGCTGAAGGAGAATCTACCGAAGAAGAAGTTGTAGCGCAATATAATAAAACTCGAGAAATCGTTGAGGAACTTGAGTTTAAAAATATGCTTTCTGACGAAGGTGACAGTATGAGCGCTGTATTGCAAATCACTGCTGGAGCTGGAGGAACTGAAAGTTGTGATTGGGCTGCTATGTTGATGCGTATGTACATCATGTGGGGAGAAAAAAATGGCGTAAAAGTAAAAGAGTTAAACTACCAAGAAGGGGAGGTTGCTGGAGTTAAAACAGTAACTTTAGAGTTTGACGGAGAATTTGCTTTTGGTTATTTAAAAGGAGAAAATGGTGTTCACCGTTTAGTTCGTATCTCGCCTTTTGACAGTAATGCCAAACGACATACATCTTTCGTCTCTGTTTATGTTTATCCTCTTGCGGATGACACAATCGAGATTGAAATTAGTCCAGCTGACATTTCATGGGAAACAATGCGTTCAAGTGGTGCTGGAGGTCAGAATGTAAACAAAGTTGAAACAGCTGTTCGTTTACGCCACCACCCTACTGGAATTATCATTGAAAACTCTGAAACGAGATCACAGTTAGATAACAAAACCAAAGCCATGCAGCTTTTGAAATCGCAACTTTATGAAATTGAGTTGAAGAAAAAACAAGCGATGCGCGATGAGATTGAAGCGAATAAGAAAAAGATTGAATGGGGTTCACAAATTAGAAATTACGTGATGCATCCATACAAACTTGTAAAAGATGTCCGTACGCAATATGAATCAACAGATGTTGACTCTGTGATGAACGGAGAGATTGACGAATTCTTAAAAGCTTATCTAATGATGATGGGACAACGAGAAGAAGAATAAGCAAGTACAAATAAAAAACGGAGTAGTCTTTAAAAGACTACTCCGTTTTTTTATATCTAATATATCCTACCTACTATAAAAATAGCGATATAATATAATAAACTACCATTGCAATAATTGCAGAAACAGGAATGGTTAATACCCAAGCCCATAACAGGTTAATCGTTACTCCCCAGCGAACTGCTGAGATACGTTTTGTAACCCCAACCCCGATGATAGAACCTGCAATCGTATGTGTTGTAGAAACAGGAATACCTAAGTGCTCTGTAACATATAAGGCAACTGCCCCTGCTGTTTCAGCTGCTACCCCTTCTAAAGGCGTAACCTTAGTAATCTTAGATCCCATTGTTTTTACAATCTTCCATCCTCCTGATAAAGTACCAAGACCAATGAATACGAATGAAGCTAAAGGAACCCACCACCAGTGTTCTACGAACAATTTGAATGTATCAACACCACTAACCATATAAGCAGGGTCCATATCTACATTAATGTGGTAAAAGATAACCGCTGCACCAATAATACCCATTACTTTCTGTGCGTCATTTCCCCCGTGTCCTAATGAGAACAAAGCAGAAGAAACTAACTGAAGACGTTTAAACCACACCTCACATTTATGAGGCGCTTGTTTTCTACATATCCACAGAATAGCAACTGTGATAAAATAAGCTAAGAACATCCCTAAGAAAGGTGCTCCAAAAATAAACAAGAAAATAGGCACTACTTTAGAATAAACAATAACATCTATTCCATCAACACTTAATCCACCAGCGTGAGCTACTGCCGCACCGATAAATCCACCTATTAACGTATGTGAAGACGAAGAAGGGATACCCAACTTCCAAGTCATTAAATTCCAAATAATTGCTGCTACCAATCCAGCAAAGATCACTTCTAATGTAATGAAGTTCTCATTAATGGATTTAGCAATTGTATTACCAATTTTAAACTCCCCTATTATATAAAGAGAAATAAAATAAGCAACGAAGTTAAATGCAGCGGCCCAAATTACAGCTTGAACAGGCGTTAAAACACGCGTTGTTACAATAGTTGCAATAGAATTGGCTGCATCGTGAAATCCGTTTATGTAATCAAAACCTAATGCTAAAACGATAATCGTAATCAGCATAATACCGCTTTGATTAGTTAGCATTTCATAGAAAAATTCCATAAGTAATGGTTATAGTTAATTAAGAATATTTTACCGTGATAGTCTCTAACACGTTAGCAACGTCTCTACAGCTATCTGTAGCAGTCTCTAACGCAGACATAACTTCTTTATACTTAATAATTTCTATTGCATTACTTTCATTTTCAAAGATATCAGCTACTGCTTTATCAAATACCTTATCAGCTTTACGTTCTAAACGAGAAATGTTCTTACAAACCTCAGCCAATGCCGGTAAGTTCTTCATATCTTTTAACTCTAAAAGACCACGAGATACCTCACTACAAGCTTCTAAGTTAGCTTCTGTAAGCTTTCTTAATGGTTTTGTAATTTTATCAATTTGATACAATCTCATACGAGAAGCAGCATCTGATAAATGATCGGCTACAGCGTCAACTGCTGTAATTAGGTTGTGAATATCCTCTCTATCAAAAGGAGTAATAAAATTTTTACCTAATTCAATTCTCGTCGTTTGAGCAATTGCTTCGATGTCTTGTTTGATAACCTCTACATCTTTTAATAATTTCTCTCTTTCTTTTGCAGGAGCATTTACTGCCTCGTGCAATGTTTGTGAAAGTGACTTAATCTTAATAGATGCCTTTTCGAATAAAGGATAAAATACTTTATCCTTTGGCACCAAAAACTGAAAAATACTATTTAGCGACATTATATATAATGATAAAAAAACGGAGACAAAAGTACATTATTTATACTATTATAGCTGTATCCTTGACGTTATTTTTTTGTCAAGACCAAAAATCATACCTAATGTTTTATATGAACTATAATTTTGTATTTTAGCGAAAGTGAAAGAAAAGCGTAGAAATAACCGATCAAACTATGGATATAAACTTCAATAAAAACGAAGACCACAACAAGCTTTTATTGTCTGATTTGAAACGCAAATTAGTCAAAGTAAAAAAAGGCGGTGGTGACAAAAGAATTGCCAAACTACACGAACAAGGAAAGTTAACTGCAAGAGAGCGCATTGATTATCTTTTAGATGACAAAGCCTCAAGTATTGAAATCGGAGCTTTCGTAGGTGAGGATATGTACCAAGAACACGGTGGATGTCCGTCTGGTGGTGTAGTTGTAAAAATTGGATATATTAAAGGTAAACAATGTATCGTTGTTGCCAATGACGCAACTGTAAAAGCAGGGGCTTGGTTTCCAATTACAGGTAAGAAAAACTTAAGAGCACAAGAAATTGCCATCGAAAATAAACTTCCAATCATCTATTTAGTAGATAGTGCAGGGGTTTATTTACCACTACAAGATGAAATTTTCCCTGATAAAGAACACTTCGGACGCATATTTAGAAACAACGCTATTATGAGCAGTATGGGGATTACTCAAATTGCCGCTGTAATGGGTAGTTGTGTTGCCGGTGGTGCTTACCTTCCTATTATGAGTGACGAGGCCTTAATCGTTGATAAAACAGGAAGTATCTTTTTAGCAGGTAGCTATTTAGTGAAAGCTGCAATCGGAGAAAATATTGACAACGAAACATTAGGTGGGGCTACTACGCACTGTGAAATATCTGGTGTTACAGATTATAAAGCAGCTGATGATAAAGACGCTCTGGATAAAATCAAAAACATCGTTGATAAAATTGGCGATTTTGAAAAAGCAGGATATAGCAGAATTAAGCCTAAGAAACCGGCTTTAGATCCTAAAGACATCTATGGTATCTTACCTAAAGCACGTACGGAACAGTACGATATGCTTGAAATCATCAAACGATTAGTTGACGATTCTGAGTTTGAACAATACAAAGAAGGTTACGGACAAACGATCATTACTGGATATGCTCGCATTGACGGTTGGGCAGTGGGTATTGTTGCTAACCAACGTAAAGTAGTGAAAACGACAAAAGGAGAAATGCAGTTTGGTGGAGTAATTTATTCTGACTCAGCAGACAAGGCTACTCGCTTTATCGCGAACTGTAACCAAAAGAAAATTCCGCTTGTATTCTTACAAGACGTTACTGGATTTATGGTAGGTTCTAAATCTGAACACGGTGGAATTATTAAAGACGGAGCTAAAATGGTAAATGCCGTTGCTAACTCTGTAGTTCCTAAGTTTACAGTAGTCGTAGGAAACTCATACGGAGCTGGAAACTACGCTATGTGTGGTAAAGCTTATGACCCACGCTTAATCTTTGCTTGGCCAAGTGCTGAATTAGCTGTAATGGGTGGCTCACAAGCAGCTAAAGTATTATTGCAAATTGAAGCTTCTTCATTAAAAGCAAAAGGCGAAGAGTTAACTCCGGAAAAAGAACAAGAATTATTTGACAAAATTAAAGCGAAATACGATAATCAAGTTTCTCCGTATTATGCGGCAGCGAGATTGTGGACAGACGCTATAATTGATCCACTGGATACAAGAACGTGGATCTCAATGGGTATTGAAGCAGCTAATCACGCTCCAATAGAAAAGCCCTTTAATCTTGGAGTAATCCAAGTATGATGAATAAACCGGAAAAATGGGATACTGCAAAGTATCCTATTTTTTTGTACCTATACCAACCCTATTTAGAGATACGCATCACTTATCACACTTCAATCATCACGCATCACCTTTCACTCATCATTCATCACACTTCACGCATCACCTTTCACGTTTCACGTTTCACGCATCACACATTATTCAAAACAAAAAGCACCTGTTAGAGTGTAACAAGTGCTTTCTTATAATTAAAAGTAATAAACCAAATACTTAGTTTATATAAAGTATATACAATAAAGAGGTAATTGATATAAATACCCACAGCCCTACTCCTTCTAATAAAGGTTTCATTCCCACCGACTTTACAGTGCGATAAGACAAAGAAGTACCAATTAGAAATAAAGTCAATGTTAATGCTGCTTTAGAAACCTCTACAATATAAGGTCCTATTTGCTGTACAAAAGGAATATAAGAGTTAGCTAACATCGCTAAAACGAAGAAACCTATAAAATAAGGCAACTTCACTTTTCCTCCTTTATTTTTGAAAAGTACAGTTGACAAGAAAGCAACCGGAATCACCCATAAAGCACGAGCTAACTTAACCGTAGTAGCTACTTCTAACGCTTCATCACCATACTTAGCAGCAGCTCCTACAACCGAACTCGTATCGTGAATAGCAATCGCAGACCACAATCCAAAGTCAATCTGACTCATTCCAAGATAGTGACCTATCGGTGGAAAAATAAGCAAGGCAATAGAGTTTAAGATAAAAACAATTCCCAAAGCAACAGATATCTGTTTTTCATCTGCTTTAATCACAGGAGAAACAGCCGCAATAGCACTTCCTCCACAAATAGCAGTACCTGAAGAAATTAAATAAGAAATCTTCTTGTCAATTTTAAAAGCCTTTCCAAGAATAAACCCAAGACCTAACGTTAAGAAAATAGAAAAAACAGTTAGAATAAACCCATCCTTACCTGCTGATAATGCACTGTAGATATTCATTCCAAACCCAAGACCTACAACAGCTACCTTTAATAGGAGTCCCGTTGTCTTTTTAGTTTGTTTAGCATACGGATTTTCAAAAATTTGGGCGTATACAATCCCTAAAATTAAAGCTGTAGCAGAATTTACAAAAGGAAATAAACTTAAAATAGCTAATCCTATTAAAATTACTTTGCTCAGTGATGTATTTGTACTTAAAGACATTTGTTTCGTTGTTTTACAGCCACAAAGGTCGGCTGTACAGCAACCAAAAGAAAATACATAATAGTTATAGGCTATAACTTCACGTTATGCGTTGTAACAAATCGCGTAAACAATTCCACTAAAGCACTCTCCTGCCCTTGGCGCTGTATAACAGAGAAATTACGCGTTATTTCCAGTCCCTCTACATCAATAACCGTTAACTCATTATAACGCAACTCCTTCAAAATTGCGTGTATAGATAAAAAAGCAACACTGTTAGAATGCATTAAATACATTTTAATACTCTCCGTGCTTGAAAAGTTCATCTCATTATTCAAATCGTTGATGTTAATTCCCACTTCCTTTAACTGAGCCCCCACCACATCTAATGTACCCGAACCTGTTTCGCGCAATAAAAACGTCAAATCTTTTAACTCTTCCGCTTTAATAGCTCCCCTTTTTGCCAAAGGGTTAGCGCTACCACACACCAAGACAATTTCATCTTTAATGAAGTCAATATATTTTATTTGCGGATTTTTAGAAAAACCCTCTACAATTCCCACGTCAATACTCTTACTCAACAAAAGGTTTTCAATAGCTGTCGTGTTATCAGAAAATAAATCAAGATGTAAATCATTTACCTTTTTTCGAAACTCAGCCAATAAAGGAGGTAATACATATTGAGAAACTGTTGTACTTGCACCAACACATAAACTCCCATCCATTTTAGCATTCAAAGCGTGAATATCAAACTCTAAGTTTCTATAAATAGAGAATATTTCTTCCGCATAACCAAATAATAATTGTCCAGCCTCAGTCAGACTAATTTTCATACCATCTCTTAAGAACAATTTTGTCTGATAAGACGACTCAATTTCTTGAATATGTTTCGTTACAGCAGGTTGAGAAATCAATAATTCCTTAGCAGCTTTTGTAAAACTTCCCCTTTTGGCAACTGTGTAAAAAACTTTTAATCTAAAATCAAACATAATTTATATTATTAAGAAAGATAAAAAAGATAAAAAACCACGATTAGTGTAAACAATCCCACGATTAGTATAACATAAACACATTAGGCTTACTCTATCTTTGTATTACAAAAATAAGCTAACAAGTTAATAAACGGCAAATAATATAGCAAATAATAGGTATGAGCTGTCAAAGTTGTTAGACAAAGGTGGAAGGATTAAAAATACAAATAGCTTAGTCAGGCTAATTGTCGTTCCCATAAAAACATTTTAAAATCTCCACAAATCAAATCTCAATAGAGCTCTTCAAGAGTTATATTTGATTTAAGTGATTTACAATAAGATTCCGTTGTAAAACTAAAAGTATCACTTAGAAAAAAAGCTGTCTCTGTAAAAAGAGGCAGCTTTAATTCTTTTATCTCGTTTTTAACCATCCTGTGATACTATATCTCGGATAATTTACCATCTTAACTTCGTGTTCAATATACTTACTATCAAACACAACCAAACGCCCTGGTAAAGGCTGAACAATCTCTTCTCTTTCTGTTCCATCTTCATTTTGAAGATACAAAGCCAACTCTCCTCCATTCGCAGGAGTCCAGTCTTGCTCATTCAAATACAACACCACCGAAAGGGTTCTACGCGTATCAGAGTGAAAAACATCTAAATGTCTTTTATAAAATGTTCCTTTTGGGTAACAAGCGTAGTGAAACTCCCCTTCTTGAATTCCCAAGTAGCACGTGCGATTAATATATTCAATAAAGTTATTAACCTTATCAAAATACATCTTCTCAACTTCATCAGGCTTCTTTTCATCAAGCCACAAAATAGAGTCTCCGCGGATTTCTTCTACTATTTGCTCTTCTGAAGCCTGCCCAATTGCTGCTTTTTTGAAATTTTCCAAATCTTGTTTCAAAAACAAATTTGCCCTAAGTAGATTGATCTCCTCTTCAGAGAAAAAACAATCAATTACTGAGTATTTACGATTTACTAAATCGTCTATAATTAACTCATAAAATGGATTTACTTCAAAATCACCCATACATTAACAAATAAAAAGTACACAAATATATATTACAATAGAAAAAAAACAATACACCAAATAGGATATTTTTCGCTAACAAAAAGTTAAAAAACGCATCTTATCTCTCCCAAAAAATATCCTAATATCTTTGTCAAATCTTACTATTATTAGATTTTTTTCGCAAAAAACTACCAAGATTTAAAAAATAGGGCTACCTTTGTTTTTAATTAATCTAAATAATGATGTATACACTATTGTTCGGAATAGCAGCATTAAGTTTTTTTATGCTGTACAACAGCTCTAAAAAAGTTAAGTTCAACAAACGTTGTCCGTTTACAGATTGGCTAAGAGAAAACAAAACCTTATCTAAGCGTATTGCCTATTCATTATTAGTTATTACACTATTAACAGAAGTCGCTTACGAAGGTATTGGCGTAGGATCTCTTACATTTATATTATATCTAATGTTTATCGGTTCTGCCGTTGTAGCTATCTACCCTACCATTTCAATGAAATACACGCAAGTACTAAGCTTAATTGGTGTTTGTTTATTATTTGAATTTATACTCTTCTAAAATTATGCCAGCAAACAAAAAACATTTAGAAACTTCAGCTTGGCAACGATTTTTAAAGTTTACAGCAGGTTGTATTGGAGGGTTCTTTCTAACAGTTACTTTTCATATGTTTTTCATGTATTTTTTTGATGCTAAACCTATATACACTACTATGTTCATAACTGGTTTTGTATTATGGGCAACACTATTTATACTTGCTTTTATAGCAAAAAGTGGTTATAAAATTTGGGCATTGTATAGCGGTCTTGCTATTCTTTTCTACCTGCCTTATTTAATACAACCTATCAATATATAAGACAATCACGCCACATTTTTTATGAATATTAGAAACTACAATAAGTACTTTCACTTACATACTATAAGTGGAATTATTATTACTGCAGTACTTTTCGTTTTCTTCTTTGCAGGTTCTTTTGCCTTCTTTAAAAACGAAATAAACAATTGGCAAAACAATACGCCAAAAGGAACATTCACATCAAACACACTTAATTATAACGCTATTGCCGACTCTGTAAACAACCAATATGGTTTGTACGGAAGAAACGTCAGCTTTCGAATTGGAGATAAAAGTCGCATAATCGGCCTTGTAGTTTCCCCCTCAAAAGACACCCTTAATCCTAAAGCAGGCGAACGTGGCTTTGTAATGTATGACACTTATACAAATGAAAGTAAAAGCTATGCAGAACAATACTCTCTGGGTGAGTTTTTATATCGCTTGCACTTCTTAGCTCCGGTAAACAGCTTAGTAGATATGAGTATTCCTCCTGGTTACTTAATCGCGGGAATTGTTGCTTTTATATTCTTATTTGCTTTAATCACAGGGGTATTAATACATTGGCAAAAAATAGTATCTAACTTCTTTATTTTTAGACCTTGGGAAAAACTAAAAACGGTTTGGACAGATTTACACACCGCTTTAGGAGTTTTAACTTCGCCTTTCTTATTCATTTTTGCTATTTCTGGTTCTTATTTCTTTCTAACCTCTTACTTTTTTGCTAATGCAATTGCCTCTTTGGGATATGGAGGAGACATTAAAAAATTACAAGCAGAAGTAGGTGGTAAAAAAGGACCAAAAACAGAAATACCCTTTACCAATACACCAAACAATCAACAAGTTGATATCAATAGCTATGTGCAACAAACATTAAACAAATGGGAAGATGGAATCATCACCTTTGTTGAAGTTAGTAATTATGGCGACCAAAATATGCAGGTCAAAATACTCGGAAAAGTTTCAGAACATAAACAATTCAACAGTAAAGGGGAAATCATTTACACGATTGCAACTGGTGAAATAGACGAAAAAGCGAACCCAAACGACAGTTCTACTTATAGTGAAGTAGTTTCAAACTTAATGTATGTGTTACACTTTGGATCATTCGGAGGATATGCAACTCGCATTATTTACTTTTTAATCGGAATGGCAGGTTGTTTTGTGATTATCTCAGGGGTTTTAATATGGTTAGTAGCCAGAGATAAAAAGAATGTGCCTGAGAAAAAGCGCAAGTTCAATTTCTGGTTAACCAATATATACTTGTCGATTTGCTTGTCTATGTATCCGGTAACAGCTTTAGCGTTCATTGCAGTTAAGCTAAACCCAACAGGAGGACAAACCTTTATCTATTCGTTTTATTTCTATACTTGGCTTGCTTTGACAATTGTATTAGCTGCAAGAAAAAGCTTGTATAAAACAAATAGAGATTGCTTACTGGCAGGAAGTGCAATCGGTTTACTAATTCCAATTACAAACGGAATTGTAACAGGTACTTGGTTTTGGACAAATTGGAAAAATCAGTATTACGATATTCTTATCATTGATATCTTTTGGATTATCATTCCTTGCATCACTTTATACGCTTGGTATTTGGTGCGCAAAAAACAAAATAAAGAAGTTTAAACAATCAAACTTTTCTTATACCACACTCCTATATTCGAATAGTGATCGGTCAATAGTAAAAAGGGTTATTACGTCAAAAACTAGACATGCCCCAAAAAGTTAGACACTTTTTGGGGCATTTTTTATGAGTAGAAAACAGAAATACAATTTTGAATTTAAGTTACGTATAGTAACTATTATTTTGGAAGGTAAAGACAGTATGAGGGGACTTTCTCGATCAGAAAAAATCAGTGAGTTTAACCTTTATTTTTGGCTTAAACTATATGAAGTTTATGGAGAACAAGGATTACATGGAATCTCCAAAAACAAATTCACTATAGAAGAAAAAATTCATATTATTCAGGAACATCAAAATAGTGATTTATCTTTGACAGATACCTGTGTTAGATATAGAATCTCAAATCCTTCTGTCTTATTCCAATGGATAAGAAAATTTAAAAGCAAAGGATTTAAAGGTTTAGAAGACAATCGGGGTGTACATTTAAAGAAAAATAAAACA
>NZ_FNDQ01000029.1 GCF_900099675.1 Myroides phaeus
AAAGTATAATCTCGTTGACTACGCTTTTCCCTTGTGTTTTCTGTCTCTTTCATAAATAAGTCTATTTTGTGTAAACCTATTTTAGGACGGGACACATATACAAAAAAAGGGAAGCATATTTTATGCTTCCCTTTTTTTGTGCCTTTTACTAAAGGTTTATTTTGTCTTTTTAGGACTTATAATTTTAACATCTTGAAAAGCAATCGCTCCTCGTATAATGCTTTGTATAACATCAAATAAAGCATCACTAATTTGTTTTTTTAGCTCATTTTTTGTGTATATTAAACTAATCTCTCTTGCTGGTTTAGGATCAGAAAATTGTACTAGATTCGCTTGATCATCATTATTCAAGCTTAGCGTATGTAAATAAGGAAGTAGTGTATATCCTAGCCCTTCTTTAGACAAGTTTATTAATGTTTCAAAACTACCACTTTGCAATTTAAAATTGCGAGATTCTGTTTCTATTTTATTATTACAAATATTGATTATCCCATCTCGGAAACAATGTCCGTCTTGTAACAATAATAGTTTCTTTAAATCTAATGTGTCAGGTGATAGTTCTTTACCTATATTTTTACGAAACATAGGCGGTATATAGCCTACAAAAGGTTCGTAATATAATACACGTTCTCTTATATCTGATTCTACTAAAGGTGTAGCTACAATTGCAGCATCTAAATATCCCGTTCTTAATTTTTGAATAATTTCATCAGTAGTATATTCTTCAATAATTAAGTTTACTTTATCGTGCTTATTTAAAAATGTTTTTAAGAACATTGGTAATAAAGTAGGAGCAACTGTTGGTATTATACCCAATTTAAATTCTCCTCCTATAAACCCTTTTTCTTGATCTATTAAGTCTTTAATTCTATCTGATTCATCAACAATCTTCTGTGCTTGTTCAATAATGATTTGTCCAATAGCCGTAGCTTGTATAGGTTTAGTTGTACGATCAAATATTTGAATTTCTAATTCCTCTTCTAATTTTTGAATTTGCATACTCAACGTTGGCTGAGTGACAAAAGTTTTTTCTGCTGCCAAGGTAAAGTTTTTGTGTTCTGCAACAGCTAAAACATATATTAATTGTGTGATTGTCATTGTTAGTTTATTTTGCTGTAAGTTAAATAAAATAAAGCAAAAATGTCTTTATTCGTATTCTATTTTTTCCAGCTCTTTATAGTTCTTCATTAACTTCTTTATTAAGAAACCGTAAATCACTTTATAATATAGCCACACGATGCATATGAAAGTAGCACATATAAAAAGAATGATACCCATAAAAATAATCGTCAGTGTTATATTAGAGCTATATTTTAAATCAGTTGTTAGTATATCTATAATTGTAATTAAAAAAGCAATTGTTAAGATTCCAAGATTTGTATAGATATAGTAGTTTACTGTCTTCTTAGTTTTTAAAATATGTGTCATTAGTTTTTTAGTAGAATCGGCTACACATATTTTTCGATAATTCAGATAGAATAATACTATGAAAAATACTGACGTAATTACCGATATATAATCGATGTATTCAATTAAAAAATTGAATACTGGACCTGTTTCTTGCTTGTTTTCTGCTTCAGAATCAAAGTAAAAAACACTAAGTAAGTTTAAACATATAAATTCAACTATACTAATGACAAATATCCACATCACTATAGATGAAGACTTTTTGTGTATCATTTTGTGTATTTCTTGAACTGATATTTTTGGAAAATTCTGGTTTTCATTCCAGTGTTTTTTCAATAAATCTAACTCCTTCATATTCGTCTTGCTTCTATGGATTTAATATTTTTTTCAATTTTGATTTTATTCTATTCATTTTAACTCTTGCATTTACTTCACTAATACCAAGTGTTTCAGCTATTTCTTCATAGTTTTTGTCTTCGAGATACATGAAAACTAAAGCTTTTTCAATGTCATTAAGTTGATGTAAGGCTTTATACATTGATTTGAGTTGCTCTTCTTCTTGATAATTGTATTCTGAATACTCAAATTTATAGTTTGCTGTGTCAAATGGAATAGTATTTATATCTCGTTTTTTCTTGCGATATAAAGAAATGGCAGTATTTAATGCTACGCGATAAGCCCAAGTAGTAAATTTTGAGTCTCCTCTAAATTTGGGATATGCGTTCCATAATTGAATAGAAATTTCTTGAAACAAATCCTTGTGAGAAGCTTCGTCAACTGTATATAGGCGACAAACTTTATGAATAAGATTTTGGTTCTTATCCAATAAGGTTACAAATTCTGTTTCAATAATTTTGTTCATACACTATATGACGGAAGTTGTCTTGTTTTGTTACAAATTACAATAATTATTTTTACTTTAGGTAGAGAGCTATTTAGGAAAGAGCTATTTAGTTTAATTACTTCATTCAAAAAAACAAACCCTCTTTTGAATAATCAATTTTCAAAAGAGGGTTATTTGTAAGTTTATTTACTGAGCTGTGCTTCTATTAGAGTATCTAAGTTTTTTTCTAAATGATTTATGTCTAGTACAACACCATTTTTATCTAACACAAAAACGGTTGGTATTGAACGTACACCAAACTGACGAGCATAGTCTTGTATGTCTAAAATATGTAGCCAAGATAAATGTTCTTTGTCAATTGTGTTTTTCCAATCAGTAATGTCTTCTGTTAAACCAACACTGAATATTTTTAATCCTTTGTTTTTATATTTTTTATTTAATTCTTTTACCTTAGGTAGTGTTTCGTGACATGAGTGACACCACGGAGCCCAGAAATGAAGAATTGTAACTTTTCCTAAATTGTCTTGTAGGGCGAGTGTTTTCTCATTTATACTTGGTCCTGTTATAGTCGGTACTTTAGTTCCAACTTCAATTTTGGCAGCTTGCTGTCTTTCAAGAATATTTTTGATAGCTTGTCCCAGATTTGTTACTTTGACGTCTTCATTAAGGTTGTTGTAAAAACTTGTTGCTTCTTGAATGTCTATATTATTATTTTGTAAACGTTGGTAGATAACAATCGCACTTGTTAATGACTTTGGAAATTCGTTAACTTGAGTTGTAATCGTGTTATTAATATTCTCTACATATTCTTTAAACTCATTTGACAATCTTCTTAAAGTGATAGTATCATTATCTTTGATAGCAGAAGTTAAAGCATCTTGATTTTTCTCTTGATACTCTTTTGCTTCTTTTTGATATTTTTTTACTTTACTGTAAAAGCTGTTTAGGTCTTCATTGTTTTTAGTACCTAATATTCTATATGAGTCTAAATTATCTGTATTCAAATCAACAGCAATTGTTCCTTCTTCTAAAATAATTATATCACTGTTATCTTCAGAAAGCATAATTATACTATATAAGGGTTTTTCTGCCGTTCCTTTGAATTCAAATTTTTCTTTATGAATAGGAGTAGAGTCAAGAGAAATAAATTGATGTGTATTGGAATCAAGTACTTTTAAGTAAACCATTTCACCTTCTTTCGCATTTTTGGCTTGCCCTATAATTCTATAATTCTTCTCTTTAGGAGTAAAACTCATTAGAAGTAAGGCTGTTAAAATAGATAAAGTATATTTCATTATTTTTCAAAAGTTGTTTAGATTTTTTAATCGAATAAATATAATAAAATCACAAATGGGAATATCTAAAAAAAGGACAAATAGTTATAATTAACTAATCGTCCTTTTTAATAAATTTTATTCAATGAGAATTACTTTAATAATTCTTGAATTTTAGCTTCTAATTTTTTCCCTCTTAGGTTTTTAGCTACTACAACACCATTTTCATCTAAAATAAAAGTAGCTGGAATAGCTTTAATTTCATATTCTTGAGCAATAGGATCTTGCCAAAACATTAAGTTCGATACATGATTCCAAGTTAATTTATCTTTAGCAATTGCTTCTATCCATTTAGCACTGTCTTTATCTAAAGATACCCCAATAATATTTAAACCTTTATCATGGTATTGATTATAGATAGCTACTACTTTAGGATTTTCAGATCTACAAGGGCCACACCAAGATGCCCAAAAGTCAATAATTGTAACTTTGCCAAGACTTTCTTTTAATGAAATCTCTTTTCCTTCAGGACTTTTCGCTGAAAAGTCAGGTGCTTTGTCACCAATTTTAATTTTAGCATCTGGCATTTGATCTAAAGTTACTTTAAATGCTTTACCAACAGTAGTTTCTTGGAGTGTTTTATCAAGCTTATTATACTTTTCAATTAACTCTTCTTTTTGGTATGCTCCAGAAGTTGCGTTCTGAGCTAAAATAATTAGAGTAGTATAAGAATTAGGGTTTTCATCAATATAATTATCTGTATAATCTTCTAACTTTTCAGCTAATTTCATAAAACCATTGATAATACCTTCCGCTGCTTCTCTATCTTCTTTTTCTTTAGCTTGCATAAAAGCAGTTTGATTGTCAGCTTGATATTGTACAATATTTCTATTTAATTCTTCAGCTGTTTTAGAAAAAGCAGAAAACTCATCATTATTTTTTGTTCCTGTTGCTCCACTTTTAGTGATGTCTTCTAAATTATATGTAAATGAAATTTTACCTTTTTCTAATATAAAAGGAACTCTTCCTTCTTGATCAGAAAATGTTATAAAGCTTTGCTCAATATTGTCAGCTTTTCCTTTAAATGCAAAAGTGTTATTTTTTACTTCAGTAGAATCTACTTTTATTGGCATACCAGTTGTAACATCTATTTTTTCAATATAAACTTTTGTTCCGTCATTAATTCCATTAACATCACCGTTTATAGTATATGAGTTAGAATCTCCACAAGAAGCCAATATAGTTGCAACTCCAAGGATACTTAATGCTTTTTTCATTTTCGTATTTATTAGTTTTTTAGTGATTTGATTATTTAAGTAAGCTTTACTTTTTAACAAATATAATTAAAAAAGTAGAATATAGTTTTTTACTATTATAGTAAAGTAATAAAGTAGTATAATAACATTAACCATCCAATTACCATACAAAGGCCTCCAATTGGAGTGATAGGTCCTAATATTTTAATTTTTTTTCCAAAAGTTCCACTCAACGTTAGTCCGTAAATACTAAATGAAAATAGCAAAACACCAATGCTTATAATATTGCTGGCGTGTCTAATAATTTCTGCGTTTGGCATTAAACCAAGTATAAGCAGAAGAATTGCGTGATACATTTGATATTTTACCCCAACTTCAAAGCTTTCAAGTTGGTCTTTATCCATATGTTTTTTTAGAGCGTGTGCTCCAAAGGCTCCAAAAATAATGGCAAGAGCGCCATAGATAGAACCGATTATAAGTGGAGTTGTATTTGTGATTAGCATATAAAAAATTAATTTAGTGTTAGTTGTCCTAATATTTCTTCAGACATAAATGGACCTCCAGGATACCTTGCTGTGTAATCTAAATTTAGCCAGATTTGTCCGCGTTCGTCTATGTGATAATGAATTTCTTTTCCTTTACTTTCTTCTTTGAACAATTCTTGTTTAATCAGATATATCACTTGTTCTAAATCTCCTTTATTAGGAATTAACATCTCTGGATACATATGCTCTTTTGTATGAATTAATCTTGGAGTTCCTCCTATAGCCCTAATTAATGCGGCCATTAAGATTGAGTAATCATCACAATCACCTGAAAAGTGTTGCAACGATTCAGAAGCAGTTGCAATATATTCCCTACCTTTTGGATCGTTTACATAGTTCCAGCGAGATCTAACTTCTTTAAATATAGCCAAAGATTGTATAATTTGACGATACTGATAAGCATTAGGTACATTTGTAAAATGCTTTCTTGTTGTTGCTAATGCAAAGTTTCTGACTTCAGGTTTGTCGTATTCGATAGCACTGATAACCTTACTTTTATTAGGAAAAGGGAGTAGTTTAGAGATAATGATATCTTGAGGTGAAGGGTTCTCAGCCATTGAAAATATCATTGCTCTATAATCTTCATAAATAGAATTATATCCATATCCTCCAAATAAAGATCCATAGATTAAAGCACCTAAATAAATGAAAATAAGAATGAATAAAACTGTTTTCATTTTTTGTAGCAGAAATTGTAATACAGCTACAATAGCGATAAATAGGACAACACGGTCAATATGATATTGCCAGTCTGGGTCAATCAAGTTTTGATGTGCAATTATGAAAATAGGAATCGTAATCAAGACGTTCAGAATAAGTATAACAATATTATCCCAAGGCTTCGGAAGTCTTAGGTACATATACCATTTCTTTTTTGAGGAATTATTCAATTCTTGATTATGCGTCATTTTATATTTGCTCTATTATAGAACGACTTTTTTGTAATCTGTAGTATGCGGAATAAGGTTTAATTCTTTCAATTGAGTTTGAACTTTGTCAAAGTTTTTCTCTGAAAGCTGTTTTTGAGACCATTTAGTCATCATTAACCATTCTTTGATGTCTTCAATTTGTAAATTAAACTTAGTAGCCAAAGTCCTATCAATGCTTGGAATATGCTTAAATTCACTTGTTGTCATATTAATGCATTCTAATAAGTTGTCTATTAGACGTTTATTTTTTGATGCAAAAGCTTTAGTTGCAACTATAACAAAAGAAGGCCAAGGCGTAGGACAATCCCCTAAACGTCTAAAAATTTTCTGGTCAACTAATGGTTTGGTCATAAAATGCTCCCACATAAAATAATCAGCCTCGCCATTTGTAAGTGCAATTACTGCATTATCTATATTGTTAACAACGACAAATTCTAAGCTATTAATATCCCAATTCATTAGTTTAGCGTGAACGATAGCCATAAGGTGAGAGCCCGATCCGAAACGACTAATGGCAATTTTTTTACCTTTTAAATCTTCAATTTTTGTGTACGGTGAGTTCTCTGCAACATGTATTCCCCAAAGTAGCGGAGAGCCTACATATTCTTGAATAATTGTAGAGTTGTTACCATCAATAATATCTTTGATAATCCCTTCCGTCAGAATAACAGCTAAATCAGTTTCTTCATTGCGGAGCATCTGACACATTTTACCTGTTCCTTCAGGAATATCTTGCCAATGTAAATCAATTCCCAACTCATTAAATTCCCCGTTTTCAATACATAAGTGCCAAGGAAGATTAAAATGTTCTGGCACTCCTATAATATTTACTTTTTTCATTTTTACTTATTCATTTTACTGCTAAGATAGTAAAATGGACAATGCTTTAACGAATAAAATGGGGAGAAATAAAAAAATCTCTACTATAGAAAACAGTAGAGATTTTAGGTGTTTTATTCCGGTTTCATAGAACCTTTATCTTTAAATCTAATGTGGAATTTGAAAGCTTCTTCTAAAATATGAGGAGTATGTCCTTGGTTTAGTTTTGCTCTTTCAAAGTAATCTCTTAGTTCAGCCTTGTAATCAGGATGAGCACAGTTTTCTATAATAACTTCAGCACGTTCTCTTGGAGATAAACCTCTCAAGTCAGCTAATCCTTGATCTGTAACTAAAATATCAACATCGTGTTCCGTATGATCTGTATGAGAAACCATTGGTAAAACGTGAGATATTACATTGTTTTCTTTAGATGCAGCTTGCGTAACGAATATACTTAAATAAGCATTTCTTGCGAAGTCTCCAGAACCACCAATACCGTTCATCATTTTACTACCACCGATATGAGTAGAGTTTACGTTACCGTAAATATCAAATTCAATTGCAGTATTAATTGCAATAATACCCAATCTACGAATAACTTCAGGAGCATTACTGATGTTTTGTGGTCTTAAAACAAGCTTATCTTTATATTGATCAAAGTTTTTGATTAATCTCTCATAACATTCCTCTGTTACTGTAATAGATGAACCTGAAGCAAATACCATCTTACCAGAATCTATCAAATCAAAAGTACTATCTTGTAATACTTCAGAATACATTGTTAGGTCTTTAAAAGGACCATCAATAAATCCAGTTAAAACAGCATTAGCAACTTTACCAATACCTGCTTGAAGAGGAAGTAAAGAATGTGTTAGTTTTCCTTTTCGAACTTCTTCTTCGAAGAACTTTAATAAGTGACCTGAAATAGCAGAAGTTTTAACATCTGGTTCTGGTAATAAAGCAGGAGTATCTTCAATACTTGAAAACACAATACCAACCACATTATCAGGGTTTAAACGAATGAAAGTTTCTCCAATTCTATCTTCACAATTATGAATAGGGATAATCTCTCTACGAGGTTGTTTAATAGGTACACAGTTATCGTGGATTCCCTCAATGCTTAATGGAATAGCAGAGTTAACCTCAATGATAATTTTCTTTGCTACACTTGCAAAGTAAGCTGAGTTTCCAATAGAAGTTGTAGGAATAATAAAACCATCTTCATTAATATAAGTAGCTTCGATAATAGCGACGTCTACCTGAGGTATATGTTTTTCTTGTAACTGTTCTATTGTTTCACTCAAGTGCTGATCGATGTATTTAACCTGTCCACTGTTAATAGACTTTCTTAAAACAGCATCAGCTTGAAAAGGCATTCTACGAATTAGAGCATTATTAGTTGCTAAATCAGCATCAGTTGTTTGTCCTAATGATGCACCAGTAATTAAAGTAATTGCAACATTTTCTTTTGCTGCACGTTGAGCAAATGCTGGTAAAACAGATTTACTATCACCGGCTTTAGTAAAGCCACTAGCCCCAACTACAGCTTGATCATGAATTAGGAGAGCTGCTTCTTCTGCAGAAATAATTCGTTCTCTATACGGAGCGAATTTTATCCTCTCTATTCTCGAGTCTTCTTTCGTCATTTCAAATAAAAATTTTAAGCACCTTAAATTTAAGGATATTTATATCAAACAATCAAATAAAAAAGAGTCTTGCATAATTTATGTATTAATTGATAGTATTTACCATAATCAATTCTATTTATGCTGTTAAAATTAAGATAGTAAAACTAAAGTTTTATGTTTTATATTTTTCACTGAATTTAATTCAAACCATTAGTCGGGGAGTATTGATATATCCGTAAAAAAAAGGACAAAAATAGGTCGTGTTATCTATAAAATACATTTTTCAGTCAATAAATGACGTAATTGATCTTCTTTGTTGCGCTATTTTTGAAAGAAATTTAAAAGTAAGTAAAGCGCTATATTAGGTGAGCGAATTTTATAAATATAGCGCTAAGATGCAATGTATTTATATAACTCTTTATGTGGAATTATAAGGGACTTATTGGAGTATCATCTGACACTTCTTCGACAAAAAGGCCTTCAGCCCAGTATTCTCGGAGTATTGTCCCACTATTGTCGGAGAATTGTACTTTTAGTATTGCAGATGTGTAAAGTAAGATTTTTAGTACGAACCCTTATGTATACTGGGATTATAGTTAATTATGCTTTAAAAAATGATGTATTGAAAAGGTTTTTAATTGATTGTTTTTTAGTAAAAAAAGGAGTTTTAAACATCAATAAATGACAAATAAGTGTTTTTTTAGCCTGTTTTTTGATCAAAAAATGTGTAAGAGTTAGTAAAGAGCTTTAAATAGAGTCAAATAAGTTGAAAGGTAGAGGAGGATATGCAAAAAAATAGAAGGATACTTTGCATATTGTATAGCTCACTTGTGGAAAGGGATAGATAAAAATACACTAAACTAAAAGAGGGTGTCTTTTTAGGACACCCTCTTTTTAAAATATTATTTTGTAGAACTCTTATATTATTGAGCTAACTTATCTAATGTGTAAATAATCAATTTATCAACAGCTGCATAAGGATCTTCTGAGAAAGTACCATTAGCTCTGTTTGCAATAATTGTATTTAAAGAAACCGCATGGTGTCCTAATAATTTACATAAACCATAAATTGCAGAAGTTTCCATTTCAAAGTTAGTAACTCTGTAATTTTCGAATTTAAAGTTGTCGATTTTGTGGTTTAATTCAGGATCTTGAATAGCTAAACGCAATACACGACCTTGAGGACCATAGAATCCGCCTGCAGTACCAGTAATACCAGTGTAAGTTAGGTCAGATGCTAATTTAGCCTCTAATTCAGGACTATTTTGAACAAAGTAAGGACGTCCTTTTCTTAAATCCCAATTAGTGTGCTTAATAAAAGCATCCTCCATTGGAACATTGATGATTTCGTCAATAACGTAAGAACGCATTAAGTTATCAAGACCTAAACCGTATTGAGATAATACAAAACTATTCACAGGAATATCAGCTTGAAGTGATCCAGAAGTACCAATACGAACAATATTTACTGAAGTAAGTTCTTTTTTGATTTCTCTTGTTTCAAAGTCAATGTTGAATAATGCATCAATTTCATTGATTGCAATATCAATATTATCAGGACCGATACCAGTAGAGATTACAGAAAGTCTTTTACCTTTATAAGTTCCTGTTGTTGTTTTAAACTCTCTTTTTTGTGTAGAAAATTCAATATTATCAAAGTGTTTAGTAATACGATCTACGCGATATTGGTCACCAACAAAGATGATATCAGTAGCAATATTTTCAGGTCTTAAGTTTAAGTGATAAATACTTCCGTCAGGATTAAGTATTAATTCAGATGATTTTATCTTCATGATCTATTATTTTGATTATGAGCCTACGCGTTTTACTTTGTAGCCTTCTTTAATTAAGTATTCCATTATTTTATCTCTGAAATTACCTTGAATGATAATCTCTCCTTCTTTAGCACTTCCTCCAACCCCACATAAGGTTTTAAGTTTTTTAGCTAAAGTTTTTAAGTCGTCATCAGACCCTTCAAAGCCTTTAATAATCGTAGCTATTTTACCTCCTCTATTTTTTTTATCTAAATGTGCCTCAAGTCTTTGGTCTTTATTGCTAAGTGTTTCAACACTTTCTTCTTGTTCAAATTCAAAATCTTTATTGGTAGAGAAGACAAAGCCACCCAAGTCTTCCAAGCTATTCATTTTTTTGCTCATAGATAATATTAGTGTAATTATAGAGTTGTTAATATCTGATTACTATCAAAGATACGAAATAAGTAAAAGTTTAAAAAGACAAATGTTATAAAAACAAAGAGGAAGTAAATAAATACTTCCTCTTTATGAGTCTTATTCTTGTTTGTTTGATTATTTAATCAATCCTAATTCTACAAGTCTTTGATGTAGAAATTCTCCTGATGTAATATCGTCATACAATTTAGGGTTGTTATCATCAATACAATTCTCTAAACAGTTCAATGGCATATCGCTCACTGGGTGCATAAAGAAAGGAATTGAGTATCTTGAAGTACCCCATAATTCTCTTGGTGGATTAACTACTTGGTGAATAGTAGATTTCAATCTGTTATTAGAGTGTCTTGATAACATATCTCCAACATTGATTACTAATTCATCTTCGGCAGCAATTGCATCAATCCATTGTCCCTCGTGGTTTTGTACTTGTAAACCTCTACCTTGAGCACCCATTAATAGAGTAATCAAGTTAATGTCACCGTGTGCTGCTGCACGCACTGCATTTTTAGGTTCATTCACAATAGGAGGGTAGTGGATAGGTCTTAGGATGCTGTTTCCATTTTTAACAAACTTGTCAAAGTAGAATTCATCTAAGTCTAAGAATAGAGCTAAAGCTCTTAATACATAAACACCAGTTTTTTCAAGCATTTGGTATGTTTCTTTACCAATAGAGTTGAAATTAGGAAGTTCTTTTACTTCAACGTTAGCTGGGTAAGTTTCTTCTAATTTCGGATCATTGTCAACATACTGACCAAAGTGCCAGAATTCTTTTAAATCTCCTTCAGTTCTTCCTTTTGCACTTTCTTTTCCAAAGGCTACATAACCTCTTTGTCCTCCAATGCCTGGAATTTCATACTGTTCTTTAGTCTCCAAAGGAAGATTAAAAAAGTTACGAACCTCTGTATAAAGATTTTCAACTAATTGATCATCTAAAAAGTGTCCTTTTAATGCTACGAATCCAATTTCTTCGTAGGCTTTTCCGATTTCATTTACAAACTTTTGTTTACGTACCGGGTCATCCGATAGGAAATCACGTAAGTCAACACTAGGAATGTTTTGCATTTTCTAAGTTGTTATATATGCTTACTTGAGTTATTTGTCGCAAAAGTAAATTATTTTTCCACAAAATGATGTTGATAAGTATATAAAGTTTGTTTGTTGTAATTAAAAAATGACAAAAAAGTACACTTTGTGACTATTTCATTTCTTGAAAAAGAGTAATCTCCCTATAAAATATTTTTAAGAGTAGTGAAAAAGTGACGTTTTTTTTTATAAATTGCTTCAATAACTGATAAAATAAGAAAAAGATGAAATTACCAATAGAATTAAAAGGAAACGAATTTGTTGTGTTGGTTACAGTAGAAATTGACCATAAGTATGCAGTAACTAACTTAGAAGAGTTTTATACGACATTGCCAAAAAGTTTTAAACCAATTTTTAAGAAGGCAGAAGGTTCAACGATACGAATTTATTGCATTTGTGATAAGGAAGATGATTTCATGTTTTGTTTAAGACAAACAGGGTACAAGACAACACTATTATAATTTAATAGTGTTTTTTTTTACTTTTGTCCAAAATAATGTGATGAGTAAAAAAGTAAATAAAACGAATGCAATTCGCTTTTTAGATAGTAAGAAAATCAATTATGATCTTTTTGAATATGAAATTGAGGATGGTCTTATAGACGGTGAATCTGTATGTGCAAAGTTAAATGTTGCTGCAAATGAATCGTTGAAAACATTAGTAGCGAAGGGCAAAGGAAATTCTTTTTTTGTGTTTGTAGTTGCAATTGATAGAGAGCTTGATTTAAAAAAAGCAGCTAAAATATCAGGAGAAAAGAAGATAGAGATGTTAGCTGTTAAAGATTTACTTGATGTTACAGGATATATCCGAGGAGGATGTTCGCCAATTGGAATGAAAAAGCACTTTCCTACCTATATAGATGAAAGTGTGAAAGACTTAGCTAAAGTTTATGTAAGTGGAGGAAGAAAAGGGTTAAGTATTGGTATCGATCCTAAGGTGTTAAAAGACATTACTTTAAGCGAATTTGGAGATTTGACATAAAAACCTAAAATGAAAAAATAACAGTAAGCAAAATTTTGAGTATCAAAAAAGAGTTTTATTGTATTAATTTTATGTTATAATTTTTTAAATATTTATGCTGTCTAATTTTTTATAATTGCAGATGTGTTATCTTTGCAAATGAAAAGAATTAGGGTTTAATAAAATGTAGTGTACGCTGTTAAATAAAGTATAAATTAATGGTAAAATTAATTTTTGGCATTAGTTTGGATTTACCTTTGTGCATTGAAAATAGAAAAATATGATATTGGCATTAACAGTTTCATTGTTTCCATCTTGTGGAGTTGATCATGTAAAGGATAAAAACTATAAAGAGGGCAGTAATAAGCAAATTGATTTGTTAAATAAAAACGATCTTGATGGTACGTTTTTTAAAGCAGTTGCTCAAGATTCACCTCAGGTAGTTTCTATTAGTAGAAAAGGTATTGTTTATTCAAGTACAAAACCAAATCAAAAAATAGTATTTCCTTTTGTAGAACCTTTAGTAGATGGAGAATGTAGGATATATAAGTCTCAGACTAAACATGAAGAGATTGAGGTAGTTATTTATGAAGATGAGACAGCACGAGAGTTTGCTGATGGTAGATTTGATCATTCTGTTGCAGTTAGATTGGTTAAGAAAGTTGATGATATTGAAAATATTAATGATTTTGCTTGTTTTGGGCATTATATTTATACAGAAAAATTATCAGGTAACTGGATTTTTCAATCATATGAAGATAAAAGAGTAGAAGAGTTAGGTATTAATCAAATACCGATGATTTGTATTGATACCAATACAAGAAGCTTTTCTGGAAGTGGAGGTAATCATATGATTTATGGTGATATTCGTTGTGAAGGAGATTCTATATTTTTCAAAGTAGTTTTATCACCAGAATACGTTACAGAGATGTATCAAAAAGAAAAAGAATTGCTATCGGTATTAGACGGTTGTGATAAGTTTGAATTAAAAGACGATTATTTGTATTTATTTGAAGGTAATAAACAAAAATTGACTTTTTTAAGAGATACTTATTCAATGTAAGAATAAAGATAAAAAAAATGGAGAACTATGAGTTCTCCATTTTTTTTATCTCTTCAATAGACATATTATCAGGTCTTTCTTCTGTTTTTTTGTAGGCATCTACAATTTTCTTAACCAAACGGTGTCTTACAATATCTTTATCATCTAAGTATAGCATACCTATACCGTCTACGTCTTTTAAGATATATAGAGCTTCTTTTAAACCTGATGATACTTTACGAGGCAAGTCAATTTGTCCTGGATCACCTGTAATAATAAACTTAGCATTTTTTCCCATACGGGTTAAGAACATTTTCATTTGAGAATGAGTTGTGTTCTGAGCTTCATCTAAGATTACAAAAGCGTGGTCTAACGTTCGTCCACGCATAAAAGCAAGTGGTGCAATTTGAATAACTCCTCTTAGGATATAATCATCTAAAGTTTGAGGAGGAATCATATCTCTTAATGCGTCATAAAGTGGCTGCATATAAGGATCTAACTTCTCTTTCATATCTCCAGGTAAAAAACCAAGGTTTTCACCAGCTTCTACTGCAGGTCTTGTAAGGATTATTCTTTTAACTTCTTTGTTTTTTAAAGCTCTTACAGCAAGGGCAACACCAGTGTATGTTTTACCTGTACCAGCTGGTCCTACGGCAAAAACCATATCATTTTTTTCAACAAATTTTACAAGTTTGTGCTGATTTGGTGTTAGAGGTTTAATGATTTTACCAGAAACTCCGTGAACAAGAATGTCGTCAGATGGTAGCGAAGGTGGTGCGCTATCCATTACTAATCTTTCGATTGCGTTTTCATCAATGCGATTATATCGCGTAAAGTACTTTACAAGTCGGTCAAAACTCTTTTCAAATTCATCAAGAACCTCAGGGTCTCCATAAATTTTTAAGAAATTGCCTCTTGCAACTAATTTTACTTTTGGATATAGCTTCTTAAGTATATCTAAATGAGTGTCTTGTGGTCCCCAGAAGTCTTTGGGACTAAAATCTGTGAGTTCAATTATCCTTTCGTTCAATACCAATGAGAGTTAATTAAAAAAAATAATCTAATTTTGTAGTTCAAATCTACTATAAAAAAACCATTTTTCTTAAAAATATATTGAAAAATAAAAATGCAAAGAATAATTACACTAACGACAGATTTTGGATATAGAGACCATTATGTAGGAGCTTTGAAAGGGAAGATCTATTCAAATATCATTGGATGTAATTTGGTAGATATCTCACATGGAATAGGAAAATATAATACGGAAGAGGCAGGATTTGTTATTGGTGCAGCTTATAAACAATTTCCAAAAGGAACAATTCACATCATTGCTGTTGATGCGTCGATTACGGAGTATTCTAAGGCACTTTGTGTAAAATATGATGGACATTATTTTATTACATCAGATAATGGAATAATAAGCGTTGTATTAGGAAATAATAATTATGATGAAGCGATTTACATAAACCACGATGGTATTATGAAGTCAAATGATATTTTTGTTTATTGTGCTTATCAATTGTACGAAGGAAGAGCTTTGAGAGATATAGGTGTTTTTACAGACACTATTTATGTGCCTAATCGTTTAGCAAGTAACCTTGTTGTGGGAGAAGACCGAATTTCAGGAAAAGTTATATATGAGGATTCATACGGAAATCTTGTTACAAATATTACGAAAGAGTGCTTTGAATCTTTAGAGAAAGGAAGGGAATATGCTGTACGTTTTAAAGATTATAGAGTGAATAGGGTAAGTCATTATTTCGCGGATTTTAAAAATGCTGACTGGGCATCTTTAAGAGATAGAGCGGGGGAATTAGTTGTTTTATTTAACGATGTAGACTTATTGACAATCGCTTTATTTTATTCTAAACCAGATTCACCAGGGGGTACTCCTCGTAATTTGATGAACATTAATTTGAATGATAGTATCGTAATTGATTTTAATAAGGAAGAACAAAATTAAAGTGAAAGATATGTTTATAAGAATTGTAAAGTTGACCTTAAAAGAAGATAGGATTAAGGATTTCCTGGATCATTTTAATTCAGATAAGGAAAAAATTCGCCATTATCCAGGCTGTCAATTTTTAGAAGTATATCAAGATAAACATCAAGCTAATATTTTCTTTACCTATAGTTATTGGGATGAAGAGCAGAGTCTTGAGAATTATAAAAAATCAGAATTGTTTGGACAGATATGGCCTAACGTGAAAGCAATGTTCAAAGAAAGAGCAGAGGCTTGGAGCGTAGATAAGGTTGTTACCCTCAATTAATAGTTTGTATGAAAGCAATTTGTTTTAGAGAAATAAAGTCCTTCTTTGGTTCTTTAACAGGTTATTTAGTTATAATCTGTTTTTTAGCTATTAATGGAGGCTTATTGTGGTTCGTTGATGGAGATTTTAATGTCTTGCAGAGTGGATTTGCAGACTTATCTCCATTTTTTAATTTAGCACCTTGGGTATTGATTTTTTTAATCCCAGCAGTTACTATGAAAAGTTTTTCAGAGGAAATTAAAAATGGAACTATTGAATTATTGTTGACCAAGCCACTAAGTATTTGGCAAATAGTTCTAGGGAAATTCTTTGGTGTATTCTTTTTGATTGTTTTAGCTATTTTACCAACGATTGTTTACGTTTTTGTTCTGAAAGACTTAGTATTGCCAGGTCAGTTTTTTGACTTAGGAAGTATAGTTGGATCTTTTGTTGGGCTACTTTTTTTAGTTAGTAGTTATGCAGCAATTGGCGTGTTTTCATCTTCAATTACAGAAAACCAAATTGTTGCTTTTATAGTTGGAATAGTTTTATGTGCTTTCTTTTCTATAGGAATTGATATGATGTCTGGAGTATTTGGAGAATGGTTTGCAAAAATTGGAATGTTCTATCATTTCAGAAGTATATCAAGAGGAGTATTGGATACACGTGACTTGTTGTATTTTGGCTCAATTGCGACTCTATTTTTAGGATTTACAGTTTTTAAAATTAAAATGCTACGCAAATAATGAAGAAGTTTTATAAAAAGGACGTTTCGTTGCTATTAAGGCTATTCGTTGGTTTGGTAGTTTTAAATGCTTTAGGAGCTTATTTGTATGTTCGACACGACTTTACTCAAGATAAACGTTATACGTTGTCTAAGGTCACTAATAATATAGTGGATAGAATTGAAGAACCCATTGAAATAGATGTATTCCTAAAAGGTAATTTTCCACAAGAATTTAGAAAACTACAAAGTGAGACAAAACAGTTATTAGAGGAGTTTCAAGCTCGTAATTCTAATGTGCGTTTTAGATTTATAGATCCAAGTGAAGAAGGTGGTTCACAAGAACAAATCTTAGAAGAATTGTTTAATTTCGGATTAAAACCTGTTACTGTTTCTGTTAATAATAAAGGGACTCAGAGTCAGCAATTAGTCTATCCTTGGGCTATTGTGTCAAAAGGAGAGAAGGCAACTCGTGTTCAATTATTAAAGAATTTAATGGGGGCTAATACAGAAGAGAAAGTGATTTCTTCGGTACAGCATTTGGAGTATGCTTTTGCAGATGCATTGCATAAAGTAACACAAGAAAAAAGCAAGAAAATTGCAATTCTAAAAGGAAATGGAGAATTAGAGGATATGTATATTGCAGATTTTTTAATGTCTGTAAGAGAAAGCTATCATATCGCACCGTTTACATTAGATTCAGTAGCTGTAGCGCCACAAAAGACGTTAGAACAGTTAAAAGAGTATGATCTTGCTGTTATAGCAAAACCAACCAAACCTTTTACAGAAGAGCAGGTAGAAGTTTTGGATCAGTATGTAATGAATGGTGGAAAAACTATGTGGCTATTGGATCAGGTACAAGCTGATTTTGATAGTTTAAAAAATACTGGTTCTATGTTGGCTTATAACAAAGATCAGAGTTTAGGGGAAATGCTTTTTAAATATGGAGTTCGTTTGAATGCTAATCTTGTGAAAGATGAAATAGGTACTCCAATTAAGTTGGCTATAGGAAAACAAGGAAGTGAAACACAGTATGGGGATTTTGTGTGGAAGTTTGCACCATTTGTCTATCCAGAAGCAGAACATCCAATTGTGAAAAATATAGAAGGAGTAAAGCTTGATTTTGCTTCATCAATAGATACATTGAAAAATGGGGTTAACAAGACAGTATTGTTAAGTTCGTCTAAGTACTCAATGTTAGTGGGGGTGCCAAATGAAATAAGTTTTGAAGTTTTAAATGAAGAGACAACACCTGAGCTATTTGAAGGTAAAGGTAGTTATATTATGGGGGTTTTATTAGAGGGGAATTTTACTTCTGTTTATAAAAATAGGGTTTTACCGTTTAATTTAAAAGAGCCTCAATATGAAAGTAAACCAACACAAATGGTTGTAATCTCTGATGGAGACATTGTTCGTAATCAAGTGGATAGTAAAGGTACTCCATTAGAATTGGGATATGACCGTTGGGTAAACAAACTGTATGGAAATAAAGAATTTTTATTAAATACAGTGAATTATTTGTTAGATGATAACGGATTAATAGATTTACGAACGAAAGAAGTAAAGATACCAATGCTTGACAAAATGAGAGTGTCTCAAAGGTATAATACCATTCAATTGATAGTTTTAATTCTTCCAATTGTAATAGTAATGTTTTTTGGTGCTATATTTATAGTGTTAAGAAAACGCAAGTTCGTTAAAAAGTAGTCTAATATTGCTTTTATAATTGACATTTATCGAATATATTTGTAGCTGTAAAAGCATTTTACATATAAAATAATTATAGTATGAAGTTTATAGTATCGAGTTCCTACTTGTTAAAGCAATTGCAAGTTCTAGGTAGTGTAATCAACAGTAGTAATACCTTACATATTTTAGATAACTTCTTATTTGAGTTAGATAATAATATCTTGAAGGTTTCTGCTTCGGATTTAGAAACTACAATGTCAGCTACTTTAGAGATTGAATCTACAAGTCAAGGAAGTATAGCTGTTCCTGCTAAATTGTTGTTGGAAACATTAAAAACATTTCCAGAACAACCTTTGACTTTTTCAGTTAAGGAAAACAATACCATTGAAATCAGTTCTGATGTAGGTAAATATGTGTTAGCTTATGCATTAGGAGAAGAGTTTCCTAAAGCTGAGTCTTTAGAAGACCCTTCTAAGACAGAGGTTCCGGCTGGAGTATTAGCGACAGCAATTGGTAAAACTATTTTTGCTGCTGGAAATGATGATTTAAGACCAGTTATGTCTGGTGTATTTTTTCAATTCTCACCAGCAGGATTAATATTTGTTGCTACTGATGCTCACAAATTAGTTAAATATTCAAGAGCGGATATTACTTCTTCAAATGAAGCAAGTTTTATTATGCCTAAAAAGCCATTAACTATTTTGAAGAATATCTTAATGTCTTCAGGAGCTGATGTAACAATTGAGTTTAATGAATCAAATGCACAATTTGCTTTTGAAAACTACTTCTTAACTTGTCGTTTGATTGATGGTAAATACCCTAATTATGAGGCTGTTATTCCAAAAGAAAACCCAAATAAGTTATTAATCAATAGAACACAGTTTTTAAGTTCGGTTAGACGTGTAGCGATTTATGCAAATAAAACGACACATCAATTAAGACTTAAAGTTGCTGGTACTGAGTTAAATATTTCTGCAGAAGATATTGATTATTCAAACAAAGCAGATGAGCGTTTAACTTGTGATTATCAAGGTGATGATATGCAAATAGGGTTTAACTCTCGCTTTTTATTAGAGATGTTAAATAACTTGCAGTCAGATGAAATCTTGTTAGAGATGTCATTGCCAAATAGAGCAGGAATCTTAACTCCAGTAGATGGATTAGAAGATGGAGAATCTGTTACTATGTTAGTTATGCCAGTTATGCTTAATAGCTAAAAAGAATTTAAATATAAGATAGAAAGGACTTTTTTTTAAAGGTCCTTTTTTTTTGTTATAATTAGTTTAGCTTTTGTTTTTTTGAATTTTTAACCTGAGCATATTTTTGTATTGAGTGGAGTGTTGTCCATACAATATAAGAAAGTAATAAAAGTGAACAGCTTAGAGATACTATTAGGAATAATATTGTAATTAGGAATAGAGAGTCTGTTCCTGTGTATAGGTTGTTAACTATACTGTTAAGGCTATATATGCTAATCCGTATTAGCAAATAAGCAAGTAGTACCAAAAATGTATTTTTTAATATTTTCATGATATTTCTTATATATGTGAAGATAGAAAAAACTGTGCCAATTTAGTTTTTCATTGTTAATTTGTTGAAAAACAGCATTATTTATTTTGTTGATTAGTGTTTTATACCTCTGTGGATAATAGAGAAATATTGCTAATAGAGTTAAAATACTCTGTATGAGGTAAACCTAATACTTGTTTTAATCTGTTTAAATAGATAGTAGTTTCACTTTGATTTATCTTTTTGGTATTTATACAATAAAGCATTTGTTTATTTATAATCTCTTTGATTTCATCATTTTTGTAGTATAGAAGCTCACTATCATTGATTTGGAATATTTTTTTTAATATATCTAAATCATCAAAATGTTTATTTGTCAGATATAACTGAGAATTTATCATTTCGTTTTTTATTTCTAACAGTAAATTTATAAACACTCTTTTTAAGCTTTGTATATTTAAAATTCCATTATTTTCTAAAGTAGAATAAAATCCCCAGCCAGTAATATTGTCTTTAAGTAAATAGTCAATTATTTTGTTCTTGATTACATTGTCATCATTTTTATTAACTATTGTCTGTAAAAATTCTTTTATGTTAGAATTGAAAGTTATCATTTGTCTTTATGTTTTTTGATTTTTACAAATGTACAAAATAGTGTTAAAAGATTAATTGTTTTGTATTTTTTTAAGTGAGATTATGAGTAATGTCTTTTATTTTTATTTATTGTGACTTTTAATCTGTTGTGTTATTTTTTTCTTGAGTATTTTAAACTTAAATGACTAATTGTTAAGTTTAATGCATTGCTATTTATAGGCAAAGATTTATGCTGCTATGTAGTTTATGAATTTTTATGCAGTACGGATCTTGTTTTTGTTTTTTGTTAACGTAATGCAGAATATATTTAATATATTGACAGCTTATTGTTTATAAATATCCTTAGTAAGTTTATGATTGAGATTGAAGCAAGTATTCATGATCCTTTTTCCCTTGAAATTAAAGTAGGGTTTAAAACGGATAAAGTAGGAGAGAAAAGGGAATTTGATATTAATACGTGGATGTTTATTCCGAATTCTTTTGATATTAATGCTGCAACTTATTTAAAGCAACAATTCTATTCAGACGTAAAATCTAAGGTTAGATTTATTACTCCTGCATTTCATTTAAGGGAAATAGTGGATAATGGCGCTATTCCGTTAAATAATTTACGGGCATCAATGAATCTTTTAAATAAGACGTCAGACAATTTAATTGAGAATAGTATGGAATACGAGTTTCAATTAAAAATGTTCATGGCTATTTTTAGAAGTTCAATAAGAGACAGTGTAAGTGAAATAAAAAGTAAAAAGTATACAAGTGAGTTATCTGATTTGTGTTTGGAGTATGTGAAAAATTTACAAGGAATTATCGATTCTTTTAGAGAAGTAAAAAAATCCATTAAAAGGTTTGAAGATGATTCTGACGTTATGAACTATTATAGTTTTGGGAATGAGTTTTTATCTTATTCATCAGTGAATTATACTTTTCAATTGATAGATGCAATAAAGGATGTAAAGGAAAGGCTATTACCAAGTACGTATCAAGAATTAGTAAACTTAATTATAAAAGAGGAGGAGTATAGGAAAACAGTAGGCTTTTTAGATGTTCTAATTGATGATAGAGAAAATAATCAAAAAGTAATTTATCGATATGATATGCTTAATAAATATGTGGAGTCAGACTTAGTTCTGGTTTCTAATAAGCGTAAAGATGAAGACGGTGTGATTGCTCAACAAATTTATTATAGTATAGCAGCTGGTGTGTCAATGATTTTTGCTACGATGATTGCTTTTTCATTTCAACAGAAATATGGGAACTTTACAATGCCTTTGTTTGTTGCTTTAGTAATAAGTTATATGTTGAAAGATCGAATCAAAGAGTTGATGCGATTTTATTTTGCAGGAAAATTAGGAGGCAAGTATTTTGACAATAACACTGTGATAAGTGTAAAAGATCAAAAAATTGGATGGATGAAAGAAGCTTCTGACTTTATTACTGAGGATAAAGTTCCAGAAGAGGTTTTAAATCTCCGTGATCGATCTGCTTTGTTAGAAGTGGAAAATAGAATTCACAATGAGAAAATAATGCTATACCGAAAAAGGGTATGTTTAGAGAACAGTAAGGTTTTGCAAGAAAGTACTTATGCTTTTGATGGAATACACGATATTTTAAGATTTAATATTACAAGATTGACTCAAAGAATGAACAACCCTTATGTTGCTTTATACACGCTTAAAAAAGATGGAGAGCTTGATGAGATTTTGGCAGATAAGGTATATTATTTAAATATTATATCTCAGATTAAATATGAAGACAAAGTTGAGTACAAGCGTTTTAGATTGGTATGTCAACGTACAGGAATACTGCGTATTGAAGCATTGTTGTAATCATTAAATTAATCGATATAATCATCTAAATGACTTTTGAAAGGAATTGGTATATCTCTCTTGATTTGCTCTTCAAAAAGAATAAGGGAGTTAGAATAAGATTTTAACACATCTAACTGTGTCTCATTAGACTTTAATTTGACACATAATTTATATAAAAGTATATTCCCTTCGCTAACAGTTGATTGAAAGAAAAAGTATTCTATCTCTTTACGTGGTATTAAGTGAGTGTATAAATCATCAGAAAATCCAACTTCATCATTTTTTTCGTCAATCCAGATGAATGGTTTATTATGTGATATTTCCTGTATGAATGTAGGTATTCTATAAATGTTAGGGTTTTCTTTATAAGTTTGAGTATCTAAATAAATAGAATCACCAAGAGTTGTGCAATGACTTATTGCTAATTTTTGTGTGTGTTTAGGATAAATAACAGATTCAGGGTATTCTTTTAGATTAGTTACTAAGAAAAATACCTTCATATTGCCAGCATCTAAAGAAGCTGGATAAGCATTCGATAAATAGAATTCTTGATGTTCAGTTTGTATAGTAGTGCTTGAAATATATTCGTTCTCTTCTGTTTTATTAAGTTTTAGACTATTTAATTCTTTATAGCTTAAAAGTAAATTTTTTAGCTCAGTATAAGGTTTATTATAGGGGTCACTATTTTCACAGTATGAAAAATAAGATCCAACAGCAATATTTTTTCTTAGACAATCATAAAAAGAAAAATTATTTAGGATAACATCTCCAACGCGCACTGGTATTGTAAAGGTGTACTTTACTAAATCATCTTCGTTGTCAAGTTTACAAGTTTCAATTTCTTTTAATTTAATAACTTCATCGTAAGTTGTATCCCAAGAGATAAAAGTTTTCTGTGAGTTCTGAATTTCATACCCTTTTAATATGTCACAAGAAGTTTTGCTCTCTAAAATTGTGTAATTTGTTTCGTTTTTTCTTGCCCAAATGAATAGATTTCTATCACAGAAAGTCGTATTTGTAAATTCAGATAAGAGTTGTTTTGAAAACCCTAATACAGTTGATAGTTGCTCGAAAGTGTTAGCGAAGTTCTCAGAAGATAATGGAATGTAACTATTATGTTTACCTGCAACAAACAACAATCCTTTGTTATTTATGCAGGTAAAATATAGAACTTGAATGTGGTCGATAGACTGACGACACTTATAATAGTTAATCTTGTTTTTGCTTATTAAATAGCCATTTTCTATATAAATAACATCTTCATTTTTTGATAGAGAATAACTGTCCACAGAAGGTTTTTTTTCTTCTGTAGATACACTTGGTTTAAAAAAATGCTTGATGTACTTAAACATGGGAACTACTATTTTATAAAAGCAATTTTAGTTGAGTCTAAAATGTTTTCTCCTGAATAACGGTAACTAATAAGTTTCCCGTCTTTAGCAATGCTAAAATCCAGGCAACAAACGTTGTCTTTTAATATTGTAGGTTTTTGATTTTCAGAATAAGGCATCCAATAATGACCAAAGAAAACTGGTTTTTCACCTTGTTTATAGTAGCTTTTTTCTTCTGATTGGAATGGTGTATTTGGTAAATTATCAATTGGATGAATGCTCATATTGTTATATGTCATTTCTTGAGGGTTTTCCCACCATTTAATGCGGAATTCAGTTCTTAAGATACGATCATTGTCAATAAAGCTCAATCCTTCAGGTAGAGTTGCTTCTTTTCCTTTTAAAGCGTGTTCAACAGCTAAGTGAAGTTCAGTACCAACAGTACTTGATTCTTCTAATAATTCATCTGTTAAACAATTATTGACTAACTTCTTTTTAAGCACATCAATTCCCTTATCATCCCAACAAGCATGTACTGCTCTAAAACTGTCATTTTCAAAGAAAAGAGGAAGAGTTTTAAACCATTCAATGTACATTTTATACAATTCAGCATCTTGCATAAAAGCTGCCATTGTAACAGCGTGTTGATTAAAGTTTTTCTTGTTATGTGGTCGAAGGTATTCTCCTTTAGAAGATTTAGTATTATAACAAATAGCATTGTACTCGTGGTTTCCCATTAGAGCAATTGCTTGATTGTTATCTACCATTTTTTTTACTATATCGAGTACTTCAATTACATTAACTCCTCTGTCAATATAATCTCCTATAAATAATACTTTTCTTTCAGGATGTTGAAAATAGCCATTAGATGTGGTGTATCCTAAAGCTGATAAAAGTTGTTTTAAATCGTTACTATGACCATGAATATCTCCAATGATGTCAAAGTTGATAAAGTTTGTTGTTATGTCGTTCATAATTAAATTAAATATCATTACTAAAAGTACGATAATTTATTCATATATGACTGTTTTTATAGGTAAATAAAGATATAAAACTTGTAAAGTGTCTAAAAAGATGGTTTTTAGTAATATTTGTTTATACTTTCTAAATTATAGGGGGAAGGAAGGGAAGATTAAGAGTAAGAAAAAATCAAATAAAAAAAAGGCCACTCGATTAAGAGTGGCCTTTTCAAATTATTTACCTTTTGCAAGTTCTTTCATTTCTTTTTCGATCATATCATAGAATTGATCGATTTTTGGTAGAAGAACGATTCTTGTTCTTCTGTTTCTCGCTTTGTTCTCAGCGCTATCATTATCAACTAATGGCACATACTCTCCACGTCCAGAAGCTACTAATTGATTAGGGTTTAAACCAAAATCACTTTGTAATACTTGAACGATAGAAACTGCACGTTTAACACTTAAGTCCCAGTTGTCTCTCATCATAGCATTTTTGATTGGCACATTATCAGTGTGTCCTTCAACCATAACTTCGAAGTCTGGTTTGCTTTTCGCGATAGCAGCAACTTTAGCTAATACTTTTTTAGCTTTATCGTTAACTTCGTATCCTGCTGTTTTAAATAATAATTTATCAGCAATAGAAATGTAAACAACTCCTTTTTCTACGTTTACTTGAATATCTGGATCGTCAAAACCAACTTCTTTCTTAACGCTTCTTACTAATGCTAAAGTAACAGAGTCTTTCTTAGTAATTGCATCTTGTAAACGAGAGATTTTTAAATCTTTCTCTTTTAAGCTTTCTAAAGATTTCTCAAGATTTTCAGCTCCTTTAGAAGATAACATTGTTAAGTTACCTACATTGCTAATTAAATCATTTGTGTTCTTTTTCAAGTGATCAACTTGATTTGCTAATGCATTCTTTTCTGCTAATGTAGAATTTAATTTAATAGTACAAGTGTTTAATAAATCTTGAACTTCTTTATTTTTTAATTCTAAATCAGCAATTTTTTGTTTAGTACCACATGATGTCATTACTAAAGCTAAAACTGATAATCCTAAAACTACTTTTCTCATAATTAAAAAAATGATTGAATTGTTATGTCAAATATAGCAAAATGCGTGCAAAATAAGAAACGAATGAATAATTATTTTGTTTCGAATATTTTAAGATATTCTTTCTGATTTTGAAGATAATACAATTTTACTATGGACTTTGTTTTATAATAATCACATTTTGGCGTTTTACTGACTTTGTTTTTGAAGCTTGAAATTCGCTTGTAAAAAGCAAAATGTGAGCGTACAATAGCAAAACAGTGCTTTGGTTGAAACAGTAGCATATATCTTATTCCTGCAATACCATCTAAACATAAACGCAAAAAGATTGTATTAAACTTTTCTTTTTTTGGTAAGTTCTTGTACAATGTCAATAGTGAATTTCGAAAATTTAAATATGTTTTCTTTGGACTTTGGTATTGTAGTGTTGCTCCTCCAACGTGGAAAACTGTGGAAAATCCACAATATTTAATGTGGTAACCGATATTTTGTGCGCGCCAACATAAGTCTATTTCTTCTTGATGGGCAAAGTAGTCTTCATCAAATCCTCCTAATTGTTGGTAAACTTCGTTGCGAATGAAAAAACAAGCACCAGATGCCCAAAAGATGTCAGTTATGTCATTGTATTGACCATTATCTTGTTCTATTGTATCAAATATCCTTCCTCTACAAAAGGGAAACCCATATGCGTCTATAAAACCACCTGCTGCACCTGCGTACTCAAAATGTGTTTTCCTTTTATAGTCTAATATCTTTGGTTGAACAATAGCTACTTCTGGCTGATTATCTAATATTTCTTGCACGGGAGGTAGCCAGTTTGGTGTAACTTCAATATCTGAATTAACTAAAACCAAATAAGGTTCATTAATTGATTTTAAACCTTCATTATATCCTTTCGCAAAACCGTAGTTTCCTTGGTTTACAATAATCTTAACTGTTGGGAATTCCTTTTTTAATACATCAATAGAACTATCTGTAGATGCATTGTCTATAACATATATATTAGCTTGTTGTGAATTTTCTATAACGGATGGTAGAAATTGTTTTAACAATTTTTCTCCATTCCAATTTAAGATAACAACCGCAAATTTTTTATTCATAATACAGTTCTTATAACCCATTTTTATAATCGGGTAAGTTTTTTAAAAATATGTATTTGCTTTGCTCATAATCCATTTTACAATAATAGTGATTAAGGCCATTTGTTACATATAAAAAGTCTGCTCGCAACTGAAAATTGTAGCGAGCTATTTGGTCAAAGGTTTGTTGCGTAATATTTATTTGTGGAGCTTTGCACTCAATTAAGATTGCAATCTCACCGTTGGGTTTAAATACAACCACATCGTAACGCTTTGTCATTCCGTTAATTCGCACTACTTTTTCTACACTTATTAGTGAAATAGGGTACTTTTTAACATATAGTAAATCGTGAACAACGTGCTGTCGGACCCATTCTTCAGGAGTAAGAAGGATAAACTTTTTACGAATAACATCAAAAATAGATAGCTTATTTTCACTATTTTTGAACCTGAAATCAAACGAAAGAAAATTAAGTCTTTGCATAATGCAAAGATATTTTTTTCTACACGTATTGAGAAATTAAATAAAACTAATATTTTGGATCAAGTTAAAGAGATAATTAAGGGTATAAAATCTGGGCAGACTGCACCAATATACTTTTTAATGGGTGAAGAACCGTACTACATAGATAAGATATCTGAATATATTGAACAAAATGTATTGACTGAAGAAGAGAAAGGGTTTAATCAAATGGTGTTATACGGAAGAGATGTAACTATTCCGGAAATAGTGTCTAATGCAAAGCGTTTTCCTTTGATGGCAGAAAAACAGGTTATTATTGTTAAAGAAGCTCAAGAGCTGGCAAGAACAATAGATCAACTTGAAAGTTATGTCGGACAAGTTCAGCCTTCTACAGTATTAGTTTTTTGTTATAAATACAAAACATTAGACAAGCGTAAAAAGGTTTATAAGGCTATTGAAAAAACTGGTGTAATTTTTGAAAGCAAGAAATTAAGAGAATATCAGATTGAAGCTTGGTTAAAAAAACACCTAACTTCTATTGGCTATGATATTGAACCTAAGGCTTTGGCTATGCTGGTAGAGTTCTTAGGAACAGATCTGTCTAAGATTGCAAATGAAATCAATAAACTTACTATTATTTTACCAAAGGGAACTCAAATTACAGGAGAGGTAGTTGAAAGAAATATTGGTATTAGTAAAGATTTTAATAATTTTGAATTAATTAAAGCAATTGTAGATCGCAATCAGTTAAAAGCGTATAAAATTGCTAATTACTTTGCTCAGAACACAAAAAACAATCCTATTGTATTAACAATGGGGCTTGTGTATTCTTATTTTTCTAAGCTTTTATTATATCACGGGTTAAAAGACAAGTCGTCTACCAATGTGATGAAACAATTAAAGGTTAGTCAATATGCGATAAAAGACTATGAAATTGGTTTTAGAACTTATAAGATGAAACAAGTAAGTGCAATTATTGCACATTTAAAAGACATCGATTTAAAAAGTAAAGGAGTAGGAGCGCAGGCAATGCCTCACGCTGATTTGTTGAAAGAGATGTTGGTTAAGATTTTTAATTAAAAATACATATAATGGCTTACAAATTAAACAAAAACAGAATTTTAGGATATGCGACGTTGATTATGATTTTAATGGGGGTTCTATTAATCTGTTTGGGTGCATTTAAATACTCTGAAATAGCAGGATGGGGTTTCACAGCAGTTGGAATTGGTTTCTTTGCTATTGCTTGGGTTTTTAACGCATTAAAAGGTAGAGTTTAAATACAATACGAGTCATCTGGAAACAGGTGACTTTTTTTATGCCATAATGTAAAGTAGTCGCTATTGTTTATATTCTGAATAAGAAAGGCAGACTCTTGCGGTTATAGGTAGTTGCAGTAGTAATAAAAAAAAATCTTGTAAACGACTCGTCTCACAGTAAGCCGTTTACAAGACTCTATAAAGCATTGCTTTAGATTCCAATATGATGTTCATACTCATCTTCTGTTTTGTCCTCTGCGTGAAATATAGCATTCGCAGGCGAAATAGCCTCGCAAGACGGACAAACGTATGCGTCGATTGATGGATCATAATAGTTGTTTTCGTGATTGTTTTCACAAAAATCCTTTTCTGTAAATAGAGAATAATTTGTCATAGCTGTGAGCTTATTTATTTTGACTACAAATTACCATTTAAAACACAATTCTACAATAGATTTAGGAAATATTTTTGTTAATATTTCGGTAAACTATCTCGTGTGTTATTTAGAATGTAATCTTCTGTTGAAAGATTAAGTAAAACGCCTTCTTACTTAAAAAGACACACTCAAATACAATTATAACCTCAAAATAGAAAACAGCTTTTTAATCTGAGTAATAAATCTTATTTTTGGCTTGTCTGCTACAAAAGACTACTTGGCTTTGTAGTAGGTTAGTAATCATTAAATTCAATATATTTTACTTTATGTCAGACGATAAAAAGGTAATTTTTTCGATGTCGAAAGTGAGTAAAACTTACTCATCGACAAATAAAACTGTTCTTAAGGATATTTATTTGAGCTTTTTCTATGGAGCTAAAATTGGTATTCTTGGTTTAAACGGTTCAGGTAAGTCTTCTTTGTTAAAGATTATAGCAGGGGTAGATAAAAACTATCAAGGAGACGTTGTGTTTGCTCCAGGATATACTGTTGGATACTTAGAGCAAGAACCACAGTTAGATGAAACTAAAACGGTGATTGAAATCGTTAGAGAGGGTGCTGCTGAAACAGTTGCTATTCTTGACGAATTTAATCAGATAAATGATATGTTTGGTTTGCCAGAAGTTTATGAAGATGCAGATAAAATGCAAAAACTGATGGATCGCCAAGCTGAGTTACAAGATAAGATTGACGCAGCAGGTGCTTGGGAACTTGATACAAAGTTAGCTATTGCTATGGATGCTTTGCGTACGCCAGAAGGAGATACACCCGTTAGCGTGTTGTCTGGTGGAGAAAAAAGACGTGTGGCTTTATGTCGTTTGTTATTACAAAACCCAGACGTATTATTGTTAGATGAGCCTACCAACCACTTAGACGCGGAGTCTGTACATTGGTTAGAGCAACACTTACAGCAGTATAAAGGAACTGTAATTGCAGTAACCCACGACCGTTATTTCTTAGATAATGTGGCTGGATGGATTCTTGAATTAGACAGAGGTGAGGGTATTCCTTGGAAAGGAAATTATTCTTCTTGGTTAGATCAGAAGTCTAAACGTTTAGCTTTAGAAGAAAAAGTAGCTTCTAAACGTCGTAAAAACCTTGAGCGTGAGTTAGATTGGGTACGTCAAGGTGCTAAAGGACGTCAAACTAAGCAAAAGGCAAGGTTACAGAATTACGATAAATTATTAAATGAAGACCAAAAACAATTAGAAGAGAAATTAGAGATCTATATTCCTAATGGACCACGTTTAGGTACGAATGTAATTGAAGCGAAAAATGTTGCTAAAGCATTTGGTGATAAATTATTATATGATGATTTAAACTTTACTTTGCCTCAAGCGGGTATTGTTGGTATTATTGGACCTAACGGTGCTGGTAAGTCTACTATCTTCCGTATGATTATGGGAGAACAAACACCAGACGGTGGTACATTTGATATTGGAGAAACTGTTAAGATTGCTTACGTTGACCAATCTCATAGTAATATTGATCCTGAGAAATCTATTTGGGAAAACTTCTGTGATGGTCAAGAATTGATTATGATGGGAGGACGCCAAGTGAATTCACGTGCTTATTTAAGTCGTTTTAACTTTGGTGGATCTGATCAAAACAAGAAAGTGGCTACATTATCAGGAGGAGAAAGAAACCGCCTTCACTTAGCAATGACGTTAAAAGAAGAGGGTAACGTACTTTTACTGGATGAGCCTACGAATGACTTAGACGTAAATACACTACGTGCTTTAGAAGAAGGTTTGGAAAACTTTGCAGGATGTGCAGTAGTGATTTCCCACGACCGTTGGTTCTTAGACCGTATCTGTACGCATATCTTAGCGTTTGAAGGAGATTCGCAAGTTTACTTCTTTGAAGGGTCGTTCTCAGACTACGAAGAAAACCGTAAGAAACGATTAGGAGATGTTGCTCCAACTCGATTAAAATACAAGAAATTAGTTCGCTAATGAATAGAAAAGCATAATTATGGACTGACCCCAAAAAGTTGGACGAAGTTATGCAATCTTTTTAATATAATGAGCTCGGTATTCTACCGGGCTCATTCCATTTAAATTAATGCG